>JBOFWL010000001.1:0-1094 GCA_051653605.1 Brevinema sp.
ATTTTTCCTTCAGCTGAGACACTTCAGATGCACACTGTCTGCCATTATGGTTTTGAATTGCTTGAAATATGATTGAAATCACTTCAAAAAGAATGCAAGTCTGTCATATAAGCTACATAATATTATAATGAGAACATTATAATTGTGTGCTTGGGACGTGGCTTTTAATGGTGAGACTTTTGTCTTTGTAATCTCTCGAAAATTATATACAAATTTTGATGTAGATTTATCGGCCAATATATCGGTTATCGGCTTTCAAATATAAAGAATTATCGGTTATCAATATCAGCCAAAATGTTCATATCGGTGTATCCCTACCTAATAATAGCGCACATTTATCTAGGTTAACGTTATGTAAAGTTATGTTAAGTTGCTACTACTTGTATGTTTCAAATGATAAGTCATATTTGAGGGCGATGGATGATAAGTGAATGTTTGGATTTCCTGCCCGACTGTAATTACCACAAGAGACTGACTAATAAAATTGTTGGTCGATTAAGCCTGTTCTAGTCGACTAACGATTAGTTGAATATTAGGGGGTAGCCGTAATTTGGTTATTCTTCACTATACATTAATTTTTTGTTTACACTCTTAAAATTTAAGGTTCTTTATTGGCATTAACCTTTTCTTTATAGTGGAAAAAGGTTCTTGAGATTAAAATGTTCTTCACACCAAGAAAAATATGGTTCTTTTGAGATCTGTGCACTGAAACGTTCTTTAAGGGAACCAAAAATGGCTTCTTTTATAGCATCACTGCAAAACAACACCTATTTTTAAGAGTGTAAGCTGCTTCCATGTTATTAATGTCGTAATAACAAACACCCCACTTAAGGGAAGGAGCTTCCCATTTGCACTTGAAAACTGCAGCATAGTTCCATGTTATTTCGACATTAGGATGCGTCTCACAGTGGCGTCAGGAGGGGCCTCCACCGAGCCCTCAAGCCCCGCAGGACCGTAATCCGTCATTGTTCAGATGAAGCTCAGTTTGAAGAAGACGAGTGCACATAAGCCCGTGCCCTACTTTGAGCTCACGTGATGGTGAAGAGCGCGAGGGAGCAGAAACACACGCATGAGAGAGCGGCGGAGGGAAGCGT
>JBOFWL010000002.1:0-1341 GCA_051653605.1 Brevinema sp.
CTCATTCTACAAAAAGAAAGGCGACTCCCATGGATGGGAGAAGTGTCGCGAGAGCACAAGGAGGTGCGGAGCGACTAATAAGATATCGGTATTATCTTATTAAGGGGGTGATGAAGAATACAGGGTATGAGGGCAAATCCCCAAGACAATTACCGGCAAAAGAGATAGAAGACTTTGTGTTAAACAAGTTATCAGAAATAATAGAAGATGAGAGGTATGATGAGCATCTGCTAAATAGTCAATTTATAGTGCAAAAAAGGATTGTTAAAGAGCTTCAAAATCCTCGAGAGATTCTATTAACTATTATTGATAGAGTTAGAATTACGGACAGGAGTATTTCTATTCATATTAAACGGGAAAGCTTAGGCATTAATGAAAATAGGGTAGATGTATTTGAATATCCTTACGTATTTCAGAATAGAAGCTCGGCAAAGACAATAGTGCTTAAAGGTAGGTTATCTGCGGCAGACAATGAAGTATTGAAGAAAGCGGTGGTGCAAAGCTTTGAATTGTTCAAAAAACTGGAAGCAGGTAATTTAGAAGTATGTCTGCGTTTGCAAGGGATGAGAAGATAGATCCAAGTTATTTGAATAAAATAATGACCCTAAGGTTTCTGGCGGGGGATATACTAGATACTATTTTAAAAGATCAAGTGCCAGCTACATGGACAATCCGAAAATTATGGGAGGCAGCAAAAGAGCCGGAGTGGGAAGCCCAGAGATAGTAGTTTGAACCCCGTAATATCGGGTGCGCAAAATAAAAGTGCCTTGAAAGAGAATTTCAAAGCACTTTGCTATTACTGCCGAAGTTATCAGCGAACTATTCTCCAAAATAGCAAAAATTCCCTGTATTTTCAATGCAAATTCCCTGGCATATTAGTCCCCGAAACGTAGTGAGAGGGATAACAGGGAAAAATACAGGGAATTTCTTATTTTTATTTTAGTAAAAGTGCACTATCGCTATATAAAATAAATACTTACAAAAATGGGCTCAAAAAAATAACAGGGAATTAAACAACGATGGAGTGGTACGGTTGGTTGGAGAGAAAATAACAGGGGTTATGTTAGTTTAAACTACCATCTGAAGAGAAATACTATTAGGAGATTTATTTCCCAAATAGGAATGCATCCGATGTATATTATTCCCTGCCCGCCGTAGGCAGGACGGGACATAATCGAAAATTCTATATAGTCTAGAACGGGAATTTTAGCTTCTTCATAAGCTGCGTAGCGTATATTTCTTTCTATTAATCTCCTCTTTCTTAGCTGTAGCGAAGAAAGACTCCATCCCGCAAGGGGACGTAAACAGTCGGAGCATTATACCACAGGCACGCTACGCAGT
>JBOFWL010000003.1:0-4116 GCA_051653605.1 Brevinema sp.
CTGATAAACTAAGTAAAGACCTTAAAAAAATGGGATTTAAGTTTTTAGGCTCAACAACAGTTTATGCTTTTATGCAAGCCACCGGAATGGTTAACGACCACATGACAAGCTGTTATTTGTATGGTAAATAAAATGAGCAGTTGACCGCATCAGCCTTTTATTGCTCTAAGTGGCAAAAGAAAATTAATCCTGAAGTTGCAGAAAGCAGGTGCGATACCCAGAAATTTATATAATGATTGGAGGAGTGCAATTTTGAAAAAAGGACTTAATTTATTACTTACCCTTAGCATAGTTGTGCTACTTGTGGGTTGTGCAGATACACAAGGTAATAAAGATGACTGGAAGACAACTTCGCAAGTAGAGATTAGTGATGATATTCTTCAAGTGTGCTATGATGTTATGGACGAGAAAAGCTATGAGTATAATAAAAATGATTATAAATCAGTATTATTGGGCGATATGATTGACCATGTTGCGACTTTTGATGGTGTTGATAATAGTTCACTTGATGAAGAAGATATATTAGTCCAATTTGAGGCTATGAGAATTGTCATTGATTCTGATACAAATGAGGCGCTTGGGAGTATTCCTTATGTGTAAAATGAGCAAACCCTGTGTGACCACTTGTTTTGGGCTACTGGGCAAAATCTAACTAATTACGAAATTAGGCACTGTGCTATTCGATTTAGCACAGTGCCTTTTCACGTTACATACCCAATATAGTCCAGTCAATCCTCGCAAAAGGGCGGTAAAAATAGGTCTTTGCTTTCATAAGCTATTGACAAGATGGTTTATTGCTGATAGACTTTAATTATTAGTTTATTGATAATAAACCATAGGAGGATTTAAGATGATAGATTATAAACTTGGCGAAGTTGAGATGAGGTTTGCTGATTTAATTTGGGATAACGAGCCAATTTCCTCGGGTGAGCTTGTAAAGCTTGCGACAGACAGTCTTATTTGGAAAAAGCCCACCACCTATACCGTTTTGAGAAAACTGTGCGAAAAAGGTTTTTTTAAGAATAATAACTCTACTGTTACTTCACTGATTTCCAAAGAGGAATATATGGCAGTGCAAAGTGAAAGGTTTGTGGATGAAACATTCTCGGGTTCACTCCCAAGATTTTTGGCTTCATTTTCTACAAGAAAGAATCTATCCGATGAAGAACTCACCCAAATACAAGAGCTTATTGACGGGTACAAGGAGGGAAAATAATGCTTGATAATTTGTTTTTATCCGTTTTAAATATGAGCCTTGTTGCAAGCTATGTGATTATTTTTGTACTGTTGGTAAGGCTTGCACTAAAAAAAACACCTAAGATTTTTTCCTATGTCTTATGGTCGGTAGTGGTGTTAAGGCTTATTTCTCCCTTCTCCTTTGAAAGTGTTTTTAGTCTTATTTCTATCAACAAAACAGCTATTCCGCAAGATATTATTTACAGCCAAGCACCTCAAATTAGCACCGGAATGACGGTGGTTGATAACATCATTAATCCTATTCTACCTGTTCCGACTGATGTAGGTGCAAGTATTAATCCTATTCAAGTTTGGCTATTTATCGGTGAGATAATTTGGATTGCTGGCATTATTGCTATGGCTGTTTACAGCATTATTGCTTTTGTCAAATTAAAACGCAGTTTAATCACAGCAACTCCATTAAAAGAAAATATATATCTTGCAGATCATATATCAACTCCTTTTGTGCTTGGGATAATAAAACCTAAGATTTATCTACCGTCCTCACTTTTGGAGGAGGAACAAAGCTACATCATTCGCCACGAGCTATGCCATATTAAAAGGCTTGACCATATCACAAGGATACTCGGATTTATTGCCTTGTCCGTCCATTGGTTTAACCCTTTGGTTTGGGTTGCCTTTGTTCTTTCTGGCAAGGATATGGAGTTGTCTTGCGATGAAGCTGTTATGAAAAGTATGGATACCGACATCAAAGTCGAGTACTCCCAGTCTCTTTTGCGTTTCTCAACCACCAAGAAAACGATACACGCAACCCCTCTTGCCTTTGGCGAGGGTGATACAAAAGACAGAGTGAAAAATGTGCTGAACTACAAAAAGCCGAAGTTTTGGGTAGTTGTGGCTGCACTAATCGGTGTAATTTGCCTGGTGATTAGCTTGATAGCAAATCCAAGGCAGGAATCGAAAGGCTTTGCCGGAGTTAACGCTGTGATTCTTGAAATAGATAAGGACACTCCCACTATGACTGTTATGGGGATTGACAAAAACAGTGTAATCGGTGATAGGTGTATCGTGAGCTGGGAGCCAAATGCACTCATAACCGTTGCAACCAACAGTGGACCAAGACAGTTGACAATAGACGATTTTTCTGTGGGTAACTATGTTGTCCTGTCCATTGATGAGGTACAGGAGACATATCCCACCCGTACAATTGCATCAACGATTCAGCTTCAACACGAGATGTTGCAGAGCGGCAGCTATTCTGCCAAGGATCTGTGGTTGGCACGCACCCAGTATATTGGCGATAATTCCGCTGTTGGCAACCTAATTGGACTGCTGCCGATGGCTTTGGAGTTGAACTATGACCACTTTGAACTGGACACTGCACAAAAGCCCTATCAGGTTGAAATTTTTTATGCCGTACCTACCGAGAGGCTTGCACAATATGACACAGAAAATCCGTCCATCCTTGACCATTTCCGCAGAAATGCACTTGTGCTGCTTGCATTGATTGACAACGCAGATCAGGTGCGGTTTGTTTTTACTGACAGCAACCGAGAAGTCGGTTTTATTCAAAGCCGTGAATGGGCGGAATATACGATGGGCGAAGATGTGCGCAACTTTGCTGAAAGCTCAGAGAAATTACAAAAGCTGATTGATTCTTTTTCAGAGGATTTACATTTCGATGATTCCAAGCCGGAGTACACCTCTCAATGGCCTGACAACGCTTACACAGACAAGATTCCAATGCCTGAGTACGGGGTTGTGAATTATGTGATTGACGATTCGACAAATGGGCATTTTTCGGTATTTATTAAGGATGTTACTATGGAACAATCACAAGCATATCTCAAAGATTTAAAGGCACAAGGGTATACAGAGCTTGAGGCAACTGTTGAAAGCGTATCAGTGGGTACATTGCTGACAATGGGCGATGTAACACTCTCAATTGCCTACTCTGATGGTGTCATGGGGGTTACGATTACAATGTAACTTGAAATTCAAGTAGCACAATAGTAATCTGAAAAACACCCATTGGGTGAAATTTATACAACAGGAGGTGAAAATGAATATGCACAAATGGCTAATTAGAGCAATGTTGCTCATGGGATACTGTATTCCTTTTGCATTTTTATCAATATATGGAGATGCCACTTATGACACGATGTTATTGTATTGTTTAATGATAGTTGGCTTTGGGGGTTTATGTTTCAGTGCTATAAAATACAAGCAGTTTTTAGTGGTTATAATTGGAAATGCGTTTAGCGTTGCATCCTCTTATATTTGTGTTCAACTATTTTATACCGAAGAATGGGGTTGGTACTTTAAACCATTTACCGCAAATATACTAATATTTATAATTTCGATAATTGCTTTTTTAATACAGCTTTGTTTTATGATACATTCACATAAGCAGCAGCGAACAAAATGAGCAAACCCTATGTCACTGCTTATTTTTGCCTACACAACAAAATCTGACTAATTATGAAATTAAGGCTCTACACTTTTAATCTGTGTAGAGCCTTTTCACGTTACATCCCCAAAATAGTCCAGTCAATGCTCGGATATGGGCGGTCAATCCAAGTTATCGCTATAATACTAATACTCAATAAAAAGCCTGTAGTCAAACGATAATGCATTTTGACCACAGGCTTTTATCAAATTATCTTGTCAAATGACTACCCCAATAATTCTATAATTTTCATTTCCATTTTATCAGGGGTAAGTGCTGGTGAAAATCGCTCTGCAACATTGCCATTTTTGTCAATCACGAACTTGCCAAAATTCCACTTGATGTCCTCTTTTTTATTTCCAAGGGTAAACATCTTCACACTTGCTTCAAATGCTTTTGTTTCGGCATCGCCAATATCAGTTGGTGCTTGTTCCTTAAGCCACACATACAGGGGATCTGCGTTTTTGCCG
>JBOFWL010000004.1:0-1528 GCA_051653605.1 Brevinema sp.
AGACAGGAGGAAAAAGAAGCAAAGCATATCCGTTCTGCCCTTGAAATCTATGTTACTGGTAGTTTGAGTGTGTTTAACCATCAGACCAATGTGGATATTCAAAACCGCCTTGTCTGTTTTGATATTAAGGAATTGGGCAAACAGCTTAAAAAGCTTGGCATGCTTGTGGTGCAAGACCAAGTTTGGAACAGAGTGACAGTCAACCGTGCGGAAAAACGCTCCACTCGCTACTATATGGACGAATTCCACTTGCTCTTGAAAGAGGAACAGACCGCCGCCTATTCAGTGGAGATTTGGAAACGCTTTCGTAAATGGGGCGGTATTCCCACAGCTATCACGCAGAATATTAAAGTGCGCCCAGATAGGGTGTTGTGTAAAGTAGCGTAGGTGCTACTGCATACGATAGTATGCAAATCATACTGCCTTACCGACTAAGGGGAAACCCTTTACGGGAACAAAGCATGGCAGTGAAAGGAATAGTCACCGAAGGACTTTAGGTGCGACTGTTTCCTGATGATAAGAAGATATGAGGATAAGATTGTATTTATCGAATGTGAGGTTTAAGTTCCTGTTTTTTGCAGGTATGGGTAAAAGTCCTGAAACCCATGTCATAACACTATATTGTTATCTTTGACGACAATGTAACTATCACAATGTTATGAAACAGGCGTGAGAACATGTCGCAACAAACCGAAAGCATATCCGACAATCTTCAAATACCTATACACAACATTAACTGGGGATTGCCTAAGTCAGACTCATTTGTCTGATATGGTAACGGAAATCCCGTAGTAGTCCGAGAGAGTTAATGGCTCTTACATGGCGAAGGGGATTAGTTAATAACATCTAAAATATAAGAATGAAAGGGAGGAGAAACCTCAATGAAACCAACATCTGAAATTTTAGAGCGTATTGAAAAGTGTTCAGAAACACATAAAGACGGCATATTCACGAGGCTTTACAGATATTTACTTCGTGAAGATATATATCATGCCGCCTACCAAAAACTCTATGCAAACAGAGGTGCAACAACAAAGGGTATTGATAATGATACCGCAGACGGATTTAGCGATAAATACGTCCAAGACCTAATATGCTCCTTACAAAATGGAACATATCAAGCAACACCTGTTAGACGTGAATATATTCCTAAACAAAATGGAAAATTACGTCCTCTAGGTATTCCCTCATTTCGAGACAAATTACTGCAAGAAGTAATCAGAATGATTTTAGAAGCCATTTATGAACCAACTTTTCACAAGCATTCCCACGGTTTCAGACCACAGAAAAGCTGCCACACTGCATTACGTCAGATTTCTTCTGATTTCACAGGTGTAGCATGGTTTATAGAGGGTGATATTAAAGGTTGTTTTGATAATATCGACCATGAAAAGCTGATTGAAATTTTAGGCAGAAAAATCAAAGATAGTAAGTTCTTAAATATCATAAGACAATTCTTAAAAGCTGGATATATTGAGAATTGGCAGTACAACACCACCTATAGCGGTTGTCCGCAAGGGTCAATTTG
>JBOFWL010000005.1:0-1473 GCA_051653605.1 Brevinema sp.
ATAAAATATGCTTCGTTGGCATTAAGTTGAGTAAAGCACGAGCCATACGATCCGCTTTTATCGGCCTTGCTGGTGAAGCAATAGTAGCAGCTGCAGGAGCAAACAATGTATTTGAACAATACAAACATCAAACGTGCTACTTTCTCGACTCCGACAAGAAAGCAGTTCAACGTATGACTGCAAAATACATGGAGAATTTATTGTCTGAACATCCCGAACTCTTGGAGGAGTTTAACAAGATGGAGAAAAAAGAGAAAGAAAGGGCGGATATCATTCTCACCTATTTACAAAGATTGCAACTGCTCGGTAAGTATTAGAACTGAAGCAGAGAACCTAAAAAGAAATGATAGAACAACATGTATAAACGAACACTTAGAGCATTCTCACTGCCCGAACTATTAGTGGTAATTGTGATAATAGGCATACTTGTGCTTATCGCCTTACCCAATCTGATGCCTCTAATTTCAAGGGCTAAAGGTATCGAGGCCCAACAACAGTTGATATTTCTGCATTCATTGCAGAAAACTCATTTCTATACATATTCCAAATACTCTGATTCAATAGATGAGTTAGGCTTTGAACAACAGCCCTTGGTCACAAATGGAGGAAATGCAAATTACCTGATAGAAATTATTGAAGCAACCGATGCCACATTTCGGGCTACCGCAACATCGGTAGTAGATTTTGATCAGGATGGCATATACAATGTATGGGAAATTGACCAAAACAAACAATTGGTAGAGATAACTAAAGACTGAAAACGCATGGAATGGATTTTATTATTTCCGTTAGCACCAATGATATACCGGGACTTCAAATATAGAAACGTGGCATTGTGGCAATTACTATTATTTGGAGTAATGCAAATAGTAGTTTGCTATTTTAAGTATGGAGCAGTCCGGACAGGGTATAATGTCATGGTAAATCTATCTATTGTAGCAATTATCGGCACTGCTGTAGCTGTATACGCATATTTTCGTTTCAAACAGAAGCGACAACTGATAGGAGGTGGAGATATTATTTTCATACTGTTATTGGCTCCCTATTTTGGAAGTTCATATTTCTTGCACTTCCTGATAGCATCATTTCTACTGGCACTTATTGGCTGGGGAATTGAGGCCTGCCTGAGAAAAGAGAGAACGCAAAATATTCCATTAGTTTCTTACTTGGGAATATGTTATGCAATGGTTGTGGGGTATAATTCATTGTCCGGTTTATGAGAGTAGACGAGCACATATCAAGAGAAGTTATTCAGTTGTTTTCTATAGATGAAGCATCCGAATATAAATTAGTTCCTTATCTCTTTAATGAGAAAACACGGACTCTGCAATGTTATGGAAAAGAAAATATTGATTATTCCTCTACAACCAAGGAAATCAGCGTTATTCAGAATTTGAATATAGAAGTAATGCGTATTTCGGAATCGGAATTTGAGAGGGGATTTAATCTTTATTACCGTAAAGGCACGAGCCA
>JBOFWL010000006.1:0-1218 GCA_051653605.1 Brevinema sp.
TAGATAATGGAGTAATAGCCTACATGGAGCGTTATGAGAATTATAACAAAACAGCTTACCGATTCTCGCTAGATAAGTTTGAAGAAAAGTTACTAGTATCGCACCTTACTGCACGCACTGCTACCTACGAGGGAGGTCATAAATGGGTTATCAAGAACTATATGATTCGTGAAATGGATGGTATGCGTGAAGTTATTACTAAGGGCGAGAAGCTAGATACCATCATTAAGATGGAGCCGCAAGACTTCTTGATAACAAAAGGGCAACAGCAAACGATGACTAGCCCCGAGTTAAAAGATTACATTGACAAACAAAAGAAACGTGGTTTTGCCAATATCAAAGAGTTCGAGATAGAGTATTATCAACGTTTTGCTATGAGTTTTGCCGCTTTTATCCTTACTACCATTGGGCTATCACTCTCTTCGCGTAAAGTTAAAGGCGGTATTGGGTTACACCTCGGTATCGGATTGGCATTGAGTTTCTCGTACATTCTGTTCCAAACCATATCGGCAACCTTTGCAGTAAGCGGTAATGCCCCTCCTGTTGTTGCTGTTTGGGTTCCTAATATTCTCTATACACTTATAGCTATTTATTTGTATAGAAAGGCACCGAAATAAGAATCTATTTGATTTTAAGCTAACAAATAAAAAGAGCCATATCAATCTCATTTCTGAGTTTGATATGGCTCTTTTGCAAAAGTGATTTAGCTAGATCTAATAGATTTGTTTTCCTCTAAAGAAAAGATTTTCTACTTTAGTTTGCTTAAACATCTCTAAGTCTACTTTCATTACATCTTGATTCACCACAATGAAATCGGCTGTTTTACCAACAGATAGGCTACCCGTTAGGTGACCTATTCCCATTTGACGAGCTCCGTTTATGGTGTATGCTTTTATTGCTTGCTCTCTGTTTATGGCAGCATCGGCAGGTGGATAGTATAGTTCTGGTTGCTGACCGCGATGTATTGCATAATACATCTGACAGAAAGGGTTAACATCTTCCCAAGGGGTGGCTGGATAGTCTGACCCAAGGGTAAGTGTGCCGCCTTGATCTATAACTTGTTTCCATAGAAATTGATTATTAAAACGGTCGTTGCCTAGTTTCAGAATAGTTGGATCGTCTTCATACGGAATTATCCAAGAAGGAGTAGACTGACAGAAGTAATTATCGCCTAACATTCCATATTTTTGGGGAGCGTTGGGCTCGAACAACTGGTTG
>JBOFWL010000007.1:0-1337 GCA_051653605.1 Brevinema sp.
AGGGAGCTTGCAGGATACTCGTATGGCAGGGCGGACTTAGTGCGTCGAGCAATGTCAAAAAAGAAACATGATGTAATGGAAAAAGAGCGACAAAACTTTATTCATGGGGCATTGAAAGAAGATGGCAGCGTTGAATGTGTGGGTGCAATCAAAAATGGAGTTAGCGAAAAAATCGCAAACGAGATTTTTGATGAAATGGCAAGTTTTGCCGCATATGCTTTCAACAAATCCCACGCAGCAGCATATGCACTAGTTGCATATCAAACAGCATATCTAAAATATTATTATAAGAGCGAATACATGGCGGCACTGATGAGCAGTGTACTATCAAATTCAGGCAAAATCAACGAATATATTGCAAACTGCAAATCAACTCAAATTAAGGTTTTGCCTCCAAATGTCAACACTAGTGAAAATGGTTTTACAGTTGTGGGCAAGGATATAAATTTTGGATTATTGGCTATAAAAAGGCTTGGAAAAGGCGCGATTAGCTCAATAGTACAGGAACGAACTATAAACGGAAAATATAAAGATTTACCTGATTTTTGCGAGAGAATACACGGCAAAGACGTGAATAAAGCTGCGATTGAAGCTCTGATAAAATCTGGGGCATTTGATGATTTTCCACACAATCGCCATGAAATGATGATGTCGTTTGAGCAAATTATTGATGACATTGAAAGAACCCGCAAAAAAAATATTAAAGGGCAAATCAATTTATTTGACAATTCAGATCAAGATATACAAGCGTACACAGTGCCAACCATGCCAGAATACGATATAGAACAACTTCTATCAATGGAAAAAGAAACAGTCGGACTTTATGTGTCAGGTCACCCATTAGACCAAGTAGGGCCACTTGTTTCCACAATAAAACTAGCCTATGCAAGCAAAATTAATTCTGATGATGAAATCACAATGTACAATGATGGAACTAGAGTGTATATTTTGGGAATCGTTCAGTCGAAAAAAATAATGACCACCAAAAAAAATGATTTGATGGCATTTGTGCAATTAGAAGATAAAACAGCAGTTATAGAAATAGTCGTATTTCCTAAGATTTATGAGAAGTACTCAAGGCATTTAAATGAAGGGACTATACTTGTTGTTGAGGGTAGAGTTTCAAACAGGGAGGACGAACCGTCAAAAATATTGTGTGAGAGAATATTTACACTAGAAGAAGTGAAAAAAAAGAAAAATAATCAAAATAAAAAAGGGTTATTTATCAAGCTGAAAAATCCAGATGATGAAAATATTGAGAAAGTAATGACATTATTAAATCAATATAAAGGTGAAAATGATGTGTACTTTTACTTCACACAAACAAGTGCATATCT
>JBOFWL010000008.1:0-3322 GCA_051653605.1 Brevinema sp.
CTGATAAACTAAGTAAAGACCTTAAAAAAATGGGATTTAAGTTTTTAGGCTCAACAACAGTTTATGCTTTTATGCAAGCCACCGGAATGGTTAACGACCACATGACAAGCTGTTATTTGTATGGTAAATAAAATGAGCAAACCCCTTAGTCCACGCTCAATCCCTCTCCATTCAAGATTGTCAAGATAACCTTTGCCCAACGGTAGCGACCTCGCCGCCGTTGGGCTATTTTTATCTATCCATATCCTGTGCCTTGTGTGGTGCTTTCTCCCTTTGTTCTTGCCTTAAAATACTGTAAACACTCTTGCGAATTTGCTCGGCTTCTTTTACCTTTTCTTTCAAAGAGAGATACCGTCCGCCCAGCGTTCTATGCTCGGCAGTCAGCTTGGCATATTCCGCTTTCCATGCTTTTACAGGCAGAGAGGTATGTCCGTTCATCACATCTTTTAAGTAATTCGTTGCCGCTGTAAATAGGATTTGGTCGGCTTCAGAAAGTTTCTTTTTGCCCTTGTGCTTAAAGTAAATATTGGTCCATGTGCTTTTTCAAAACAGGCAACCGCCGCTCAATGGGTTTCAGCTTATCTCGAATATCCATCTGCTCATCAAGCATTGACGAAAACTTTTCATCAAGCCCCACCATATCCATTATTTGATTTTGTTGTAAGAACATCAGCATAGCAGACGCGTCTTTGAGATTGTAGAGGGATTGAGAAACGCTCGACTTGCCAACCTGTGCCTTGCGTTTTAAGATGTCTTGTATGTAATCTGCAAGGGTGGTCGGTGCTGTACTTTGTTGTTCCTCTTTGAGCCAGTTTTGCAACTTGCCAATGCGTGCCTTTAGCTGTCGCAAATGTTGATTGCTGATTTCGATTTCTCTGTTGAGGTTGCCACGCTCGGTGGCAATACCACGTTTCTCCATCTGTGAAGCCGCCGCCCCTAAATGGATAGTAGGAATTTGGTCTACCCCTTGTCGCACATAAGAGCGGTGGTCTACACGCTCGCTGTGTCCGTTCTGCTCCAGTGCGGCATTGACACAATCCGCCCATGCACTCCGCCACTGTTCGGCTTTGCTATGCTCGTTCCAATCAATGAGAGGGATAGAATTACACTCGTATTGCCGTTTTATGGGGTCATAGATTTTGTTGCCGTTCTCGTCTAAAATGTATTCTTTTCTTTGCTTCTTTCCCCACTTACCCCCTTGCTCAAAGTGTCGCATGGTGAGCATGATATGAGCGTGGGGGTTGCCGTCATTTTTGTCATGTACGCATATATCGGCACACATTCCCTCTGCCACAAAATGCTTTTTAACATACTCCCTCGCAAGAGAAAGATTTTGCTCTCTTGTGAGTTCAATAGGCAAGGAGATTTCAATATCCCTTGCAAGCTGTGAATTTTTTGCGTTCTCGATTTTCTCAACAGCGTTCCACAAAACGGCTCGGTCTGCGTATTCGGTGGGGGCATTATCGGGTAATAAAATCTCGGCATGGATAACACCGCCCTTTTGGGTGTAGTCGTGGATTTCTCCGTCACGCTCGTTTGTGATTTTCGTGCCTGAACGATAAGCCGCCGCCGCAACCGCTGATTTTCCGTTGCTACGGCTCATAACTTTAATACTGCAATGATAGAGTGCCATAGGCTAACCCCCTTTCTGATTTGGTTGAATTTATGATGTTCGAGTGTTATAATTAGGGTAATAAATTTGAAATTGTTACGGAGATTGTTTATATTTGATTTGGAGGGCAAACAGTGAAAAAAGTATTATTCTTTATACCAGCAATTATCTTTGCATTATTTTATGGATTTCTTGCAATAACTGCTATTGGCGCAATATCGCCCATTGTGATAGGTTGGTTAGCTTTATTTTTGGTAGCAGGTGTTTTGTTGAGCAGAACAGTATTTTGGGGAAGTTTATTAGGTGTACTTCCAGCAATTCATTTAATTTATATGAGTACGCAAGAAACAGGGCAGGTTGTGAATATAGAATTGCCACTCGGTATTATTGTTTTGCTATTTTATGTGATTTGTGGATATTTTGTTTATAAGAAAAGAGTTGCGAAGCCAAAACAATAGCACCAATCATGAACACAACATGAAACCGCTAACTTCCAGTTTATAGAACTGAAACGCAACAAGCCTCCGTTTTCCTTTTGTGCCGATAGGCACAAAACGCTGTCTGCAAGACCGCACATACCACATTCATGTGGTATATAAGTGCGCCCTTAGTATCTAAGGGTAAGGACGGCTAGTCCGTTACCCTTGCGGTGTTGCCCTCGTTCTCGCCCTCGTCTGCGTGGCTTGCCTGTGCTGTGGTGGCGGATTTGGGAATGGGTGCGTTGTTACCCTGTGTAGCCGTTTCTGCCCCCTGTGGGGTGGCTATGGCGGTGCTTTGTGCCGTCAAGCTATCCAGTAGACGGCGGCTCGGCTCGGTGGCTACTGCTTTTTCAAGAAAGATTTTGAATTGCTCGTCTGTAAGGGGTATGGTGTCGGGTAGCATACTTTCAAACAGCCCCATACGCTTACAAAGCCGTTTTGTTCTGTCCTTACGCTCCTTTGCATTGTGCTGTTGCAAAAGCCGTTTTTGCCGTTCTCTTAACTGCTTGATGTCCTCATCAATGCTTGCGATTTGCTCAATTTTACTCTGTGCCATTTTGTAAATCTCCTTTCGGTTTTAGGTAATAAAATGGATAGGATAGGAATGGATAAGATAGTGGATATAGCACACAAAAAACGACTTGCCTTTTTTATGAGCAAGTCGTTTTCTGCGTTCCCATATTCAATTATGCACTTTTCCTCTCTGTGGGTTTAGGCTTTTGTACCTCGTAGGCTGTACCTTGCAGAATTGCCATTCTTGCGGCTTCCTCTGCGGCTTTTTTGGCGGCTACCTTTTGAGCATACCGCTTGTGGTCACGCTCACGCTCTCGGGTGCGTTGTTCCTCTGTCATATCTCGCCGTAGTTTCTTTTTGCTTGTTCGCTTCGGCTCGCTTTCTTGCTGTTCCTGTTCGGTCAAGGGTAGTTCAAACTTGCCGATAAAGTTAAGGTAAATATCCACTTGCATGGTGCGTTTGCCCTCGGTTTTTACCGCTTCGTGAACGATAACCTTTTCAATAAATTCATTCAAAAGAGAAGCCGAAAACTCGGTAAACTCGGTGTGCCGTTTCACCAGTTCGATCTCCACTGTGCCGCCCAGATTACAAAGGCGGTGGGTGCGTTTCTTTCGCTCGCCCTGTTCCAGAAACTTCTTTCGGTTCTCAAGGCGGTTGAGCTTGTGCTGCTCCTGTGCAAGCCTTGTTTCAGCTCGCTCTTTTTCAGCCCGAAGCTGTT
>JBOFWL010000009.1:0-115677 GCA_051653605.1 Brevinema sp.
TGGGTACACCCGTAGTCCATTATCCTATTTGGGAATCCCGCGCATTTACCGTGATGTCAGACGCCCCCTATTGGACAACACGTATCGAAATATGGAATAATAAACATACTTGGGGCATAGGCGCTGAATGGATTCACCAGAAAATATTTCTAGTAAATACCGATAATCATATTCAACACTTAGATATTTCTCATGGATATAATCTTGTATTAGCAAATTTTGCCTATAAAGCTTATGAATGAAATTTTCTATAGTCGTCTTTTTTCTATTATTAAGTTCGTGTTCTACTCAAAATACCGCTCTTAAAAATGAATGGATAGCCAATATCTCCGATCAACCTCTGCATGGTACAGGTTTTAATACTTCGCAAGTATCGGCTATTGAGGTAGATTCAAGCAGTGGTGATATATTTGCAGATGGGAAAGTATACCGATTTAACGAAGCTCGATCAGCAGTTTCAGCGATATACACAATGCAAATGGGCACCTACGTTGGGCTTTTGCTCACTGATAGTGGCTTGAAAACCGCCAAATATACCGATGCCGTATCGACGCCCTCTCAAGGGAAAAATAATTTAGATTTTAACTCACCCACATATACGCTTGCCACTTTTGTTAGCAATTAAAATAAAAAACCCCTCCAGATAGAGGGGGGTAAATTATTTATTTATAATAAGATAGATGTCTGATTAATTTTTATATCCAATAGCATTAGCAAGTTCTTGATCCAAGAAAATGGTTACATTAGGATGCAGCTTTAAGAAAGTACAAGGGCAAGCTGTTGAAACTTCATCATTCATGAGAAGCATCTTCATAGCATCTATCTTACCAGCGCCTGTAGCGAGCAAAGCAATGGATTTTGCCTTAAGAATATCACCCATACCTTGAGTAAAAGCAGTTTTGGGGACATCTGTTTCGGAAGCAAAATAGCGAGAGTTAGCCTTGATTGTAGCAGCAGCAATCTCAATAACATGAGCATTGGCATGAAGAGTTGAAGCAGGCTCGTTAAACGCGATATGTCCATTTGGGCCTACGCCTAAAAGTTGAAAATCGCGAGGATTTTTAGCAAGTTCTGCTTGAAAATTAGCCAAAGTTTGTTGTTGATCACCTACTCCAGCAGGAACATAGGTATTTTTCTTGTCAATATCAATATGATTAAACAAATGTTTATTCATAAAATAACGATAGCTCTGATCATGAGTTTCAGGCAAACCAACATATTCATCCAAATTAACAGTATGAACATTTTTAAAACTAACGCCTCCAGCCTTATGAATGGCAACCAACTCTGCATAGACTTGTTCGGCTGTCCCACCCGTTGCTAAACCCAAAACTGGCTTAGGTGTCTGTTTAATAATATCTGCCATCAGTTGAGCCGTAAGCTGGCAACTTTCATTATGATTTTTTGTAATAATAACTTTCATTCAAAACTCCTATATCTCTCTTTTAATTGTTCAAAATTATAGCATACTTATCAAATTTTTCCAACATTTTTTATAAAGA
The DNA here is from genome assembly GCA_051653605.1 of Brevinema sp. Classification (GTDB taxonomy): domain Bacteria; phylum Spirochaetota; class Brevinematia; order Brevinematales; family Brevinemataceae; genus JBOFWL01. The sequence continues at coordinate 1,503 of JBOFWL010000009.1, forward strand.
GTAATGAAGGAAATAAGAGTCTTGCAAGCCTCTTAATTATTTATGCTATTTTGTGTATGTTTTAGCAATGTCATCTATATTTATTGAAAATCTATGAAACTAGCCATAATAAAAAAAGCTCCCAATGAAAGGAGCTTTAATTATGTGAAAAACTAGATACGGCGACGAAGACCAAGCTTTGCAGAGCGAAGCGGTGCTGAAAATAAAGCTACAGCGCGAAAAAAACGAGCCAATTTGCGGGAGCGCGGTGCCGATACCGTCTTGACTTCTTGTATATTATGAGTTAAAACTTGATTCGTCATAATTCCTCCGATTTAGCTATTAGAGTTATCGGCAAAAATCGGGGAAATCTAAAACTAGATCGAAGATTTATTTTTTTTCGGGGGATTATTACTTATAATACAAGATCCACAAACAGGTTTTTTTAGACTTTGGCTTGCGTGAGGGCATCCAGAACATTTATTTTCTTGAAAATGGACAACATACAGATAAAGCTTTTTCAAGGCATGGACAACGATAGGAAGCAGAAGTAAAATTATTATCAGCGTTTTAATCATGATACTACCTCACAAATAATATTGCTAGTTGATAGAATAATAATGAAATTATATATGGCATAAGCAAATAGAGCACTATTGATAGACGAAATGTTTTTGTATCCAATTCTTGCTTAAGGGCTGCAATAGAGGCAACACAGGGTAATGTTAGTAAGATAAAAAGCATGAAAGAATAGGCTTTTAGCGGTGCTAAAGGGGTGTCTTCCCACAACTCTCTTAGCTTCTGGACAACACCCGAACCCCCACTTTCTTCGAGGGTTTCTGTATCTGGTGGCTCAAAAAGTTGTGCTACATTAAAAGTTACCGCACCAATTACAGACATACGCACGGCTTCAGTAAATTCCGCCCCTATTTCTTGTAACTCTTCTAAGGGAGAACCTAATTCCGGAAGCTCTTCGTCCTCGGTGGATGTTTCTAATACCTGCCCTAAGAAGCCCACAACTGCCTCTTTTGCCACCAAAGATGGCACTATCGACACTACTGGCTCCCATCTCTCCCCAAAACCAAGGGGAACAAAAATTGGACGTATAGCTTTTCCTATTTGAGCAAGGTAGGATTGTGAAATATCGCCTTTTGCTGGGAAATAGGAAAATGCCCAAATTAGCATTAACATACCTAAAATAAGCCCCCCCGCCTTCTGGATATAAGACCGAGCATGCATCCATGCCGTTCGAAAGACAATTTTTGTATCAGGGACGCGATATGGGGGGAGAACCATTACAAAACATGTGTTGATAGAGCTGAAATGTGAAAATCTAGAGAAAATCCAGCCCAAGATAACAGCAATAATAATACCACAAAAGTACATACTTGAAAGAATTATAGCGCCATTTGTTGGAAAAAATGCCGCAGCAAAGAGTGCAAAAACGGTTAATCGTGCTCCACAGCTCATTAATGGAGCTAAAAGTGCGGTTAAACGGCGTTGTTGAGGAGTTTCCAGAACCCTTGCGCCGTATATCGCAGGAACATTACAGCCAAATCCTAGCATTAAAGGTAAAAATGCCTTGCCTGAAAACCCAACTTTAGATAAAGGGGCCTCTAAAAGCACTGCAATACGCGCTAAATAACCACTTTCTTCCAAAAATGCCAGCAAAAAGTAGAGTATAAAGACAAGTGGCACAAAAGTTAATACACCACCTACTCCGCCGATCAGCCCGTTTGTAATGAAAGACTGAAGGACATCAGGGGTATCTGAAAGCAATACAGTAGAATAATCTCCTAATTTAGAGGCAATAAACCAATCGATAAAGTCGATAAGTGGGTTTGCTGCATTAAAAACAATAGAAAAAAGGCCCGTCATAATAACTGTAAACGATATTAACCCCCAAAAAGGGTGCATCAGAACATTATCTACCATATGAGTAAACCAAAGAGGGTCTTTCACTCCATCTTTTAGACGAATATTTGCAGATTTAACAAGAATTTCTTTTTTATCAAGCAAATCTTGAATAAAATCGGGGATAATGTTAATATTTGTATCGATTATTCCTTCTAATATTTCAGGGGAAACGGCTAGTGATCGCATAATGAGCGTATTCCCTACCGAAAGTTGCGCTAGAATAGCTGTTTTACTAATATTAGATGATAATTTTGCAAGCATAAAGCGAGGCATAATAGATTGAAAGGCTTTTTCTAGTTCTTGATATTTTGCTTGCGTAGAAAGGCTCTTTTTCACTTTAAAGGTACTATAATCTTTATTTTGTGAGAGAAGTGTTTTTAATTCCTCCATCCCCTGCCCTGTTCGTGCACTAAAAGGAATAAGTTTATATCCCAACTCTTGCTCGAGTGCTTCAATATCGATTTCACTAGAAGTAGTAAATTCATCATAAAAATTAAGCAACCCTATCATTGGCACACCCAACTCTGTAAGCTCTGATGAAAGCATTAAATTTTGGTGTAAGTTATTGACATCTATAACGTTAATAAATAGATCGGCTGTCGATGAAAAGATTTCATTAGCAGCTATTTCTTCATCCTCCGAACAAGGTGCCAAACTATAGAGACCAGGAAGATCTAAAATATTTATTGGAGAATCGTTAAGATGCAATGTTCCTTCTTGGCGAGACACCGTCACTCCAGCCCAATTTCCCACTGTAAACTGGGAGTTTGTTAATATATTTAGCACAGCTGTCTTACCCACATTAGGGTTTCCGACAAGAAAAACCTGACTCATTAATCTACCTCTCAACAGATATTTTTAGCCTAAATAAAGACAATCAAAGAATTTAACAAGAATTTATAGAAAAGAATTTATTATTGACATTCAATAATAAGAAGCTCTGCTTCACGGCGACGAAGCGCTATATTTGAATTATTTACCGTAAAAATTACAGGGTCCGTGTTGGATCGCTTACTAACACTGATAGGACAACCCTCACAAATGCCTAGTCGAGTGAGCTTTTGTTTAGTTTGTTTATCAATATCAGAAAAACTTTTAATAATAGCTGCACAATTTCGGTATTCAGGCGTGAGCAACGCTACAGCTGGACATATATGTTTGGTCAAAGTATTTTCTCCATAAAAAAAAGAGTATCTATCTTAGAATTATAAAGAAAGATACTCTATTAAATCAAGTTTTATTTAATTTTTTTTAGTTTTAAAAACTATTCATCTCGAGCGGTAAGAATAACCGGCCCATCTTTTGTGATAGCCACTGTATGTTCCCAATGACATGATGGTTTGCCGTCTGTGGTGACTACAGTCCAACCATCGGATAGAACCTTTACTCCAGCTCCTCCTAGGTTTATCATCGGTTCGATCGCCAATGCCATCCCTATTTCTAGTTTAGGCCCACGGCGTTTAGGATCGTGGTAGTTGACGATACTAATACCATCGTGCATTCGTTTTCCAATACTATGCCCACAAAAATCGCGCACGATACCATAGCCTTTACGGCGAATCACCGCTTCGATCACTTTTCCTATATCGCCTATATAATTTCCTGGCTCACATATTTGAATTGCCGCAGCTAACGCCGCTTGCGTGAGATCACTCATCTCTTTAACAGCAGGATCGACATCCCCCACCAAAAAAGTACAGGCACTATCGCCAAACCAGCCGTTATACTCAACCCCGATATCAATAGAGACTGCGTCTCCATTTTGGATAACCCTAGGGCCTGGTATACCATGTATCACCTCTTCATTAAAAGAAATACACGTAGATGCAGGAAAAGGCGTCATCCCTGACGCTGGAATATAACCTTTAAAGGCTGGCCTTGCACCTCGAGAAATAATAAGCTCTTCAACTGCTAAATCAAGTTTTTTCGCCGTGATACCTGGCTCTATCATTCCTTTTATAAGGGTAAAACAGTCTGCTACTATTTTACCTGCTTGCCTCATATATCCTATTTCTAAACTATTCGGCATCTTTCTTTTCAGCTTTTGATTTGGATATAAAGGTTTTTGTGATATCGTCGAGGTTTTGTTTGCCTTCTCCAATAATATCTATACTACCTTGCACAACTACGCCAGGTTCGATCAGCATTCGAGGAGCTCTTACATTCCCCAATACTCGACCCGTTGAAAGAAGCTGAACTTCCTCCGCAGCATCTATATTTCCTACAAAAATCCCCGCAACAGCAATACTTTTAGTTTTGACTGTATCTGTTTTTAAGCGACCAACAGGGCTAATAAATAGATGCTCGTCTACGGTTAACTTGCCTTCGAAGGTACCATCGATACGGAACGACCCCGCAACATGCATTTTGCCATCAAAGCGAGCACCTTCTCCAACCATACTGTTTGCAATAATCTCTTTCGAGCTCATAATTCCTCCAAAGAAGCCGTTTTATTCAGCAACATTTCTGTTATTATACGATATTTTACTTTTTTCTGCAACTTTTTCTGAATTTTTATTGAGTGATAAAATTTATAATAGATTGCTTTTTTTATTTTATTGTGCTAAACTAAAAATTATGTGTCTTTTGTATGATTGCTCACTGGGCAATTGCCCTCCACCTTATTATAAAATAACAAATAAAAAGACGGAGTCTACCCATGAGTTTTTTCGAGTGGAACCTTCGTCGCTCCGATACCGCCTTGTGCAGAGAAATTAAGGACTCTATTGTTTTACCCGATTTTATTCTCAATATTGCTAAAAATCGAGGGATTGCAACGTACTCAGATATGATGGCTTTCGCTTTTCCTCAAATTCTCTCCCTTCCTTCTCCATACCTGATGTCAGATATGGAGGCTGCTGTTCAGCGTCTTACTCAGGCATTGTCCCGCAAGGAGAAAATCCTCATTTTTGGTGATAAAGACGCAGACGGAGTGACGTCTACTGCTATTATGCATCGTGTTTTAAGCAAATTCGGTGCAAATGTTGAATTTCGCGTGCCTGAAGGCGCTGATCATTATGGCCTATCAAAAGAAGCCATTGATGACGCTAAGGCTGCTGGTGTGTCGCTTATTCTAACCGTCGATTGCGGAATTACCGCCGTCGAAGAAGCCGCTTATACTAAAGAACTTGGCTTAGATCTTATCATCACCGATCACCATGAACCGCTTGATGTTCTGCCTCAAGCTGTGGCTGTTATCAACCCTAAACTCAATAATTATTCTTTTGCCTACCTATCCGGTGCAGGTGTTGCTTTAAAATTAGCACAAGCTCTTGCAGAGGCGATGATTCTTCCCGAGTGGCACGGGCATGAGATGGTCTTTTTTGATATTGAAACCACAGGTTTGGACCCAGAAAATGATGAAATCACAGAAATTGCAGCAATTATTACTAAAAATGGCGTTGAAATCGATCATTTTCAGACACTTGTAAAGATTAAAGGCACTCTTTCTGCTGAAATCACCAAAATTACTAATATTACTCAAAAAATGTTAGACGAAAACGGTATTCCTCGTGATGAAGCCTTGCAAAAATTCCTCGACTTCATAGGAGATCGCCCTCTTGCTGGACATAATATAGTTAATTTCGACCTCAAATTCCTCAAAGCTCAGCTGCGAAAAGGAATCAAAAAAGAGATTACTAATCACGCGATAGATACATTAAGCCTTTCTTCTGCAACATTAAAAGATATAAAAGAGTATAATCTTAATAAAGTTGCCATTCATCTAGGGATTTTCTCTGATCCAGGAGAGCTTCACCGCGCTTTGGTAGACGTTCGCCTCAACGCAGAGGTGTATCGCCGCATCATTATCCGTCGTTGTGAGCCTATCATGCAGCTTCTTCATGAGTTAACTCCCCTAGCTGCTATTGGTACCGTTGCTGATATCATGCCTTTGCAGGGTGAAAATCGTATTATTGTTCGTATGGGGCTAGAAAATATTAAACTTGCTTCGACAGGGCTTATTGCTTTACTTCGTCGTTTAGATGTACTCGAACATCTTGATGCCAAGGCCATTGGGTGGACCGTCGGCCCTGTTCTCAATTCTCCAGGTAGATTGGGAGAAGCAGGCATTGTTGTCGATCTATTAACCTGTTCTAACATTAGTAAAGCCAATGAGTTATCAGAAACATTAATGCGAAAAGACGCTGAACGTAAACATTTAGTTTCATCTATGGAGGAAGAAATTGTTTCCTCCATCAACCTTAAAAGCATTCACGAAAACAAACATTTATGCATCGTTTCAGATAAACTGCCTCGCGGTATTACTGGGCTAGTTGCTACCAGATTATCAAACCAGTTCCAAGTACCAGTTATTATTGTCGCCCTTACCGAACATGGCCCCGCCGCTGGCTCCATGAGAGCTACGGGAACTTTTGACGTTGTCGCTATGCTCCAAAGCCTCGAGCAATATTTCGTTCGTTTTGGTGGGCATAAATCTGCCGGTGGATTTGTTATCGAGCAGGAAAATATTTCTAAAATGCGTGAAGGAATCACAAACTACATGATGCAATGGAGCTCTTCAACTCTAAGAAATACTCTTGATATCGACATCGAATTAAGCGATTTTAGTTTACTCAGCACTAAAAATATTCATTACATGAACAATCTTCTCAGCCCTATTGGCAATAAAAACCCCGCACCTTGTGTTCTTGTTCGAGGAGCTATTTTAGTAGAAGCAAAACCGTTTGGCCGCACCAAAGAACACATGAGTTTTATTTTTCTCAAGGGAAAAACCGAGTTTAAAGCCATCGCTTGGAGCTTCTTACAACGCTGGGAAGAGCTTCCTTCTGTAGAAAAATACGATATTGTAGGCATCCCCGAAATTAATTTATGGAATGGCAACGAAGAAGTTCGCCTACAGCTTCTTGATGTCAACCCTAAATAAATGTTTCTAAAACAAGGAAATACACGGGCTGTATCTATTTTATCCAGCCTTCATTCGCAGGGCGGACAAAGCCGTGCCGTACTGTTATTAGGCCCCGAAGGCTGTGGAAAATTCTCCGCAGCCCTCGATTTCGCTTCCAAAATTTTGCGTGCCGACCCGCTTTCTCATCCCGACTTCTTTTGTTTTCGAAACGATCATTTTGCACTCAAAACTGAGTATTTTCTCACCCAAATGCCAAGTTCTCCCCTTACTCAAAATTACCTCAAGCTCCTTCATCGCCGTATGTCTGCAAGCTTGCTTCTCAGCGAATCGCTTTCACTGCCCACAGGCGTAAAACTTCCACCTTTAAAAGAAGAACTCGAGCATTGTCTTCAAGAGGGCAGTATTCCTAATAATGAAAAGGTCATTCAAAACCTCATTGCCTGTGCTAAGGCTTATGATAAAAAATCAGGGATACCCATGGATATTATTCGTGAGGCGATTTCGTTCCACTCGATACACAGCGAGCATGGGAGAGTGAGTATTTTAGGTAATTTTGATCATGCCGAAGAAAACACCCAAAATAGCGCTTTGAAACTACTTGAAGAACCTCATCTCAAGCATTGGATTATCCTCACCGCTGCCGATAGCCATATGATTATTCCAACTATTCTTTCTCGCGTAATCACAATTTCGTTTGCCAAGCCTCGCTCTGGCGACCTTTCCGCACTACAAGGGCATCGTAATACCATGCATTCCTCGATAGAGGTTATGGAAGAGGCTGTTCATAATATTTCAAGTATCAAAAATGAATATCTAAAAGAGTTTTTTAGCGTCGTTATCCCCACCACCGATAAAAATGCTTCTATTTTTCAATTTGCTGAAAAACTGGAAAAGGCTGGGCATGGAGAATTATTCCTCAAAGAATTGTTAAACGTTCTTGGAGATGCTCTCATCATAAGGCGTGGGCTTATCAATGGTTCGTCACTACCGCTTGTTTTTCCTTCGTATCAGCCCTATTCTTCTGCTTTGGCAAAGGGATCTTCTGCAGAACTAGAAGATATTGCCATCATGATAGAGCAAGCTAAGGCTCAAGTTCGTCGAGCCGTTATTCGAACAGATAGCGTTCTCCCAAATATTTTCATCAATATTTCTCGTCAATATCGCATTTTCTCTGGTAGATAAAAAAAAATAGCTCTTAAAGAGCTATTTCTATGTAACTGTCCTTGAATAAAAGAGAAATGCAATCACTCCAAATATCAGACTGCCTCCATATCCCCCCACAATTGGGGTAACATCTCCTCTTCCTGCCATTCCTAAAAATGACGTATACATAAGATAATACACGACAAACACTGCCATACTAAGCGCACTGTTGATAGGCACCGAAACCGTTTTGGATGCCATATTGACAAGCCCTATACCCACCATAATAACGAAAATAATTCCCAATGGATAGGCATCTTTTGCGTAATATTTAGTTAAATCTTGGTAAAAAGGGCGACCAGACTGCCGAAGTTTATAAATATGCCGCAATCCTTCTTCAACCGTCATCGCATCAATAGGGTACCATGAACGCTCAAAAAACCAGTATGGGTCGTTGACATTGGTAAGAAGAAGGTAGTCGATATTTTCCACACTAAAGCGCGTTCCTCCTTCTGAGATGGAGCGAAGCGTACCATTACTGGCCGCCCATGCTTGTGCTTCTTCCACCCAATAAAGTCGATCCGCATCTATACGAAGACTAAAATTGATACTGTCCACATATCTTAACTCTTTTAGAGATTCCCACATCTGTCGATTGGTGAGCAACCATTCACTATCTTTATCAAGCGGCACAAATGGTGCTGTTTCTTCGTTTTGAGAGTACTGCACCACCGTGGCTTTTTCTATAAAGCGTTCTTTTGCATTATATAAAGAACCCAAGTAAAGCAAGCCTCCCGCTCCAAAAATGGTAAAGCTTGAATTGTTTTTAAGCTCTTCTAGGTCATCTATTTTTGCTTGATTCATCGCAACCCGACGATATACAAATGATTTCTGGTATGTCGGCAATATGAAAGTATTCAATAATACCGTAACAATAAGGATATAATAAATAATTGAGAACAATAAGAGGTAAAAAGTAAGTCGAAAAACACTTGTTCCCGAACTCACCATTGCCACCATCTCCCTAGAGGCCGCAAGCTTACTTAAAACAAATACCGTTGCAAATAAAAAACCAAATGGTTGTAAGATAAACGTCCAATATGGCACCGTCGCCCAATAATGCAAGGAAAGGTAGTGCTGATTCACGTTATCGGGTAATCCCCTCATATCTTGGAAAATCTGCGCCATCTCATAAATAGATACAAAAAGTATCACCGAGCCAAATAATGCCGCCATAAACTGACCCACAATATAGGTATCCAATTTATTCCAGCGGTAAGTACGTAGATTCTCAAAAAAATATGTAGGATGAAAGAAAAAAACAAAATCCGTAAAGGCATCCTTGAAAAAGTAAAATATATCTAGAAAAAAATAGATAAACGGATGTTTCGCATAGTGATTAGGAAACTGGCTTTTCTTAAATATAAGGGATTTAATTCGAATTAAGATCGCTTTCATAGCTACTCCATCACTTTTTGTGTATATAATACAAGCGCTACAAAGGCAAATACCAATGTCGGAATCCAGATACCCTCCGGTGGGAGAGCATTTTTTCCTACCGCATTCTCAATAGCCGATTTAAAACCATAAAACACAAGCGTTACCACCAAACTAATACTAAGCCCTTCCCCCCTACCACTTCTTGCTCCGAATAGCCCTAAGGGCAATGCCAACAACGCAAAGAAGAACGCCGACACCGGCAGCATCCATTTTTCATGGAGACGCATTAGGTTGAGATTGGGCAATTGCGAACGTGTAGAACGATACAAAGCATGTGCATTCTCACGTTCTGTAATGATATCTTGTATATTATTTTCAATAAAAGTCTGCGCTTTGACTTTATCAAGCTCATCCTGCGTCTTTGAAACCAAGTATGATGGTACAAACCTTGCCATCATATACAGACGATCGAGCTCTTGTTTATTACGCTTAGCTTTTTCAAAGGCTGTTATCGTTAATCGATTTCTTTCGTCTGAATAAATTGTTGTTTGAAGTTCATGAAATGTCATCGTTTCCGGCCCACGGAAAAATCCATCACTAGGTAAAAAGACAAAATTGTTCATCGTCATAGAGCCAAAAGACGAAACATAAAACTCTTCTCTAGGACGTTCTGGGATAGGTTCTTCATCTTGGGCAACCGGTATAACCTCTTCGATAACAACGGGCTGGGCTTCTACTATTTCTACTATTTCTTCTGTTTCAACAGGAAGAATCTCTGGTATGTCGTCTGCAGTAAGAGTTTCTTCGCTAGCAAGAGGCACTGTTTCTGGTTCGCCATCCTCTGATGGCATTTCTTCGCTCTCGTTGGTAATGATGCCCACTGCTGGCATATTAGACGCCGATAAAGCTGGCACCACTCCATCTAGCGGCGCTCGATCATTTCTTCGATTTTGAGTAGAAGTGTTTGTTTCATCAGGAATTGGAGGCGTTGTGAGCTGGTTCATATCTCCATTGATAAAGCGAACAATATAGTGTTCGGGGTTATCTGGGTTTACATAAATTCTTGCAAATCGAGATCGAATTGTTCGTTTATTCTTTATATCCACAGCGTAGACCTCATGGAGGATGTCGTCGCCACCTTGGACTCTTTCTGCGCTTTGAAAACTAAGCTGAACTCCACCGATATTTAAGAAGACATTATCCAGCAATTGAATAACTGGCTTTTGAGATAGCACTTTCGACTTCAGCTGTAGAAAATAGGTGTTTGCCCGCGACTCAACTATATTCTTAAATTGGTAAGAAAATAACATAATGAGAAGCCCAAAAATCGCCCCTGGCCACATGATTCGAAAGTGCGAAAAACCACAGGCTCGCATCGCTGTGACTTCACTATCTTGGGATAATTTTCCATAAAAAAGCAAGTATGCAGGCAAGACTCCAAATGGCATTGAAAATGACACAAGAAACGGGATTAAGGCTCCAATCATTGCAAAAACATGCCCGAGAGGTACATTTTGCTCGAAGTAGTAACGAATAATGTAATAAAGCTCGTTAATCATAATGATTGACGAGAAAAAAGATACCCCTATCATATAGTTGAGGAATAATTCTTTATAAATTAGACGATCCATTGCTGTAAAAAAGTTAGCGTAAAAGAAAAGTTGAACACGCTCGAGCATTGTACCTCTTTAAAATAACTGACTAATCTGATCCGCCCATACAATAGCGATATTTGCTCCCCATGCTATTAAAAATAGAATTGGGGCTATCCATAAAATAACAGCCTTTGCAAAACTTGCTTTCAAAAACCGCTGGATCATGAAGAGCTTGAGGACCACACTCCAGCCGTAAGCTGCGAATACTAGGTATCTAAAAAAAGAAAGCCCGTCGACCTGTGCGATCAAAATAAGGGGCAGCGCTATTATCAGCGGAAAATCAGAGACTAGGTAGATACCCCAAAATTCTTTACTGACTATCGTTTGCTTAAAGAAGGACATCACCCCTAAAATAAGGCTTCCTCCCATAAATGCTGCTAGGTACCCTGCTACAAGGCTAGCAAAAACAGTGGGTACTGCCCATCCATTTTGCACCCCTTGCCCCACTGCGTGAGAAAACATAGCAAACATAGAAACAAGCAAGCCCAACGAAAATACCGACGATTTGTAATAATGACAAAGCTCATCTATCGTTTTTTTAGGAGCGTAAAACAAACCTAAACTATTATTAGCAAAAGAAATAAAACTCTTCATCCCCCCTCCTAAAGTTCAAAAAGGTAGAGCAGAGGAGTTGCCCCAAATTTATTCTCAGGGAAAAGCTGCACTTTTGGTGCCCCCAAAGTATGGAAAACAGAAAAAAGCTGCTGAAAGTTAAAGGGTGGTGTTGTCGAAATGGGTTCGATACTTGCAGATTGGAGATTGTATTCGTTACGGATGAATTGTTCTGCCATGTGCATGTCTCCTAAGTAGTCGGCAAAACCGTATTCCACTGCTTGTTCCCCAGTGAAAACCCGCCCATCTGCGTAAGGACGTGTTTCTTCGAGAGTCTTCCCTCGACCTTCTGCAACCGCTTTCAAAAACTGCCCATATGTATTCATGATAAGCTCTTGCATCAGTTGACGCTGCTCTTCTGTCATAGGTTTGAAGGGAGTTCCTGCATCTTTGTTCACCCCACTAGTGATCGCTCTGTATTTGATGCCAAGTTTTTCTAGAAGACCACTCGCATCATACCCGCTCATAATAACTCCAATACTGCCTGCAAGAGACCCTGGGTTGATGAAAATTGAGGTTGCCGCCACTGCAGTATAGTAGCCACCAGATGCCGCCATATCGGCAATACTAACGATAACGGGTTTATGGGCTTCTCGAACTCGTTTTACGGCATTATAAAGCTCTTGAGATGCTCCAACCGTGCCTCCAGGGCTATTAATACGCAATAAAACTGCTTTGATATTTGTGTTTGTTTCTGCCTGACGAAGCTGTGAAATCCACGTGCGTGCCCCTCGTTCTTGAGTGAAAACGTTATTTGCGCCTCCGTCCCCAAAGAAAATTGGACCTTCCATATTGATATAACCGATGATCTCTTTTGATGAAGTTCCTGTCATCATAGAGATGCTATTTAGCATCGAGGGCTGCGATTTGGTGGATCGCATAATCATTAGCCCAATTCCTGCGACAGTGCCCAACATATAAACAACAGCAAAAACAATAAGCACAACTCTTTTTTTCATTAAGGAACTCCTTTTTATTCTCTCATCAACGATTGTTTGGTGTTTTTCATCGCACTTTCAAGGCGTAAGCTATATTCACTTTGAAATTCTTTAGGCAAGCGATTTCTTCGATTTTGCGCTCGAACACTATCAACAAAGGCTTTTTCTATATCTGATATCGTTTCTCCAAAAAGAGCTCGCGTTGATTCTTCGGTGTAAGCGTTGTTTGCAAACTCGAACATCAGCGCTAGACCAAATCTACTAGATGCGTATTCCCAAAAACCCAATAATTCAGGGTAAAAAAGGATTCTAAAGAGATCTTCTTGAGCCCTTGCCGCATAAAAATAGCGATCTTGACGCTCTAACATCTCTAACAAAGACACAAAATAGATATTATCTAAGGAGTATTCAATAGTGTAGTTGTTGATTTCTTTCCTATCAACAGACATTTCTTCTGCTAATTCTTCAAAACTAGAAACAGGCAAGGCGCCTTTTAGGGATCGATTATAAACAGAACACAAAAACGAGTAAACAGCCATTTTATTCTGGTAGGGCAGTACTCCCCCCAGAAAATAAGACTCACCTATAGCAAAGATATTATAAAAATCATCGCTTGTCAAGCCTTCTACGTCGATTGCTTCGGCTTTAAGCGAAGACGGCATCTCTTTAACCAGTAGGTCGACCATTTGTGAAAGATTCTGCAGCCGCTCTGAGCTTGCATCCTCTTGATTGGCAAAACGAACAGTAATATCCGCTCCTTGTGAGCGGTAACGAAAGGCTTCGTTTTCTTCTGGACGAAAACCTTGTGAACATGCCCCAAGTAGAAGCATCATACTAAATATTTTTTTCATAATGTGCACCCTCAAGATTATTATAGCATGAATACCTAGTTATTTCAAATATCATCTAGACTCATAGGTAAGAAAAGAGCTTTGATAATTTATGTTAAAGAAAGTAAATAACGTATTTTATCAACCAACATCTCTATTCCAACCGTATTATGCACAGTATAGGGAATGATGATGTCTGCTTTGGCTCGAGACGGCTCGACAAAGGCGTCATGACCAGGGCGCGCGGTAGATAAGTATTGTTTGATACTTTGTTCAACCGTTCGCCCCCTCTCGCTGGTATCTCTAAGGAGGCGTCGAATGAACCGAAGGTCGGCAGCTGTTTCGACAAACACCTTTATATCCATTAGCGATGCTAGCTCTGGGTGCTCAAATAGGATTATTCCTTCGACAATAATAACCGATGCACTAGACGTTGATACCGTATTAGGAGAACGCGTATGATGCGTGTAGTCGTATTGAGGTTGCTCGATATTTTTACCTTCTTTAAGGGCTTGAATATCACTGCAAAGAAGGGGGAAATCGAAGGCCTCTGGATGATCATAATTTGTATATTTTCGATCTTCCAATGAAAGGTGATCTTGAGGCTTATAATAATTATCTTGACGGATAATTATCACACTCTCCGTTTTGAATGCTTCCTCAATGGCATGGGCTATCGTTGTTTTACCCGAGGCCGAGCCTCCAGCGATCCCAATTACTGTACGTGTCATAGATACTCCTTCCCCTTCATTATTCTAATAATTCATCCTCAATTTGTCAACGGTTTTTACGAGAAAACTTGATTTTTGATTCAAATACCTTTATACTTTTATAAAATATCCTAAGGGGCATCTATATGGCTGTTGTTGATAAAATTTTAGAACTATTCTTTGGGAGCAAGCAAAACCGCGACCTAAAAAAAATGAAAACTCGCGTTGAAGCCGTCAACAGTCTCGAACCTCAAATGAAAGCCCTTTCCGATGATGAATTACGATCTACCACCGAAGAACTCAGAACCGCCCTCAAAAATGGTTCTTCCCTAAACGACTTACTCCCCAAAGCCTATGCCGCCGTACGCGAGGCTTCTTGGAGATACTTAGGGATGCGTCATTTTGATGTTCAGATTTACGGGGGCATAGCCCTTCATGATGGCAATATCTCAGAAATGAAAACCGGTGAAGGGAAAACTCTCGTCGCTACCTTGCCTCTTTATCTTAATGCCATCGAGGGCAAGGGTGCCCATCTTGTTACCGTAAACGACTATCTTGCCAAACGCGATGCTCAATGGATGTCTCCTATTTATTTATCGCTTGGGCTTACCGTTGGTATTGTTAATCAAAATTCTGAGAGCTTTCAAGTTGTCTTTGCTGAGGATGGAAAAACTACTACTCTCATCCCTGTACGACGTAGAGATGCTTACCACTGCGACATCACTTATATCACCAACAACGAACTTGGTTTCGATTATCTTCGTGATAATATGGTTTTTGATCTCTCCGAAAAAAGTCAACGCCCTTTAAACTTTGCTATCGTTGACGAGGCCGACTCCATTCTTATCGACGAAGCCAGAACCCCTCTTATCATTAGTGGCCCTTCCGAAGAAAAAACGGACATGTACTATAAAGTAGATAAAATCATTCCTCGCCTCTCCGAAGCTGAAATTAGCGAAAAAGAAGAAGTAGTTGAAGGAAGCGGTGATTTTGGGTTATTTCGTAAAGAGAAATCGGTGGTTCTTACCGATCAAGGTGCTAAACACATCGAAGAGCTTTTAGGTATCCACGATTTATACTCCCCCGAAAATAGCATTTATATCCACTATATATTGGCAGGAATTAAAGCCCATTATCTCTATCAACGAGAAGTTGAATACATTGTCGAAAATGGCAATGTTGTTATTATCGATGAATTTACCGGCCGTAAAATGGTGGGTCGCCGTTGGAGTGATGGTATTCACCAAGCCATCGAGGCTAAAGAAGGGCTTCGCATTAAAGAAGAATATCAAACTCTCGCAAGTATTACCTTCCAAAACCTTTTTCGCATGTATAAAAAATTGTCTGGTATGACAGGTACCGCCGAAACCGAAGCAGGAGAACTCTACAGCATCTATAAAACCGATGTTGTTGTAATTCCTACAAATAAGCCTGTTTCTCGTATTGATAATCCTGATAAAATGTTTATCTCTAAAGATGCCAAATATAAGGCTCTTATTAAAGATATCGCCATCGCCCACGCCAAAGGTCAACCCATTCTGGTGGGAACCGGAAGCGTCGAAGCATCCGAGGAGCTTTCAAAACTCCTCAAAAAAGAACGCATCTCTCATAATGTTCTTAACGCTAAATACCATGCTCAAGAAGCCGATATCATCAAAGATGCCGGCCGTAAAGGGGCTGTAACCATCGCCACAAACATGGCTGGCCGTGGTACAGACATCAAACTGGGAGAAGGATGTATCGATTTAGGCGGATTGCTTGTTCTCGGAGCAGAACGACATGAGGCGCGCCGTATCGACAACCAGCTACGTGGTCGATCTGGTAGACAGGGAGACCCAGGGGAATCAACTTTCTATGTCTCCTTCGACGATCATCTTATGCACGCCGTTGGAATGGCTCAACGAAAGTCGTTCATGGCTAAGGCTGGTTTTTCTGAGGATGACGAACTACAAGATAAGTTGGCTTCTCGCGTTATCGAAATTGCTCAAAAACGCCTCGAAAACTTCCACTTTGATATTCGTAAAAATATTTTAGAATATGATGGTGTGATGAACGAACAACGCATCTACACCTATAAACTTCGAGACTCCATCCTAGACCTCACCCACGAAGAACAGCTTTTAGAGCGTCTCATTCGTGAAAGCCTCGACGACTACGCCCTCATCCGTGGAGAACGCTCCTCTAACGATACATCGCATTGGGATACTCAGCAGCTAGCTTCATGGATTCATACTCACTTTATGATTGAAATTGATGCCTCAAAAAGCTATACCTCTCAAGAAATTATCAAAATTATACAAGGTCGAATCATCGGACGGCTAGCAGACGCTCCTCCAGATGTAATGCGACAGGCTATTAAGTTTATTTCGCTTCGCACTTTAGACGGTGCTTGGAAAGAGCATCTTCGCAATGTCGATGCATTGAGAAATGGAATTGGGCTTGAAGGCTATGCTCAAAAAAGCCCTGTTGTTGAATATAAACTACGTGCTTCTGAGATGTTCCGCCACATGCAACAAAAAATTCGTATTGATACGCTAAGTATTCTTTGCCGTTTGGAGGCTCGCCACGATGAAGAACCAATGCCTTCATTTAATGACAAGCTTAATGCCAAACATTCAGAGAAAAAACAAGTTCAGAAAAATAACAAGCTTCGGCGGCGTTAATATGCAGAGTTTGCTAACTCTGATCTTTTGCTTCCTTCCTTTTCTAATCCATTCTTACACACGCACCGATCAATTACCTCAAGGTTTTGTTTGGCAGTATCTACCCGATGAAAACCTCTCTCAACCACGAGGTGGTTTGGCTTGGAGAGCTGGATTAATCGATGCAAAGACTATTTTCTTGCTTAGTACCGACACCCTTGTCGCGCTTAAAATGGATGGCTCTGTAATCTGGCGATACCAGCTACCAGCAGAGGGCTTGAATAGTGAAGCCAAAATCCTTCCTTTTGATGATAATCATATTATCGTTGCCTTAACCGATGCCATTCTTAAAATTAAACGCTCAGATGGAAATCTTGTTTCTCAATATAGTTACGACTCTAGCAAAGGCCAAGCTTTTCGCCCTACTCTTTTACTGCCTCGATACACATTTATTTATAATAAAAATATTTATAGCTTTATTGGCCCTCAATTGCTTCGTTTTGATGGGCAGACTCTCGAGAGAAAAGAAGTTATTTCTTTTTCTTCTCCGCCAAAAACTCTACCCGTTTTTTATCCACCCTATTTTGCGGTAGGATTTGATAATGGCTTCTTTGAAATATTTAATCCCGAGACAAAAGATAAATTTACCCTCATTAGTGGATCACCTAAAAAAGATTTTCGGATTCGCCAACCCGTAATCCGAGATGATCTTCTTTTCGTCCCTGCCACCGATGAATTATTAGTTTATCAGGGGCGAGAAATTTTTGCACGCAATGCCAATTTAACCAATGCCATTCTATCCTTTATTGAGGGTAGAATATGGTTACGGGGGCATAATACAGGGTTAATCTCCGAGATTGATGAGACTCTAAGTACTTTAAGAGAAGGAAGATACGCATCCCCTATTCGTGCAAGTGTGATTGATGCTCCTCTGGTAGGGATTTCTAACCGTGCACTTCATTTAGAGGCTCAAAATGGGGGCCTGACTATTATTGATACGTCAAAGGACAAGCCTACGGTAGTTAAAAGCCTTGTTTCTGAGGACTTTGATGAAAATCCTCCGTTGAGTATTCTTGCAAATCATCAAGAATTAGTGCTTATCGGGGGGTTTGACGGTGTATTTTTGATAGATTTAACTAAGTTTTAATCTATCTTAATATTCTTACCCCTCGCCACGGGCTTGCAATGGGATTGATATCCTAATAGTCTTACCACCGCCACGGGCTTGCAATGGGATGAAGCCTCTATAGCTCAAGCCCCATGCCCCCTTTATGTGCAGCACTGCATAAGACATATTTTATCTTTTGATTCCGTGGTTTTTTCAATAATTTTAGCGGCTGAGAGCTATTCTTCTAAAGATGCCTTTATAGGCTTACAGGTAAACCACATTTATCGATGCTTTTCTGGTTTGCGTTCTTATTTCTCTCCTCTTTAAAAGATAAAAAAAAGAGAAAAAATAAAATAGATAGAATTTCATAAATGCGTTAAATAACATAGTATATTCTTGCATAAGAGAAAAAAATATGCTAAAATACCTTTTGGATCCCCTTCCAGGAGGATGTGTGAGATACATATTGTTGCTGTTTTCATTCTTTGCAAGCCCCCTTTGTGCTCAATCACCCATGTTAACAAACAGATCTTCGCAACATAATGTTTTTTCGCTAATTTCTCTGGGTGCTTTAAAAAATATTCAAGCTATGCCTAATATTTCTGAGGTGGTTTCTGTAACAAACGACAAGGGCGACACCCCTTTAGGGTATGCGATACAACTAAGGCAACAAAGCATTATTAAATTCTTTCTTTCCCGTAGGGCAAATATTTTCTACACAAATAACGCTGGACAGACCCCTTTAATGATGTCTATCGCAAGCAAAGATATCGCTTTAATGAAGTTTTTACTCAAGCGAGGAGCGAATGTTAACACCGTTGACCAAGAGAGAAACTCTCCTTTAATGTATGCTGTTCAAGCAAATAGCCCTATGATGACCTCTATTTTAATTCGAGCCGGAGCTACCGTTAATGTGGTAAATCGTAAAAATATTACCCCTTTAATGTTAGCATCCCTTCTTGATAGCGTAGAGACAACGACTTCCTTATTATACCACATCACTAACATTGATCAGCAAACCGATAGTGGTTCCACAGCATTAATGTTCGCTGCTGGTGCCGGAAATTTTGATGCAACTAGTGTTCTTCTTCAGGCTGGAGCAGCCATCGATACGCAAGATTCTCAGGGATGGACAGCTCTTATGGGTGCTATAGTTGGTGGATATACTAAAATTACGGGACTTCTTCTTCAGTATGAAGCCAATATTCACCTCCAAAATAAGAATGGAGAAAACGCTCTTATGATCGCAGCAGCTTACAACGACCCAGAAGCTACTCAAATGCTTCTCTCTCGTTCTGCCGATTATACAATAAGAAATAGTCAAGGCTTTAACGCCTATCAGTTAGCTTTACTAAATAATAGTCATATCGTACTAGATCTTTTTCATGAAAGAGGTCTGCCCAAAGATACGATAGACCCCCAAAAAGTCCTCCCCAAAGGTGTATTACCCAGTATGATCGTTCCGGACGAGGTCTTTTAGCAGCAAACATTCTTCGGATGCTTCCTTAAAATTAAGAAGGCGTCCAAAGATCGTCGTAGAGGCATAAAAAATGAGAACGAAAATTCAAAAACGAATCTTACTTAGCAGGCATGCCCTTTATAGAGTGCAGGTTGTTCTACATGACATTTGAAGAATTTTATGAAAAGAACAAAACTCTTGTCTATAGACTATGTAGAGCCCGAACCAGTCGAGATTTAGCAGAAGAAAGCACCGCACGAGCCTTCGTGGAAATATGGCGGCGTTGGGACAAGGTTTCTCAAATGGAATCGCCCGTTGCTTATACCGTAACCGTTGCTCGAAATATTGCTTATAAAGAATATCTTAAGTCTAAGGCTCGTATGGTATTAGGTTTAGATATTGTTGAGGATCTAGGAGATAGCTCCGATACTCCCGAACACGATTTCATCAAAAAGGAAAGCTTAGATGAATTCTGGGAAGGGATGTCTCACCTGTCTAGTAGAGAAAGAGAGATAATCGTTCTCAAAGATCTAGAAGAACGATCGTTTCAAGAGTGCGCAGACCTTTTGGGGTTATCTCTAACCGCTGCCAAGTCGTTGCGCCACAGAGCAAGACTAAAGCTCTTAAAAATTCTAACAGACAATGATTTATTAGGAGATTTCTCTGATGAATCTTAAAAAAAAATCAACAGTAGGTTTATCCTACATAACTTATCCCAATAGAGGTTATTGACGATGACTGAAAACCAATTAGATTCTCTTATTAGTACAGTTCGTAGCAACGAAGTATGCTATACATCTATTAATAATAAGTTACAGCGTTTACTCAACCAAGAGAAACGACAAGTGGACTTTATCCCATCTGTGCAGTCACTGGCTACCGTAGCTTTTGGTATTATGCTTTTTATTGGTTTAATTTCTACAGTGCATTTCGTTAATGATGCACGTATGATTGCCCAAACAAAACTTCAAGATCAGGCAGAGATGATTGAAGCCCGCAACGATATGCTGAGCAATACAGAACATATCTACACCGTGCTTTTCAAGAGTCAATAGGCGGAATTATTTATGAAAATAGAGTCTATCGTTTTTTCTACTATAATGGTCGTATTTGTATCATGCTCTCAGGCTAGCGAACCAAGCCCAAAAGGGCGAAATTCACACCATAGAAAGGGGTTTTGGATTTTTTCTCGTCAAGAAAAGCCTGCTCCCCCGGATAAAATAGGTGCTCAAGTTCGCGCAATGAAAAAACTGAATGTTTTCGACTACGTAACCATTTTCGAGATGGAAGATACCATGCATCAGTATGCAGAGGAAGCTTTTAATCTTAAAAATCGCTTTCGAGAAAGAGAACGCATCATCATGGAAGAACGTTCTTCGTTTATTTCAGAGCTTGATAGCCTTATCAAAGAACAAGATTCTGGTAGAAACCGTACCGAGGAAGTCCTACGTGTATATAAAAAACTTTATCAAAACACAAAGAAAATGCACGAATTAGGTATTGAGCATTCTCAAGACCTTCAAAAACTTTCTCAAGATATATTTAAAGATTATATTTCACATGTAGATAAACATATGATTAAATATAACCAGAACCCCGATGAATTAGCAAATATGCTCGTAGAAAAATATAAGGATATCAAATCTAAACAAAAAAAAGCTTCTCGATAAGAGAGTTTTAAATATTTTAGTAGAAAAATCTAAATATACTCCTTTCTTTTTCCGATAAGTAGAGCAAAAGCTATTCGATCTGGTTATTTGCTTGCCGATCGTAAGGAGTATATCGTGAAAACATTGATCGCTTTTATTTTTAGTTGTGTGGTATCAGCATCTGCATACGCTCAAACCGTTCAAGCCTCGGTCTCTGAAACATTTCGTGTGAGTGTTTCTTCAGGTAGTAGCAAGCCAGCTAGAGGAACAAGAGGTTTCGAAAGACCTGGTAGAGATGGCATGCCTCAAAGAAGTCAAGTGCCAGCAACCCCTCCATCTCCCCAACCTTCTTTTGGAAAAGAAGTACGATCAGGGTGGGATACCCCATCTAAACAAGATGCTCTAAAAAAACTTGCTGAAGAATTATCTCGAGACGTCCCTACCTTGCCTAAAGATCCTGCTTTTAGCGGATTAGAAGGATTTCCTAAAAGTGATATAATCACAAATGAAAATGGTGGATCTGTTCTTGAACTTTGGTTCCGTAAAGAAGGGATTTCTGATCGAGATATTAAAATGCTTTCTCAGTTGCCTAATGATCAAAAAAGCCTAATCCGTAGAATTGTTCAATCTTATCAAATTGATATGCAACGTGCTATCTTAGACCTCCGCCCTAGCTACCAAAAAATTGCTGGAGAGTTGGAGTTTCTTAAAGTAGAATTAAGTCGCTCTCTATTGGATTCTAAGAGTCCTAATACAGTAACTCCTGCAAGACTCTTAAAAGATATCTCCACAAAAGAAGAAGAAATGAACAACCTTGGTGCTGTTCGTGAAAAACTTATACAAATGTACCGCGGTGAAATGAAAGACCAAATCGCAGCTGTTGTTAACTCTTGGATTTCTGCTCAAGCTTCAAAAAGTAAAGAAAATCTTTCAGAATTATTCCAAGACGCTGAAAACACCTACGGTTTAAACTGGGACTAAAAAATGAAGGGTTTGCGATTTCTTATAGCATTCTGTCAAGCAGGGATTGTTTTCAATCCCTGCTTTCTCTACAGTATTGATTTTTTTCGAGCAGTAGAATTGAACATGGTGCCACAAGTTATTCAGATGATAAATGATGGTGCCGATATCAACGCTAGAGATAAAATGGGCTATACAGCTCTCCATATTGCTGCATGGAACGGAAATAGAGAACTTGTTGAATACCTACTTCAGCTTGGAGCAAATCCTAATATCGCCACACCTTCTGGCAATACTCCTCTGAAATTCGCCTCACCAACTATCCGACGCCTACTTAATCAATATGGTGCCTATGAAGCCCCAACTCTACCCACCTTTGCACAAACGGGTGCCCTTAGTGCTGGAGCAGCGCCACTTATTAACCCTGATATTACCTACTCAATTCCCCCTAGAACTATTACCCGTGTAGTCTCTAACTTTATTTCTAACTTTATTTCTAACGTTACATCAAATGTGATATCGAATTTTATCAGTAATACCGTAATTATCACAAATCTTACTCACGCTCAGAAATCGTATTCTCTTTTAAATTCAATACCTGCTAAAGAAAGTATCGAGATTCACTCTTGGGATGAAAATGGAAATAATGCACTGCATCGTGCCGCCAGAAATGGTGATCTACAGACCGTTTCTAACCTCATTGCTCGTGGAATCAATCCAATGTCCTCTAATAATGCTGGAGACACGGCACTTTTTATGGCTGTAGAAGGTCAAAATCTAGAAATTGTTAAGTATCTCATTGAAGTAATTGGGGTGGACGTTAATCATGCAAATCGACAAGGCCTTAATGCGCTAAATAAAGTTAAAGATAACTCCAATATGCTCTCCTACCTCTTACATATGGGGGGCAATCCAAATTCTAAAGCATTTGAGCCTGTTGTCGTCTCCGATATTAAAGAAATATATTCAGATGATGGAGCCTATTTAGAAGATTTTCGAGCTCTTGAAGCACCTCAAGCAAATAATAATAATGCAAATAATCGCAACAGAACTACCCGCTCAAATATCAAAAAGGCTCGTAGGTAAGTATATAAAATGTATAGAATTATTTTTATCTTGCTGGGAAGTTTATCTCTAAGCTTTGGACAAAGCCTAGCTCCTATTTTCGAAGCCGTGAGCCAAAATAATATTGGCTTCGCAGATAAACTCATGGGACAAAGGGCTGCCGTCAATATCACCAATGAAAATGGAATGACACCTCTTCATATGGCATCAAGCGCAGAGATGGCTCACCTCTTACTCGTCAACGGAGCTGAAGTAAATATACAAAATTATAGAGGTTCTACAGCGCTTCATTTGGCAATATTTCAAAATGATGAGAATCTTCTACGTGTGTTATTCCAGTTCGGAGCCGACCCCAATATTGCTGATAATAAAGGCAATACCCCTCTCCATTATGCAGCCGCACAAGGAGATAACATCAGCATTATTCTACTTTTACAAGCAAACGCCAACCCTAATGCCCGTAATACCAACGGAGATACCCCTCTTATTATGTGCTTACAAGGAAAGCATTTAAATTCTGCATATTTTCTATTGATGGGTGGCGCCCAAGATATTCCAAATAGAGCAGGTGAACGCCCAGCTAAAATGATCTCAGCCATAACAAGCCCAGATTTACTAACAGCTTTAATAAATCCACCTACCCCACCACTAATACGAGCGATTTTCCTTGAACAATATCCAGAAGCTATTCAAATGATAAACTCGAATACCACTCAAGAAATCAATCAGCAGGATATTTATGGAAATACGGCTCTTCATTGGGCCTTTCAAAAAAGAAATAAAGAAATTAGCCGTTTACTGATTAATAAAAGCGCAAATAGAGGGCTTACCAACTATAATGGGCAAACAGCGATGGATGTTTTAAGACTAATTACCGACCCCGATTTTTTAGATTTTGCTCAGCGTTTTTAGCAAAGAATTTCAAAAAAAGCTTGACAAAGTTAACGTTTTCAGTTAAAATACTGTTGCGATCTTATCGATGCGGCCGTCGTATAATGGTAATACCTCAGCCTTCCAAGCTGATGCTGGGGGTTCGATTCCCCCCGGCCGCTAGCCCTACCTAACAGGTGGGGCTTTTTCATTATATTCTTATTAATTATCCTTTACAGAAAGCATGAAACGTGCTATAATAAGCCTAAATTTTAAGAATTTCAAAATTTTTATAGGAGTCCATAGTATGACAATTTTTGGATTATTTGCTCAGCTTGCCCCTGTTGCAGCGGCTACCCCCGCAGGCGCACCCGCTGGAGGAGGATTGATGAGTTTTCTCCCCATGATTTTGATCCTCGTATTCATGTATCTTCTCGTTTTCCTTCCCGAAAGCCGCCGACGTAAAAAATTACAAAAACAAATTAATAGCCTTCAACAAGGTGATCGTGTGATCACTTTAGGGCATGTTATTGGAACTGTTGATTTTATCGGAGATAAAACTGTCTACATCAAAACTCTTGATACTAAAATTGAAGTCGCTAAAAGTGGAATTGCTACCGTTCTCGAAGACGGTAAAATGAAATAACTCCGAGTGTTAATGAGGATATTATGAATAAATTATTCCGCTATTTGTTTCTATTGGCTGTCAGCGGATTCGCAGCATGGGGACTCTACCCAACATATGTTTGGTATGTGGCCACCCCTGCAGAAGACCGTGCTCTTATTGGAATGACCCCAGAAGAGCTAGAGACCGCAGATATTGATACAAAAGCCTATGTTTTGTCTTTAAAAAAAATCAGACAAAAAACTCTTTCTTTAGGTCTTGACCTTCAAGGAGGCGTTTACGTTGCTGCCGTTCCCGATGAAAATGACTTGCGTGAACAACTCATGCGAAAGTACGATCAAGATGAAGCCGCCGTTGAACAAAATTTTGAGCAAGAACGTCAAACTGCTGTGACTCGTGCTTTGCAAATCATCAAAAATCGTATCGATGCTTTCGGAGTTGCAGAGCCGGCTATCCGCCCTACTTACGACAATAAAATTACTATCGAACTCCCTGGTGTTAGTGATCCTAACTTGCTAAAAGACGGGCTTTCTAAAGTTGGAAAACTATCTTTTAGATTTGTAGACGCAACAACAATGAATGAGCTCCAACGCCAAGGCGTACCTTATGATGGGCGCTATGGTTTCACCGATCGTTCTAACGTACCTACAAATTTCATTCTTCCAGATACTTCTGAATGGGTTTCTTACTGGGAAAATGACGCCACGGAAGTTCCTCAACTTAAAGGGTGGTATTTACTCCAAAAACAAGTGGATCTTGATGGAACAATGATCAAATCTGCTCAAGTAACCACAGATAATTTAGGTCGTAATGTTGTTGCTTTTGAACTCGATGATGAGGGGACAGCTGTTTTTGCTGATATCACTCGCGCCAATGTTGGACGCCAATTTGCTATTGTTCTTGACGACCGTGTGCGTAGTGCTCCCGTTATTCAGAGTGAAATTCTCGGAGGACGCGGACAAATCACTGGAACATTTGGTTTCACCGAAGCCAACTACCTTGCAACCGTTCTCCAAGCTGGTGCCTTGCCTGTTCGCTTAAACATTATCGAAGAACGCGTCATTGGCCCTCAACTCGGGGAAGATTCTATTAAAAGAGGACTTCAAGCCCTACTTTTTGGAACCGCAGCTGTTATCCTATTTATCTTAATGTGGTATCGTGGCTACGGAATTGTTGCAACGATGGCATTGCTATTCAACGTTTTCTTTCTTGTATCCTTGCTAGCCTCTATTGGCGCAACGCTTACTCTTTCTGGTTTAGCTGGAATTGCCCTTACCGTTGGGATGGCTGTTGACGCTAACATCATTATTTATGAACGTATTAAAGAAGAACGTCGCCTTGTTCATAGCTATAAAGTAGCGTTCTACAATGCTTTTGACCATGCTAGCTCAACCATTTGGGATTCAAACTTAACAACTCTTGTTGCTGCAATTGCTCTCTCTGTTTTTGGGTCTGGTTCAATCAAAGGATTTGGCGTAACTCTTGCTTTTGGAATTATTGCTAACATCTTCACCTCATTGTTTATTACTCGCTTGCTGTTAGAATCTTTCCTCAAAAAGAGCGTAGCTCATTCTTAAAATTAATGGAAATATCACTAATATCCAGCCTTTGGACTAGTCTCAAGGCTGGGCTATTATTAGTTTTAAATTTCATTTTTACGATGATACAATATTTATTTTAAGATATTTCTCAGTAATGAGAAAATTAGAAAATAAAAAGTTTATAGGATATAATTATATATATTAATGAACTTACAAGGTAAAGGTGTAGGAGCATCATATGGAAAAGACAAATACAGCACTCTTTAGCGGCTTTGACTTTATCGGACTACGCCGTCTTGCACTTGTTGTTGCCACAGTGTTAGCAGTGGTGGCCACAGGGTGCTATATTTCGTTCAAAGGTTTTACCTTAGGAACAGATTTTGCGGGGGGATTACGCGTAGAATTCACCGCCCCAGCCTCTATTGAGGAACTTCGAACTATAATTACAGGAAACGCTGTTTCAATTACAACACTTCAAACAGGATCAATGACTAGTTTTCTTCTAACAGCCCCCGCCACCGACCAGCAAGATGGAGCTATCGAAGCTTATATTCAACCACTTCGTGAAAAATATGGCTCCGAAGAAGTAACAATTGTTTCATCTTCATTTGTAGGTCCAAGTGTCGGTTATGGGTTTTCTTTACAGGCACTACGGCTTGTTTCGATTGTCTCATTGCTTATCTTAATCTATGTGGCATTTAGATTTAACTATATTTATGGTTTAGGAGCTATTGCTTCTTCTATCCATGATATTTTGGTAATGATAGCGGCTGTTATCATCTTTAGAATTCCTATCGACTTGACTGTTATGGCAGCATTTCTCACAATTTTAGGATATTCAATTAATGATACTATCGTTATTTTTGATCGGGTGCGTGAGAATCACGCTTTTATCCCTGAAGAAGACCTTGCCCCTATCATTAATAAAAGTATTTCACAGTGTATGACACGAACTATATTAACATCATTAACAACCTTATTTGTTGCTGTGGCTATCTTTATATGGGCTGGAGCATCTTTACGTAACTTTGGATTATTAATGATTATTGGTATTATTTCAGGGACATATTCATCCTTATTTGTAGCTGCGCCAACAACTTATTTTTTCTGGAAATTATCTCGCAAAAAAAATGAAAAAAAATCAAATAAGGTATTGACAAAAGACTTAAAATAAGTTAAAATACCCATACTACGTTTGAATATGATCTTTTCATTATTCGAATGAGTGAGAACTTTACAATATGGGTTGCTAGCTCAGCTGGTAGAGCACGTGACTTTTAATCACGGGGTCCCGGGTTCGAACCCCGGGCAACTCATTGTTTTATTCCCCTGTAGCTCAGTAGGTAGAGCAGGTGACTGTTAATCACTTGGTCGCAAGTTCGAATCTTGCCGGGGGAGCAGAAAAAGAGCCTTAGTGCTCTTTTTTTATTGCCATTAAACTCTGCTTGATTCTTAATCTAAAATAAAGTATACTATTACCATGATTATTTTGGCTTTTGAAAGTTCCTGTGATGAATGCGCTGTTGCCCTTGTCGAAAATGGAAAAAACGTGCTTTCTCACGTTATTTTTTCTCAGATAGACCTTCACGCACCGTATAATGGAGTTGTTCCAGAAATAGCTTCTCGAAATCACCTTCTAAAAATTCTACCTGTGCTTGAAGAAACGCTTGGAGACTTTCCTATTTCCCAAATCGATGCCATTGCTGCATCTGTGGGGCCAGGGCTAGTTGGAGCATTAGCTATAGGTTCGATGACCGCTCAGGCTTTAGCTTTCACTTGGAATAAGCCCTTTATTCCAGTAGATCATGTAGAAGGGCACCTTTATAGCCCCCATTTAGAACATAATATTAAATTTCCATATTTATGTTTAATGTGCTCTGGTGGTCATACATTACTTTGTTGGGTAGAAGGATATGAAAATTATCGTATTCTGGGGTCAACCATCGATGATGCCGTTGGCGAAGCCTTTGATAAGGTTGCTAAAATGCTCGATCTTGGATACCCCGGTGGGCCTCAAATCCAAAAACATGCTGAAGGTGGAAATGAAAAAGCTTTTTCGTTCCCTACGGGATTAGCAAATAAACAAGGAGACCTCCTTAATTTTAGCTATAGTGGGTTGAAAACAGCTGTTTTCTATACCCTTCAAAAACTTACTCCCCCATACCCTATTGCTGATATTTGTGCTTCATTTCAAAAAGCTGCAGTTATGGGATTGGTAAAAAAAGTGAAAAATGCTATCAATATCACCAAAGCTGAAAGGCTCACGGTTGTTGGAGGAGTGGCAGCAAATACTCTTCTTCGTAATGAACTTTCAGGGTTAGGTGTTGATATTTTTCTCACACCTTTGGCACTCTGTGGCGATAATGCAGCCATGATCGGTGGACGAGCCTACGTTGACTACCAATCAAAAACCTATATTAAAAAAAACACAAAAAGTTATGCTCGACTACCTCTTATTTCTAAAGGAAAACGATTATGATCAAGGAACCTCATATTCTTTTTATTGTACAAGCTGGACGAAAATTTGGAATCGGACACCTAAAACGCTGTCTCCAAATTGCAAGCCTATCTAAACATACTTTTTTTATCGTCTATACAGATCTCAAAAATCCATCGGGGATAGAAGCAATCCTTAAAGACCACCAGTTTGTCATTGTTCCTGAAAATTCAAAAGATAGCGTTCTCTCTCTTCGAGGGGGGTTTGATTGCGAACTTATCGTAATCGACTGTGCAAAGGCATCTAAGCCCATTAAAGATGTGCTT
Organism: Brevinema sp.; assembly: GCA_051653605.1. GTDB lineage: Bacteria > Spirochaetota > Brevinematia > Brevinematales > Brevinemataceae > JBOFWL01. The sequence goes on from JBOFWL010000009.1 coordinate 30,276, forward strand.
CATACTCCTTTTCCAACAATTGTATGGGATAATAGCACTCTCAAAGAGGGTGGAGATATTTTCATTCAATCCTTACCGGCAGCTGGTTCTGGGTTCTCAAATTTTGGTGGAGCCTACTATACTCCTATCGATAAAAAATTCTTTACGTGCCCTCCTAGTGGGAAAGGCTTTTTGATTTCTCTTGGGGGAAGTGATCCTCAAGGGAATGCACTAAAAGCTTTGTCTGCCCTTAAAGAAAGTGGTGAACCTATCACTCTTATTAAAGGCCTCATAAGCAATTACCCAAATATTGAAGAATCACCTACCCTCTCCATAAAAGAAAATGTGACTGACCTGTCTTCTTATATCTGCCAAAGTGAAATGGTTATTTGTGGGCCAGGGCTAACTATGCTAGAATCTCTTGCCGCAAAGAAAAAAACTGTTGTAATCACACATAATCGTCAACAGTACGAACACCTTAAAGAATTAACAAATTGCTCTGTAATCTATGGAGGGCATATTCTTTCTTCTGCAAAGATAAAAAAGGCCATCGACTTATGCCCCTCAGGAAGCCTCACTCTGCCTAAAAATTTTGATTTCAAAACATGGTGGCTAACCTTAACTCAAAATATTTGCTCCCGACCTGCAGTCTGTCCTCTTTGTAAATCTTTGAAAAAGAAAACAATTTATAGAGATTCAAGAGAATCTATTTTCTCTTGCCAATTCTGTAAAAGTTCTTATCGTTATTTCATCGAAGTTAATCCCATTGCAAATGCTCATGATACTGTTCTGGCTGAAAATCCAACAACAGTATTGCAAGACTACCGCATCAATATTCTTCAAGCAAAAGAAGAGTATCGCCGTCGTATTATGTTATTAAAGAAATATAGTCAAAATCCAACAACGGCGCGTCTGCTTGATATTGGTGCTGGCGGTGGACAATTTATTCAGGAAGCAACTGATAACGGCATTCAGTCTTGGGGTGTGGAGCGATCGGAATTTTCGCGAGCCCGCAGTCGTGATCTCTATAATATTGAGATTTTTGATAGCATTGATAAAGCTCATCAAACAGGGCCTTATTCTATGGTTACCGTATGGAATAATCTCAACTCTCTCGAAGATCCCGCAAAGGCCTTGATAGAACTATCAACATTAATTGCTCCTCAGGGTGTGTTGGCATTTTGTGCTCCAGCCGACGCCATCGAACCAGATAATATCTTCTCTTTAACTGAGAAAGGTGGAGAAAGTCTAGCCCGACGCCTAGGTTTACGCCCTGTCAAAACAACAACTGTTGTCATCAATGGGGTAAAATATAGGGAAGTCTACTGTGTCCGTCCTTAAACCTCTCTCTTTTGGAGCTATTTCAACAGAAAACAACCTAATTTTCGCTCCTCTAGCTGGTTTTTCTCATAAAAGTATGCGTATCCACATGAAAGAAAGCGGTGCTGGCTATTGTGTAACCGAAATGGTGAGTGTTGAAGGCTTACTTCGCAACTCTCAAAAAACGTTTCACTATGCAGATATTTCTCATGCTCCCAATGAAACATCCATCCAGCTTTTTGGCTCCGACCCCGTTCGTTTCGCCGAGGCTGCTTGTATCCTAAAAGAGCATTTCAAAGTTAAAAGCATCAATGTTAACTTTGGATGCCCCGCTCCCAAAGTCCAAAAGGGTGGAGGTGGATCTGAACTGCTTAAAAACCCAACACAAATGACGGAGATAATTCGCGCCTTAAAAAAAACAGGGCTTACCGTAGAAGCAAAGATAAGAGCTGGCTTTGAGTCGGATAAGCTTGAACATTTACTCGACGCTGTCGCCGATGCCGACTGCATTATGGTACATTGTCGGTTGGTGAGAGACCGTTTCCTTGATGGCACCGCAGACTGGCAACGTTTCGAAAGAGCTCGAAAGCACACTTCAAAAACGCTCATCGCGAACGGCGACATTAAAACCCCCGAAGATGCTCTTCATATTTTGGATCGTTATGGGGTTGACGGCATCATGATAGGGCGATCAGCCTTAACGCGGCCTTATATTTTTCGTCAAATCAATCAACTTTATAAATCAGGGCAGTATCAAACTCCTACAGTTGGAGAAAAAATTCAAAGTATTCTCGATTTTTCTCGCTTGTGGATGCAGACAGAAAATACAGACAATCTTACAGCCATTCGAGGTGCACTTATGAGTCGCGCTGATAATTTTGAGGGTGCCGTTAAGCTTCGATCTCTCATTTCTGCATGTACAACATGGGATCAGCTAGTCGAAGCCATTCAATTTGTTAAAAAAAATTACTGTATAGAGGAGTAAACGATGAAAGAAACAATTTCTTTAGTATTGAAAGGTATGTTTATTGGAATTGCTAATATCATTCCTGGAGTTTCTGGTGGCACAGTTGCCTTTATCACAGGTATTTATAAAGAACTAAATGAGGCTGTTGGGTTTTTCTTAATTCGAAAAGAAAAACGTTGGTCTTATATTTTTTTCCTTGGGCGATTATTCATTGGTGCCGTTCTTGGTTTTCTTTTATTTGCTCGCGCCATTGCTTACCTTTTGGGCGTTAAAAGCCTGGCTGCGGGTGGCCCTCTTCCATTAAGTTTTGTTCCTACCTACGCACTTTTTTTTGGGCTTATCATTGGATCACTGCCTGTTCTTTTTAAAATGCAAAGCGATCGTAAATTCTCCCCAATCCGTGGTGTGTTTTTCGTTTTAGGAGCTTTACTTTTATTAGGGTTGGCAAATCTTCCTCAACGAAATAGCATCGATGTGCTTGCTAACTATCCGTCTTATAAAATTGGCCCCTTTACTTGGCAGGTTTTATCTTATTATCGCACTATTACATTAATTTTAATCGGATTGATGGCCGCCTTCACCATGGTTGTTCCAGGGATATCTGGCTCTGCTTTATTAGTGGCTTTGGGAGAATACGGCCCTATCATCAATTACGTTAATGAACGTTCTATTTCTCATCTTGCTTTTTTGGGAATAGGCGTTATGATTGGCATCATCTGCGCTACTATACTAATGACTAAGTTACTTGAAAAATGGCCTGGGCACACCTTTTACGCTATCCTAGGGCTCATCACAGCTTCGATAATTGAGATTATGTCAATTATGCTTGGAGCTGGCGCACCAGCCTCTATGTGGATCCTTGGCGTAGGCACGTTTGCTGTTGGAGTTGGCATTGCTCTTCAAAGTGAGAAGCTAGCCCCTCCCTCTAAACAAGAAAAATAAGAAAAACACCTCCAAATGGGGGTGTTTTTTATGTAGATTTTTGTCGAAGTAATTTATCTCTTAGGGAGAATCGGCAGCCACAATAATTTTGGCAATAGATACAGGATGCTCTACTCATCTCTTTTGAGCGTGCAAAGCCATTATTTTTTTTAAAATCGGATTGCAGATAGATCATCCCTGTTTCTGCCTGTAAGCGAGCTCCAATTTCATTTATCTTTTGTGTATTTTTAAAAGGACTAAGCGTTAACGACGTTGCAACCGCCGCACAGCCTCTTTCTTTAGCAAAGCGAAAGGCTTCGGAGAGGCGCATATCGTAGCAAACAGAACATCTAGCCCCTTTTTCGGGTTCGTTTTCCAGCCCTTTGGTGTTTTGAGCCCATAGTGGTTCGTCGTAATCCCCCATAACAAACTCCGCCCCTACTTCTGATGCATAGCGCTTGGCTTCGGCAGCACGTTTAAGATATTCGTCTTTAGGGTGGATATTAGGATTATAGAAATACACTATGAAATCGGTAAAATCTGGCTGTTCAACGAGTATCTTCTCCCATGGTTGTTCTCCTCTTAGTACGTCAAGGCATGCCGTAACGCATGGAGCACAACATGTATGCAACATTAGTGTTTTCATAGGGTAACCAATGATGTATAGGTGTGTCTCAGCCCTATTGTATGCTGAATATCAGGCCTAAAGGGGTGTAAATCTGCATCGATCATGCGTTCGACAACGCCCACATGGTTAGAATTTTCACTTAAGTGCAGGTACATAACATGACGCGTACAGTCGGAGGCGGCTTCTCGCACAAAAGCGCAGGCTTGTGGGTTAGATAAATGCCCTGACCCTCCTTTAATACGATCTTTCAGGTGTTGTGGGTAGAAACATCGTTCAAGCATGTCTGGGTCGTAGTTGGATTCTATGCCTATAAAGTGAGAATTCTCTGCATGTTTGAGAATGGTGTCGTCGTATGATCCAATATCAGAGGCATAAAACATTTTTTTATTCTCTGCACGAAATACGTATCCTAGGCAAAGCTCAACATCGTGTTCAACTCTGAAAGCCTCAACAAGCATTCCATCCACATCGACAACATCTCCAGGTGCAATAATATGGGTATCTTTAAGATGCAAGCCACTATTACGCAGCGATGATGCCGATAGATATACTGGCACTTTAAGAAATGAGGCGATCCTACGAAGGTGACGTATGTGGTCGTCATGTTCGTGAGTAAGAAATATCGCTTTGATTTTTGCAAGATCAATCCCCAACATCGCACAGGCACTTTGGGTTTTGGGCAGAGATAAGCCCGCATCTATAAGAATAGAGCCATTTTGTGACTCTACATAGAAAGAATTGGCTTTAGACCCCGTAATAAGTGAGGCACATCGCATTATTGCTCCTTGTTGAGGTATGCAAGTTGTATTTTTTCCGCAGAATATCCGTTAATAAAAGTTTTCAAAGTTATACTAGCCCCTTTTCGGTGACGATGGATTGATTCAACTTTATCTTTTCGAATAAAAACATAGTTTGTTTGCTGCTTACCATTAGTTTTATTTAAAATATATCCACTTACAAACATTTCCTTAGGAAAGATCGAAGATACTCTTTGTACCGACATAAATAATCTAAATGCAATGCCATTAGCTAGAACTTGCGTTGAATTAGCATCGATTTCTTTAAAATACCATACCGCAACATCATTGAACTCGACATAAGGCTCTGAAAGTGGGATAATGAGCGATTCGGAAGGATACGCAATAATCGGAATAAACGCTAAAAGAACCGCACATCGACGCATGAGACCCTCCAAATTAAGACACCAATCATTATAAACGATTATTTATTTTCTTTCAAGATTCTATTAATATTTCCTAACATTTTACTGAAATACTTGCATAAATTAAGGAGCCTTGCTAGAATAAGTTAGGAGGAACTATGGATCTCGTATTAACCTATTGCTTATCTCTTATTAAACGTTTCTTTTTCCTTATGGCACTAGGATTTATTGTCTTTCTATTAAGTTTATCTCATGGATTTTCTTATATTCAAGCTGCAGAAATTTATGGAAAATTTCTGCTTATAGCGCTCCCTTTTTTACTTTGGTTCCAGCAAATGGTTATTACTAGTGTCAAGCGAACACGCTATGGATTTGCTCATGCTGGATTTATTTTTATTAGCTCTTTGGGTTGTTCGTTGTTTATTACTTTATTTTTCCCTGTTATTTCTTCGGTGAGTGTTCCTAATTTACGCTCTCTTCCTGTAATTCAATCGACGCCACTAGATACCATCATTCTTAATAACGGGGTTGTTTTACTCAAACCCGCCGAAATTATTCCCTCTCCTGATAATATGATAGCATTAATTAGCGGAAGAACACTTTTTTTCACAAATATAACGACAAATCAAGATCAAATCACCTTAGAAGGGCGTTCTACAGTTGAATTTCCCCTTGGAGGAGGAGCTGAAAGCTTGAAAACAGGGAACTTTGCGCAGGAATCTACCTTTTTCTTCCTTGAAAATATTATTAGTTTCCGAGAATATCTCTTAAAATTACATACAAACTATAAATCGCCCCCAGGTTTTACAGAAAATATTCCTCAAATGTTGCTTTTTTATCTATTATTGACGAGTATTTACCTTTGGGCTGGGTTTATTGGTTTAATGATCGGGCATGGGCAAAATCATCTGGGAGCAATGGCTTTACTTTTTGCAATAGGATATGGTTTTTCAGGGAAACTACTTAGAGTATTCAGTGATGTTATTCATCAAATTTCGGCACCTTTTGTCGCTGAATTTATCATTTTAGGAATCCCAACACTAGGAATTATGACCATATGCCTATCAGAAGCCGTCATGGCAAGGAGAAAACGCCTATGAATCGTATATTAAGTGCTTTTTTTCTCACAATTTTGATATCGGCAGTGGTTTTCATTGCTCATATTTATCCCTCTGGGAATATTTCTCAAAGTTTATATCATGTTTTACCTATGATATCCACTATTGGCTCGGCTACTCTTGTCATCTGTGTGGTTTTTCCTCATCAACACAAAGTAGAAAAAGCTAACATAACTGGCTGTTTTATATTCTTGATGAGCGTGCTTTGTATGGAGATTTTCATGCGAGAGATTTTTGTCCCTCACATTATTTCTCCAACAGAAACCCAGATAAGCTCCGAAGATTTTCTACTAAACGGGCATCCTCTATCAAAAAAAGGGATTTTATTTGCTTCGGGAAATGATACCTATGTTCTTGGTGAAGTGCTCCGACAAGATAACGCCTACATTGGAAGAAATTTAGTAATTAATCGAGAAAATAGCGTTTTACATGCTCCATTTTTTCAGATAAATAATGGTAGATTATTCACACTAAATATTAGAAAAATAAGTAATTATAAAACAAACATCCTTGATGGCATCGAAGAATTACCTTTGCCCATCAGCTTTGATGCTCTTTACGATTTATGGGGTGTTCCTAGCCCTCAACGAGTATCTCTTATCTCGCTTTTACGCTCCCCCGATGTTATCTCCAACAAAATGTCCTACCCTTACCATCGCGTTATTTTGCTGGCCATTGCTCGATATGGGGCATCGTTAGTGTTGCTCATCATGGCTATTGCCATTGGTACCAGCGCGCAAGGGCGTATGAACTTTCATGGGGTTCAAAAGATTGGGACGATCGCTTTTATGATGCTCTCTTTTCCCATATCCGGTATAATTTATTATGCCTTGATTTTACTTGCAAACAGTATTATATTATATATCTTATAAGTTTATTTAAATTGAGGGGACCAAATAATGAATGAAAATATCCTTAAACGAGCCCAAGAGTGGGTCGGCACCGACTACGACGAAAATACAAGAAATGAAATTCAAGCGCTCATCGATGCGGGAAACGAAAAAGAACTCACCGACCGCTTTTGGAAAGACTTAGAGTTCGGAACAGGTGGGTTACGAGGCATTATTGGCTCGGGAACAGCTCTTATTAATATTTACAACATCCGAAAAGCAACCCAAGGCCTCGCAAATTATATTCTACAGCAGGGTGGCGCTGAAAAAGGGGTTGTTATTGGCCGTGATAGTAGGAATTTTTCGCTTGAATTTGCCCAAGAAGCCGCTAGCGTACTCGTTGCCAATGGTATTAAAGTGTATTTCTTTAAAGATGTTTGCCCTACGCCCATCACCTCATTTACGATTCTTCAAACGGGAGCCATTGCCGGCATCATGAATACCGCTTCTCACAACCCTAAAGAGTATAATGGCTATAAAGTGTACTGGCAAGATGGAGCCCAGCTTACGCCTCCTCATGATGGGAATGTTATGGCTGAAATTGCAAAGATTTCAAGCCAAAAAATGATAAAAGTTCTTAAAGTTCAAGAATTAGAACAAAATTCGCTTTTCGAATACTGCGATAATTATGCTCAAAAATATTTAGAAGTTGCTCAAAATTTTCCCAAAGACAAATCTCTTATTGCTTCTTCCGATCTTAAAATTTTATATTCACCGCTGCATGGAGCTGGCTATAAATATACGCCTCAATTACTTACTATGGCAGGATTTAAAAACGTTTCCGTCTTGCCTATTCAAAGCACCCCCGATGGCAATTTTCCTTCGGCATCCTACCCCAATCCTGAAGAAATGCAGGCAATGCAAGTTGGTGTTGATTATGCTAAGCAACATAATTTTGATATTTTCATTGCCACCGACCCCGACGCAGATAGAATTGGTGTAGCCTACAAAAATGCTCAGGGCGAGTTTGCTCTCCTCAATGGAAATCAAATTGGAATACTCATCGCCGACTACCTATCTCGTTATCCCATTGCTGATAATTCATTTGTTGTAAGCACAATAGTATCAACCCCCCTTATTGGAGTAATCGCACATAAAAAAGGGTTGAATTTTTACGAAGTTTTAACAGGCTTTAAGTGGATCAGCGCTCTTACTCAAGAGAAAGAAAAAGAGGGAGCTTCGTTTCTTTTTGGAATGGAAGAAAGCCACGGATATAATATTAGCCCTCTTGTCCGAGATAAAGATGGGGTATCTGCAACGCTTATCATATCCGAATTAGCTGCTTATCACCAAAAATTAGGGCATAGCCTCGATAAAGTCTTGCTCGAAATCTATAAATCCTACGGTTACTATAGAGAAAGTCTAGAAAATATGAGTTTTCCTGGAGCTGAAGGAGCAGAAATCATCTCTAATATGATGAAAAGTCTTCGTTCTACCCCTCCAAAAGAGATTTTAGGCTTTAAAGTTGTTGAATGTCGCGACTATTCCGACAATAGTATCACTAAAAATGGAGTAAAAAGCGAAGGCAAAGGGCTCCCCTTAAGCAATGTTTTTGGGTTACATCTGGAAAATGGCTCTCGAATCATCGCACGCCCCTCTGGAACAGAACCTAAAATTAAATTCTATTTTTCTACTGTTAGTGAGGTTCATTGTGAAAACTGCATCAAAGCCGGCGATGAGGAACATTTAGAACTTAAACAAGCATTTATGGATTTAATAAAAAAATAAATCCCTATTTAGAGGCGATAGCTCCGAGCATCGCCTCTAACTTTAAATAATAAAAAAAATACCGATGAACTACCTAGATATATCTTTACTTCATCCCAAAAGAGGCAATTTATGGAATTTTATATCAATGGAAACCCTGTTGGAGTCAGCCCTGGAGAAAATGATACAATCCAAAGCCTCATTATGGCTGTAGAAAAGCAGCTTGAAGAGGGATTAATCATTGTGTCTCTATGTGTAGATGGCACATATATCGCCATTGATGACCCTGCCGAATTAGGATTACATGTTTCAAATATTAAAAAAGCCGAAATGGTCGTTGCAACTCGCACCGATGTAGGGGTGAATTTACTTGAAGACGCCAAAACTCTTCTTTCTTCTTCGTTAGATTCTCTAAAAACGGGGATGATTGGTCAAAAAAATGTTATTATGCAAAGTTTTGCTTGGATTTTAGAGAGTTTGGATGCACTAAGACAGAGTTTACCCTTTCCTCCTACCGATATAGCGCTTCTTCATGGTGCGATTGCCCATGTTTTGAGAGCGTTGGATGAGGTGACAGATGAGAGTCAGTATGTAGAAATAGCACAAGCTCTAGAAGGGCTTCCCGATAGTTTTACTCGCTTACAAGAAAAACTCCAAAACCCTGATAAATACTCAAAAGAAAGCGTAACTGCTATGTTGTCTCAAACTCAGAATATTTTACCTCAGCTAGCACAGCATTTTCAAAGAGGAGAAGATTTTGAAGGGCTTTCTCTTTTGTCTGGTGTGATTGATGCGGTAGATATGTATGTTCGCTTCAGTGCCGCTAACCCTAGTGAGGAACGTCATCAATCTGCAAAAAAAATCAACAGTATTTCGTCTCATTTATTAGAAGCTTTTGAAAACAAAGACTACGTTCTCATTGCGGACTTAATTGAGTACGATCTCAACGAACAATTGGATCTCATACTCGAGCAGGAGTTATAATTGTGGAGAAATTTTTCACAGAAGAACCCATTCTCAGTAAAATAAAAGAAATTATCTATACTGAAAGTGGAATTATTTTCACACCCAGTTATATGAAAGTTTTGGATCAGCGTGTGTCTCGTATTTGCAAAGAAAGTGGCTGTGAACCTAAAGATATTCTCGAATATATCACCAAAGATATTCATTATTTACGCGAATTTGTTGGACATGTCACGACTAATCACACACATTTTTTTCGTAGTATTGGGCAATATCGTTTACTTGAAGATCTAATTCTTCCTCAGCTTGTCGAGCGAAATATAAACTCAAAAAGTATTCGTATTTGGAGCGCGGCTTGTTCATCTGGAGAAGAAGCTTTTAGTCTTATGATGGTGGTACAAAATTTCTTTGAAAAAAATCATCTGGCGGATTGGACTTGCTCTATTTTTGCTTCCGATATTGACGAAGTAAGTCTAAGCAAGGCTAACAGAGCTGAATATAATATCTTATGCCTTAAACACATCCCCGAGCAATATCACAAGTTTCTCAAGCTGGATGTAGACTTTCTCCCCCCCCATCTTAGAGAATTTTTTACAGTTATACCTCAACTAAAAGAAAATATTTCATTTGAATATAGCAACTTAATAAGAGATACACCTCTTGGTCGTTTCGATATTGTTTTTTGTCGAAACGTACTAATTTATTTTAATATCGAAACGCAAGCACAAGTGGTTAACAACCTAAAAAAAACTCTCACAACAGGGGGATATTTATTTATCAGCCCCTCTGAAACATTAAATGGTATTAGTGAGGGTTTTGATATGAAAATGACTCCAAATAGTGCTTATTATATAAAGCGGGGCTAGTTATGGCAGAAAAAGGGAAAATACTTGTTATTGACGATTCTCTTGTTGTGCAAAACTATATGAGTAAAGTATTAGCAAATCTTCCTGATCTAGAACAGTGTGGATTTGCAACTAACGGGATCTTTGGCTTTCAAAAAATTAAAAGCACCAACCCTGATGTAGTGGTTCTTGATCTTGAGATGGACAAAGGAAACGGACTTTACGTTATTAAAGAGATCGAAACACATATTCCTCCAAAAGATAGACCTTATATTATTATTCACAGCACTCGATCCATGCATGGAGACCCCATGTTTATGGAGGCGATGAAGTATGGCTTTTGCGATTTTATGCTGAAGATTCAGGGAAGAGCCGATACACTTCTTGCCAATGCACGAGGGGCTATGCTCTTAAAAATTCGTAGCGCGGTTAAGGTGCGTCGTCTACGAACAAAATCCTCAAATTTTTCACCTAGCCCCAGCTCCCCATCGACAACTTCTGTCGAAAATAGCAACATCCCTCATGGGCTTTCTAACCTCGAAGATATCATTACTAATATTCAAACAAAACCCCAACTGCTTGTTATCGGAGCATCAACCGGAGGGCCCGGTGTTATTTGTAATATCAGCAAGCACTTAAAAGATATTAAAATACCTGTTGTTGTTATTCAGCATATGCCAGAAACCTTTACTCGCTCTTTTGCCCTTGAATTAGGAAAACTTAGTGGGCTTCCTTCAGTCGAGCTAACTCATAATATGGCACTAGAACGAGGGCGTATTCATGTTTTCCCTGGTGGAGCCCATGGCCGGTTGAGTTCTTTTGGTAATTTGCTTGTCTACTATAGCGACTATCAAAACTATATCGCCCACCCCTTCAAACCATCGATTAATCTTGCCATTGAAAGCCTTTGTTGCTCTTTTACGGGAACAACGCTGGGTGTGATTTTAAGCGGAATGGGTAAAGATGGGGCTCTTGCAATGAAAACGCTTCGCCAACAAGGTTCGTTCATCATTGCTCAAGACAAGCTCTCCAGTGCCGTATGGGGAATGCCCGGTAGCGCTGTTGCAGAGGATGCAGTCGACTTGATTCTCTCTGAAGACGATATAGGATTAGGTATTCGTCGTATTTTAGAGCATCGCAATTTATTATAAAATAATGGTTTAAAGAAAGGAGAGGAAAATGGACGACTGGAAAGAGTTGATTAAAGATTTCCTCGATGAAGCGTATACGTTAATCGAAAGTTTAGAAGAAAGCCTTCTGAATTTAGAAAAAAATTCAGCCAACCAAGCTGCCATTGACACCGTTTTCCGAGTGGCACATACAATTAAGGGTGGAGCTGGGGCTGTTGGGTTTGAAGATGTACAGCAGCTCACCCATGAAATGGAAGATGTTCTTGATATTGTTCGCACCCAAAAAATATCTTTTACTCCAGATGATATTACTCTAATGCTCGAAGTTCGAGACCGTCTTGAGCAAATGCTTAAAGCTCATGAGTCCAATGCGCCTCTCGATTTTGAGGCTACTCAGGGGCTTATCACGCGGCTTCAAAAAATAAAGAATGGGTCTCAGCCTCCAGCAGAGTCTTCAGAGGCAAGCGCTAACACCAATATAGATTCCTCATTTGCAATTGATTCCCTCCCCATTGCCGCTCGTTTCAACATGACACCAGAATTAGTTCAACTTTTTCAAGATTCTATGCATTCTGGAGAAAGATTTGTCTTTGTTGAAATCCGTTTTAACGAAAAATACGAGATGAAAGAAGTTGGCCCTCTTGAAATATTAAATATCATTAATAACTTTGCAGAGCCTATTCATCTCAATCCCGATGTAGAAACTATAGATGTTGAATATCACAACTATCTAAATGTTATCCTACCAACAGAGGAAAGCATAGAGTATATCCAATATAAATTAAGCATTCCCGATGTTGTTACGTCTGTTCGGGTGTACGAGCTTTCCGATGATTTTATAGAGGCCTTATCTCAAAGTATGAGAGGGATTTCCGTTAGTTACGACAAGCCCTCGCAGAAGAGTACTACTACGGCACCAGCTGAAGAAGTAAAAGATATTCCCACCGAACCAACGCCAACTAAGCCTAAAGAAGAGATTGTCCCCATTAAAGCCCCCGCCACCCCGCCTGAAAGCGAAGAAAAAAGAAATCCTACGCTAAGAGTAGAAAGTGGCCGCATCGATGAGTTACTCAATCTGATGGGTGAGATTGTTATTATTAAATCTGGGTTGGGGCAATTCGAAATTGATATGGAGAAATCCATTCACAAAATTCGTACAAGCTTACGTAACGTGTTATCTTCAACAATCTTACTCCCCCTCAGCGAAGATAATAACCAAAATACCCAACGTAACAAGGATCTTCGTAAAAGCATCCAATTACTAAACGAGCATATGGACATCTATACAGACTATATGCAGCAACTTTCTCGGATTTCTTCGTCGTTACAGGGGAGAATGATGAATCTTCGCATGGTACCTGTACAAACAGTATTTTCTCGGTTTCCTCGGCTTATTAGAGATATTGCAAAACAGCTAGGCAAAAATGTTGATCTCATCATCGAGGGGGAAGAAACTGAAATCGACAAAGGTATGATCGACGATCTCTACGATCCTCTCATGCATATGATACGAAATTCACTCGATCACGCCATTGAAACCCCTGCTAAACGCCAAGCAGCAGGCAAACAAGCCACTGGAACTATACGTCTATCTGCCTTTCAAGAGGGTGATAGCATCTTTATAGAGGTTTCCGATGATGGAAAAGGCATTGATGGCAACGTTATCAAGCGTAAAGCCATTGAAAAAGGCTTCATAACCGAAGATCAAGCCCTTCAACTAAGCGAAAAAGAAGCCGTATCTTTGGTTTTTGCCCCAGGTTTCAGCACTGCCGACCAAATATCAAACTTGTCTGGCAGGGGCGTGGGCATGGATGTAGTTCGCAGTAAAATTGAAGAACTCGGGGGAAGCGCAAGCATCTCCACCGAGCTAGGGCAAGGCACTAGTGTTCGCATTCGGCTCCCTCTAACTTTGGCCATTATTCAAGGATTGCTGCTCCAAGTAGAGGGAATTTACTTTGTTATACCCGTTGCCTCGGTAGAAGAGACTGTCATTCTCAATCCTAAAGAAATTACACACCTCAAACACTATATGGCGCTTTCTTTCCGTGGAAAATTAATCCCTATTCTCTCTCTATCTGGCGTTCTTTATAACAATAACTCTCTAGATAGAGAACGTTATAAAGAAAATGTTCAAATAGATGATACCAACCAGCAACAACGCGATTATTGTATTATCATTAAATACGGAGACCGACAAGTAGGAGTTGTAGTATCATCAATTATAGGCGAACAAGATATTGTGATTAAACCTCTAGATACCTCTCTTATTAGAAGCCCCGGTTTAGCCGCCGCAACAATTGTCGGAAACGGAGAGATAGGATTCATCCTCGATATGGCTCAAATCATCCGGCACTATTTTAATAGTACCAGAGGAGGTTCTCATGGAGAATAGTTTTTCACAGACAAAAGTAAGCACTACCATCGACGAAGTTTTATTCCATACCGTTACTTTCTGTTTAGATGAACAAACCTATGCCGTAGATATTTTACATATCAGAGATATCGTAATGGGAAAAACGATCTATCGAATCCCCAATGCGGATAATATTCTACTAGGAGTAGTAAATCTTCGAGGGGAAATCATTCCTGTTTATTCTTTAAAAGCATTCTTAGGGCTTGAAGAACCAAAAATTGGCACAAACAAAACCGTTATTTGTAGCGAAGAAGATGAATATCTGATTATTATGAAGATAGAATCACGATTGTTTGCCGTAGCAGTGGATCACATACATAAAAATATCACAATTACAGCAAAAAATTTTAGCGAAGGTAGCTACATGGACAAATGGCAAAAAAATACCATTTTCACAGGCGTAATTATAGACGGCGACGATAATATTCTGATGATGGATGTACCTGGGTTATTAAAAATATTGTTGGAACGAAATAGCCAAAAGATGAAATAATAGCAAAAAATATTGACGTAATTTATTATTTTCATTATAATATGGCAATAGATTCGGCCAAAGTCGACAAGGAGTCTATATGTTAATTGATTACATAAACCCATTTGTAGAAGCAACATTCGAGGTAATGAGCGAAATTCTTAATGCTCCTGTTCGTCGAGGTCAGCTTCAGCTAAAAAAATTAGGCGACGGAATGAATGGCATTGCTGTAATTATAGGTGTTACAGGGTCTGTTTCTGGGCGTATAATTTTTGATATGACAGAAGAAGTCGCGCTTCGCCTTTCAAGCAAGTTAAATGATGAAAATTTCCCTGTACTTAATGAATTAGCTCGGAGTACTATTGCTGAAATTGGCAACATGGTTACGGCACGGGCGGTCACAAAACTCTCAAAAGAGTCTCGGTCGTTTAATTTTAGTCCCCCTACTCTCATAGTAGGCACTGGTATTTCTGTTTTTGAAGGCGAAAGTGTTGAAGCATTAATTATTCCTATCGATACAGGATATGGGATAATTGAGATCAACATCGCATTTAAAGAATAGATATAGAAAAAATTATTAAAGAAGGCATACAACAATGAAAGTAATTTTTAGTGAAGATGGATTACCTACAGGTCAGACAAAAAATGGACAATCACTTGGGGTACTTTGCGTGGATGATTCTCAATTTATCCTTAAGCAAATGCATCAAATTTTGGTTTCTCGAAACTTTGTCATTGTGGATAGTGCTCTCAACGGTGTTGAAGCACTGATGAAATATAAAGAACGTCAGTCTGAAATTCATCTTATAACCTTAGATATTACAATGCCAGAAATGGATGGGCTTACAACTCTTAAAAAACTAAGAGAAATTAATCCTGATGTTAATGTTGTGATGGTTACAGCACTTGGAACAGCCGATACCGTAAAAGAAGCTATCAAACTTGGAGCAAAAGGTTATATTGTTAAACCCCTCAACCGAGATAAAGTTTTAGAACGTATTGGTAAAATTTTCAGTTAAGATAAAAAAACTAAAGAATCTGTTTCTTTAGTTTTTTTTTGTTTTCTGCTATAATGAAAGCCAAAGGAGTTCCTATGATTTTTGTGTTTCTTCTCTTGGTTGCGGTTCCAAGCTTTGGCCGTGTCTATATTGACTACACAGACAATCTTCCTGCTCAACGGGTGCTTAGTAATGTTGGTATTCTTACCATTCCAGGGCGTATTTCTCAAGCAGAAGCATTGGGATACTCCGCAAAGGAAATCGCAATTTATCTACCTATTTCGGCACTATCCTTAGAGCGGCCTGCGTCTATTTCAGAACAAATTGTAACTTTAGGGCGTCGAGGGCGTTATACTGTCTTCATCGACCTAAAAAACCTGCCTAATTTTACAAAAGAGCGGATAAAACAACAGCTTCAAAGCATTAAAAACATAGAATTTCTGGAAGAAGCCCCTATTACATTACCCTCTTCTCCCATACAACAAGACCAAACGCTTTTTCGAATAGTATTAAGTATTATCGCTGGCAGAGATGTTTTTTTAGCAGAAAATTTCTCCACCAACCCCTATTCTGCAATGATTCTAAATTACACCCTTCGCCCCAAGCAACGGCTTCAAGTGTTAACATGGGAGCAAGGGCAAATGGTGCTTTATCCTGATGCGTTGCTGGTACAAAATGAAGGTGAGCTAGCCATCACAACGCTTAAACGAGATTTTTTTCGGCGTGGGCGTTCTTTTACAACCAAAAGTGAGCAGGGCTCGATGATTTTATGGGAGAATGATGCACGATTGCAGATGATTCTTTTCCCACAGCAAGTAGCCTTTTGGAGGATGTTATAAAATATTTAATTTTCACCGTTTTTTTTCTTTTATTAAACGCATGCTCTACCTATCAAAAAGCAAATCAACTCTATAATAAAGGAGAATTCGGAAAATCCTACGAGATTCTGCGTCAAAACCCTCTAAATGGAGATAAATATCGAATTCTCGAATTAAAAGTGCTTCTCGGACAAGCTTTTTCCGGTAATACAAACTATTTGCACCTACTTGAAGAGCATTTATTACTGCCGGCACCAAAGAAAGGCGAAGATATTTATCGTCTAACCTCTGCATGGTTGATATTTCTTCGCGCTCAAACATCAGATGACTTCAAAAGTATTTTATCTATCCTTCCAACAGAGCCAATAAAAGACCCTATAATAGAATATGCTCGATTAGTTGTTCAGAATCAATCTTTACTTAAGTTGCAGCGTTACCAAGAAGCCGTTTTCAACCTCGATGGGAAAACAGGGCGGCGTCCAGATCTCGTCTATTTACTGGCATCAGCATATAAGGGAATGAAAAAAAATGAAGAATCACTGTTGCTCTACCGAGAAACTATAAAGATTTCCAAAGATACCGTTTTACAAGGATTGAGTTATTTCTATATAGGAGAAATACTTGAGCAGGAAGGAAAACCTAAAGAAGCAAAAGATGCCTATTTGAAGTCATGGGGATTTGCTGCGGATAATGCCACTCTTAATTTCAAGATTGGCCAATTATTATCAATAGAAGGCTACGAAACACTTCCTCAACGTTTTTATCGCTCTACGCTTCGTTTGGATGAAAATCATGCAGAAGCATGGTATTATCTCAATCTATAGAAGGAGCCATTAATGAAAAAAAGCCTGATTTTAATATTTTTCTTCACAACAGGATGCATGCAAAGCTCTCTTTTATACATTAGACATCAAAATCCTCAGCCTTTATTCACTGTTAAGCAGATTTTAGGCGAATCTGGACTTATTTTTGATGAGAAAAACACGTCTCAACCCATTTTATTAGATCAAACAAACCTTCCTACAGTTGAAATCAAGGCTCCAGAACAACGATCTCTACTTGTTGAGACAAAAATACTCGAAACTAGCCCTGGTAGCACCATTAATATTCAGGTAGATACTCAAAATCGGTATGTTGCCTCAATATTTTATTCGTCTGCTGGCCTTATTTATATGAAAGATAACTCGATTCCCTTACAAGGGCGTTTTGTTTTTCAAGTTGGAGATAAAACTGGAGAAGTTCGGATTCGTTTATATCAAAAAGATGGAACGCTTTTGAAAGAGGAACGCTGGTTTATTGAGGTGCGCCCGTCTTAGTTCTCAAAAAATGGTAATATTGTATGCCTTCAGGGTGAAGATACAGCCCTTTTTTCAATACATGAGTAAGTTTTTCACTAGTAACAAGCAATAAAGCCTCATCCAATTGTTTAGGGAGCAATTCTAAGATATGAGAATTATCAAAACCGCGTCCTTCTTCACAATAATCAGATAAAAAAAGAAGCTTTCCCACCAAATCTAGAGAACAATGGCCTGTAGTATGATACCTAACGGCATTTTCTAATGAAGAATCATTAATTTTAAATATGTTTGGGATAATCCAAGCATCTATCACACAATGATAGAGTGCAGAAAATGTCTTGAATGGATCCTTCGGCATAGGGATATCAAGTAAATTAGCAAGATTTAGCTGCTCAGCAGAAGAAAGCCCCTTAACAAAATCATGAAACCAAACTGCTTGCTCCAAACGGTAGGTATCTTCGGGAGAAAGATTAAACAAGATAGCCAATTCTAGCGCTTTTTTATGAACGCCTTCAACATGCTTAAATCTTTTCTCTGAAAGAAGATGCACACTTGCCTGTTTAAGAGATAGTGGGTCGGAAGCACAAGGTTTGTTAAAGAAAGAAATATAATTATTTACCATGGCACTATTATAACACGTTTTTTTCTTTTTTACAAGAAGACTTGACAAATAGTCCTAAAATCAATTATAATTAGAGATAAAAGCTAGGAGTTTCTTCATGAAGCAAGGTATTCATCCCAATGTTCAAAATACAAAAGTTGTATGCAGCTGTGGTAATACATTTCAAATCCGTAGCACTGTAAGTGATATGGTTGTCGAAGTCTGTTCTCAATGTCATCCATTTTATACTGGTCAATCCCGTAACACCGAACGAGGTGGTATGGTAGAACGCTTCAAAAATCGTTATAACATCAACAAAAAATAGTTTGATGCTTCACCCCAGTTTAGAAAAGTCGGCGCTCTCTGTGAGTGCCGTTGCTTTTTTTATCTCCAATCTGCTAAAAAATCACCTTGGCTCTTTGATTGTTTGCGGTGAAATCTCTGGATTACGTCGCGGTGGCAGAGGCTCTTATATTTACTTTTCTCTTATTGATGAAAAATCGAAAATTGAATGCCTTACCCATATATCCAGTGCCGGAGGGAAAGCCTTGCAGGCACTAAACGATGGGGATCGTATTCTAGTTTTTGCCCAGCCTAGTTTTTATGGTGCTGGGGGGAAACTTAGCTTCTTCACCGACGAAATATTAAAGCTTGGAGAAGGGCTTTTTGGTAGCGCCGTAGAAGAGTTGCGTAAAAAGCTTTATGCAGAAGGGCTTTTTGCTGAAGATCGAAAAAAAACTTTGCCTCTATATCCTCAACATGTGGGTATTGTCACCTCGGCTGAGGGAGCGGTAGTTCATGATATCATCCGCATTGCTAAAGATCGGTGGCCATTAGTTGAATTATCTTTGTTTCCTGCGCTTGTTCAAGGGGAAAAAGCCCCTCAAAGCTTGTTGTCTGCCTTAGAAAACGCTCTTTCTCACCCTTTAGAAGCAATTATCATTGGAAGAGGTGGGGGAAGCAGTGATGATCTCTCTGCTTTTAATGATGAAGAGCTAGTTCGTGCCATTGCCAATGCAGAAATACCTATTGTTTCGGCTGTTGGGCATGAAATCGACTTATCTTTATGCGATTTTGCTGCTGATTACTCTGCTCCTACTCCAACTGGCGCGGCGATGAAACTCTTTCCTGATAAAAATGATGTGGAAAGAGAAATTCAATCTACATTACTTCGTATTCGTCGGGCTTACCACCAGTATCTCAGCGATCAACTTGATGAAACTGAAAATATCATCAATAATATACGTCAATATTGGAAACAAACAATTCAAGAACATCTTGAGGATGTTTATCGATTAAATATTAAAATTGAAAATGCTCATCCAGAACGGATTTTAGAACGAGGCTATGCCTTAGTCCTCGATAATGATGGGCAAAGAGCTGAATATTTTCAACCAGAACAACAAATCACAATACTTACATCAGGCCGTACCGTGCGTGCCACTGTAAATGAAGCGAGTAAACGACAATGAATTCTATTAAACCAGGTGAATTAATCTATCTTGCCCATGAAAAATCAACATTCATGATGCCTTTTCAGCCAAAAGGGGCTCTTTCAACCCACAAAGGTCAGCTTCAATTTGGAGACGAGCACTTCTTTGGGCAAAAAATCTATAGCAATCTTAACGAACCCTTCACTATTCTTCGCCCTACTCTATCCGATCGCATCATGAAGGTTAAGCGAACCACTACTATTTCCTATCCCAAAGATATTGGCGCAGTTTTGATGGAAACCGATATCTACAGTGGGGCAAAAATTGTTGATATTGGATCTGGCTCTGGAGCTTTTGCTATTGCTGTATCGTCAATTTTGGGGGAAACCGGGCGTCTTTATAGCTTTGAACGCCGCCCCGAGCACCAGGCTTCTGCTATCAAAAATTTCGCCAAACTAGCTCGCTTTGCAAATACGGAATTTATCCTCAAAGATGATGTCGCCGAAACTGGCTTTGGCCTCGATTTTGAGGTAGATACGGTATACATAGATGTTCCCGATCCTTCAGCTATTTTTCCAGCTGCTTATTCTGTTCTCAAAGGAGGGGGGCATGTTGCCATTATCATCCCTTGTGTCGAGCAGTGGGCCGATGCCGTAAGAGCTCTTCAAAAAAATGGATTCACACGAATTCGTGGAAAGGAAATCTTCGAACGAGGCATTAGGCCTACGCCTGGTCGAACTCGCCCTTATGATCGCATGGTTGCTCATACTGTATATCTTCTTTTTGCTCAGAAAGGCGAGCCTTATGAACGATGGGAGACCTTTTCTGCCGATCAAGAAGAGCCTGAACAGGTATAATCTATCAAAATTTATATAATCCCTCTAATATAAACGACCACCCACTATAGGATGGTCGTTTTTTTATATAAAATCACCTTTTTTGATAGTTTTATGCAGGTAAAATATTATTTTCATCGATTAAACGCTTAATAACGCCTAATTTTCCAGCATTATTCCCCGTTTGAGTAACTAAAACATCTACGTTAAAACCCGCTGCCATTCTAGCTTTAACTTTGGGAATAACCAGATCAAGAAGATGTTGTCCTTGCTCTGAAACTCCCCCACCCAAAATAACCGCCTGAGGGTTAAGAAGAACTCCCGCATCACAGATACCCTTAGAAAGCTCTTCTGCCCAATCATCCAGCACAGCTGCAATTATGGGATCTGTTTTAGATTTCTCAAAAATACTGATTCCATCTACCGCTGCAATCTCTTCTTCGGAACGACGCATCATTGAGAGGGAATCTTTCACTCTATTTACCAGAGAAATCGTTGAAGCTTTTCTTTCCCAAAACATTGTGGCACCAATATTTGCGTGAAAAAATCCAATTTCTCCCGCCATATATCCTGCCCCATAGTAGAGCTTTTTATTAATAATAATTCCACTGCCGATACCTGTACCCATCGCAATACAGATAAAAGTATGCAACTCTTTTCCCGAGCCTTGCCAAAGTTCTGCCAATGCCACACTGTTGACGTCGTTTTCAATCACTACAGGCATATTTAAGGCGGCTTCCATTACTTTTTTAGGCTCGGCGCAATGCCAATTTTTGGGCATATTAAAAGAGGCCCCTAAAATACGGCCTTCAAACGGATGGACAACCCCAGGGCAACACAAACCCACACCTGCTATATTAAACTTGGCTTTATAGTCTTTTGCAACAGTAATAAGTTTTTGCAAAAGCTCATCAGCATCTTTAGACGGGGTTGGGAGGGTGCCCTCTTGGGAAATTTTACCGTTTATATCAACTAACGCGTATTTTACAGTAGTACCACCAACATCCATTGCTAAAAAATTCATAGATTTCCTCCAGATTGAACGAAATATATTATAGTATATTTATCTAAAAATGCAAGAACTTTGTCAGAAACTTGATTATTTAACATAACAACATGTATAATAGATAATGCACATTCCATATTTGAGGATATTATGAAAAAGTTTTTAGCCTGTGATGTAGATGGAACCCTGTTAGCTTCGGAAGAACATCTCACAAACAGAGATTGTCAAGCAATCAAACAGTTTCGTCAAGCAGGCAACCATTTTGCTTTATGTACTGGGCGTACACTAAATTGGGTCAACCCCTTATTCGCCGAAGCCCCCTTAGAAGCCGATAGCTTAATCCTTGCAAACGGCGCTACTCTATACCATATCAATTCTCTATCTCCTTTGCAAACAACGAAATTAACCGCAAATTCCCTCCCCGCTTCAATTGGAAAAGAAATCATCTCCTACCTATATAATCATGAAGATGTAAATCTCTATTGGGGCGATGGCGATATAACCTACGAACTGGACGACAGACGCATCACTTATGATGTTGGATCTTTTGCAGTTGGGTCGGAATTCACTAAATATATATCCTATCAAGAGTTTATGGACAATCCTACGGATATCATTGGCTTTGGAGCCTCTCCTATTTCAAAAAGTGTTAGTGATGCTCGCGGTATCCGCGACCGGCTTCAAGAGCGATGGGGACAGCAAGTAACGATTGTGAGCAATTTATTTTTCGTTGATGTTATGATGAAAGATATTTCTAAAGGAAACGGCATCAAACAAATGCTCAGCATTATCAATGAACCTTTCAGCGTATACGGCATTGGCGATAGCTTTAACGATGAATCTATGTTCCATTTTGTTGGAAAAGATCACGCTTTTCTTATGGAAGAGGGCGATCAAGAACTTCGTTACTGCACTCATAGGCAGGTAAGTAGTGTTGCTGAATGTATTAATCTCTTAATGAGTGATTCTTCTTATGCATAAAAAATTATTAGCAAGCGATTGGGATGGAACCCTTTTTCATAAAGAACATA
This sequence comes from Brevinema sp., assembly GCA_051653605.1. Taxonomy (GTDB): domain Bacteria; phylum Spirochaetota; class Brevinematia; order Brevinematales; family Brevinemataceae; genus JBOFWL01. Next base: position 52,812 of record JBOFWL010000009.1, read on the forward strand.
AAGATGGAGTTATCTATCCTATTATCAAAAAAGAAGATATCGATGCTATCCGAGAATTTCGTCGCCAAGGGCATTATTTTGCTCTTTGTACGGGGCGAACCCCTAACAGCATAAGGCATGCCTTGCTTGATTTCCCAGACCTCGAAATAGATGGATTAATTTTAGCCAGTGGCGGGGCTATCTACCAAGCCACACGCCAGCATCCCATCGAAATACAAGAAAATATCTCATTTTGGATCCCCTCAAAAGATGCCGTTGAATTTATTCGTTACTTCCATGATACTGGCAAATTTAGTATTTATTGGTCTACCCAAAAACACTGCTATGGGCTTTTAGAATGCAATCCTGCATCCGAGCGATCCCACGCTCTTAAACTTATTTCTCTTGAAGACTGGTGCTCCTCTCCTGTTGATGTTCTCAGTTTTGGCCTTAGCCCTATTTCTCGTAGCGAGAAAGACGCTATCAACGCTCTAGAAACTATTTCTCAAAAATGGGGGAAAAGTATGACGGGATTTCGCAATATGACTTTTGTCGATGTAAGCGCTAACGGCGTCGATAAGGGAACGGGCATTCAACAACTAAGCCAACTCCTCAACCACGAATACCATTATTATGCCATTGGGGATGCTCAAAATGATATTCCCATGTTTGAAAAAGTCGGAAAAAATCGATCTTTTCGCATGGCTAAGGGCGTTGCAGAGCTTGATTCTGTTGCATCTCGAGCCGTTGGCAGCGTTGCCGAGTGTATTGAACAGCTTCTTCAAGAACATTCTGTATAATTAAAAATAATTAAGAATTTTATTTAGTAAAGAGGACTTCATGAGTATTATTTTATTCTCCGATATCGACGGAACTCTATCTCAGAATCGAACTATTTCTGAAAGAGATATCGAAGCTATTCATCGCTTTCGAGCTGCAGGAAATCTTTTCGTTTTTTGTACCGGAAGAACTCCTCCAAGCGTTCAACATATTCTCGATGCCTACCCTCAATTAGAGTGCGATGGAGCTGTACTTGCAGGCGGAAGTGGTATTTACAGCGTTGAAGGTAATCCTTCTTCCTTAAAACTTATTGAACAAAATACCATTGATAGGCAGGTTTCTTGGGAAATCCTCTCTTATATCTATGAAAATGAACCTAAAGTCTCTATTCATTGGTCTGATGGCCCTCGTCGTATCAGCATTAAAGACCGTTATGTCCATAAATCCAACGTCCCCTCCCCCGATTTTATGAGTATTGACGAGTGGAAAGCCGAACTTTCAGACATGCTTATTCTGGTGCTTGTTCAAATGGATGAAGACCCCCTCGAGATTCAACGCGTTCAAAAAGATATTTTGGCACGTTGGGGGCAGCATGTTGAGGGATTTACCAACCGTTATTATTTGGATATCAGCGTAAAAAATTCCCACAAAGGCAGCGGTATTCTTAGAGCATTACAGATTTGGAATACCTCCAAGCATTTTGGCGTTGGCGATGGCTTTAATGATATCCCCATGTTTAAAGCATTAGGTAAAGATAATTCTTTTCTTATTTCTTCTGGGGAAAAAAGCCTTCAAGATATTGTAAAAACAAGTGTTTCTACCGTAGCAGATTGTATTGATCTCATTATGGAATAAGGAGATAGGATGAAAAAACTTCTCGCTTGCGATATCGATGGGACAATTCTTCATCATCAGCCCAACGGAAGAGCTACCGACTATATCGTCGCCCAAGAAGACATAGAGGCTATTCGCGAATTTCGTAAACAGGGGCATTTCTTTACTTTTTGCACAGGCCGAACTCTACTCGGGGTTAAGGCGGTTCTTGATGAATTTCCCATCGAAGCCGATGCCGCTATCATATCGGGAGGAGCAAGGCTTCACCGTTTCATACATCAAAATCCGCTAACAACAGAACATTTACTCGACTTCTGCCTACCAGCCGACGTCGCTAAAGATATTATCTCTCATTTTTATTCTAGAGGAGACTGCGTAATCTACTGGAGCGATGGACATAATGACTATGCCTTCGCCGACCGCATGTCCGACTGGATGAAAGAAAACAGCCCTTCAATTATTTCTCTAGACGAGTGGCTAAGTCAACCTCGAGATGTTTCCAGCATCGGATTAACTCCTTCTGATAATCATCAATCTTGGATGAAAAATGTCGTTAACGAAATTAAAAACATATGGGGAAACGATTTAGAGTGCCATCAAAATTTAGTAACCCTCGATATCTGTCTCAAGGGTGTTAATAAGGGGAGTGGTTTATCACATATGCATCGAATCCTTGGCGGTGAGCATCAGTGCTATGCTATTGGCGATGCCCTCAATGATTTACCCATGTTTATGGAGGCAGGATCCAGCAATGCCTACTTGAGAGACGGCGGAAACCACGAGCTTCTCCCTTATGTTAAGCAAAGCGTATCAAGCGTTGCCCATTGTATTTACGATATCTTAGAGGATTAAGGTGTACTCATTAAAAGAATTATATAGAGCAGGATTAGGCCCATCAAGCTCTCATACGATAGGCCCTTATAAAGCAGCCAAAAGCTTCAAAGAAGAACATCCCGATGCAACTTCTTTTCATATCATCCTTTATGGAAGCCTTGCTGCCACAGGAAAGGGACATTTTACAGATAAAGCCCTTGCCCTAGGCTTTGGGGATTCCCCTTTCTCCATCGATTGGAAGGCCGATATCACCCTCGATCAGCATCCAAATGGGCTTACCCTACAAGCAAAAGGCTCTCAGGGAGAAATTTTAACAGAGAAAACCATGTTTTCTGTCGGTGGAGGCTCTGTAATAAGCCTTGGTGCCACCCTCTCCGAGGGAACGCACACCTACCCCCATAATACACTGGATGAGATTATCGCCTACTGCGAGCAGCATCAGCTACAAATGTGGGAGTATGTTGAAAAATTTGAAGGCCCAGAAATTTGGAATTACCTCGAAGAAATGCGTATTATTATGATGAAGAGTATTCAAGATGGATTGGATGCCGGTGAAGTTCTACTGCCCGTTTCGATCAAAATATCTCGCCGAGCGTCTTCTATCTATCAGCAGGCTCTCCTTGAAAATAACCCTTGCATCAAGGAATCAGCCTTTCTCACTGCCTATGCCCACGCTGTTTCCGAACAAAATGCCTCTATGGGAATGGTAGTAACTGCTCCCACCTGTGGATCTTGTGGCGTTTTACCAGCCGTATTACGTTATTTACAAGAATCTTACCGCTTTAGCGATGAAAAAATTCGACAAGCCCTCGCCGTTGCCAGTATTTTAGGGTTACTTGCCAAGCATAATGCTTCGATTTCCGGTGCTGAGGCTGGCTGTCAAGCCGAAATTGGTGTGGCTTGTTCGATGGCTGCCGGAGCCGCCGCTTTCCTTTTAGGATTTGGACACAATCTCATCGAATATGCCGCCGAAGTAGGATTAGAACACCATCTAGGCCTCACCTGCGACCCCGTACAAGGATTTGTTCTCATTCCTTGCATCGAACGCAATGCTGTTGCTGCGGTAAGAGCTGTTCAAAGTGCTTATTACGTAAAATGTGCTGGAGATCAACATTTAATATCCTATGATACTGTCCTCCGCACCATGAAAGAAACAGGCGAAGACCTCCATCATGCCTATAGGGAAACCGCTTTAGGCGGGCTTGCTAAAAATTTTAATTCTCATCCCCATAATTTTTGCTAGTTTTCGTTTTTTTCTGTTTCAAGCCTTGATAAATATCATAAAAATACTATAATTGTACTAGATGAATTAACTTTGAGGAGTAAAAGCATGTCTCAACATATTGCTATGCATGATATTATCGGTATTATTCTCGCAGGAGGGCAGGGTACTCGCTTAGACCCTCTCACTCGTCATCGCTCGAAACCTGCCGTTCCTTTCGGAGGACGATATCGAATCGTCGATTTTCCCATCACAAACTGCCTGCATTCTGGGATTAGAAAAATATTTGTTCTCACTCAATTTGCTTCAGCATCACTGAATCAACATATCACTAATAGCTACTCTTTCGACATGTTCCACGACTCTTTCGTCGACATTATCGCTTCCGGGGCCCACGTAAATAAAGATATTCACGGGTTCTCCGAGGGCACCGCTGATGCGGTTCGCAAGGGGATGCACCATATCGAAAGTATTCGTAATGCTAAGTACGGCTTGATTTTAGCTGGAGACCAACTCTATCGCATGAATTTCCGCGAGATGAGAGATATCCATATGCAGAATGAGTCTGATCTTACACTAGGAGTAGTTGCTGTTAAAAGAAGCGAAGCCAACGCCTTCGGTATTGTTAAAGTTGATGATCAACAACGCATCATCGATTTCTGGGAAAAACCTGGGGATGCGACACTTGATAAAGAATGGTATGTACCCAAACCGCTGCAAGAAAAATACGGGCTCTCCGAAGACACCGTTTTTGCTTCGATGAGTATTTATCTGATTCAGCTTACTCTTCTTAAAAAAATTCTTTCTACTCAAAAAGAAATGATGGATTTTGGAAAAGAAATTATTCCTCATATTCTCTCAAATTATAAGGTTTCCGTTGCCGTTCATAACAGTTATTGGGAAGATATTGGAACACTTAAAAGCTTCCTCAAAGCTAACCTCGACCTTACCTATGAGTCTAATGGTTTTGAAATATACGATCCATCTTGGGTGAATTTTTCTAAGCCTTCACTTTTGCCTCCATCCTCGTTTAAAGGGGCAACTGTAAGTTCTTCTATCATTGCTGATGGAGCTAGACTTGAAAAATGCACCATCAAAAACAGTGTTATCGGGCAGCGAGCCATTATTCGAGAGGGTTCTGCCCTAGAAAATACTATCGTCATGGGCTCTGATTGGCATGAAACAGCCGAAGAAAAGGCTGAAAACGCTGCTCAAGGTATTCCTAACATCGGAATTGGGCATGGATGTGTCTTCAAAAACGTTATTGTAGACAAAAATGCTCGTATCGGCAACAATGTAACCCTCCTCAATAAAGCTGGAGCCGACAGCATTGTCCATGATATGTATGTTATCCGCGATGGCGTGATTGTTATTCCTGCAAAAGCGATCATCCCTGATGGATTCTCTCTCTAAAATTAATTAGCGGCTTCGGCCGCTTTTTTTTCTATTACTAGCAAAATAAAGCCCTAGAAATACTTGACTCTATGCCCTGCTATTCCGATATAACAGACAGTAAACTGTTCGTCCCGGAGGGGTTATGTTATTTTCTCGCGATAAAAATAAGCCAACCGAGGCTCTGGCTGAAGGAAACAGAATTTTCTATCAGACATATAGCAAGCTGCTCTTTTTTATGCTATTTGTTTCCATACCCATTGCCGTTTTTCAAGAATTATTCCTTATTAAATCTTGCGGAAGAATGGAAAAATTTTATCCTTCATTCTTAACTGAAATTTACATCTACGCTGATTTTCATAATGTATTAGGCGCCTATATAATTCTTGTCATCCTTTCTATCACCGGATTAAATATTTTCCTCAAACCCATCAAAAATTACCTAGTAACAGGCGTTGATGACGATAATAGAGCAAAAAAAGTTATTATTAACCCCTATATGCTCATTCCAGGCTTTATTATCATCTCTCTTTTAGCAAATACTATTAATTTTATTCTCGATTTTGAGCATTTTATGGCTATTCCTACTCAATTAAAAATACTTAGCTCGATTAATCGTATTCTCTGGCAAATCAATTCTTCATTGTTGATGATCTTTTACTTCAGAAATCTTATGGAACCCATCAAGATTAAAATGAAAATCTATTCTTTTGATAAAAAAGATTTTAACTGGATTTCTCAATATCGTGATGTTGTATTGATTTCTACGTGTTCTTTATCGATGGGGATTTTTATGTTTGAAATGGCTCGCTTATCCGGAGAATCTTCCCATATCGAAAATCAAGCTTCCTATCTAGAAAGCTTGCAATATTGGGGTTGGTTAAATATTTTAAGCCTCTGCGTATGTGTAGCACTGATGCTCTTAATGAGTGCCCGTCAAAAAAGAAAAAACACTCTAAATATGACCAATACAGCGGCAAGCTTGGTTGATACTGGGGATTTAAGCATCCAACTAACCTTTGATGATGCTGATGATACAGCTTTTTTAACCTCAGCATTGAATAGTTTTATTGATAGCCTTAAACAAAATGTAATTCTTGTGAAAAATACAGCAATTGAACTTAGTAACACCGAAAAAAATCTCAATACCAACACCCAAAATTTTATTAGAGCCGTTAATTCTCAAGAGCATGCCGTTGCGCGAATGCGTTATTCAGCTCAAAATACAGGGCGAAATATCCAACAGCTCGGAGAAGAAGTGGGAAATCGTTATCAAAATTTATCCATGGAGCTGTCTAGTATTGATGAATTAATCAGTGGAACCGAGCAAATGATACTTATCTTCACTCAAATAGCCGAAGAATATCGTTCTAGTAGCCACTTAAGCCAAGAAGGCTCCGCTGCTGTGACAACATCTATGGGAAAAAGTATTGATGTTCACAATAGATTAAAAGAAATTGCTGATAAAATACGAGAAGCCGGGCAACAAACTCAAGATATCAATGAAATATTACATATTATCCAAAATATATCCGAACAGACAGACCTTCTCTCCATGAATGCTGCTATCGAAGCTGCTCACGGGGGAAAAAGTGAAAAAGGTTTTGCTCAAGTTGCGGGAGAAGTGCGAACTCTAGCAAATATGTCGAAAGAAGCTGTTGACCGTATTGCTTCTAGATTATCCTCAATTACAGGGTTAATTCATGATTCAATCGATATTTCGGTTCAAAGCCTCTCTATTTCTGAACAAACCTCATGGATAGGTAGACAACTTAAGGATTCCATCAAGCGTGTTTCTAACTCTACCATAGAATTAACCGAAAATGCTCGCGGTGCTCTTCCTATTGCACAACACCAAGAGCAGGCGATTAAAAATTTTCAGAGTGTCTCTAAGGAAGCCGTAGAATTTTTGAAGACACTTCGGGAAGATCTAAGGAAAATTAGTGGCACCTCTGTTACGATGTCTTTAAATTTTGAAGCATTATCTACAAATTTTCGTACCATGCATACGTCTTTATATGCCATGCTAAATTCTCTTGACCAATTTTCAACGATGGAAAAACGCATCAGTACCATCACTAGGGAATTCAATTTAGGAGAACCTGTAGAATCCTCCCCCAAGAAGATTAATTCAACAGAAAACACAACAGGGGGAATCCTCTAAATGTTTATCAATAAAGAAGATAGTGAAATATTCGTTATGCGAAAAATGTTTTTTCAACTGCTAGCGTTTCCTGTTTTTGTTCTTATTCCTCTTACATTTATCACGATGACCATGTGGGGTTATCTAGCTGTTAGTAGCCAAGATATTTTTGGGTGGGAACGGATTTTATATATCATTACGCTCAAAACTAAAATTCCTTTTACTCCCTTTACGCTCACGCCTATACTTCTTATTTTTATTGCGGATACAGTCGCTTTTATTGCTTATTTATATCACCTTTATCCTATCTATCATTATATTCAAACAGGTGAAAACGCCGAAAAAGCAGAAAAACATATTTTCTCCGGTTTTCGGATTTTATACGTGCCTGCCGTCACCGTACTTACTGTAGGTTATAACTTTATTTTTCCAAAAGATGATATGATAAATCCTTTTGATAAAATACTTACGCTGGTTCTCAATATGGGGTATATCGTTGTTATTTCTGCTATCTATATATTAATCTGTATGCAAGTGTTGCGTATCACTGCTGCGCCCGTTCTCCAGAGAATTGGCCGCACAAAACTCAGTTCAACCAATATTCTCCTATTAGACCAAATTATCGCCTATGTCTTGCCTGCGTTATTTACCACTGGGCTACTTCTTATTTATTTTCGCACCATTAATTTCTTATTTTTTTACACATCGAAAGGGATTCTGCTATCTGAGGCCATTAAAACACAATGGCCCAGTATTACCCTTCTTCTTTTGACATTTTCTATTTTATCGATAAGCCTAAGTGCCCTCATGACTATGAGCCAAGATAAAGAACGAGCCCCTATTCGCCACGAGTTAAAGCAACTTTCAAAGGGAAATGCCAACCTCACCCATCGTTTAGTTATTCCATCTCGAAGCATTCGGGGGGTGTTTATCTCTCTTTTCAACCAATTTATTGGAGTCTGTCAGCGGCTAATCATTCGCCTAAAAGAATACTCTGATAAAATCTCTTTAGGGGTGAAAGATCTTAATTCTAGTTTTCATAAAATCAATATTTCAAAAGACGCTCAGAAAAAAGAAATAGAACCTCTCGGCATCGCTGTAGAAGAGATTTCATTAGGAATGGGAAATTTAATCAGCAATGTAAAAAATAAATATGATGATATCGAAGGAAACCTTAAACATATTGATGAAATTGCTAACGGAATCGAGCAGATTATTTCTTTATTTCAGGAAATAAAAAGACAAAGTTTCACAAGCTTCTCAACCGCCAGTATTATTATGAAGCAAATTCAGGAATCAATGGATAAAAGTGGTCAACTCATGCAATCCATGACTCTCATCAGTGAAAAAATACAGGCTGCAGGAAAAGAAGCGGAGCATATTGATGATATCCTCCTTTTAGTACAGGATATTTCTGAACAGACAAATATTTTGTCGATCAACGCTGCTATTGAGGCTGCTCACGCTGGAGATGACGGAAAAGGATTTGCAATCGTTGCTAATGAGGTTCGCACCTTGGCCACCGAATCAGGCAAAGCCGTAGAACAAATCTCTAAAAAATTGCTTGATATCCAAAAATTAATTCGCTCATCCGTTGAAAAAACCCTCGATGCAGAGCTAGTAACAAAAGAAAATAACTCTTTAGTTATTGAAAGCCATCGCCTCATCACGGAGATGATAAATCAGTTCCGAAAAACAGACCGACTTACAGAAAATACTGCAGCTATTATTTCTCAACAAGGCACCATAACTAGAAATTTCCAAAAGCATATTCGCTCGTTAATGATTTTCTTTGAACATCTTCGTAATACGATAGATAATCAGGAAGCAATGTTTGATGAGCTTCGTGTAACCCTAAAAGATCTAGAACAAAGTCTATCTACTGTGGATGAATATAATAATAAGGTTGTATCTGCTCTTGAAGAATCTGCTAAAACAGAAGAACAGCTAAGAAAAACTCTTAATATCTTCAAAACTGAATAAAAAAGGTAGCCAAAACCTAAAGTTTTTGGCTACCAATCCGAAAATATATTATCAAGAGAAAAAAATCCCTGTTTCGTTGGCGGAGACCAATAAAAATAATTTTTTAACCAATCTCCCCTCCGGAACCTCTTTCAATGCCGGCAATGCGTTGCATGCCGGCGTTTTTTTATTTTTAATGATGCTTTAACAATGTTGTCGTTTTCCAAACTACCACTACTAACAAGCCTAAAACAGCAATAAGAACCCCTAAACTATCCCATGAACCCCCTGATGTATGAAATTTCTGTATATAGATTCCTACTAACGCCCAAAGTACCGTAATTGTATATGGTAATGCCCCTTTTAATCCATACCAAATTCCCAGAATAACAACAACACTAAGCGCTATTGGTATCATTTTCTGAAGGATAGGCCCATCAAGTGAATAGCCCGTGTATTGTATCAACACCAAAGTATTAAGCAACAACGCTATTGTAATCCACCCAAAATAAGTGAGAAAAAATATTCGAGGCACTACTGCTTTCCAACCAATATCTGAAATAGGTAAACCAGAGCGAATTCTATCTTGAAAGAAAAGAAGCACCCACATTCCAACAATAAATAACCATGAAAGTGGAATTAGCAAATTCGTCCAAGATATTATCCACAAAGAATTTAAAATAGTAACAAGATTAAAATAAGTAACAGAATAGCGGTGAGACTCAAAAAAAGATGAGCGATTCCACGCATAAATTACCCATACAACTATTGTTAACAGGGCTAATAAATAGATAACCCCCCAAATAGAAAAGGTAAACCCCAGAGGTGTCACTGGGGTAGGATAAAGTTCTGAAACTTTTTTTACAGCCATACCGCCCACCGTTGCGATATAGTTAACAAAAATAGAGATGGCAAATAAAATTATAGCCGTGCTAACCATAAATTTAGGTGAATAAATCAACCTATTAAGCGAAATACTCATAATATACTCCTTTTACTAAATACCTCAACCTAAGTATACTCATTTTCTATTAAAAAAGCAACTTGAAAAAAAAAATCTTATCAGTTATAATAAAACCCAAGAGGTTTTCTGTATACAATGAATGAACAACGTTTCTTATGGGATGCATTTCTTACTTATACATCTAGCAAAAGCGCCCATAACGACTTCTTCTCTACCCCCTTTGATGATCCCGATGCACTCTCTCAAGAATATTTAATCTGTAATGAGGCCTTACAGTTTCTTCAACTCGTAATAACCCCTTCTTTTGAGGAATTGCCTGATATTCGCTCCGCCGTCCAGCACTGTACGAAAGGGCTTATTCCTTCTTGCCTAGAAGTATTTACGCTTTATAAAAGCCTTTTACAGTGGGAAAACCTCGATGTAATCGCCCATAATGATTTTCCTTTATTAAAAACACTCTATCAAGAAACACCGCTACCTCCTCTTAAAAAATATTTCTTGAATACATTTGAAGCAGATGGAACCCTTGCCGATACGGCATCCCCTGAACTTAAACGCATTCGCAACCTAAAACATAGTCTGCGCCGTAGGATTGAAAAGTTCTTGCAAGCTTCTTTTCAAAGCGATGATATAGCAGAAAAAATTCTCTCGTATCGTGAGGGTAGATATGTTCTTCCCTACAAAAGTAATGCAAAAAATCGTGTTGAAGGTATCCTTCATGGCTATTCCTCAACGGGGCAAACCGCTTATATTGAGCCTAAAGAAATTATAGCACTCAACAACGAACTTTTATCCGTTGATGACCTCGAATTAAGAGAAACCGAACGCCTCCAAAGGGAGTGGTGCCAATTAATAGCAGATAATTACCTCGAACTGGCATGGCTTCTTGATCGTATGAGTTATTTAGAAATTGTTTTCGCAAAAGCGCGTTTTGCACGTGATCACAAAGCTGTTTTTCCATCAATCAGCCCAGAAAAAATCGATCTTCAAGAAGCCTTTAACCCTTTCTTGCTCCTTAAAAAAGGAAAAGAAACCACGGTTCCTATCAAGCTCTCAACAGAAAATCATATTCGTGGCATTATTATATCAGGGCCAAATGCTGGTGGAAAAAGTGCGGCTCTCAAAACCCTAGGGCTTTTTGCCATGATGATGAAATTCGCGCTACCTGTAACCGCACGCAAGGCAACATTACCTTTATTCCATACAGTATTAGTGGAAATGGGCGACCACCAAAGCCTTGATGATGAACTTTCAACTTTTTCTGCCCATTTAATGGCTTTGAAAAATATACTGGAATCTGCCAAAGAAGGGGCTCTTATTATCATCGATGAAATCGCCCATGCCACAGACCCTATCGAAGGTGAAGCACTGGCTGCGGCTGTCGTTGATGCGTTACTAGAGACTCACGCTTTCTTTGCCATCTCTACACACTATCGCCGACTCAAAGATAAAGCATTATCTCACAAAGAAATAAAACTATATGCAGCCGCTTTTGATATTGAGTACAGACCTCTTTATTCTCTTATTGAAAATGCTGTCGGTGAAAGTTATGCCCTCAAAATCGCTGAACGAATTGGAATTAAACATAAAATTCTCCAAAATGCCGAACAAGAAAAAATACAAGCGTTAGATGAAAAAGAAAAAATCATGATGAGGCTTGGCGAGCTGGAACAGCTTCTCCAACTAAAAGAGCAGGATATTCAACGTAGAGAGACAGATTTTTTTAAAGCACAAGAAAATTTTCATGAAGAACAAAAAAAATTAGAAGAAGAAAAAGAAAATATTCGCATCAAGGGGCTTGAGGCTGTCGATCACTCTTTAAATGAAAAACTTAAGGCACTTTCTCGTTTACAATTAAAAGAAAAATCCGATATAAAGAATGCCGAAATAATTCTTTCTCACACTCGAAACGAAGTAAACGAGCGAAAACGACAAAAAAATACAACAAAACGAACTTCTGTCACTAGCTTTTTTATTGGTCAAACTGTTTTTGTGGGCTCATTAGGAAAAGATGCTATTGTAGAGGATATTTTTACTCATGAAATAAGCCTTAGAATGGGCGGAGTGAAAATAACTCTTCCAAAATCAGATCTTTTTGAAGCAACCTTGCCTTTAAGTAAGGGTGTTTCTCGTGCAATTAAGCCTTCAATAAAAGCAGAACACTCTATCGATCTTCGTGGAAAATTAGTATCAGAAGCTATCCCCTTATTAGAAAATAACTTACATAAAGCTTTAAATGTAGGGATAGAAGAATTTAGTATCGTCCATGGAAAAGGCACAGGCGTCCTCCAGAAGGTCGTCCATGAATTTTTGAAGAAAACCCCCGAGGTTGAAAGCTTTGCTTTTGCCCTTCCACAAGATGGAGGATCGGGGAAAACCATTGTTAAATTTAAATAATTATTAAGGAGTTCTCATGCGTTTTTTGCTACTCATAGGCTTGATTATCAGTACTCACACCAGTATCTTTTCGCAGATGAAAAATATCCCTATTTTTCCGGCAGGAATTACCGTTGAATGGAGAGTTCTACCCACCGTAGAGCCGACAGAGCCACCAACTCCTCCAGCTGCTCAACAGAAAGAAGGGGACTCTGAAGAAAAAAATACAAAACCCTCAAAATGGCGTCGTCCCCGTTTACCTGCAAATAAAAAAAATACCGAAGAATCTGTGCCAGAAAATCTCACCCCTCTTGCTCCCGTTGAGAAAAGTCCGGATAGTGTTGTTGCCAGTGAACCTGTTTCTGTAAATCGCTTGATTCGTGTAATCAATGCTATCGATTTAGACCCTGACCAACGATTTGCCCTTGTTTTCTATAATGATAAGGGAAATATGATTCCTAAGCAGCTGCGTGTTGTCCCAAATACAGAAAAACCGTCTGCTGCTCGAGTATTTTTTATGGATAAGGCATCAACTCGATTATTCAAAGGGCTTCTTGATATATATTTTGTTCCCAAAGATGCCGTCTTCATGAATGTTGCAATTATTGATCAAAATGATAAAATTATTAGAGTTCCTAGTCACCCTTCCTACAATGATAAAGGATTTATCTCCATTGAAGATTTCCTAAAAACAGAGCCTTCAAACCGTATTATGCTTCAGTTTGAAGTCGCTGGATCCTCAGAAAAAGGTATTCTTCGCCTTGGTGGATTCCGTTTTGGAAAAGCAAGATAAAAGTATATTTTTATTATAAGAAAAAATAAGCCCCGAATTAACGGGGCTTTTCATTTATCTCATGTTTTTATAGGTGTTGATTAACCCATTTGTAGAGGAATCATGCGTATTAACAGGGCTTCCCATTTGAAGCTCAGGAAGAATCCTTCCAGCAAGCTCTTTTCCAAGCTCAACTCCCCATTGATCATAACTATAAATATTCCAAATAACTCCCTGCACAAAAATTTTATGCTCATACATGGCAACCAATGCTCCCAACATATAGGGAGTAAGTTTTTTAAATAAAATCGAATTAGTTGGTCTAGACCCTGGAAATGCCTTATAGGCGCTTAATTTTGTTGCATCTTCCTCGGGTAGCCCTGCTTTAAGAAGCTCCTGTTTAGCTTCATCTTGAGATTTCCCTTTCATTAGTGCTTCGGTTTGTGCAAAAAAGTTGGACATTAGCATTTCATGGTGCATCCCTGTAGGATTAAGACTTTGTGCCGGTGCTAGAAAATCACATGGAATTAACTTTGTCCCTTGGTGTATAAGTTGGTAAAATGCGTGTTGCCCATTCGTGCCAGGTTCGCCCCAAATAATAGGCCCCGTTTGCACTTCCACCGGCTGACCTGAACGACTAATAGATTTCCCATTACTCTCCATATCTCCTTGTTGGAAATATGCTGCAAAACGATGTAAATACTGATCGTAAGGTAAAATAGCCTGAGAAGATGCGTCAAAGAAATTGTTATACCAAATACCTAAAAATGCGAGCATCGCAGGAATATTTTTATCAAAATCTGTGGTTCGAAAATGATTATCCATTGCGTGGGCGCCATCTAGAAATTGCCGAAAATTGTCGTATCCTATCGAAAGCATTATGGGCAGCCCAACCGCCCCCCACATAGAATAGCGACCTCCAACCCAATCCCAGAAACCAAACATATTCTCGCTATCTATCCCAAATTCTTCGACCAATTTTTTATTTGTAGAGACCGCACAAAAATGCCTAGCAACGGCTGCAGCTTGATTAGTCTTCATCAAAAACCAATTTTTTGCCGTCTGAGCATTCGCCATTGTTTCTTGGGTGGTAAAAGTTTTTGAAGCAATAATAAAAAGTGTTGTTTCAGGATTAAGTTTTTTAAGAGTTTCTGTAATATGTGTTCCATCAACATTTGAAACAAAATGCATAGAAAGGCTTCCTGCATAATACTTTAGAGCTTCTACTGCCATCACCGGACCGAGGTCTGATCCTCCAATACCAATATTAACAACATCTGTAATTGATTTTCCTGTGTAGCCTTTCCATGAACCTGAACGGATTTTTTCACTAAAAATCTTCATTGATGCAAGAACTTTATGGACTTCCGCAACAACATTGACGCCATCAACCATAATCGTTTCATTTTCTGGAGCACGAAGAGCGGTATGCAAGACCGCTCGATTCTCTGTAACATTGATTTTTTTGCCTGTAAACTGCGCTTCAATGGCATCTTTCAAGCCACATTCATTAGCCAAAGCAACAAAAAGCTGGCAAGTTTCCTCTGTTATGAGATTTTTGGAATAATCTAGTAAGATATCATCCCAATGAATTGAAAAACGAGTAAAACGATTTGCATCATTTTCAAATAAGGAAAGAAGGCTCTTCCCTTTAAATAATTGACTATGCGCGGATAATTTTTTCCACGATACCGTTGTTTGGGGATTAACAGAAGGCAGCATAAAGGCTCCTTAATAAATAAATATTATCTTAATTATAGACGAGTTTTCGTGCAAAAACAAGAATTTTAATATATAATATATTATGTTAAAGGAGATATTATGTTTGAAAAATGCTTAGCTTATCTTTCTAAAAATAACCTTACACTATTTACTGCCGAAAGCTGCACTGCTGGTTTAATTTGTAGTTCTTTTGCGGAGATTCCCGGTGCTTCTCGCTCGCTGCTAGGTGGCGTTGTGTGCTACGATAATCTTATTAAGCAAAATATTCTTGGCGTTTCTCCATCCACTTTAGAAACGCAAGGTGCTGTTAGTTTTGAGTGCTGTAGAGAGCTTTTACTTGGGGCTCAGAAAATTTCTCATGCTGATTTTGTATGCGCTTCAACCGGTGTTGCCGGCCCCGATGGGGGATCTTCAGAAAAACCCGTTGGCACTGTTTTTATTGGGGTGATGGGAAAAGATGGGGGATTAATGTTTCGCTTAAGGCTTGAGGGGGATCGCCAAGAAATTAGATATGCGGCATCCGAAGCTGCTGCCCAATTAATATGGGCTTTAGCTGCAGAAAAAGACTTTGAACATCTTTCTATTGAAGATATTAAAGAAATAGAGCCTCAATAAAGGGCTCTATTATTTTTATTTAAGAAATATTATCCTAAAAACCAGAACGATTCTTAATATCTCTAAGGATTTCAGAAGCAATTTCCATTGTATACACATTTGAAGAGGTATTCCATGCAGAAAAACTAGACTTAGTTGGAAGCTGATTAAGAATTGTATTAAGGAAATATTCTAACTCAAGACGAAGTGGATTTTCTTTATGAATAAAAACACGATCAACAAGGGATTCTTCACTATATTTAATAGTACCTTGTGAAACTTCATATTTACTGTCTGGATTTCTATAAATCATAAGATCCTGAGAAGAGTAATCGAGGTACAGATAACTTTCTTTTTGCGCAATAGACATTGTTCTAGCTTTTCGCGTAGATACTCGTGATGCCGTAAGATTTGCTGTGATACCGTTCTCAAAATATAATGTTGCCAGCGCGTAATCTTCGTGATCGGTGAAAATACGCTGCCCAATAGCACTAAGAGATTTAACTTTAGAGTTTGCAAGAGATATGATAAGGTCGATATCGTGAATCATTAAATCGAGAACAACACCAACATCTAAAATACGAGAAACATTCCCAATACGCTGACATTGAAAATAATAAGGATTATCAAGAAGATTTCTGATTTCTTGAATTGCCCCGTTGAAGCGTTCTACATGCCCGACATGTAAGATTAGATTATTCTTTTGAGCGTATTCTGTCATCTCTTTGGTTTGAAAAACATCTTGCGCAACTGGTTTTTCAACAAGAATATGCTTACCTTTTTTTAGAGCTTTCATTGAAAATTCAAAGTGAAGATGTGTTGGCACAGCAATAATTAGCGCATCAACTTGGTCTAATAGATCATCATAAGATGTACAAATTTCTGCTTTAAATTCTTCTGCAATCTTGTGAAGATTTTCTTGATTGACATCGTGAATGCATAGAGCTGATACCTCGGGCATTTGCGATAAAATATTAACATGATAGCGTCCCATATGACCTATCCCTGCCACACCTAGTCTCAACTGTTTAGTAGACATTGGATTCATAGTAAAAACAACCTTAATTCAAATTAAGATTCATTATAGCATATTTCTATAAATTTGTAAAACATGTACTGGTAAAATTTGCACTTTTTATTAATCATCAAATGTTGACTATCATTAGTAATTATCTTATAATAACAGAAGACGGAGGAATCTATGTTTGGTGTTTTCTTGTTAACAATTATATTATTCTATTATTCTGTAGTTTTGTTATCCGAGCAAATTATTAAAGCTATTGATAGTATCATCGTAAGTAGTAATATCCCTCGTCCAGGGTTGCGTCGCTTCAAACGTAATATTGAAAAGCTTTGTCACTCCTCTATTAGACAGGGCTCTGGGCTTTTAGCTTTTTTGTTTGCTTTTTGGAATTTCTTTGCTCCAGATTTCGGTTCAGGTGGCATAACAATCGTTGGGGCTTTGATTCCTTCAATAGCACTTTTTGTCGATGCGCTACTGCTTGCACCCGAAAGTTTAGATTGGATTCAGCTTCCTCAGTCGTTTAAGCTTACTCTTCTTAATTTTAGCGAGCGATTTAGCAACTCTGCTGGATGGATTACTCTTGCTATAGCGTTTCTCCACATCTTTTTTAATCCCCTACCCTTCATTTAAGGAGAGTTTCATGCAACGTATTGTGTATGGAGTTATCTCTCTGCTTGTTATATGGGGGCTTCTTGTTTTTCTTCTACCTGTTTTACTCTTTATTATTGCGATTTTCCTCATTTTTGGGCTTATCAGTATGTTTACAGGGCGAGCTTCGTTTCGTATATACACGCCACAACGTCCTCGACAAAATCCTCCTCCAAATATCGACCCATCCGTAATTGATATTACAGAGGACCAGGAGAAATAATTTGCATCAAGATCATATGAATGACATCTCCATTACAGACATTGTTGCACAAACAAAGCATTTAGAAATTACCGCCCGAAAGCTTGTGAATGAGACACTTCAAAGCGATTATAAATCTTCTTTCCGTGGTCGTGGAATGGAGTTTGATGAAGTTCGGTCTTATAATTTTGGGGACGATATTCGAGATATTGATTGGAACGTTACCGCAAGAATGAATGAGCCCTTCATAAAAACATTTATAGAAGAGCGTCGCTTGACAACCTTCTTTTTAGTCGATATTTCGTCATCTCACGACTTTGGAACACTTGCAAATAAACGCTCTGTAATGGCTGAAATCACTGCTCTGTTAGGATTTACATCATTTTTTGCTAATGATAATACAGGGCTTATTCTCTTTTCTGAAGATATTGAAAAAGTTGTGCCAGCCACTCACTCGCACCCTCATTTACTGCGTATTATTCGAGATGTATATTTTCATCAGGCTCAATCAAAGAAAACAAATCTGAATCAAGCTTTACGAGCTGCATCAACAATGCTCAAGAAAAAAGCTGTAATTTTTGTGATTAGTGACTTCTTCGATAAGGATTATTCACAAGCGATGGGGATTCTCAGTCGCCGACATGAAGTAATTCCTATTGTAATCCGAGATAAGGGTGAAGAAAGCAATCCTATTAGCAGTCTTTTTCCTATTATTACAGAATTAGAAGACTTAGAAACAGAAGAAACATGTTTTGTCACCTTAAATAAAGAAAAATTAGGGAAAATGTCTCCTTATACCGCAGAATATCATCATACATTCAAAAAATTAGGGCTTCATTTTGCTGAAATTTTCACAGGATCGCCTATTCTACCTGCAATAAAAAAAATATTAAAACGACAAAGAGGTGGAAATTGACGATTATTGGCTCTGATATCTCTACAATTAAAAAAGCCTCTCTATCATTAGCTCAAGATCAACTTGTTGTGTTCCCTACTGAAACCGTCTACGGATTGGGCGCAAATGCTTATTCGGATAAGGCAATGCAGAAAGTTTTTGATATAAAAAAACGCCCTTCTACAAACCCTATCATTGTTCACGTTGCAAGCCTTGATCACATCCTTCTCGCCGCTCAGGAAATATCTCCTCTCGAGCAAGATCTTTTTAAAGCATTTTCACCAGGGCCTATGACATTGGTTCTACCCAAAAACAAGTTAATTAGCTCCCTTGCAACGGGTGGCTTAGATACCGTTGGAGTTCGAATTCCTAATCACCCTATTGCACTAGCTCTTCTCGAAAATACCCCTGTACCTGTAGCGGCTCCCTCTGCAAATATGTCTGGAAAACCATCACCCACCACCATAGAAATGTGTCGCTACTACATGGAAGGGTGTGTGCCCTATATTTTGGATGGGGGAAGCTTGTCGATTGGCTTAGAATCGACGGTACTTAAGGTAGAAAAAGAAAAAATATACATTCTCCGCAGTGGGGCATTGAGTGCTAAAGATATTTATTCAGCAGTAGGAATAAAACCAGAACAAAATATCGAGCAATCACATCGATCTCCAGGAACTCATTTTGCTCACTACCAACCAAAAGCTCACGTTATTCTTTTTCAGGGAGAACTTCCAGCAGTCTCTGACAAGGCTGCAATTTTAACTTTTCAAAATACAAACGACTGGAAGCACAGTTTTATTTTTTCTTCGCCTGAAGAGTATGCTCAGGCATTATACCGAATATTTTTTTGGTGCGATTCTCAAAAAATAGAGACTATTTACTGCGAGATTCCATCCAGCGATGGAATCGGTCATGCTTTGATAGACCGCCTCACCAGAGCAAGTGGTTATAGGAATTTAGAATGATCTTATCATGGCAAGATATAAAAAAACATATCTCCATAAAGCCTATTTGTATTATTTTTATTTTAACACTGCTAATAATTATTGCCATTAATACAATTCGATGGACTCCTCCTATTTTAAGAGGAGTTTCTGAATTAATTAGCGTTGATATCAACGGTAGTCAACAGTGGTTACTGATTCGTGGGCAAAAAAAAGATGCCCCTATTATTCTTTTTTTGCATGGTGGGCCTGGAAACGCTCAAATTGGTGTATTCAGACACTATCAACGCGAACTTGAAAAAAATTATATTGTTGTTCAATGGGATCAACGTGGCTCGGGCTTATCAGGAGCAAATTTTCCTTCACGTTCAACTCTAAATCTTCAACAATTTATTGAAGATGGAATCAGCGTCACAAAATATCTGAAGACACGTTTTAATAAAGAAAAGATTTATCTTGTAGGACATGCCGAAGGAACAGGATTAGGCTGGTTTATGGCTCGCGATTATCCAGAGCATTTCTATGCCTATGCTGCATTTAATCAGATTGCCGTTGGTAATCAGCAGACTTACCAATATGTAGCTGTTCTAGCAGCAGCCGAACAACGAAAAAAACAAAAAGCTATCATCGAATTGAAAGATTTAGGGGCGCCACCTTGGAAATTTATGCCGCCAAATCCAGAGAAACAGGCTTCACAAACGGGATATGCAACCATGTTAAAGGTTTTAAAATGGGCAAAAGCCTTTCAAGGCGAAGCCTATCACCAAAATATATCCCATATTTTTGCAAGAGATTTTATTTTTTCTACTGAATATACTATTCAAGATATATTTAATTGGAGAAAGACAAAACATCAAAGCATGAATATGCTGTATTCTCAATTCAATGCAAATCTTCGACTAATTGATATAGGGGCTTCTTTTAAAATTCCCTTCTATATGTTTTTAGGGGAGAACGATTTACTTACACCCGTTGAGCCTGCTTTAGAATTATTCAGTCTCATTAATGCTGTAGATAAACAAATTCTTATCTACCCAGATACTTCCCATTATATTTTCTGGGAACGAACTATTGAGTATCAATTAGCTTTAAAACGATTTTTTAACAAACACTAAACCCCTTGGTTAGGAGTATTTATGAACTTCCAGGATATCATCCTCAATTTAAAACAGTTTTGGGGCGAGCAAGGCTGCCTCATTCGAGAACCGTACGACCTTGAAAAAGGTGCAGGCACGTTTAATCCCGATACATTCTTACGAGCACTAGGAAATAAACCTTGGGCTGCTGCCTATGCAGAGCCATGTCGTCGCCCAGGTGATGGCCGTTATGGTGAAAACCCCAATCGTATGGGCTTTTACTACCAATTCCAGGTACTTATTAAACCTTCGCCTGATAA
Source organism: Brevinema sp. (assembly GCA_051653605.1). GTDB lineage: Bacteria > Spirochaetota > Brevinematia > Brevinematales > Brevinemataceae > JBOFWL01. The sequence continues at coordinate 73,495 of JBOFWL010000009.1, forward strand.
CATTATTGATCTTTATCTACAAAGCCTTTCTCGTATTGGCATTGACACAAGTAAGCATGATATTCGTTTTGTCCATGATGATTGGAAGTCTCCAACTCTTGGGGCATGGGGATTGGGCTGGGAAGTTTGGCTAGATGGTATGGAAATTACTCAATTTACTTATTTTCAGCAGGTCGGGGGAACAAGCCTTCCTCTCGTTCCCGCAGAACTTACTTATGGCACAGAACGTATTGCTATGTATCTTCAAGGCGTGGAACACTTTAAGGATATTAAATGGAATGACACCACTACCTATGGAGATCTTCATTTAGATTCTGAAAGAGACTATTCAACATATTCTTTTGAAGTTGCAGATAAATCTTTATATTTCAGATTATTCGATGACTTCGAAAAAGAATTTTTCCGAACCATAGAGAAAAAAGCTGTCTTTGCTGCCTATGATCTTGCAATTAAATGCTCCCATATCTTTAATACTCTTGGATCACTCGGAGCTATATCCGTCACTGAGCGTGAAAGCTATATTCTACGTGTCCGCACGATGACCGCTGCTGTTGCAAAAACATGGATAGAGAGAGAGCAGGCCTCTATTTCGATCAAATAACAAAAAAGTTCCTAAAATAGGAACTTTTTTCTTAACTATGTTTTAATTTTTGAAATATATGTTTCACATCCAACCCAATAAGATAAATTGCCGGAATAAAAAAGAGTGTCAACAACGTTGCAAAAAGTAGTCCATATGCCATAGCTGTGGCAATAGGAATAATCATATCTGCAACCCCACTTAAGCCATAGATAGAGGGCAGCAACCCTGCAAGTGTTGTAACTGTTGTTAGCAACACTGCTTTAAATCTTTTAGCAGCCCCTTCAATGATGAGGGCCGGCGCTTCTGATCGAGATGCTTTTCCAACCACATTATTAATAAAATCCACCATAACAACGGCATCATTAACAACAACACCACTTAGCCCGATAATTCCAACAAAGCTCATAAAACTCAGTTGTTGCCCATGAAAATAAAAAGCCCAGAATGCGCCGACAATACCAAAAGGGATTGAAATCAATACTATAAATGGTTGAATTGCCGATTTGAAAAGCATTGTTAAGATTAGATATATCAAGAAAATAGCAATTACAAAAGCAATACCAAAAGAGCCAAAGTAGGCTTCAATATCGGCACTTTCTCCTTCTGAGTAGAGTTCAGCCCCAGGATACTTAGGAAGTAAAACATTACTGTAATAATTATTAAAATCTCTAGCAATAACCGCAGAGCTTGCAATAGCTGAATCAATTTCTGAGCCAATCTCTACCATTCGTCGGCCACGAGTACGCAACATATCGCCGCCTCCGGTTCGATTCGAGATAGTAGCAAACTCTTTAAGTGGTATTAAGCGCATAAATTTATTTGGAATCAGCATTTCTTTAATTAATTTCAGTTTATCTTTATCTTCTAAATCTAGTTTAAGAATATATGAGATTTCTGCTGTGCTTGATTGCCATTTCGATACCGTCAAGCCCCCCGCCGCAATCCTTAGTATTTCCGCTACAGTTTTAACATCTATCCCCAATCGAGCTGTTTTTTCATAGTCGAAGGAAACTAGTAGCTGGTCTGCCCCTTGCACCGATGTATGTCGAGCCTTGATAACTCCTGGTATATCACGTAGATAGGCATAAGCATCCAACATCATATTGATATAATCATCCGATGCAGGAAAATTAGGTTTTTGAGTAAAGAAGTATACCAAGCCTTCCTTTGTTTTAGGGATAAGCCCGTAGGTATCGTATGAGACTGTTTTAAGCTTTTCCATTATAGGCGATGCTTCAACGTCGGCCTTGATGTTCGCCAATACTTGCTCGTAATCCCAGACATCTGGCTTCAAATATACAGCAACTTGACCTAAGTTATTCTGTGGTCTGATATAAGAGAAATCCCATATCGTATGTTCTCCCGTCATCGTTTTGAGGGCATTTCTTTGAGATTCAGGAACAGCCTTTTCGACTAATATTTTAGCTTCTTTTACGATGTCTTTCATTGTCTCGAAACTAATATCTTTTTCTGCTTCAAGTTGGAGAAAAATTGATCCAACCCCGATAGGTTGCATGAAGGTAAAGTTTTTCATCATCTTTTGAACGAGAATTCCTGTAGCAAAAAGAGTAAAGAAAAATAACAACACAACCAAATATCGAGCTTTAAGAGCTGATTTTAGCGCCTTCTCATAAATGTTTCTGATGGCGACAACCCATTTCTTCTCTTCTCGAGGCAACATCTTACTAGGAACATGCCCTAAGTGCACTGGTAAGAATAAAATAGCATCAATAAAACTAATAATTAAAGCCGCTGATACCACAAGAGGAATAGGTCGAATAATCCCCCCTAAAATTCCTCGGATAGAAAGCAAGGGCAAAAAAGCAGAAACGGTTGTTAGCACCGTAACCAAAACTGGTGTTGCAATATCTTTGATGCCAAGCCTTATTGCTTCAAGTGGCCCCGCGCCTTTCAGGCGATAGCCATATATATTTTCTGAAATAACAATCCCATGGTCGACAAGCATTCCAAGAACTGTTATAATAGCACATAAAGAAACAATATTGATAGATATATCCATAAAATACATATAGATAACTGTAAGAGCCAAGGTTGTTGGAATAGTAAGTGCCGTCCATAGTGATGTTTTCCAGTCGAAGAAAAATAGCAGAATAAAGAAAACAATGAGTATCCCCGCAAGTGCCGACCATTGCGCCGTCGAAAGAATCGTATTCACTGCCTCAAATCGGCGTTCTACTACTTGAATTTCCACGCCTTCTGGCAATTCTGACTGAATTTGTGCGAGGGATCGGTCGATATTCTTCGTTACTGAGTTAATATCTCCATCTGCTTTCATCCTAAGGGCAAAAAATACGCCTTCTCCCCCGTTAATCTCCACAACAAAGTTCTTTTTCTCTACTCCAAGTTGTACATCTGCAATATCTTTAACACGTATTTTCTGGTTTTCAAAGTTGGCACGGATGATTACATCTTTAACATCTAAGGGGCTATCAAAACCACCATCTGTAACAAGATTTTTGGTCTCTGTTTGAAAATCTAATAGCCCACCAGAGAGGGAGAGATTTCGATTTTGAATTGCATGGATAATTTCATAGAGAGAAACATAAAAGCGTTGAATAAGGTGAGGCTTAGCCGTGATTTGAACTTCCTCTTGAAGCAATCCCCCTGTTGAAACTCCACTCAAACCTTGAATACGCAATACTTGGTGTTGAACATTGGCTGCTATTCGTTGAAATTCCAATTCGCTCATGACACTATTTGTGTTTCGATACAGGGCGAAGTAGAACATCGGCACAGAGGATGGCCCCTCTTCGGTAATAAATACTCTAGCTTTTGGGTCTACCCCCGCCGCAGATTGAATAAGGCGTATGGTTCGCTGTTTAACGTCTTTTAAGTCTCGAGAACCAGCAAGGTTGATATAAATTGAAGCAACATTGTCGGCAAGAACAGAGGTTAATGAGATATTTTGCTCGAGAGATTGCAGCGTTTGCTCTAAGGGTACAACGGCATTTTGTTCGATTTCCCTCGCCGAAGCCCCTGGATATGCGATTCGAACATAGAGGTACTCAGGCTCGACAAAGGGCGTAATATCACGTTTGAGATTTATACCGACAAACGCCCCTAAGAAAATAAAAGAGAGAAGCAAAATATTAGTGACTATTTTATTTTTAAATAGAAATTCAAGTATGAACATTAGCCCTCCGTTTGATAGGAGGTTGATACCTCGTCTTTATTATTGAGGACAAGGTATTCGAAATAATCATAGACAAGTTGAAGCTTGAGATCCGCTTCATCAATACTATTTTTCAAGATTTTATTACGCGTATCTATTAATTCGGAAAGCGTTGTTCGCCCCTGCGTATACTGACGCCGCTGCGCAACATATCGAGCATCCAAAGCATCTCCTGCCGCCGTGCGATTTTGCATTTTCGATCGATGGAATTTAAGGGAACGAATTTTGTTTTCTGTTTTATAGATATATTCTCTAGTATATTTTTTACTTAAATATTCTAGTTCTCGTTGTTTACGGTAAATTTGAAGGCGTTGCGCACGGCTTTCATAATCGCCAAAAGGATATTTAATTTCAAACCCTGCGTAATATGCAGGAATAACGATAACTTCCTCTGGGCGTCTAGGAGGGTTGTTGGTTGTGTAAACCTCCATCGCAACAGAAGCAAGCACATTGAATTCTGGAAGCCGCGAATTTCGATAGGCAAATACGCCATGTTGCACCGATTGAAACATCAACTCGAGGATAAGGTTTTGTCGTGTAGAATCAAAGGATACCGATTTGAAATCTTCGTTATCAATTTTTTCATTAAGGATTGCCCACTCTTTTGGATCGGGGACAATATTGCTAATTCCTATTAGGATAGCGATTTGCTCTTGAAGATTTGTATAGAGATTCTTCGCATTAAGTAATTCATTTTCAATTTCTAATTTTAAAATCTGAGCATTTTGATAATCTGCATCATCAATAAAACCAGTTCGTCGCTGAGCCTTTGCTAGAGATTCTAACTCTACTGCGTTACTGTAGGCCTCGTTAAGAGACTCTACCATCTCACCCGTGACAAACCACTGTAAATAGAATTTTTTATAATTTGCGACAATCCAAGCATTTTCTTCTTCAACAACCCATTGCTGAATTTTACTGTCTAAACCTGCTATAGTTAAGGGATATCGATCGAGAATACCAGCCACATTACGAAGCAATGGAATTGCCCCACGAAGAGTTAGCGTAGGAATACGAAATATTGCATTCTCAATAACCCCACCAGTAAATGCAATAGCACTGAATTGACGGTAATTAATATCAAGTTCGAAACGACCTCCAAAAGAGGGAAAAGCTCGCGAAAGCTTGCCTCCGACTTCAAGGCCACGAATAAGATTAAAAGGGGACTCCACATTGCCTGTAAATTCTGTATTCTGAAAAATACCCACACGAGATTCAAAATTATAATCGAGGATAGTTGATGCTCGCAACCGAGAAACCTCTGCATCATAAACTTTTAACTTATTAAGTTGAATATCAGGCAACTGCGTCATAATGGAATCGACATACTGAGATAAAGGGAGAGTTATGAATTGTTCTTGCGAATATAAAAGAGTTGTAAGCCCTCCTATTACAAAAACAAGCCGGCAAAAAAAATACAACATAGCCTCGACATCTAATAAAATTGCTCGTCATTATAGCATATTTTATAGGAAATTTAAAGCGATTATATCAACTATAGATTTATGAAATATCTATACTCCCAGTAAAAATTGAAGAGTTTTTGCAGAGCTATTTGCTAAAAATAAGGCAAATGGTGTTGGATTTTTAATAATAGAGAATTCGAAACCCAATGCCAAAACAAAGCCCACAAGCACCGCTGAAGATGCAATTCCTAAAAAAAGCCCCGCGATATGATCCGCGCTTCCAAGCCGTGAAAAATTAACAATATGCTTCAGTATTCTTCCTACTAGGTGAATTAAAAAGTAGATAATAACAAAAGAAACTACCGCAATAAAGATCACCCCTATTCTACTGTGAAAACTAGGTGGAAACCACTTCAAAATTGAAGACAAACCATAATTTACCGTTATTAATGCCAACAGAGGCGCTGCCCAAGAGCTAAGGGTTCTTACAAAACCGCTACTAAATCCTTTGAATGCACCTAAAAAAAGCAAAATCAATATTACAATATCCATAGTATTCATAACGTCCTCCTGACTAGATTGTTTATCGGCACACAATAATTGTTTTTTAGATTTTGAAATTTTTTTATTTTTATTATATAATGTAAGCAGGATGTAATTATAAACATAAAGCAAAACATTATGGAGCGTTAGATGATCCTTTTGGACGAAATAATATCGTCTTCCGGGCATAGCAGCAGAGTTCTTCGAGGAACCCCTATAAGCAAGGGGCTTGTCGAGGGACGAGTTTTTATAAAAAAAATTAATCGTCAACAACTTCGGGCTGACTTCCTCTCCTTTGAGAGCAGCGATGCCGAAATTAGTAAATACTTAAAAGCTGTCGAACAAATCCAAAGTGAGTTAGAAACGCTACAATCTAGCACTCAGCACCTCACTGCTAGTGGTCGCCAAATGATAGATCTTAGTGCATCTATTATTCGTTCACATCTATTTAATAAACAAATTCCTGACTACATATTAGAATTTCAAATTCCAGCACAAACAGCGGTGCAAAAATCACTTGCTCAAGTAAAAAGCGACTTCGATAAGATGGAGAACGACTATTTTCGGTCTCGATTTGACGATTTTAATGCGCTTGGCAACAGAATTATCGATATTCTTAATGGAAACTATTCCCTAGAAGAGTTCCAACACCCTGCTATTTTCGTTGCAGAAGAAGTTTCGCCTACAGAGATTATTCGTTTTTCTGCAGCAAAAAAGCTTTTAGCAGTATTATCTATTCATGGTGGAACGACATCTCACGCAGCTATCGTTGCCGAAGCCTGTGGCGTGCCTGCAATTTTCGATATTAAAGGCCTCTTAAAACTCAAATCTGGGCAAAGAGTAATTGTTGACGCCTATAAAGGCATCATCATTGTCGACCCTGACGCAAAGACACGTTTACACTATCATTCTATCAAAAAACGTCGCGTAACCTATGAGAAAAAGCTGATTAATTCAATATCAATGAGCTCTAAAACCCTCTGTGGCTGCTCGCTTGACATCTTGGCTAACGTTGGGGCGAGAGAAGATATCACCATGGCAAAGCAAGCTCACGCAGATGGAATTGGGCTTCTTCGCACAGAAGTTTTTATGATGACAGAAAATGGAGCCTCCGACGAAGAATCATTGTTTAAACATTACTCTTCCATCCTCGCTTACACCGACATGCATCCCGTAACGATACGCACCCTAGACTTGGGCGGAGACAAATATTCAGAGAAAACAGGGGAAAACCCACTTAAAGAAGCCAATCCTTTCTTAGGATACCGATCAACGCGAATGTTTTTAGATGATCCTACTATCTTAGAGGCTCAACTTCGGGCATTATTGCGGGCATCTGTAAAAAATCCTAATATAAAAATCATGTTTCCGTTTATTTCTACCATAGAAGATGTTCTCCAATTGCGAGCTATCTACGATAAAATCGTCATGAGTTTGGTCTCAGAACTGCCTCATATAAGCAAAATACCCGTTGGTATTATGGCTGAAGTGCCCTCAATTATCATTTGTTTGGATGATATCCTGCCTTTTATTGATTTTGTGAGCCTTGGAACCAACGATCTCACACAATATACGCTTGCGGTAGACAGAAATAACCCTTATGTGTCTCGTTACTACCAAAATGTACACCCATCTGTGCTAAAACTCATCCAGATTACCATTGAAAAATGCTCGAAATCAGGAATTCCTGTAAGTATTTGTGGAGAGATGTCTAAAGAGCCACTCCTTACTCGATTGCTTTTAGGAATGGGGCTTCGTTCTTTGAGTTTAAATCCTTCATCGATACCTCTGGTTAAATTTACAGCTGTATCTAGCCGCCTGGTCGATTGTGAAGAAATCGCAAAAAATGTTCTAGCTATGAAAACTTCCCACGAGATTATGTCCTACCTAGATCAAGAGTTATCAGATTTTCTAAAAAAACATGATGCTTATTTCGATTACGAAGACATCAAGGAGAAAAAATGATCGGAGCCATTAAAGGTTTTGTTAGCACCCTCGAAAATGAGCTTGTTCTCATCGAAACCGCAGGGGGAGTTTTCTACGAAGTATTGGTTTCCAGTCGTACGGCAAGTTCTTTTTCAGAGAAGCAAGAAATTATTCTCCATACCTCTCTTATCGTCCGTGAAAATGAAATGTACCTTACAGGTTTTTCTACTCGCGACGAAAAAAAACTTTTTGATATTCTTATTACAGCCAAAGGAATCGGCCCAAAACAGGGAATTAAAATCCTCAATTCTCTTAATCCTAGTGAATTAAGGCTTGCTATTATTTCTGGTGATACACAAGGCTTAGCACGAGTAAAAGGGGTTGGAGCCAAAAAGGCCGAGCAGCTTATCCTCGATTTAAGAGAAAAAATTCAAAAAGAAAATACTGTTCATATCTCTGACGTGTCGCCTATCGATCGTAAAAAAACCGATATCTTACTAACAATGCGAGCGCTTGGCTATACTGATAGCGAAATCCGCAAGCCATTAGATACTTTCTTTGAAACTTGCAATCAAAATGAAAGCATTGAAGCTTTAGCATCAGCATTTTTGCGTAGTCTTAAGTCTTAAGGAGCTTTTATGCGTATTATTCCCTCGTTTGATAATTCTCCATCCTCGATTAAGCAACGTTCTCGAAAGCAAAGTGGGTCTGTAAAAGGCTTTTCACGGCTTATCGAGAGTACTCAGCCAGATGAACAGGTACTAGATAGTATTTTTGAAGATGATGATCGCGTTCTTGAAAATATTTATATGCTTGCAGAAGAAATGGAAAAGGCAGGAGAGGATCTCTCTGAAAAGCCAACTCCAGAGCATTTTGCTAAATATAAAAAATATGTAAGCCTTATTGTCAAAAGTACGCTACGAAATATGCGTATTCAAGAACGCCACGTACGTAGCTTTGCTAACCCTCGTATTTTTAAGACTGTACAAGATATAGATGAATCCCTAGCCGACTTGGCTGGGCGAATTTTAGGCGATGAGAAATCTCGATTGGTGTTACTTCAACTAACAACCCATATCAAAGGTTTGGTTATGAGCCTTCTGGCTTAGAAAGAACTTCTAGAATATTGTCAATAGCTTGATTAAAAATGGATTCTGTTGATTGTCTATCCCAGCTAAAGCGATGCTCCTGGGCTTTTGTTAGGTCGAAGAGAACAAGCTCATCCACAGGATAACCGGCTTTTTCCGACATCAACGCATAGTATTCCATCTGACGACGATATCGCTCAATATTTTTTCCAATATTGAGTTTATAATCAACAATTATTTTTTTATTATCCGCAACATAGAGATCGGCAACAGCTCGAATGATAATTCCTTTACTGGTAAGAACTTGAATACTTCGCTCTTTATCTTTTTTTTCAGCTTTAATAAGTTCTTGGTAGAAAGAGGAATCCCAATACGCTTTCACTAATTGAATTGATTTTTCGAAACCTTTTTCCCACGTTGGATAAAATTTCATCAAGAAATCATTAATGTCTTGAGCATCGTAATTATCAAATTGTTGCAAAATACCGTGAACCATCACCCCTATTTCTTGCGATGAAACCAAGCCCAGAGACGATTCTTCTCCCCCTAAATCTCGTAAATCTTCGGTGTAAGCAATGCCATTAAATTTCTGCCACACTAATTTAGGCGAAAATTCAGCATCTAACAGCAGAGAGACCGACAATAGCTGTGGAATTAAAGGGGTAAGATGCGTTGATTCCCAATTTTTTAGTTCTTGATAACGTTGTTCTTCTGCAAAATCCTGTGGATTATCCTTCTGCGCTGCCAAGGCGTTAAGCGGGAAATCTTTTAATTCTGCACTTGCTCCAAAAAGCTCTAAGAAAACACCCTGATTACAAAAAGCTGTATTATGTAGCGTTTTGTCCTCTAAGTGGGGATGCAAACCACAGACATAAAGTGTATCCTTTGCCCGCGTAAGTGCAACATAAAGCAGGCGTTTAGCCTCGGCGAAAAGTTCATCTAATTGCTGTTGTTTTAATGTTTCTAGTAATTTCCCCTTGCCAAAAGTTTCAAAGGAGAGCCTGCCTTTAGATTGCATAGGCAAAACTGGTTTTTTATCTTTATTAAAGAAACTTTTATTTTTTAGGATCGGGTATTTTTTAAAAGCAAAAATCACACATGGACTTTCTAAGCCCTTAGAACTGTGAATTGTCATGAGGCGGATATTTTTTCCTTCTCCTCCAGAAAATTCAGCCTCTGATAGAGTTGTTTTTTCTTCTATTATTTCAAGAAAGGCACTGAGACTCATATTTTTAGACAGATATAGGCTTTGCAGCTCTTGTAGGAAGAGGTTCAAGCTAGCCAATGCCTCTGGGGGATCATATTTTAGAACAGTTTCATAGGCTGTTTCATGAATGAGCATGTCTACTAATTCATCCAGAGGCACTCTGTTTTTAATAGAACTAAGCTTCGTGATAAACGCTTTTTGAGGATCTGGGAGAATTTCAAATAGAATTTTATTTTCTTTGCGAGCCACTTCTAGCCATTCATTTATTTTTATATCATCGCAACGAAAAAACAAGCTTTTAAGTAAGGCTATGAGATTTAATTCATCGGCAGGGTTATCTACCACCTGTAAAAATAAAAGGAGAGGCTTGATATAGGCACTTTCAAAAAGGTGTAGGCGATTTGAGGATGATAGAGGCAGTTCTGGATCATGTTGTTTGGCAAAATTATAAAAATTTAGAATATCTTTATTCTTATAGAATAGCACCATAATATCGCCTGGCTCTCTAGATTCAGCGCGCTCTTTTTGAATAATCGATAAAATATTAGTAAACAATGCATTATCTAGTTCGTTTTTTTTAAGGTCGGCATCGGGGATGCAGGCATAGCAAAATTTAGAATTTTCTATATGTTTTTCTGTTATTTGAGGAGTATAATTGATGACAGGATCATCTTTGAAAACTCTTGCAAATAGGCGGTTAGTTGCATCAACTAAGGTTATAGATGAACGATAATTTTTTAGAAGAACCGCCGTTTTCCAATTTTTTTCACGGAACATTTCAACTGTCTTTTGAAAAACCGTTGTATCGGCGCCTCTAAATAGGTAAATTGACTGCTTTGGATCACCAACATAGAAAGCAACAGCTTTATCAGCAATAATAGAAAACATTTTTGACTGCAAATCTGAGGTGTCTTGAAACTCATCGGCAAAGAAGTATTTGATTCGACTATTAAGCTTTTTGGCTAATGGCCCTAAGGTAAGTGCCTCTAGAAAAAGTCTTGCATTGCGTTCGAAACTCGATTTTCCTTGAGCTTTATTTTGTTCTTGTAGCCGTCGTTCAAACTCCTCTAAAATCGGAAGCGTTAAAACGACTAAAGATGCTGTCATTCCATCGGCGAGGTTAAAAGCAGCATCCCTGCATGCCAAACGAAGGGATCTTACTGGATCTTTTTGGAACTCGGAATAAGAATATGCTGGCAATGCTGTTTTTTGGTAAAGAAGAACAAAATTTTCTTCATTAATTTCAGCTAAGACACCCTGAAGCTGCACATTATCTTTTAGAAGATTTTTTGCTTTTGCCTCTTCATTTAAGGAGTGAGACAAAACTTCGACCTTATTTTGTAGAAAAATTCGATATATATCAGATAGTGAGGTTAGTTTTGGACAATTAGGGATAAGTTGAGAATTTTTAAGAACATCGATTAGTTGTTCGTAGCCTTGATTTTTGACAAGTTGCGTCATAGTTGAAAAGAATTTGAGCCAGCCCTTAAAACCACACAAAGACGCACCTAAACGAAAATATTCACTTAATTCGGGATCAACCCTACGATAAAGGCAATCGTAAACAAGCTGGTCGTACACTGCCCGCTCGAGTTGAGCTGTATCTTCTGGATCAAAACCCCAGTCATCATCAAGTTCTAGAGGATTTTGCTTAAGTGAAGAATTGATAAACGCGTCAATTGTTCCAATAGTTGCTGCAGCTATAAAATCTTCTATTGATTCTTTACTATTAAGAATTCGCTGCTGAGCTTCCATAGCATCGATTTTAACAACGCTATATTGTTGCAGATTTTCCAATAACAACAAAAGATTATTGTCTGTAAATAGCTCATCCAATCGAATCCTAATTCTTTCTTTCATTTCTGCAGCAGCCTTACGGGTAAACGTAAGAGCCACCATCGCGGCAAGAGCCTCTAAAGGGTCTTTGTCTTCCCAAGCCATTTGATAGACAAAAGTAGCAACCCAACGTTCGGTGAGAATCGTTGTTTTGCCACTACCTGCCGAAGCTTCTATAATCAGTGGAACAGTAACATTATAAACAAGAGAGGGATCATCAAAAATTAAAGGCACTAGAGAGACTAATCAGAAATTATTTCTTCTTCTTGATAAGAGGCTTCTTCTTCAAGAGAGATATCCTCATCTTCATCATCGATGTCTTCGTAGTCTTCTTCATACAAGACGTCGTCTTCATCTAAAGCATCCTCGTCGTCTTCTTGATATTGAGAATCATTGTAGACAGGATCTTGAATAGCTTCCGCTTGATATCCATCGTTAAAATCATCAACAATTGGTGGGACGACAGACCGCATTTCAGATGGCAATGGCGCATTCATTTGAGAAGATGAAGAGTTTACTTCGAATTCAACAATAGACCGAAGACCTTCTGCAGCTTTCCCATTTCCCATTGCTTGATAAACGGCAATTAATTTTTGATAAACTTCTAGAGGTTGACGGATTTCCAACGCCATGAGATAATCGGATAAAGCACTGGCATAATTACGATTAGTCATAGCACGATCTGCTTGCTGAATAAATTGATTAAAAGTTTGATCATCCTCTAATTTAACACCCAATTGACGGGCTAAAATATGAGCCTGATCCCCAACAGGATAGATTTTCAGCGCAGCACCACGATACTCTACCGCTTTTTTACTATTGCCAGCCTGATCATAAGCATCAGCACTTTGCAACATTGAGGTAGCTAAAGCCATTCGTTGTACAGGCAATATAACGCCAGCACGAGAATATATTACTCCCGAAACAAATACCATAAGAAACAACATGCTTTTTTTCATAAATTTAACCTCCATACACCCAAAAGCGCAATACTTTGATCTTCGCTAACATTATAAAGAATAAGTTGTTATCGGTCAAGATATTGAGGTGTATTTTTTTCTTTACAAATAATAAAGATTATTGTATAATGATAGAAATTAAGAGAGGCAGATATGGCTGGGCTTTTTATCGTTTTTGAGGGTATTGAATGTTCAGGTAAATCCACCCAAGCGGATATGCTAGCACGTTATTGCCTCTCTCATGATATTCCTTTTGTATCTGTCCGCGAGCCTGGGTCTACCCCATTTGGGGAGAAGGTGCGGTCGTTAGTCTTGCAAGAAAACTGTTCTCCCGAGGCCGAATTCTTAGCTTTTTCAGCCTCTCGGGCACAACTTATCAGCGAAATTATTACTCCGTCAATGGCTCAGCAAAAAGTTATTATTTGTGATCGCTTCTTTTACTCTTCTCTTGTTTACCAAGGTTTTGCTAGAGGGCTTCATATGGAGTCTCTCCAACTAGTTTCACAATTTGCAACAGGTGGCTTAGTCCCCGACTTCACATTTCTTATTAATCTTAATTTTGATGTCGCTCAAAAACGGCTTGCTGTTAAAAAAGGGCGCGATCGAATCGAAAATGCTGGGGCAGATTTTCACAAAAAAGTTCATGATGGATATCAAGAACTAGTTCATTTATATAAAAATATTATTCCAATTGATGGTGATCACTCGGCGAATCATATTCATAACGCAATTTTGGCTCAAATTTCTCAACACGATCCCCGTTTTTATTCCTCTATTATTCCCTCAACATAAACAGGAGAAATTTATGCTCATTTTTGCACTACTATTGATGTTGCCGAATCTTATTTATGGCAATATTACAGCCAGTGAAGGCACATTTGACGATAAAATTATTGTCGAATGGAATGCGGTAAGCAATGCTGCCCATTATAGAATTGATAGGGTATTTGATAGCCCCTATACTACCGTCAAAGGAAAAAATATTCCTATCGAATCAGTCCTTCTAGGCGAGACCGACAAGCTATCTTTTACCGATATGCCTGCCCCTCCGGGACGGCATAAATATATAGTCACGGCCTTAGATAAAGATGGAGAAGAACTTAGCTCCGAAGAAGGTTTTGGCTGGAGAAAAATTACAGATCAAGAATTCTTTTTTGAGTTTCAAAAAGGGATCGACTCATCTTTACCTCGAATCCGAACCTTAAAATCGCTAAACTTTTTTGGTGAGAAAAAACCTGGCTGGAAAAATGGTTCTCTTGTTTATAAAACTTCAGGTATTTTTCGACGCCCCATTCGTATCACGATCACCTACACAAATTTTACCGACCAATATTTATCTTTAAATGGCACTTACGAGATTCAAATATTCAAAATTATTGGTCAAAAAGGAAAATTAGTAGGGACAATCAACGTTGACGGAATTTACAAAGGCTCTGTCACTCATGATCTTGTTCTAGATAGAGGAAAAAGCACAAATGGCGGTGTTTATCGTGTCCAGCAAGAAGGCCGCCCAGAGATTGTTCTCCCTTGGAATGTAACCCCTCACCCTCTTGATGATAGTCAATACGAAAAAAACCTAAAAGGTACAATTGGCGAAATGAAAGACGATGATGAAGATAATGAATAAAAGTAGTAGATAAAATACAAAAACCCCCTCAATGAGGGGGTTTTTATTTAGTGATTCAATTTATTTAGAAAGGTAGCTTGGTAAGTATACTAAACCTTTATTGTAAAAAGTTTCAGCACCTTTATAGATAGCGTTATCGCCGAGTTCTTCTTCGATGCGGAGAAGTTGGTTGTATTTAGCCAAACGATCAGTTCTGGACATAGAACCAGTTTTGATCTGCCCAGCATTAAGCGCAACTGCTAAGTCGGCAATAGTTGTGTCTTCGGTTTCTCCAGAACGGTGAGAGAGAATAGATGTGTAGTTAGCCATTTTAGCCATTTCAACAGCATCAAAAGTTTCGGTGAGTGTTCCAATTTGGTTAACTTTAACCAAAATAGAGTTAGCAACACCCATTTCGATACCTTTTTTGAGGTATTTACTATTGGTAACAAACAAATCATCACCAACCAACTGGATTTTAGAACCAAGTTTGTCTGTGATTTTCTTCCATCCGTCCCAATCGTTTTCAGCAAGACCATCTTCGATAGAAACAACAGGGTATTTTGCACACATTTTTTCCCAATAAGCAATCATATCATCAGCAGAGAGAAGATCTCCTGTTGATTTCCAGAAAAGATATCCTTCTTTTCCTTTTTCTGCAGCATGGTTCCAGAGTTCTGATGTTGCAGGGTCGAGAGCAATCGCAATTTGTTCACCAGGTTTGTAGCCAGCTTTATGAATAGCATCCATCAAGATATCAAAAGCTTCATCGTTGGATTTAAGATCGGGAGCGAATCCACCCTCGTCTCCAATACCAGTGTTATAGCCTTTATCTTTAAGAACTGTTTTAAGAGCGTGGAAAGTTTCAGCAATGTAGCGAACACCTTCACGGAAAGTAGGTGCTCCAACAGGGGTGATCATAAATTCTTGGAAGTCTACTTTATTACCAGCGTGGGATCCACCGTTAATAACATTACACAATGGCACAGGGAGAACTTTTGCGTTAGGCCCACCAAGATATTTATAAAGAGGAATGCCTAAGTGTTGAGAAGCAGCACGAGCAGATGCCATAGAAACAGCTAAAATAGCATTAGCGCCTAATTTCTTTTTAGTTTCAGAACCGTCGAGAGCGATCATAGCACGGTCGATGGATACTTGATCCAAGGCATCCATACCACAAACTTCCTCTGCAATAAGAGTATTGACATTATCTACAGCCTTAAGAACGCCTTTGCCAAGGTAGCGAGATTTATCCCCATCACGAAGTTCAACAGCTTCGTTTTCTCCTGTGGATGCTCCACTAGGAACAGCTGCACGGCCAATAGTGCCATCTTCTAGCATCACTTCCGCTTCAACAGTTGGATTCCCACGGGAATCAAGAATCTCACGTGCTGTAATATCGACAATCAAAGACATAATGTCCTCCAATAGATTATTGTTATGTATATATTATACATCGTTTTCGATGATTCGTCAACACTGCAACAGTTATTTTTAGGAACATGCACTAAAAATATAGAAATCCCTCTATAAAATATGATATAATATACTTAATTTATATCTCTGAGGTTTTTATGAGTCACCATATATATCTAAATAAAACATTGCATGAGCAATGTTTAGTCAATCCCGAGCTTCGCGATTTACTCTTTGAAGCGGGATTCAGTCATATTAAAGATGATAGCATCTTTAACTCCGTTGGAAAAGTCATGACACTCAATAAGGCTATTATGATGGGAAAACAAACACGCGAGCATATCGTAAGTTTTTTCACTCAAAAAGGCTATATTATTGAGGAGTAACCATGAGTGAATTTCTAAATAATCGTGAACATCGTGCTGCTGTTATCAAAGATATTCTTCTAGAGCTTCATCAAGGTAAAACCGTTGATGATGTTAGAGGAAAATTTGAAGAAACTTTTGGCAATGTTAGTTATGCTGATATTGTAGATGCCGAGCAAGCCCTTATCGAAAGTGGCGTAGAGGCTTCTGAGATTCAAAGCCTTTGCGACGTACATGCGGCTGTTTTCAAAGATAGTTTACTCAACCAGATGATTGGCGAGAAAAATCCTTTAGTAGATAAAGGGCATCCAGTTAATCTTATGAAAGCAGAGAATCGGCTTATTGAAGAAGATGTACAAACAATAACAAGCAAGCTAGATAATCATTCCTTCGATTTTGAAGACACCTTAAAAGAATTGCTATCTAAGCTTACAAGTCACTACTCTAAGAAGGCAAATTCACTTTTTGCTTTTTTAGAAAGCCATGGCGTTTCTGCCCCGACTCAAGTTATGTGGGGCGTAGATAACGAAATACGTGCTCATGCAAAAAATATTCTAGAGGCACTTGCTAGCTCTAGTGCTACGGCAGAAGATTGTCGTAATTTTCTTAATCGTGTCACCGAGATGATCTTCAAAGAAGAAAATATTTTATTTCCCATGGCACTAGATAAACTTACTCATAAAGAGTGGGTGTCGGTTTCGACGGATTGTATTGATTTGGGGTATTTTATCAAAGCGAGACCAATGCAGTTTGTCAGCCCAGATGAAAAAAAGCCAATTCAAGCCCATATCGATAATGGAGTAATTGTTCTTCCTTCGGGAAATTTTCACAGCCCCGACGAGCTGGCTGGATTATTTAGCGCCCTTCCTTTTGATATTACCTTTGTTGGTGCAGATAATAAAGTGCGATTTTTCTCTCAAACAAATGAAAGAATTTTTCCTCGCTCTCTTTCTATTATTGGGCGAGATGTTTCCAATTGTCACCCTCCTGCGAGCGTGCATATTGTAGAACAGATCGTTGAAGATTTAAAATCAGGCCGTAAAAACAATGAGGATTTCTGGATTCCTTTTGGTGATAAGTTTATTTTGATTCGGTATTTTGCAGTCCGCAACCCCGAAGGAGAATACCTTGGCACTGTTGAGGTTACCCAAGATATTAAGCCTATTCAAGCAATTCAAGGTCAAAAACGCCTTGTTGCGCCGGGAGAACATCTATAAAAAAAGCCCTTCTTAATTGAAGGGCTTTATTCTTCTCCATATTTATGACGACGAACTTCTCTGATTTTCTTTTTATCATCGTGCATCTTGTTCCAGTCTTTTCGCACAGTTTTTCGCCAATCTTTTTCAAGCTTTTTAACAAATTTTTCGTCTTCTGTGCCTTTTTCTTCTGGGGCGTGAAGTTCGTACATTTCTCGGGCCATAGCAGTAGTAACATTTTTCTCCATCAGCGAAAGCACTTTATAAGTGTACTCACCAAGTTCGCGAGAAATAGTGATAATATCATCGATTTTGAGTGTGGTTGAGGCTTTAGCTACTCTGCCATTAACTTTGACACGATTATTTTCGATGGTGTCAACAGCTTTTGACCGTTGCTTAAAAATCAAGGCAACTTTGAGCCACTTATCAAGCCTCATGTTAATTCATTACCTGAGGAGCACTTACCCCTAGAATATTTAAGCCTGCTTCTAGCGTTTTACCGGCAGCTTTACATAAAGCAAGACGAAGTGCCTCGTTGGAATCATCAATAATACGGCACTGGCGATAGAAACGATGATAGGCTCCAGCAAGAGTTTCAAGATAAGCGGGGATTTTCTGCAAATCATAATCGAATGCAACTTCGGCAAGTACATCTTCAAATTTGAGTAATTCAATTAGGAGTAATCGCTCTTGATTATCCACAAAGCCGCTCATCACAGGGGATTTCTGAGAATTTCGAAGAATAGAACAAATACGAGCGTGGGCATATTGAACATAGAAAACAGGATTATCATCATTTTGACTTTTTGCCTTAGCAAGATCAAAATCAACGGTTGCCGTCATTGGGCGACGAACCAACAAATAACGGACGGCATCGACCCCTATCTCATCAACAACTTCATCCAGTGTAATGATATCCCCAGTTCTTTTGCTCATCCGAACCGGCTCTCCATCTCTGAATAAATTAACAAGTTGTCCTAGTAAAACGGTTAATTCTCCACCAAAAAGGTGAACTGCTGCCTTAATTCGCTCGATATAACCATGGTGATCGGCGCCTAAAATATCAATAAGCTGAGTATTTCCACGCTTAATTTTATCATAATGATAGGCAATATCCGCAGCAAAATAGGTGTAACTGCCATCAGATTTAATAAGAACGCGGTCTTTATCATCACCATAGTCGGTAGATTTAAACCATAAAGCACCATCTTGCTCGTATGCTGCACCAATTTTCTTTAATGTCTCTAAGCTAGACTCTAGAGAGCCATCTGCATGCACTTTTTTTTCAGAAAACCAGCAATCAAACTCTACTCTAAAGGCTCGAAGGCTATCTTCTTGCTCTTTTTGCATGATAATTTCGGGGGCAACACCCTTTTGAAGGCTTTTTTCAGCTAAATCTTTAATGTAGGCACCATGATATCCATCTTCTGGCACGGGTTTACCCTCTGCAACAGCTTTAATACTTGCATTAAGGTTTTTGATCTGCACTCCAGCGTCATTCACATAAAATTCGCGATATACTTTCCCTCCACAATGGTTGAGGAATCGAGCAAGTGTATCTCCTACCGCAGCCCATCGACCATGCCCAATATGAAGTGGCCCTGTAGGATTCGCACTAACATACTCAACATGGAAAGATTTTTCTTTGAGTAGGTTGTTCATTCCAACAGTTTCCATTGATAGAACATGCTCTAGGTAACGAGAAAGTAGCGTATCTGACAGAAAAAAGTTGATGTACCCAGCACCGGCAACCTCTACTCGATCAAAATCTTCGTGCTGAAGAAAAGGAATAAGCTGAGTTGCAATATCTCTGGGAGATTTTTTAAGAGTGCGAGCCAATGTCATGGCGATAGGGCTAGCATAGTGTCCAAATTCGGGGTTATCGGGGCATTCAATGGCAATATGATCGGGTTCAGGGCACCCCATTTGGGCTAATGCTTGCAGAATATATTGTCGAATATGAGATTTTGGCGAAAGCACTTACTCCCCCTTCGCTTTAAACTTACAGCAAGCGGGAAGTTTTTCAAAATCCACCGCTAAACCTAAAATTACAGTAAGAAGCCCAATATTTAGGGTAAGAATGGCAAAAAATGCTTGTGGTGTTTCGTAGTTACGTGTTATTGGCGCCACTAAAATATAGCCAAGTATGATTAGACCTGCACCGATAAAGGTTGTGATTGTGTTTGCTAATGTTATTTTTCGTTTATTGTTCATCTAATTGTCCTTTTTTTCTACTTTTTTTCATAGCGACAGGGCTTAATTCCAGCCCATATCGCCCCATAACCGACTCCAACCGTTCAAGGCTGGCAGACAAAGCCGTTGCCAAGGCTTCTCCTCTTAATTTTTGGCGAGGCACTGCTTTTTTGGGGGGAGCCTCACTCCCTCCTCCAGTAATTGCCTCTCCTTTAAGAAGTTTTGTCAAGATAGACTTTGCTTCTTTATAACGAGGAAACTCTTTTTCTCTAATACGAAAATCTTTTGTATGGACACCCTCTCCTTTTTTGCGACGAAGAAGATAGGCTCTGTCTTCAAAATGGAGAAGCTCGTGATAAAGCACAAACTCCAGAGCCAATTGTGGTGTATTTTCTTGCAAGAGAATAGGATGTATCCTTATCTCGTTACTAAGAGCATTGTAAGTTCCGAAGACAATCGCTCGGCGTTCATCCTTCATTTTCCCTTGTGAAACCCTACAGCTAGGGATATTATCAAGGTGTGCAAAATATTTTCGCACGACCTCTAAATAAATCTGTTGAAAATTCATGAGTGACTATAACCTTTAAAATAAGTTGTATCATACGTTTTATCAAACATTTGGATGGTATTTGCATCTCCATCAATGATTTGCCCTATCTTTGTGAGAGCTACACCTTGTTTTTGCGCTTGATCGGGCTCATCAGGTGAAATAATGATTAACTCGTAATCTTCGCCTCCAATGAGAGCCTCGGTAAGGTATTGCTGATAATATATTTCGCTATTTTTTTTGCCAATTTTTGAAATATTGAGGGGAAGATGCTCCGCTTTAAGGTGAAAACAACATTTTGAGGCACCACAAAGCTTTGAAAGATCTTCAACCAAACCATCACTAATGTCCATTGAGGCATGAATACTCATCGTCTGCGAAAGCACCTTTGCCCATTCAGAGCGAGGCGTTGGCTGGTAGTGACGACGGCGAAAATAGTCGAGATCCTCTAACGGAAGCTGGTTTTTTTCTAAAATATGATGCAAATACAAGCGGGAATCGCCCAAAGTGCCTGTAACATAGATGTTATCCCCAGTTTTTGCCCCTGTTCGAAGCCATGGTTTCCCAAAAGCGTGCCCCAATACTGTGACAGATGCAAAGAAAACAGGGCATCGAACCGTATCTCCACCGAGAAGCACTGCCGGATGATCTTTCAAAAATAGCTCAATGCCTTCGATAAAGGAATCTAGCTCGTTATCTGTCCAATTATGAGGGATACCCAAGTTTAAAAAATAGGATTCAGCCCGACCACCCATAGCAGCCATATCGCTTCCATTAGAAGCGAATAATTTATAAGCAACTTCTTGCCATGTAGCATGCGTACTTAAGAAATGAACCCCATCGCTAACAGCATCGGTTGAGATTAATTGACCATTTTCAAGGATAGCAGCATCATCCCCTATTCCTGTTTGACCAATTTCCGCAGAAAACACCGACTGTAAGCGAGCAATTATTTCTTTCTCACTTCTCATCGCTATCGCATTTGACCAATCGGCGATTCTTCTAATCGAGCTATATCTGCTAATTTGCCAAGTATAATAAGAATATCCCCTTCTTTTAGAGGGTTACGAGGGTTGGGCACTTCGTCAACAATATATTCGTCTGTATTCTGAAGCGTATCATTAACTTGACTGATAGGATGTTTAATAGCAATAACATTTACTTTATAAAGCTGGCGTAAATCTAGATTGATCAAGGTTTGCCCCTCGAGGTGTTTATTAACTCTAACCTCGATCATCGCATGGTCTTTCCAGATACGTTCATAAGAAAGAACAAAGCCCATGCCACCCAAAAGTGAACCAGCCAATTTTTCGGCAGACTCGATTTCGGGACGAATAATTTCAGAAACATTGAGCAACTCTAGAATTTGAGCATGAGAATCGGTATTAGCACGCGCAACAATACGCGGGATATTAAACTTTTTGAGGAGAAGCACGGTGAGGATACTTGCCATCATGTCTTTACCAATGGCGACAATAGCACTATCTACCTTAGACACATCCATTTCTTTCCAAGCTTCTTCGATTGTGGAATCTAGCTGAAAAGAAAACACCGGTAAATCTCTAACCTTATTAAGGCGTTCGTCATCCTCGTCAACTACGATAACGTCTGATTCGGAGCGAGACAAAGCCATTGCCAGCCGTTGCCCAAAAACTCCCATACCCACAATGAGGTAGGTCTGTTGATATGCCATGAGATCCTCCTAAACGCCCTATATTCTAGCACTCTTCTCATAAAAATGCAAGATTTTTACAAAAAAGCACAATGCCAAAGCGAAATCTTGAGATTATCTATATCTGCCCTTATAATGTAGAAGTTATGGCTAGAATATTATTTATTTTCTTTATACTAGTTAGTGGTCTTAATTATTCTCAAGGTACTATAGGTGCTCCCGTTAATATCCAACCCGAAATACAGCCTGTAAAGCCAGGAGTTATTACCTCCATAAGCAGTGAGGGCTCTATTCAGGCAAATCCTCCATCAAGGAACCGTGTTTTATTACCTGCTTTTGGTATTCCCAGGCCAGGCCCTAAATATCCAGTTTGGGTGGGCATTGATATTGGCGCGTATTATGGTCAATATTCGACGCTACCTTATGCAGATATCTTTTTCACTCCATATCTTCGGTTGTGGAATTTCACATTTGCCTACGATCTTACTATGAGGATCGATTTTAATTCTTCCTTTGTTACAACAACGTGGACGGATCGAGAAGCATTAATTTCTCGTATTAGTATGAGGATGCTATGGGAAAATCCTCAAGAAGGGGCGATTTTTCAAAGCATTTCACTTAACATTAGCACTAATAATAATGTAACCTTGGGGCACGGGCGGATGTTTTACAACTACGACCCCTCTCCATTCTCCCCCACCGAAACCTTGAAAACACTGTCTTTCAGCATGGATGCCTCCTATATTGGGATGAATGCTTACTTAGCAAATATCGCCGTCCCTGATTTATTTGGGATGGAACTATTTTTTCGCCCTCTCTTTGGGGTGAATAATCCTCGTATAAGCTATATTAAAGATTTACGCATCTATGCCACCTATGCAGCAGATTTAGACCCAACACAGGGAATTTATAATGGATTTTATGATTTTAATCCCTCGCAAAACCCTACACCTTTTCATTCTGTAGAATTTGGAATAGAAATCCCCATAGCGGCTAGTAGAAATATTTTTGCGCTCACTGGCTATACCGATGTTTCCTTTAATACAGGGGCTGCACAAGGTTTAGGCGTTGCCGCAGGCTTGATTTTCAACTTTATAAAAATTTTTCCAATAAGAATTGAGTACGCACAAGGCTTTAATCAATGGAGTCCTCATTTTGCAGATATTTTTTATACGGTTGACAGGGTTCGTATTGATATAAATAACGTTTTATTTCCCTCAAAGGTTGAAACTCTTAGTCAAAATATTGGTTGGTATACCGTAGCTCTAGGTATTGAAAACCCTTCAAAATCTTTATTTTTCAACCTCGAGCTTTCAGGAAATACCATTGGAAGTGACATGCAAATTCTTGCCAATGTTACTTTAGGGCAGCAACTTCTAAAAATATTTAGTATTGACGTTTCTTTTGCTGTTCGAAATCTTCTTCAAGTTCTTCCCTTCGATGCTGCAAGAGATATTGCCTTATCCATTACAGCTAGATATCACATGATGCCAAATATGACGTGGGAGATTTTATGGAGAATTCGGGGTATTGCAGAGGAGCAAGCGATATTTATAAATGATATTCCCATGCTTTCGGCAGGGCTAAATACTTTTCAATATCTTGGTTTAGCTTTTTCTTATCGCTACTAAAAAAACCTGCCTAAACAGCAGGTTTTTTCATTGTTTTTTGATGCTAGATGAGTTTTTTTGCTTCGGAAAGAATAGCTTCATAATCGAGTTCGCTAGCAATTTCTGGAACATAAGTGAAATAGCGAATCGTACCTTGAGCATCAATTACGAACGCAGCACGAGCCAATAGCTTTAATTCCTTAATAAGAAGCGCATATTTTGTTGCAAATTCTCTAGTTTGATAATCGGAAGCCACGATCATCTTATTGACGTGTTCTGCTCCACACCAACGTGCCTGAGCAAAAGGAAGATCTAAAGATAGCGTAACAATAGTGACGCCAGAAAGACTATCCATAGCTTTATTGAATTTTTGAGTTTGAACACTACACACACCCGTATCAAGTGATGGTGCTGTAACTAAAATCTTAACGCCAGGAATATCTGATAGCTTTAATGGGCTAAGATCGGTTTTTACCATAGTAAAATCGGGTGCCTTATTCCCTACTTTTAACTGATCGCCCTCTACAGTAAGTGGACTGCCATGAAATGTTAAATTTAACATACACTATCTCCTTTTTTTATTAAGTTGTGAAATATCTACTCTAGCAATCTCTATGGTAGAGAGTGCTTTATACCAACGAGCTTACTTGCTTTAAAACGCTGTTGTTATCGTTTGTGTATCTATATATGATACCAAATACACCGTAGCTATTGCAATTTTTAGTGTTATTTATTTAGTATTTATCTTGAAGGAATAAATTATTGCTATCTTTCCCCGATTGACGCTTTAAATTTTGGCGTTCCTCATCTTTGGCAATACCTAAAAGATTCTCTAATTCACTAGGAGAAATGGGGCGAGATGGTGTTTGATCTTGCTGGGATGACCCGCCTTTAGGCTCCTGTTCATTTTGGTTACTATTCTGAGAATTCTGTTGGTCTTGTTTGTCTTGTTGATTCTCTTGATTTTGTTTATCCTGCTGATTCTGCTGATTTTGTTGATTCTGTTGATTCTGCTGATTTTGTTGATTCTGCTGATTCTGCTGATTTTGCTGTTGAGCATAGAGATAATTATTCATTGCCCTTTTATAAAGAGGGTCGGAAGAAGGAAGCTCCTTCAAAATTTCGGCATAAGAATTCAACGCTTCTTCTATTTTTCCACCCTGAAACTGCGCGTTTGCTGCATTAAAACGAGCTCTTCGTGCAATATTTTTATCGCTAACATTTGTTAATCCTAAAAATCCTTGTTCAGCTTGATCCGCTCGTTCTAGTTTATACAGTGCAGCACTTTCTCCAAATTTGGATTTTACATTATTAGGTTTTTTTACGAGGTCTCGACGATAAAACCTCAATGCTCCTGCATACTCTTTGCTAAAATAACTGTCGTATCCTTGCCTATCATCTGTTAAGGCATGAAGGGGCATCGTCATCAACAGCATAATAGGAAGAATAAGTATTCGAACATTGGGAAGAAAAAGAAAGAGCAGTAAGGCTATCATCGCTATAATGCCAAAAACCCGAAAATGTGGCTCTAGAAAACGCTGAACCTTAGACCCCATCGATGTTTTTTGAAGAGCATCTATGCGTTGAATAAGAGCAACGGTTTGGTTAGCCGAATAGACAGCCCCTCCTCCTTTTTGAGCTAAATCGTTTAAAAAAGACTCATCTTTCTTAGAAACAACCTCTGAACCAAGCATTGTTCTGAGGTTTCCAACGATTTTATCCCCTTGATAGACAGGAATAGTCGATCCTTCAGGGGTTCCCATGCCAACAACAAAGATACTTACCCCATCTCGACGTAAAGAATCTATTGTTGAATTAGGAGAACCATCTAAATTCTCACCATCTGTAAAAAGAATTACCGCTTTATGTGTTAAAGTATCATTAGAAAGCGTTATGGACGCAGCATCTAAAGCCTTTCCTATATCGGTACTTTGAGAGCCTATCATCCCTGTATTAAGATCGGTTAGAAATAATTTAACGGCATCGATATCACTTGTAAGAGGGAGAATTCGATATGCATCGGCAGCAAAAGCAATTAGCGCCACTCGGCTACCGGCTAAGGCATCAACTATTTTTTCTCCAGCAACTTTCGCCGCCTCTAAACGAGATGGCAACTCATCCCTTGCATCCATGCTTCGAGAAACATCGTAAATAAGGGCAATATCCACTCCCTGCAAGCGAACTTCCGTGCTAAGAGAGCGGCTTCTTGGGTCGAGGAGAGCTAAAAGAAAGGCTCCTAAGGCGACAATAAGCGCGCATAATTTAAATATTCTCATATAGGGAATGAATTTTTTTTCTACATCCTTATAAGCTGATGGGGATAAAGCCCTTGCCAGCGTTCGTTTTTTACGGATATAATTCCATATTAACAATCCCAATCCTGCAAAAAATAAAAATGTTGCCATTGGAAAAAAAGAAAGATTAGTAAAAAACATATGTCCTCCCGAAAGAATACTCACTCAATACGATACGTTGATTCAATATCTTCAGGATGATGAAAAAATCGCGTATAGAGTGATTTAAGCATTAAATATATAAATAAATAATTCAAAAATAAAAGTGCCACAGCTATTAAATAAATGAATATTACACCCAAAGCATCTACCCTAAACGATGCCACTGCAGAAGTATACTTGCCTAATTGTAGAAATTCTGGTATCGGAGAGGGAGAAACCATAAAAGGCACCATATATACGGTAGAACAAAAAATGCCTACCAGCAAAGAAGACCCTACTGTAATAAATGATGAAAAAATCTTCTTTGGCTGCGACCAAAACATCCTATAAAGGTATTCTTCTCTATCGTGGGCAAAAGAAACATAAAAAGCAGCCATAATCATTGATACCGCAATACTCATTCCAATAAGATAGACTATCCATAATAAAATAAATACAGGGGCTTCAAGCGGTGTCCACCATTTGGAAGAAACACGAAACGGCACTATTTCTTCATCTTCATTTAAAGGGGTGGGCAAATATTTAAGTGCAGATGAATCTGGAGTGAGAAAAGCGGTGATTCCCCCCTGCCCCGCTCCAAGATAGGCTGCAAGAGTATCTATATTCATAAAAACTGTATTATTGTATTGAGTAATATCAAATTTCTCTGCAGAAGATAAGGGTAACGATACCGCAATATTTGATAATTGTCCATACATAACAAACGATAATAACTCTAAACCCTCATATTGTTCATGGATAGATCGCCCAATAATTAATTGGTTGGACTCTATACGAGAAATAAGGGCTTGCATATCTGGTAAAGCATTCCCTCTGAGGCCTAAAAATTGAACCTCACGCCTATTTGTATAAGAAACATCCTCATTAATTTTAGTAACCTGAATAATTTCTCCCGAAGCCTCTAACTTAAGAAGATAAGGAATATTATTTGCACTAAGTTGCGCTAAAACACTAGGGCGTAAGGTGAAAATAGGAGGGCTAGAACCAGAGGACAAGCTCTCTGGACGATATTTATTCTGAAGAAGGTATTCGCCAAAATAATGTTGCCTAAGCTCGCTATTTCGTGCCTGACGCGCATAAAGATTGAATAATAAAGGCGCTGTATAAACAAAGGAAATCATTGCTCCAACAAGCATCGCCGTAATAAGTGGCCCAAAATCTTTGGTTCGAGATTCGAAGTATGCAAAAAGAGCTGAAGATACATAAACTGCACTAATAAAAGCTAGTGTCCCCGCAGCAATTCCTCGAATAATAAAAAATACATCTATTTCTGGAACAATTCCTTGAGATACTCTTAAAGAAAACTGCTGAAATAATCCTGAATAGGGAGAAAAAAGTAAAAATTCAAAAGGAAGCTGCTGAAAAAGCAACGAAAACACTGTGGCAAATATTCCTATCAATAAACCCGATCGAAGAAGATCTAAGAAACGATACCGGTGGCTTGAGGGAATCTCAAAACCATGAATAGCACAATAATCATGAAAAAGAGACTTTGTTTTTATAGCGTATCGATACTGCGCAAAAGCATAAAAAACTCCCGCCAACACAAAGACAGATATCACCCCTGCAAATAGAACGTTTTTGATCATATGCAGAACTTCCATGCTGTATTCAAGCTCATCCGTGCTTGCCACAAACCTAGAATTTGGCACCAGAGGTTGAGTGTTCGAAATTAAAAGAGAGGAAAATGGCGATGCACTGTATTGAACATGATATGCCCTCATTGCATCCCTAATTATATGGCTAAGCGATCTCTGATTTATGAAAACAGTGAAATTTTGGAAATAGACATCTCGAACATTATAAACCAGTCTTACTTTTTGGCTCGGAAGAAAAGCATTTAAAGCGGGAACAATAATATCAATAAGAGAGTCTTCATCAAGCGCATATCTGGCAGACATCCCAATTCCAATACTCACCATTCCCCTTGCAAGGCCTTCAGATGGCGTCATGAAAGGAGAAAAAACCTGTCCATCGTTGTCCTCGATTACGATAAGATCAATAGGGATACGTTTTTCATCTTTTACCATAAATGCAGGAAGTTTGGTTCGCCTTGTAAATCCTCTCACATAAGGATTTACCCCTAGTTGTTGTAAGTTAAAACTGTTCGTCCACCAAAAGGAAGGGTCGTTAGGAGAAGCTGAATTATACATTGAAAGCTGAATCTGAGCATGTCCTGAATAATTATAGATAAGAGATTTCTTTGCCTGAATATCCGCACCCAAGACAAGATTTGCTCCTAAAAAGAAAAGCGATACCGCAAAAGATGATAAGACAATCCAAGCTAGCTTCAAATGCCAAGGCAGAAAAAGAAGGCGTCGAAGGAGTTTTTTTATCATTCTTCTTTAATAATGCGTCCATTTCGCATGTAGAAAAGACGATCTGCTTTTTTAAGGTGAGCAGGATCGTATGTAGAAAAAATTACAGCACTGCCATATTGACGACGAAGAGAAATCATGATATCGAGGAGGTCTAAACTCTCATTGGAAAACATCTTTTTCCCAGGTTCATCGGCAACAACCAGCAGAGGACGCTTAATAAAAGCTCTTGCTGCGGCAATAAGCATTTTTTCTGATAACCGAAGCTTAGAAAGAGACATTCTCATCTTAGATGTCTGACCAACAAAGTCTAAGGCTTCCGCAATGCGTTCACGTCGATTTTTAGGAGAAATTTTAAGCGCAGACAAAGGCATATCAAGGCATTCTTCAACACTCATCGATTCGATAAATTCTGGTTCAAAGCCAACAAACCCTATATATTGACGACGCATCGCCGCAAGAGCACCCTCAGAGAGCTGCCCCATAACCTTTTCACCAAGTGTATACTGCCCACTGGTTGGATTATCAAGACACCCCAAGACTCTTAGAAGCGCCGTTTTTCCAGACCCTGCCGTACCCACAAGGGCAACGGTGTCGTTTTCCCCGATAGTACAGGATACACCATCTAAAACGGCTCTTTTATCTTGACCATCTTTAATGATTTTACTAACATCTTTGAGAACGACTGACATCAGGCCTCCTGAAATAAAAATTACTTTACAAAAGTTAATAGAATCACCTATAATATCGATAAAGATTATCAAGGAGATACTATGCTTTTTCTTCAAAAGCTTCGCATATTTTTTGCGTCTCGCAGCACACGTCAGTTTCTACGAGTATTTTTTCTTGCACTTCCCTTATCACTTACAGGAATATACTTTGTTTTTTATAGCGATTATGGCATGAAACTTTGGAGCAAACAAGCTCAAACTCGTGATTTAATTCAAAGTATTCTTTATGATCCGATTACTCATAACACAAATTCTATATATCTACCCGATGTTTTTCGAGGGCTACGAGAGATTACAACCTACACAAAGCCTGATACCCTCTGGGAAGGCACCGCTTTGGACCCTCTTTATCAACTACCCAAACATGGAACCCCTAAAACGTCCAGAAGTGAAAATTAAGGGATCTCAATCGTTCTATTCGAAATTGCGTAGAATAAATCTACCATTTCTAAGATTGGTGTAAATTGATAATGCGGGACATCTATGTTAACAAGCGCATCATTTCCTGTAAGCACAATACTTAACGCTTTTTGATCCACCATAATGGGTAAAGAAGGGCTGAAAACCCCGCGATCTAAGCTTACATACGAAGTATCTTGACCTTGTTGCTGTTGAAAAGCAACAAATTCTTGTATACTTCTTTTAGAAGGCATTTCTTCATTTACAAACGAGGAAGCTTGCTGTTGAAGCTTATTTAGTACAGCTGTTGGTTCCCATACTTCTACGGTGCTTTCTGTGCCTTCATAGGCGATGGACATCAGTGTGGTTAAATCATCCGCTGAGAGAATGGTATAAGCGCTTTCATGGACTGCAGAAGGAGCCCCTGGCTTCAGCACGGCATCCGACGAAGGAAAAGAAACATTATAGTATAATAATGGTAGAGTTAACTTATTCTTAGCACTTAAAATAGATAGATATTTAGGCTTGATAGTGGATGTTGCTCCGGTTGGGCCATAGGGGGGGCGATATCCTACCCACATATGAAAATCCGACTGCCCTGTAATTGCATTTAGAGTGACAAAAGGTTGAAGAATAATCTGTCCCTTATTGGGGCCCGCACCTATATTTTCAAATGATGTTTGATAGCCATCGTAGGTTATAGTACTTGTTTCACGATCAATACTTTGCATCGAAATACGATTGGAAAGAAAAATGGTGCGTTCTTCTATGTTTGTAGAAATCTGTCGTTGATAGCCAATCTGAGCAAATATATTTGTCGAGCAAAGTAAAATCAGTAAAAAAAAGCAATATTTCATTGCACTATCTCCTTAGTTAAACTGCATCTTTTCAACGAGAGCCTGTGCTTGAGTTTTATCAACAGTTGCTAGCACGGTAAATGCTAATTTAGCAGCTGTTCCAGCCCCTCTTCCTGTGATAAAGGTGCCGTCTATCACCACATCTTCCGCAACATACTGAACATTTGATTGTCTAAAAATTTCTATGTAGTCGTTGTCTGGGTACACTGTTGCCCTTCTTCCCGAAAGAAACCCTTTGCGAGCAAGAATAGACGAAGCCGCACAAATAGACACAACCACTTTACCTGCCGTAATAAAACGTTGAATAAGTTCAATAGATTCGGAAGACTCGGAAATAATTTTATACCCCATTCCCCCTGGAAGATAAATCATGTCGAAATCTTCTACATAGGCATCACCAAGAGACACATCTGCTTTAACGGCGACACCCTTTTGCCCAACAACAAGTAAAGAAGGGTGAGGATTAACCATTGCTGTTGTGACCTTCCAATCGGCACGCCGCCAAATATCAATGGGAGATATAGCCTCTATTTCTTCGAAGCCTTCCGCTAGTAAAACTAAAACTCGTTTCATGATTACTCCTTATTTATTATATATTTATTAAAAAACATATTGTTCCCAAGGGTCTCTCATAGCAAGAGTGCGTTGGCGTTGACCCGTAGAACTTTGAACATTTGTGGCCGTGGTATTAGTGGTATCATTGGTGTTTGTTGTCGAATCGGGGGCTGGTGGCATATCTGATTTTCGAGTTATTTCTCCCGTTTCCTCGTTTGTAACAGTGGTTCCAGGGCGATACTTATACGTATAGAAGCCCAATACAAATTTAAGCCCTAGCGAAAAGCGATTGGCACTACCTGGCACCGTTTTTCCGTCTAGAGGGAAGAACGTATCCAATGTGTAGCCAAAATAAGGCTCTAAAGCCATATGAAAAGGAAGATTTTTCATATCTGAGACAAGATTACGCTTCCAGCGGTACCCGAGGTAGATACCCATTCCTAAAAGAAGGGTTGTAGATCTTTCGAAGATAACAGTTGTATCCCCTGCGCGTAGTGGAATATCGAAAACGCCGTATCGCCCCGTTAATTCGATAAAAACGCCTTTCCATTCATCGGGTTTATTCATATAAAAGCGAAAACCAGTTCGGGCTTCACCAAAGTACACATCGCCAAACGTTGATGCTCTATTAACCTGACTACTAATTCCGCCCAAAACAGACAAATTAAAAGACAAAAACTTTGAGAACCCGATATCATAATCGATCCCCATCGACCAAGGGCTTTCGATGCCATTCTCATAGTATGTTGGAAAAAGTTCTTGAGCCTGCAAGGGAATTGCAATAAGAAAAAGAATTAATATATATTTTTTCATGATAACCGCTTATCTTTTAATAAAATAGAAGAGTTTAAGCTCCCATGGCTTTAAAGGAATTTCAGAAGAACTAAACTTCATTGCATCTTCCGAAGAAAAAAGCAATTGAATTTTTGAGGAGTTAAGAAAATCTTCTAAATTAATTGTAACAAAGGAATTATCTCTATCTGTTTTATTAATAAGAAACAAAAAACTACCTTTATCTGTTTGCTTTTCTAATGCTAAAATTTCGGATCTATGGTCGTGATCACGAGGAATCAATAATCCTCTTTCTTGAAGAGCGGAATTGTTTTTTCGCAACGTATTTATAGAAGTAATAAAGCCCGTTAAATCGATATTAATATTTTCTTTGTCGGAGGGCTTTGTATTAACAACATCTGTTTTATTTTTCCAGCCCCATTCCGTCCCTGATACAATCATCCATGAGGGAGAAATTAGCCCCGTAAACGAAATAAGACGTTTTAAACCACTTATAGATGTGATTTCTTGCGCAGCTCTCTGTGTATCATGAGATTCTGGAAAGGAAATAGTTGGCACTGTGATTTCGTTGTATTGATCGATAAACCATGCCTCGGTAAAGTCCCACCATTTGGCACTATTGAATAGATAGTCGAAGCCAACATCCGCAAGGCCAATACTTTGGGCAGGGGTACACCCTAAGCTTTCGGCTAAAAATAGCGTATTAGGGTTTCTCTCTTTTGCAACTGTAATAAGCCGCACCCATAGCTCCGAGGGTATTTGATATGCTGCATCTGCGCGAAAGGCATCAAAACCAAGATCTATGTAGTAGAGCAACAGTTTTTCCCAATAAGCCCATAATTCTTCTTTATCTTGAGAGGCGGCGTTATCTATCTGCGCTAAGTCTCCCCACTCCACCCAAAGCCCGTTTTCCCAAGCCCCGGGGCTTTGCAAATTACCCTGAGCATCAAGGATATACCAAGATGGATGCTCATTAACAAATGGGTGATCCTTAGATGTATGATTGATAACCAGATCCATCACAACTTTTAAACCAGATTGATGCGCAAGCTCTACAACCGCTTTTAGCTGATCCATTGGCGGCTCGGCAGCAGATTCATCGATGCAGATAGGGTTTAGGCTGAAATAATCTTTAGGAGCATACAGGCTACCCGAAAACCCCGCATAATGAAAGGGATTGATATAGACCGCATCAAATCCTAACTTTACAATGTGAGGGAAAACATCACTCCAACGGTGGCAGTTATCATAATAGCGAGGAAATAAATTATATATCTGAAGCCCCATGGAACACCTTCTTGATAGTAATAATGAACATACAGAGAGAACTTCTTATATGATACATTATTTAAAACAATATTTCAAGAAACAAGCGCAAGACTCTTTTTTGCAGGATTTGAGATTTTACGGTAAAATATATACCGTATGAAATGTTGTTTTCGGCTATTTTTTCTCACGCTTATACTAAGTGCTCCTTTGTCTGTCTACTCACAACTTATCGATAATCGCGCTCTTCCTCCCGAAGAATTACTCAAACGAGCTCCTTTCATCCCAACCGATAGAGGAGCTGTTCGAACAAAAAGCACTGATCTATTTTATGTTCTTGATAACGCAGATAATATTTTAATTCAAGACTACCCCGATAATAAAATAACCGAAGTCACCATGACAGGTAATGTTCGTGTTCGTTTCCAGCGAAACTCAATTCGTGCCGAAAAAATCGTAATTACTGTTAAAAATTCAACAACCATCGGCATATCTGCTTCGGGAAACATCGAATTTACACTTAACAGCGTAAAATACCTTGCCAATAGCATGTATTATCAACCCGTATCAGAACGTGGAATTCTATATGATGTTCGCTCAACAATTAACGCTGGTATCGGCGACAGCTCGCTTCCTTGGTTTTATCGAGCTGAAAAAGCTACTCTTCAAGGCGCCAATAGATTTGCTCTCGAAAACGTAACTCTATCTACCTCCGATGCTCGATTCGACCATTTTTCTATTTTTGCTAAAAAAGTGTGGTTCATTCAAGGTAAGGTAACCGTTGCTCTCAGCGCTCAGTATAAGGTAGGACAAGCTGGATTTATATGGATTCCCGCATTTCTACAACTCGATAGTACGGGTATCATTCACACCTCTTTTGGAAGCGATCGGCGAGCAGGATACTATTTTGTCAACAATATTTCCATCACAAATAAGAGGGGACAATTTAATTTTGGCTTCGATATTTATGAAAGGCTTGGGCAATATTTTACAACAAAATACACTGCTCCTAAGGTGGGAATGTTAAAAGAGTTCGACATAGAAGTTAATTTTGCCAACGATACTAGGGTTTCTTATACAAATGCTCCTTACTCGCAATGGCTCCTAAACCAAATACCTATTGTCAGCGCCGATGGAACTACGACGAATTTTATTACCAGTCGGGATCAAATTAGTCAGTTTTCGTGGTATTATAAATTCAATGCCGCCATTGAAACAAATGGCATCAACCTTAAAGTGTCATCGGAGTACCTCAACGATCCCTTTTTTCTGCAAAAATATAGTATTAGAGATTCCTTCGCTGGAGAAAAGTCAATCAATACATTTGGCTTGATCAACCAAGGCTTTGACAACACCTTTAACTATGGGGGCGATGCCTCCCCGTCTAAAGATACTCTGGAACAAAGGATCTCCCTTTCCGTTGGGAAGATGAGCATCAGTACAGTTATTAATTTAGGGCGTTTACGAAATTTAGAGGTGGCAAATCCTTTTCTTAACGAAGCATATCGTTATGATATCAGCTCGATGACCTTGCCTAGTATTTCGATTAATCCAGGCTCTCTTGCCTTGGGATCGTACGATTATAAAACAAATATTCTTATTTCTGTTGTTGACTCTAGAGGGTGGTCGTATAGTGTTCTTCCATATGAACTTCCAGCCCTCGAGCGACGCCTAGCTAAGCAGACGCAAAAAATTATTTCTCGACGTGTTCAAACCAATCAAGATGGTGTTGCTGAAGTTGTTGTACTTACGAATTTAGAGCAAGTTAAGATTACAAATAAAACAGAAAATCCTTACACATTTTTTTCGATCTCCTCATCGGCTAGTTTTAATGCTTCTTTTACAGGGTCTCATACTTACGGCTCGAATATTGCAGGGGTGAACGATCCAGGAAACACAAATTGGCGTATCATAAATGACACCTATAGGCATTCTGAATCGGGTAATATGGATATCACAACATCGCTATTTAATGGACTGGTATCCATCGTAAATGGTTTTGATGCAAACTATGTTGGCCAATTTTCATCATTCAATACAGATATTACAAATAATCAGCGTGCAACTACTTTTAGCTTAAGATATAGATTTTCAACAACGATAAGCTCTAACTTCACCTGGAGAGACCCTGACGTTACACGTATGGCTGTCCCTCTAAGTATGACGTTGTCTTATAATCAGGGGCTTGTAAATTTCAATGCATTTGAGGATCTCACAACCATCTTAGAAGGAAACCTTAATTGGACAACAAGGCTTGGGTGGGAATTTCTACAGTGGCAACGCGTTTCTCTCTTCAAAATTAATGGAGAAGTCGGGATATCAGAGCGATATCGTTTTCCTACAGAAGACCAAGCCACAGCTATTTCTAATCAGGCAAGCCCCGACCCCTATTTTGATAATAAACTATCATCTCAACTAACCGTTGCTGGCGATTTTTCATTCTGGTGGCTTTCTGTGGGTACAAGAGCTGTTATTGATATCCTTAATACAAGGACAAACACCAATACGTCTTTCACCAATAGATTTACTAGCGACCCTGTACTTACACTTACATTCAGACCTGATAGCAGATATTCTTATATTCCTTCTTTATCTTATTGGTATCGTATCAATGCTCGAGAGGATGATAGGCTGGATCTTGTATGGAATTTATCATTTAAGAACATTCATGTTCCCAAATTATACCCTTTTATTTATGATATTAGCGAAATTGGCTTCGTTTTTAATTATTTTCATAATTTCCAAAACGAGCGAGACTCATTTTTACGCCTAAGTTTTGTTCTTTCTATAAGATTTACAAAATATCTAACGCTACGATTTGAATCTCGAATGGTAAATACCGACCTAGATTTATACTATTTGCCAGCTAGTGACCCCAGATCTAAAAATTTCTTTGCGGATTTAGCAGACAGTTTTAAAATTTGGGATATAACAGCACTTCAGCGAACAAGCTTTAATATAGAAAATTTCAATTTTGATCTTATTCACGACTTGCAAACATGGGATATGAGAGTACGCTTCTCATTAAGACAAATTGTTGATGAATCACGGCAAGTTGCTTACTGGGAACCATTTATCGGCATTTCCTTTATCATGAAGGGGGCCTCTAGCGCTTCTATCTTCCCTGAATATACACGACGACTTGTTCCAAACGAATTCCAATAGCACACAAATGAGGAGAATTTATGAAACCCTTAGATTTCAAACTACAAAGTACCGATGGATTAGCCCGAGCTGGTATGCTCACCCTGCCTCATGGTGCTGTGCCTACCCCGATTTTCATGCCAGTTGGCACACAAGGAACTGTGAAAACATTGTCTCAAGAAGAATTAATTGATTTAGATGCGCCTATTATTTTATCAAATTCATATCATCTTTATCTTCGCCCTGGAGCTGATTTTTTCACTCGTTACGGAGGACTTCATAAATTTTCAGGCTGGAATCGTAATATTTTAACAGATTCTGGAGGATTTCAAGTCTTTTCTCTACCTGGATTACGAAAAGTTACTGATGAAGGGGTAAAATTTCAAAGTCACCTAGATGGATCTTACCATTTTTTAAGCCCAGAAAGCGTTATTCACACTCAGGTAGCTATTGGAAGTGATATTATGATGATTCTAGACGAGTGTAGCCCAGGTAACGCCGATCGTCATACCGTAATTCGAGCCTTAAAACGAACTACAGCATGGGCTATACGTGCAAAAGAGGAAGTTAAACGTCTTGGCTTGACTCAGCAATATCCTTTTGGTATTGTTCAAGGTGGGATTTTTGCAGATCTTCGTAAAGAAAGTGCCCAACAACTCATTGATCTTGATTTTCCAGGGTATAGCATAGGCGGCCTATCAGTTGGCGAAAGCAAAAAAGATATGTATGGCATGCTTGATGTACTTTCAGACATCATGCCTACTGAAAAACCACGGTATCTAATGGGAGTTGGGGTTCCAGAAGACCTTTTAGAGGGTATAGCCAGAGGTGTAGACATGTTTGACTGCGTTTTCCCTACTCGTTTTGCCCGTCATGGGGGCGCTTTCACCAAAAATGGGCGTATTAATCTAAAATCATCCCAATATACTTACGATGAAAGCCCTATTGATGATGGTTGTAGCTGTTTTGCTTGTCAAAAATACTCCCGAGCTTACATTAGACACCTTATTCGCGCTAACGAAACGCTCGGAGGGCGGCTTGCCTCTATTCATAATCTTCATTTTTTAATCGATTTAACCCGTCAAGCTCGTCAAATGATTATAGAAGGAAAATTTGAATCTTATAAGAAAGCGTTTCTCGATCAATATTTAAGGGGAAAAAATAATGATTAGACAAATTGGCGTTTTAAAATTTATATCTATTTTTATTATTGGGTTTTTTATTACCCGCATGATACATAAGGGCGATATGCACGATATTTTTCGATTTATTTTATCGCTAATTCTTTATAGTGCAGGGTTTTTACTGATTGTTTGGGCTCTCACTTCAGGAAGGAAAAAAAAGCCTCTTGAAACTAAAAATTATCCAAATAATACCGATAAAAAATCTAAAAATAAAGAAAATGCAAAAAACACTTGAAATATTCCACAAAATTTTGTAGAATGAAGCTAGATTAGCAATATTATTTTGCTATTATTTTTAAATTATTGTTTGTAGCATTTAGGGGCATTTATTATATTTTATTCCCTAATATCCATTGAGAGAGTTATTTTATGACTCGTATTGCTCTTATCGCAATGTTTTTCCCTGTTTTGGTCTACCCTGTCGAACCTTCATCTGCGCCGGTTCTTTATCGCTCTCAAAGTCTGTCTTCTAATGCACCTTCTACCCGTTCTGCAACGGCTCCAGCTGGTGGTTCTGCTTCTGCAACAAGAGCTAGTACAACTTCAGCAACTAATTCACCGCCAGCAAAAGGTCGGGCGGCTCGTTCAGTTAGAGTTACAACGAATACTGCCTCTGTATCGAATACAAGCTCTGTGTCAAATGCTTCTTCTGCATCAACGAATGCTGCCTCTGCGCCTAAAGGTCGAGCTGCTCGTGCAGCAAAAGAGGCTGCCTCTTCAGGTCAGGAAAGCACAGCTAGAAGATCTCCAACTCCAACATTTACCGACACTTATCGAGGTCCTCCTCTTACTCCCTTTGAAAACGATCTATTTACTAAATTAACCTTTTTACCTTATAAGGGGTCTCCTGTTGAATCAGGAACCGACTTTCGAGTAGACACTGCCCTAAAACAAGATGTCTTTCGAGCTACACTTGTTGGAGTTAATATCAACGCTTGGTTAGAAAATCCCGACACATATAGGGTTCTTCTTGAATCTGCCAAGCAATTTCCAACGCCTCGCCTATTAGATAATATCGTTCAAAACAATCCTAATATTGTCTTAAATAACCCAGAGTTAGCAGCGCGTATTCTGCGAATGGATATTTATTCACCCTATCTTAGCAACATTTCAAAGCCTGTAACATTACCACCTCTTTTTTCTGAGTATCACACCGCTGTTGCTCATACTCGAAATTATAATATTTATGGAACAACTGCAGCTGGACTGCCCTATTTCGGTTTTCCAACAGAAGGGGCAGATCGACGAATCAATCTTTCTGTTAGTCGCCATCAGTTCCGTGAATATGCGGTTAAATTTCCTGATACCGATATCTTCCTTGTTGCAACTATTAACGTTTCTCCAAACTGGCTCGAAGAAGGCTGGGATATTCGTCAAGAAAATCGTCAGTTTGCAGATGTATTTATTTATGCTTTTGACCGTAAAGGAAAATTATTAGGCGGAAGTGGAATCAGTCAAAACTTTATTAAAGGCGGACAGTTTATTTCTCTTAGTCAGCGCGTTTATAGTAAGTATTGGCAAAAAGCAGTGCCTAGAGTTTTCTATATAGTGCCTTCATTTAAAATTGTTAATACACCTGTTCCTGGAAGTGAACGCGCTCCTGCATCTGTCAAAATTGAAACGCCTAAACGCCCCTATTTAAACAAAGAACAGAGATATATTCTATCAAGTATTGAAAGCTTACGGGCACAACGAGGTAGAGCTGAATTTCATATTTTTGATAGATCTGGAAATCGTTATTATAAGCCTATAGCAGTAAAACCTAGTAAGACAACTGCAAGGCCTTTTCTTGCTAAAAGAAAGTTTATTTATACTGTTGATTCCAATTTTAAACCAACTCTGAATTACCCATCAAATATTTTATCCGAACTTGATGGAACTGCTCAAAGAAATGATTTCATAGCTGTAGCGCAACCTAGTAGAACACCTACTCAAGCCACAAATAGAGCCTCTGCTCAATCTACAAACAGAACACCTGCTCAGGCCACGAACAGAACTTCTACACAATCTACAAATAGAGCCTCTGCTCAATCTACAAACAGAACTGTTGCTCAAGCCACGAACAGCGCCTCTACTCAAACCACAAATAGAAATCGTGCTCAATCTACAAACAGAACTGTTGCTCAGGCCACGAATAGCGCCTCTACTCAAACCACAAATAGAACTCGTGCTCAATCTACAAACAGAACTGTTGCTCAGGCCACGAACAACACCTCTACTCAAACCACAAACAGAAATCGTGCTCAATCTACAAACAGAACTGTTGCTCAGGCCACGAACAGCGCCTCTACTCAAACCACAAATAGAAATCGTGCTCAATCTACAAACAGAACTCGTGCTCAAGCCACAAATAGAACTCGTGCTCAGGCCACAAACAGAAATCGTGCTCAATCTATAAATAAAACTCTTGCTTTACAATCAAGATTAATAACATTAAATCTTTCGCAAGTAGATCAGACTTCCGCATGGGATGAAGCGTTCTCTTTAACATTCAATCATATCGAGTTGAAAGCTCAAAACGCAGCTAAAGCTGCTCCTAAAGCTAAGGCTACTCCTAAAGCTAAAGCTGCTCCTAAACCTAAAGCTACACCTAAACCTAAGGCTACACCTAAACCTAAAGCTGCTCCTAAACCTAAAGCTACACCTAAACCTAAGGCAGAGCCTAAAGCTAAAGCTACTCCTGCTAGCGCCTCAACAAATGTCGCTAAGGCCGATCCTAAGGCTAAAGCTAAAGCTACTCCTAAACCTAAGGCAGAGCCTAAAGCTAAGGCAACTCCTGCTAGCGCTTCGACAAATGTCGCTAAGGCCGATCCTAAGGCTAAAGCTAAAGCTACTCCTAAACCTAAGGCAGAGCCTAAACCTAAAGCAACTCCTGCTAGCGCTTCGACAAATGTCGCTAAGGCCGACCCTAAGGCTAAAGCTAAAGCTGCTCCTAAACCTAAGGCAGAGCCTAAAGCTAAGGCAACTCCTGCTAGCACTTCGACAAATATCGCTAAGGCTAATCCTAAGGCTAAGTCTTCCTCCAAAACTAAGGCTACTAAAGCAACTCCTGCCAGCGCTTCGACAAATGTTGCTAAGGCTAATCCTAAGGCTAAGTCTTCTTCCAAAACTAAGGCTAAAGCAGCCCCTAAGGTTGCTCCTATAAGGAATGCTTCAACAAATCTTGCCGCAGCAACGCCTCCTACTAACGCCGCTGGTGTTAGCACAGCTAGCTTATCTACAAGTACTAACGCAGCAGCTATTAGTAATACTTCGGCGCGTTCTGCTAGAGCTCAAAGATCCTCTACAGAAGCTAGAGCAGTCGGTGCAAAATCAGTCAGAGTTAGAAGATCATCTACTACTAATACAACCTCTGTTTCTAACACAAGAACTAACCTTATAGCATCTACAAATCGTTCTACTCAAAGTGCAACGTCTAATACTCAAATTTTATTATCTAACACCAATCTGTTGTCTACAAGAATTAGTATCACAAATGTAACCACAAATAGGGTTCCAAGTAAAGTTGCAAAAGCGGATTTAGTCAGCGGTAAAAAATCATTAACTCGAGTTTATTTCCCCAGCAATGAAGGAGAAAAGTTGAAAGAAATACTTGAAACTGTCTCCGAACGAGTTAAAGATGCCCCCTACTTTACAACAAATGATCTACTTGCAATAACAAACTCTATTCCACCCTTTGAATTAGAAACTGATCCAGCTGTCTACCGTTCTGAACGAAGAAAATACTATTCAGTACCAATAAGTACTGCTCAGTTTAGAAGACAGTTTGCAAAAGAAACAAAAGACATTAAAGATGCTCTTACTGCTCGCCTTGATGATGAACTCTATTGGGCTAATTTACATCGAGAAATGTTAATTCAAAATAACAGTTGGAATAGTAATCTTGAATCTCAGCACTCAGCCTTTAAAAAAGAACATTTTGTTCGTAAAAAAGTTGAACTAAATAGATTAATGTATCACAGAGATGCTATTTTTAATGAGATAATATCAAATCAGATTAAATCGTACTTAGATCGTTCTATAGAATATGCAGAATCAAGATTGGAAGATCAAAAACTCAGCAATGCAATATCAAATTTACAAAAACAAGCGGAACAAGCGTTAGCAAAATCTACAGCAAAATTTAAAACATCTGCTTATATAACAAAAAATAGAAATTTTCAAGCACGATATAGAAGCACCTTATCTAATTTTTCATTGATCTCTAGCAATTATAACGTGCGAAAACCTAAAGAGATGCGCTTGTCATTCTTACAGCAAAAAGAAAATAATCCTGTAGAAAAAATCAATCAAAATCGAGAAGCTTGGACAGCAATTGCGCAGCGAAATAAAGTTCCTCTGCACCTTGTTGCTTTTGCTGAAATTTCAGAGAGAAAATATCCTACAAAAGTATATCGTAAAAAGATGGAAAACAGAGCTATGCGCGAATATAAAAAGAATACCCGTTTTATCATCTATGAAGGTTTTATTTTTGCTCTATCTGGAAGATGGAAGGTTAAAACATCTCTAGCTGATAGAATGGATGTTTTGTAAATCTATAAAATATATAGAGATCGAAATTTTTATAAAAATATTTCAAAAAAACATTGACAATGACGATCTTTTCATGTATAATTTACCACTTTCGAAGAACGAGTGAGGAAAATATGTCTCGAGTATGTGAATTATCCGGAAAAAAGGTGATGTACGGAAATAAAGTTTCCCACTCTCACCGTAAAACAAGAACCCATTGGGCTCCAAATCTTCAAAAAAAGACTTTTGTTATGAATGATGGTTCTAAAGTTGAGCTTCGTGTATGTGCTAAAATCATCAAAACGATTGACCGATTCGGTGTTGATGCTGTTCTTAAAAAATTTGTAAAAAAAGGTATTATCATCGCTAAATAAGCTAGTGATAGTGTCCATAATAGTTAAAAGCAAGAAATATTACTGAGGCGAGAGATACGCTTGTTTACTTAAATTAAGTAGATAAGTTTTGTTGAAATTAATTCCAAGTTAGACAAACCATTCAATAAGATTATGCTAAATAATGTATAAGATTATCACGGAGGGTTTGATTCTGGCTCAGAGCGAACGCTGGCGGCGTGTCTTAGGCATGCAAGTCGAACGGCAGCTGCTTTGTAGTAATACAAAGTG
>JBOFWL010000010.1:0-1755 GCA_051653605.1 Brevinema sp.
TGCTCTCTGATTCTCCTTGTGCGATGGAACTTAGAATCGTCAGCATTTGTTCGCTCTGCTCTGACATGGTGTTGATGTTCTCTTTTTCGAAGAAGATTGCTACACCAAGTGCTTTTAGCTTTCTGATCGTTTCTATGCTATCTACCGTATTTCTTGCAAATCTTGTAACGGATTTTGTGATAATGAGGTCGATATTGCCTTTTTCACATTCCTTAATCATCCGCAAAAATTCATTACGATTTTTCACTTTCGTTGCAGTTTTTGCTTCGTCAGTGCTTGTTCAGTTCCTCCTCCAAGCTGCAAACCACAGCCAAGCAGCAGCAATATTCGCTGTCGTGCCGAATGGGTGCCCCTGTTGGATTTATCCTGCCACGGTACAGGTCTTTCAGTATTTTTTCTTTCTGATTCTTATCCTTTTGCATTTTCATCACCTCACTTTCAAGTACAACACATTACCACAAGATGTAGGCAATAGCTATACGAAATAGTAACAATTACCGCTGTATATAGTTTTACATGGACATTTTCATGACAGGCTCGATGGTATCGTTTTTCTTCATTTCCATCGACTGTTCCATAAACAGTTCGGCGTAGTCACTGATTTGCTCTGCCAGCACCTCCATATCACGAGGGGTGGGCTGATACACATACCACCCGGCGGAAGCACCGTCCTTCCAAATATGTGGATACACGCCATCCTTGAAATTAGGATTGCTTACCTGTTTTTTGCCCCACACATCTGAAAATTTGATGGTATTTTTATCAATGACTCCGTTATTTTTGTCCACTGCACTGATGCTGATGGCTTCATAATGATCGGCATAACCAAGGGTGGTAAAGAACAGCTTCAGCCGATTGTTTTCACCAAGAGGGATGTACATGGCATTGCCTACACAGGTTCTGCCCTCAAAGCCCTCGGTGCATTTCATAAGTTCCTTTGTAAAAAAGCTCATAGTCTACCTCCATAAAAAATGGAGAGGCGATTTCTCACCCTCTCCGTCAGCTGTTATTCATTTTCTTTTTCTGCATTTTCAAGCTCATCCAGTGCCTTTGTGATAAGGTCTGTGATGAATGCCTTTTGTGTCAGGTGTGGGGTGCTGTCCACGTGTTTTTTGATTCTTGTAAATAATTCCTCACTGATTTGCAGTGCCAGTGTCCTTGTCTGTGCCATCGGTTTCATCTCCTTCATTTCATAGTATTCTGTGATAAGCTGCGTTACATATTGACTTAGGGTAAGCTCGCTTTGATCCTTTTCGGCACATACCCTTTGGTGCAGTGCCAGCGGAATCTGAGCACATAGATTTTTTGTTTCTGCCATTTTAGTGACCTCCTGTTCTTTATTTTTTGCAAGCAAAGCATATCTTATAAGGCAAGGAATAGCTATACCAAATACCAACAAGAAATGAAGTTTATTTGCATTGAAAAGCCGATTGCTTTATATACCTAAAATAGTCCAGTCAATCCTTGCGAAAGGATGGTGAGCGAATTTTTGCTTTCATTATGCGTATCCTTTCTTTTGTTTACAATTTCACGGTTGAAGCTAAAACTTTAATATCTCATCTTTGACAGTTAAAAAAAGAGAAAGTCTCAGAAGTACCGCATATACGATACTTCTGAGACTTTCTCTTTTCTTTTAAATGTGGTTATTTTTCTCTTTTTTTGTAGAAGTGCAAATTTTTTTAATATTTCTCTGAGAGATGATTTGATAATCGGTTCTAAATCCAAATGATTCATGAAGCTTATCTGTTAAATCTG
>JBOFWL010000011.1:0-1841 GCA_051653605.1 Brevinema sp.
TCAAAGCGACTATCAGTCCAATTGCTATTAAGATAGTCAGATACCATTTTGTACGTAGTTCTGCATTTTTTCTAAGTGAAACAGACTGATCGTATTTTAGTTGCAACTTTCTGATTTCAGCGCTTTCACGACTATTGTCAGCGGAATCTGTTACACTGATGTATGCTTTGAGGTATGCAACCCCCTTCTGATACTCTTCTTTTTCTTCTGCCTTTTTATACAGAGTAGCGTATATACTGGCTTTGACAGTTAAATCGGATGTCTGTAATGCTGTTTGCAACATACTGTCCACCTTTTCTTCTCGGCCCGTTTGGGAATATAGTTTTCCCCAAGCAGACAACGTTTTGGCACTGCATACTCCGTGTGTGATTTGGTTTAACTTTGTAAGATATTTTTCAGCTTCAATATATTTCTCTTGATACATCTTTTCAACTGCAATGTTGTGATATATTTTACTTTGTAGGTCTAAGTCTACTTCTGAAACGAGCTTTAACAGCTCATTGGTAC
This sequence comes from Brevinema sp., assembly GCA_051653605.1. Taxonomy (GTDB): domain Bacteria; phylum Spirochaetota; class Brevinematia; order Brevinematales; family Brevinemataceae; genus JBOFWL01. The sequence continues at coordinate 508 of JBOFWL010000011.1, forward strand.
ACCAAGAGGCACTGTCATGCTGATTGTGGAAACGATACAGGCTTCCCAAATTTATCAAATCGGTAACTATGGACGAAGTATAGCCTGCCAATCGATTTACAGATAATGACTTCGTATGATATTCTTTGGCTAAATCATAATTATAACATTCTTGATTCAGGTAACCCAAGTGGCAGTAGATACGTGCTATCAGACGTTTGTCTTTCATGTTCGGAATACATCTCTCCGCCTGTTTGAAGGATTGCATGGCTTGTTCAGTCTTTCCCAAATCATTCAATACCCCACCTTTATATAAATAGCACGCCCCAGTTCTATCTGCATCGTCTTTGTCTTTATAGTAATCAACTGCAAGATTAATCAGTGAGTCGGAAGGGACGATAATCTCATTGCGATATTGTGCCTGTGTCAATAGTAAAGCATAATCTGCCCGCCTGCTTCCTTTCAACTTTTCGGGCGAGGGAATTTGTTCCAATATCAACAGAGCTGAGTCTGGGTTCTCCCATAGCAGGTTTTCGGCTGAACTTAGTAGTTTAGTTGTTTTATTCTCTTGGCACGACTGAATACTTAAACAGCAGAGGCAAATAGATAAAAAAGATTTCCATTGATTTTTCATACGATGTAGTAAGATTATGAGTTTAATATTCAATAAATGAAAATATAAATAATTTATCAATTATCTATCGCATATAACTATAGAAGTGTTTAAAAAGTTAATGGTTTAATAAAATTACTAATCGCTTCCACTTGCCACCTCGAAAGATATATAAGACTCCTCTTTATCGTATGGAACTGGAAGCACATCCACAAAGTCACTATTGATTGCTTGAATTATTAATAGAACCGCATTCTTGTCATCTCGAATAGGAAATAGATGATTCAGACACGCTGTTTGCGAGGATAATATATGGCCTGTAGGCTTAGAACCTTGCCACCATGAAATTGAGTTCTGACTGAAATATGCTTTTACTGATTCACGTATAGGTGCATATAAGTTCAAGTCTCCATTATTTAAAACAAAGCCTCTTTGTTTACCCATGAAATATGGCAGTATCCAATATTTTGTGTAAACGATAATTCGGGTTCGGGGTTTAGTCGAGTACTAAATCCCGATTCTGTTTTCAAAGATAGCTAAAAATTGGTTCATCACCAATCCCCAGTTTCTAATTGGCATCGTCCATTTCTTTTCTATCTCCTGCAGAGCCAGCCATACAGATTTCCGTAGGGCATCATCCGTAGGGAATGACATTTTCGTTTTGGTTTATTTTCTAATCTTACCATTGAGATTTTCAATGAGATTAGTAGTGTATATAATCGTTCTGATTTCTACAGGGAAG
>JBOFWL010000012.1:0-2579 GCA_051653605.1 Brevinema sp.
AATGTTTTTTTCTTCGTTAGCAGTAATAATTATTGAATGCTTTATATCAAATGCAGCGTTCAGTTTTACTAGTGCTCTAGTCTCTCGCTCAAAGCTCATATCGTCTGCAATGCTATAGGATGATTGAATAGCTAACCCCTTTGAAGGGATATAGAAGTCAACTTCTACATTTTTGTTATAGTAGAATAGGTTTTCATTGCCATAACGTTTTAAAAGAGTGACAGCAATAATATTCTCCAATAATTTAGTGTCTGAATCGGTAAGGAAGATCGTAAGCAATCCATTGTCGTGATAGTACCTCTTTTGGGAGGTCTCCCTCTCATTGATACTGTCGTTGTAATTAGAGATGCTGAAAATAAGATAGGCATCTTTCATATATCCGATATACTCTACAATTGTGTTGCGTGAAACTTTTGCCCCTGCCGAACTTACTATATTTTGTAAACGAGTTTGAGTAGTAGGTTGCATTACACTATCTGCCATTTTTTTTGCGAGTAAACGTATAGCGTCTGCATTACGAATGCCGTTGCATGCCACGATATCCCCTAACAATATCTTTTGGTAGAGTGAGTTGAGCCAACTACGCTTGTCGTTTAATTCAAAAGATTCTGCAAAGCCTCCATACCTGAAATATTCTTCCCACAATTTCACGACGCTGTTTTTAATACTACTATACTCCCAATTCTTGGATAGTTTAATACCCTTAATTTCGAGATACTCCTCAAAAGAAAAAGGAGAAATCTCTTTTACAATAAATCGCCCACCCAGAGTAGTAGCGATATCACGACTTAGCATTTTGGCGTTACTACCAGTAACGTATAGTCTATATTTCGAATCGGCAAGCCTACGGGCAAACTTCTCCCACCCCTCGATATTTTGTATCTCATCCAGAAATACAATCGGCTTTTTATCAAACAACTCCTCATAACTCTCAATAATATCTCCTAACTCTTCGGCTCGTATCATTGATATACGTTCGTCCTCAAAGTTGATGTATAGCATATCTTCTATACTATTTTTACCGCTTTTGATAAGAGAGAGAATATGCTGAAACATCAAAAAGGACTTCCCTGAACGTCTCAATCCAACAAATACATAGTTGCATTGGCTCTCCAGTTTGATGTCACGTTCGATGAGTTGAGTCGCTTGAATCTCCTCCTGTTTTTGGATTATGATTTTCTTAATGATGCTTTTATCCATGTTTATGCTATTTATACAATGCAAAATAATGAAATAATTTACATATATACAAACAATAAGATGATCTTTTTGATTCAATAGAAGTTTGTGGTAAACCACTACAACGCCAATAACTCTATCAACAGTCGCTATTCCGTGTCTCTATTTTGTCATTAATTTGTAGGAGCAGGTATTGCACCCAATTGAATCAACATTGAAAACATATCAGGTAGTCCATGTTCCAATACAATCTTTTGGTCCTTCAGTTGGTAGATGTTCATGGCTGTGATAGAAACTTGTTTTCCTGTAGCAGGCATTCCCATAAAAGGCTTTGTTTGTGTTCCTCTTAAAGTAAAGCGTATCATAACCTTATCATTTTCTGCAATGATTTCTTCCACTGCCCATTGTACATCGGGCATAGCCCCACGCATCATTTCTAATACAGCCATATATCCATCTAGTCCACGTAGAGGCTCTGGAGAGGTAGGAGCATAAAAAACAACATTGGGATCAATGATTTTTTCACCGATAGTACGGTCTCCTGTATTAATAAATTCCAAAAATCGTACCATTACTTGTTTATTCGCTATTACTTCTGTGTTATCTATTTTACTCATTATTTTGTTGTTTGATTGACTGTTATTAAAATCTAGCGTACTAGTCCTTCATACCCTAGTAGCTAGTATTACTTTTTCATGTTATTCTGTTGAACCGCAAGAAGATGGTTTAACATCGCTATCTCCTGCTCTACAAGCAGAGCCACAAGCTGATGTCGGTTTTTCATCACTTGCTCCACATCTTGCTGCAGCAAATGCTAGTTGATTGCTACCCATAAAACTTTGTGCACTACGACGAGTAAAGTAATTGGCTACTTTACCCCAACCATTTAAGAATTCTAATTTGCTCATAATATTCGATGAGGTTCAGTTCTGTCCTAAAGCAAGAGGAGCTATTAAACACCTAGTAATAGATCGCCGTTTCGATTATATTGAAACAGGCTCGCTTATTTCTATAAAAAAGAATGTCAAGGATATAATGATTCCATCAGAGGAACATGCCGTTGAAATGCATCCCATGGATTTTGAGGAATTCTTATGGGCTATGGGTGACGAGATGATGATGCCATATATCCTTAATCAGTTTGAGAAAAAGAAACCTATGGGTGCATTCCATAAAAAGGCAATGGATTATTTTCGTCAATATTTAATTGTGGGCGGAATGCCTCAAGCTGTAGCCAAGTATGTTGAAACAAGAAGCTTTGAGGATGTAGATGAAGTAAAACGTGATATTTTGTCTCTCTACCGAAACGATATTAGTAAATATGCGGATAAGCAGGAGGGTAAGGTTACCTCCATTTTCGATGAGTTACCTGGTCAGCTGCAGAAGCATGAAAAGAAATT
>JBOFWL010000013.1:0-1205 GCA_051653605.1 Brevinema sp.
TACGAAGATGAAGATTACGAAGATGAAGATTATGAAGACGCAGATGATTACGAAGATGAAGGTTACGACGACGAACGTAGTAAAAACAAACAAATAACTGTAATTATTACAGGTGTTGTTGTTTGTTCGTTATTATCAATCGGAATTGTTTTTGGGCTTATGAACTATTTAGATACCCAATCACTGGGTACAAACGGGAATAACATAGCAGAAACAACCGAAACAACCAAAACAATCGAAACAATCGATGGCAAAACTGACGACAATACTATTGATACAGCGGTGTTGGGGTCAATCATCATTAACCCTAATACCAACACGGGAACGAATGAGTCTACCGATACGAACACACCTTCAGATACTACCGATGTGGATGACACTGATGTGGATGATACTGATGTGGGCGATACTGATGTAGACAATGCCGAAGGTGATGTCGTAGGCGAAGCCGTAGGCGATGTCGCAAGCGATGTCGAAGGCAACGCCGTAGGCGAAGCAGTAGGCGATGTCGTAGAAGTAGAGGGAACAGCGACCAACACGGAGTCATTAGAAGACCGAGTAACAAGATTAGAGAAAGAGTTGAGTGATGCAAAGTCAGCATTGTCTGCATCTCAAGCAAGGGAAGCACAGTTGCAATCACAGTTAAGTGCTTCAAAAGAGAATAACAAGTAAGGGGAATAGAACAATGATCAAAGACCAGTTAAAAGAAATCGACCCATCCGCCAAAGAACCATTGTTTAGGCGTTTGATGAGTAGTGAAGATTTAGCCTATTTAAGAGAAGGGAAAACAATTGTAGGTTTTGAAGTTGACCTTACAAGTCACCAAGAACTACCTGGGTTTACCTTAATTGCAATTAGAAAACATACGATTTATGCGTATCGTTCAGATTTAGATGAAAAACCACGATTAATTCTATTCCCACCGTTAGATAAATTATTTGATAGAGAGTTTGACATGCTTGGATTAATGGTGAAGAAAACCGTGTTTAAAGACGCAACCTTCAGAGGTCGTGTGATCGGAGAAGGTCGATTCGACATGTTAGTAAAAGACCTAACACCACCAGAAAAAGAAATTGATATCCCAGCAGGTGTGTCCCACCAAATGGTTGAACACATGAAAAACATTAAAGATAACCACACAATCCTCGGAGCATCGGAAGACGCTGTTAGTGATATACCTGTGAATGTTCGTGAAAACAGAGTAG
>JBOFWL010000014.1:0-2765 GCA_051653605.1 Brevinema sp.
CCGTTCTTCCACTTATCAGGTAGTAGCTCCCTATACTTTTCTATTGGTGTATTGGGTTGCCATTCTGCTGTTCTATTAATAATATCCGTTAGGTATTTGAACATATTGACTCCATTCATTTTGCACGAGAGAGCTATGGTATATAGTATAGCTCCTCGTTCGGCACCCTTATGGCTACCGAAGAATAGAGAGTTCCTTCTTGAGATTGATAGATACCTATTAAATCGCTCCACCAAGTTATTATCTAAATGAGTATCTGCCTCTGTAAATAGATTTTCTATGGCTTCCCATTCATTTTTTAGATATGTAATTGCTCCCTGCAAATCGCTTTTAGGAAGTAGATTCCCCTTCGACTCTATTGCACTTAAGTATTGATTGATTTCATTTAGTATCTTTGGTGCATATGTTTGTCTGTGTCTTAGGTTCATTTCTGCCGTCCACTCCTCTGCTCCAATCTTGTGTTTATGCTCTTCTTGATAGAGCTTATTAATTAAACTAACTAGATGAGCGGCATCCTTATCACTCTCTCCACAATCAATAAATTTTCGTTTGATATGCTGTAAGCAAGGGATGCGTTTGATAGAGGGGAAAAGATCACTTTGCAGCTTTCTATAGGGTGCGTATGCATCGCTCTGCAAGATTCCTTTATAGGTTCCCAACTCCTTTAAAATAACATCCTCCGATCGCGATCCATCCTCATAGAGTAGATAGATGAGTTTACTTTTCATACGTAAATATATTCTGCTCCCCACTAATCTGGGGGCGTTTAATTATTAATTTCGTTTTAATTTCGTGAGTCTAGACAAAAGAAAGACTAGCACTTGCCTGTTGACAAATGCACCTTGGTTATTGATTATTTGGTGTAAACAGCTAAGAAATTAAAATTTCATACACGTGCTCTTAGGTCACAGTCTTTGCCGCTTAGCTGTTGAGGTCAGTTTCATTCTCGGGTTCTTTACCATCCGAAGATAGCGGATCCCAGTAAAGATCGACCTTGTTTTATTAGTGAATTAAGCTGAATCGTTTTGTTTCTCCTTTAAAGAAAGCCCCACATCATACCCAAGCTTCTCTAACTCTTTCTTTAAGTAGGCTTTCCGTTTTTTCTCTACTCGTTGGTTCATATACTCAGCTCCAAGTTCTTTGTAGTCACATTCATCCTTTAAAATATGATAAACTGATCTGAGGATCGAATGTCCTACAGCAATTATTGCTCGTTTCTTGCCTCTGCGGGCTGCCAGTTTATGATATCTTGCCGAATAAAAAGTATTCTTAGTGCGCGTAGCTGCCCAAGCAACTTCCACCATTACAGATTTGACCTGTTTGTTTCCGTGGGTAATTCGACCGCTTTTTTTTTACCAGCACTCTCATTATTACCAGGGCACATACCAGCCCAAGAAGCCAAATGCTTATCTGTTGGGAAAACACTCATGTCTAAGCCAATCTCAGCCACTAGGTCTTCAACGGTTTTCGTGCTCAAGCCAGGAACTTTTCTGAGTAGTTCCAACACATTATCATAAGGAGAAAGCATCCTTTTGATGCGCTCGTTAAGCTCTAAAATAATCACCTGAGTTTGGGCGATATCACGGCGAATGATGCCAAGCATATAGATGTGATGCTCCTCAACTAAACCATTGCAAGCTTCAAACAAATCATCCTTAGAAGCACTTAGCTTACCATGATAAACCTCATCAATTTCACTCATTGTAATAGTCTTGCCTAAGCAAATCATATCAATCAGCCTAGTAGCAGTTACGCCACTCGTGTCAGAGAGAACGCTGGAGAGCTTAATATTGCAGTCCTCAAGAATGCGCATCGTGCGATTCTTCTCAGAAGCAACATGCTGTATCAGCTTTGTACGATAACGAGTTAAATCACGTAACTCACGCTGCTCACGGGCAGGAATGTAACTGGGCTTAAGCAAACCTGCCAAAAGGAGCTTGCAAATCCAAGCACTATCAGCTTTGTCTGTCTTGTGCCCAGGAACATACTTGATGTGCCTAGCATTAACAATCCAAACAACCAAGCCGCAAGGTTCTAAAACCTTGTAAACAGGTTTCCAATAAACACCAGTGCTCTCCATTGCAACATGGGTCACACCATTGGCCAATAACCAATCTCTCAATTCTGTCAAAGAACTCGTGAAAGTGTTGAACTCACGAGTCTCCTTACGAAGACCCGAACCGTCAATTGTCGCTACCACCACTTTCTTGTGGACGTCAATACCGCAACCACGCGATACTAAACTGGGAAATGATACAGAATCCATTAGCTCTCTTTTTGTTGGGTTACCAAACAAAGGTAGTTAAATGCTAGTAATTTACATAACCTCTGGCGACAACAAAGTTGTTATGGGTGTTTCATTACTTCTTTCTTACCATCAGACTTATTCTCTGAGGTAGCGTGGCTGCTTACTGGAAGAATAGTAGCAGTTAAAAGGATTAAAAGACTTTTTCTTAGCATATTAATTATATTATAAGATTACTAGTTAGAAACTTAGTTTGCCACTGCTATATCCTCTATCATCCCTTTATAGAGAGGTTCTAAGGTGTTTTTTATTATTTGCACCTTTTATTCTTAGCAAATAGAACATCGCCAAATACGAGAACTACATACTTGGGATAAGTTTCATGTTTCAGGCGGCTTTCCTCCATCAAAGATATAAAATTATTTTGAAAGCAAACTGTGACCTCAGGATGTTCGTGCATCTACTTAGGAAAGAAGATAATACCATGCAAACATTTCCCTCAGACATAAAAGATAAATTC
>JBOFWL010000015.1:0-3658 GCA_051653605.1 Brevinema sp.
ATTTACATTGTCACTATCAAAATAATCTGTGGCAGAACCCATAGACTCTTTATCGCAGGTCATTTTTACATTAAAATTAGTATAGTTATCAAGCGATGCTAAGTGAAATACTGAATTACTTGATTCAATATTTACATTACCCTGAAAATTTTCACCCAATGAGAAATCAAGACCGCCATTATCCACACTTGCCGTTAAACTTGCTGCATTAAAGCTACCGCCTGAGTACATCCCATTGCTTATTTTTATATCAACCGAATCATACTTCTGTTTTGGAACAAAAAGCTCGACGGATTCATTCGTATTGGCATTAACGACTGAAATATCAACTGTCCACTCGCCAGAACTCGGCTGACTAATATTAACTTTGTAGTGGTTTGAATCATATGTCGCTGATATTTTATCTGCATTTGTATCTTTAATTAGCACAGGTGCATCTTTAATTTCAATACCTAAATTAGGTGCTTTTGCATTCGTTTGTATACCCAAAGCTTCTGTAATAATAGGTGAAGTGGTAAAGACAATCGCAAAAACCGCAATCAGTGTCATACCTATGAGAATGGCTTTTTTTGAATTTTTTTTCATTTTCATAATAGCAGTTATCCTTTCTTCAATCGCATTTTTACTAAAATTGTTACAAAGAGGGGTAAGCCGACTTTTGCTTTCCTCCATACTAATCAGTGTTAGAGCATAAGCTGATTTTGTAGTGTTACCTAGGGAATGCACCACCGTTTCATCGCAAGAAAGCTCAATATCTCGGTTGGACAAAATATACATTGCCCATACCAAAGGATTAAACCAATGAATGCAAAGCGCAGCGGTTAGCAGCAATTTTGTAGCGGCATCAAAGCGTTTAATATGAATAAATTCATGTGATAATATATACTCAATTTGCTTTGTATCATCCCACTTAGTACTTTTGGGCATTAAAATTATCGGCTTTAAAATGCCGTAAGTTAGTGGTGCGGAAATACGGCTGGACTGTCTTATTTCAATTTGTCGAATGAGCTTATGCTCTGCAATCCACTTAGTCAGAAAATCGTTTTTTACAGGCAGTGATTCCCGAAACTCTTTGCGGCATTTATAGTAGGTAACCATGAAAAATACTGCACAGACTATCAAACCAACTCCCCAAATAATCGCATAGAACGAAGCGCTTGTTGCGACTTCTCCCTGTATTACATCACCAGCAGTCGGCAAGTCGGCAAACGGAGCCGGTAAGAAATTGGTATTTCTAAGTTCCGTTACTCCTTGGATAGCAGGAATGTGCTTGTTCATAAAAGAATACACACTAAATTGAGAGGGAAGTTTAAAGGGCACTAAAAGTCTCAGTAACACAATTCCCCATAATACAATAAATGTCTTTTTAGGTAGGCGGTTTATTGCTAAAGCTCGGATGACAATCACTGCCAAAATCATAATTGCACCCGAAACACTCATTTGCATAAGGCTCATTTTCATCACCTCATTCCAAATCTCCAACAATCTGCTTCAGCTTTTCAATTTGCTCGGTAGAGAGGTTTTTTCTGCCTACCAGTGCTGCAAACAGTTTGTTGGCAGAACCATCAAACACCTTGCTAATTAGTTCGTTTGTTTCTTGCTCTTGTACTGCTGTTTTAGCAACCAAGGCATGGCACATGAAATTGGGTTCGCTACGCTCAATCGCCCCTTTGTTAATGCAACGCTTAATAAGCGTATATGTGGTGTTCATGTTCCATCCTGTTTCATCTTTCAGTACATCAGAAATGTGTTTGGCGGTGGTGTCTCCCTCACGCCACAACACATCCATTACCTTTAATTCCGAATCGAATAGTTTAATTTCCATTCAAAAAAACTCCTTTCAAAAGACCGCAGTAGTTTGCTATAGATATATACTACCACGGTCTTGTGAAATTGTCAATACACTACTTTGGTAGTTTGTTTTTTGTCTTACACATTGGCCGCTCTCTGTGGCTCTGAATGTGGCAAACTGCCTGTGAGAATATACACACCCTTTGCCATGTCCTCGGCTCGGAGGGCGGCTTTCTTTTCCTCCATTTTCTTGCGTTTCTCGGATTTTGTCTGTACCTCATATTCTCGCTGTTTGCCGTTTGCCTTGCGGCGTAAATAGTTTTGGTGCAGCCTGTCCTTGCGTTCTTCTTTTTTGCGTAACTCCTCTTGTTCCTCTGCGGTAAGCGTAACCTCGCCAAAGTGGGGCGGTATGTATCTGCCCACGAAATTAAAGTAAATTTCAACCGTCTGTGTGGTGTCTTGGCTGCCCTTGCGGTCACGCTCATGGACAAGTATTTTTTCTACAAACTCATTGAGCATGGTGTTTGTCATGGTGTCGAAATTCTCGTATTTCTCAATAAGAGCAATGAATTTGGTTGCTGATTTTTGGCTCTGCTCAAAGCCGCCGATTGCCTTTTCAAGCTCGGTAATCTCGTCTGCAAGCTCGCCTTGCTCTTTGGCATATTGAGCGTCAAGGGCTGCATATCGGCTGTCGGGGAGCTTGCCTAAAGCGTTGTCCTCATAGATTTTGCATATCAGCTTTTCAAGCTCTGCGGCTCGTTTTTCCGCTAAGATAAGCCGCTTTTTTTGCTTGTTGACATTGGCGGTCTGCTGTGCGGTCTGTGTTTCCTGCACAGTGCGTATAAATTCGGCTCGGTCACTCTTGGAGTAATCCGCAATCGCTTTGAGCATATCAGCAACCAAAGCCAAAACCACCTCGGCATTGATACGGTGCTGCGTGGGGCAGAGTTTTCCAACAGGCACTTTACCATATTGAGAACAGGTATATTGGGGTGTGCGTTTACCGTTGCTTGTGCGGTGAACATACATCTTGCCGCCGCAATCGGCACAGTACATCAGCCCTGTCAATGGCTGAAGCTCTCCAAACCCATCGGGGTAGCGGCGAACATTGGAGCGTAAACGCTGCACATTGTCAAAGGTTTCTTGGTCGATAATCGGCTCATGGGTATTCTCAAAAATCGTCCATTCGTTTTCGTCTACATAGTGACTTTTCTTGTCCTTAAAGTGCTTGCGTGTCTTGAAATTAACCGTATGCCCTAAGTATTCACGCTTTTTGAGAATGTGGGTAATGGTAGACGAACCCCAACCGTAAATACTCTTAAAGGTCTTGGTTTTGTTGACACCCTCGCCATGCCTTGCAAGGTGGACAGAGGGAATTTCAATTTGTTGCTGTGTGAGTAGCTCTGCAATTTGAAACGGTCCGAAACCCTCCAGTGTTAGACTAAAAATCTGCCGCACAACAGCGGCGGCATCGTCATCAACCACCCATGATTGCCGCTTTTCGTCTGCCCAAAGGTAGCCATAAGGCACTTGCCCTGTCATGTGCTTGCCATTCATGCCTTTAGCTTTGAAAACAGACTTAATTTTGCGGCTTGTATCTCTTGCGTAATATTCGTTCATGATGTTCCGAAAGGGAATGAAATCATCATCGCCCTTGTCGCTGTCCACTCCGTCATTGATGGCAATTAGGCGAATACCTTTCTGCCTTAAAATCTCCATAATTTGCCCAACTTTGAGATAGTCACGCCCTAAGCGGCTCATGTCCTTAATGATAATCGTATCTACTCGCCCTACCTCGACTTCCTCCATCATGGCGGTAAAGCTCGGTCTGTCAAAGCGTGTTCCAGAAATTCCATCATCTGTAAAA
>JBOFWL010000016.1:0-1538 GCA_051653605.1 Brevinema sp.
ATAGAGGGAAACAAATGCTAGACGCATTAATTATAATGCAGCAGCTTGGAGTAGACTTTATGATTGAAAACGGAATGGAAGATGTTCTGCGTGAAAAAGGTGTTATTGCTTAGGCGGTAACACCTTTTTTATACCCACAAAAAAGTGCGTAATTTACTTATTTAATATTTTAGATTAAAATTTAGACATCTTTAATTGCAATAACAAATTGAACACTTTTAAGAATAAAGCATCTCTGTTGGCCTTGGTTAGTGACTTTGGATTTTAGAGAGAGGGGCGAAGCCCCGAATGGAGAAATCCAAAGTCGTCGGCGTTCATGTGCTATAGATTATGTCGAGCTGCTCATCAAAAAGCTCCTCTGGTGTGCGATAGCCCAATCGCTTTCTCGGCATTGAATTGATTTCATCTGAAAATATCAGCACTTGCTCCGCTGTATAGTTCTTCATAGACACACCTTTGGGAATGTAGCGCCTTAAAATTCTATTGCTACGCTCATTGATAGGGCGCTCCCATGAGGAATATGGGTGAGCAAAATACACCTGCGTTCCATACTTCTCAAACTCTGAAAATGCGGCAAATTCACTTCCGTTATCTGTGGTAATGGTCTTGAACACTTGAGAAAATTGTTCACCAAATTCATCGTGAAGCTGCTCCATAGCTGCGGCTATACCTTCGCAGGTTTTTCCGTCTATCTTAATTGTTAGAAAGTCACCTGTTAGCATCTCTACAATAGTAAAGGTGGCAGGCTCTCCTTTTTTCTTCTTACCTACTACTGTGTCAGATTCCCAATGACCAAATTGGATTCGTTGCGCTACCTCTGGCGAGCGTAAATCGATGCTTTTGCCGTTTAATCGCTTGGGAATGCGAGGTTTTCCACGTTTGCGCCTGCTTAGCACTTCAGGTAAATCAAATAATGAAATGACCAAGTCGCCTCGCCAAAGTTGGTTGTATAATGTCTTGGCGCAAGGAATTGTTTCTGCTGGAAATAATCCCAAAAGCTTAGCTCTACCAACACAAATATCAAATGACCACTTATGTTCTCGTATTTTATTAGCAACCCATTTCATGAAAGCTGTATTACTTGAATGCTTTTTATGCCGACGACAACGCAAGCGGTTAGCCTTGTACACCGCTGCTCCACGTTTAGCAGAGTAGTTTGGCTTTCTTCCTTTGCCACAATAGTCGGGCGTTCCTCTTTTTAGCTCGTATCCTACCGTCGAGGGGCTACAATTCACTTCTCTTGCTATGGCACGATTGGAGTATTTTAGCTTCTTTAGACGCTGTATCGCTCCACGTTCTTCTGCACCTAAGTGTTCTCCACGCTTGCGTTCTTCAGGAATTATGATAGAATTGGTCTTATCCATAGTGATTGGCTCCTTCTGTCAGAGTTTGGTGTGAGAACTTTATTCTAACAGATATCCAACCACTGTGGACTTTTTTATGTGTTCAATTTGATTTTACAATTAACCAAACAAAAAACCTCGCTAATTTCGAGGTTTTTTGTTATGATATTAAAGGAACTTTATTGTAGAGTGAAA
>JBOFWL010000017.1:0-1095 GCA_051653605.1 Brevinema sp.
CAGAAGATTTTCAGAAGTTTCGTGATAGTGAACCTGAGTATAGACTTAATTTAGAAGCGTTGAGGGAACGCAAGAAGATTAAAGAGCAGATCAAGATTGTGGAACGATGTTGCGCGAAAGAAATATCACGAGCAGCAGAAGCATTGGATAGAATGTTTCCAGTTGATGAAATGGAAGAGATCACTGATATCTATGATGTAGATGTTCCAGAGAATCCGTTTAAGGAAGTTATTGTAGGGGGTGATGAAGTAGCTGTGTCAGACGAATCAAAACTGATAGTGGTACTGCAAGTGGAAGAGATGACTGAAAGTGTGATGGAAGAAGAGCCAATAGTAATAGTTCCTGAACCTCCAATCGAACTAACAACTGATTCGGTAATAGAATCATCAGATATGGTTGAAAGAGAAACAACTAGTTCGGGTATTGATGAAACCCTAGTGGATATGCAACAGAGCAATGATGTAGAGCGTGTGGAACTTCCTAAGGTTCTAGCTGAATATCAAAGATTGTCTTTACAAGAAAAAGTAGAAAGATTTCCATTTGAAAGACTACCGGCTGATAAGGCATTTAATTATTTTATGGATTATTTGACGGAGATAGGTAGCAACATGGGATTTAGCGAAGCTTATGGTGAATTTGCGGCAATATCTAAATGTTGGGATAAAATGCAGGAAGAAAAGCTTGTTGAGCGAGAAGTTGAGAAATCCATGGATCTATGCGCCATAATGGGCATGACCCCAGAATTGTTCCAGCAGGCAAGTGCTGATATAAGAGCAATGGTCTTTCATCTGGAGGAATTTGATTATAAGATTGGTGTTAAGGTTTATCGTGGGGTTCTTGAAAAGCTTGGAATACAGAAAGATTTGATGGATATTTATGATGAATTTGATGAGGTCTATACGGAAAGTATGATGGATAAGAAAAAAATGAAAAGGAATGGAGGAGATAAGAGGGAGCTGGCTAATGCAGGTATGTGTTGGCTGGCTTTTTCTTTATCATAAAGGCATATTGTACTAAGTAACGTGTGCAAGAGGAAATTCCAGATTTGATATTTTTAGGGGAGTAAAAAGGTGGAATTTACTTTTTCACTTTTCA
>JBOFWL010000018.1:0-1099 GCA_051653605.1 Brevinema sp.
ATGCTTGATTGTTTTTTTTTTTGCTCATTCAACAAAACCCAGGTCACTTTAACGTTTCGATCCAGTATCCTTGCTTTACGCATTGATGCTAGAATAGGAAGTCTTTCTCGTGGCCAGAGAAAAACCTTCCTTTTATAATCGGCTATGAAGAGCTAACGGTTTGCTGGACAAACTAATAGTTTCTCTAAATTATTATCAAACCAGAACTAATCATATATGTAATTGATTATAATTCGTTGTAATTAATTCACAATATATGTATAATTCCCTCTCGGGTCGGTATATGTATTATAATTAATCATAAAGTTTAATGATTTATTATATTCATATATTTCACCCATAAATTAATTAAATAACTGTACAAATTGCTACATCACTGACACAGGTATTTTGTTGCTGACCCGTGAAAATTTCTCCTGTTTAGGATGACACTGCATAGAGAGCTAAAAACTGGGATCATTTCTTATTCTTGCTTGGTCGCAAATGAACTGCACAAAGAAGCCAAATGGTGGGAAAGAGACATGATAATCCTCTTTATACTTAGCACCATAAGTGATCCATCTTTCCTGCAGATAAAAGGGAAGCTTCTCAATGATGAGACTGACTCCCCCCCAGCCTCCTCAATGTCAGCTGCTGCTTCATAAATCGCTGCTGCTTCATAAATCGCTGCTTCAGCAGATGCTGCACTTTTTAAAATTGTAGCAAGAATAGATCTGCTTCTACTTTTGCTTTTTCCTTATCATAGCTGCTTCTCTTTCTGCATAAGGCGCTTTAGCTCAAGCTGCTTCTGCTTTAGCTCGAGCCCGAGTTGGTGCCACACTGGCTGATGATCGACTTGGTCTTTGTGACGACTAGCTTGATTTTTGTGATGACTTGCAGCTAGAAACTTGTGATCTAATCTCAAAGGCTTGAGAGGTATTTTTCTCATCACTGTGTGACTCCATACTTGCTGCTGAAGAGATGTGCAATGCAGTGTAACAATGGCCGCGATTCCGCTGCCTTCACCCTGCTCATCTGAACACGCAAATGCTGCAAGTCAGAACCAATCAATCACAGAGAGCGTTCGCTCACTGCAGCCGACGCTACATTCAAACAGTGC
>JBOFWL010000019.1:0-9883 GCA_051653605.1 Brevinema sp.
CTGAATTCTACCAGAAACCGCTTAAAAAAATTCTTCTCTTGTTGATTCCCTAGGTTCTTCATTATTTATCCTGTCTATTCTTTATCTTTATCTCAATTATACACTAAAATAATTATTTTTACAAGATGTTTCATTACCCCACACCTCTCTATTGAAA
This sequence comes from Brevinema sp., assembly GCA_051653605.1. Taxonomy (GTDB): domain Bacteria; phylum Spirochaetota; class Brevinematia; order Brevinematales; family Brevinemataceae; genus JBOFWL01. Next base: position 158 of record JBOFWL010000019.1, read on the forward strand.
CACATATACTTTTTAGATTCGCGGATGATATAGCTAATCCTCATTTATGATATACGAAAATAATTAAGCCCCCAAAATGTTAAAAACTCCTAACACTTTGGGGACTTTATATTTTTTCAAAACTTTTTAGAGACTATCTTAGTATTATTAAGAGATTTTGCTTTTCTTTCTTCCCAAAAAGAATACTATCGATATCGCTGTAATCATGCTTCCAATTAAAATGGATAAGATGTAGAGCGCAACATTTGTAATTAATGGAAAGACAAAAATTCCACCATGTGGTGCAGGAAGTTGACAGCCAAACGCCATCGATAGTGCCCCTGCTACTGCAGACCCTAAAATAGCTGAGGGAATAACAATCAGAGGATAGCTTGCAGCGAATGGAATTGCTCCTTCAGTGATGAAACAAGCCCCCAAAGCATAGCATGTAATTCCTGCTTCTCGCTCGGCAGGATTAAAAAGATTCTTTGCAAAACTTGTTGCCAAAGCCAAGCCTAAAGGAGGAACCATTCCTCCAGCCATTACCGCAGCATGAGGGTAATAGTTATTTGCAGAAATCGCAGCAATCCCAAAGGTGAACGCAGCTTTATTCACTGGCCCGCCCATATCAACAGCCATCATTCCCCCCAAAATTAGACCCAAGAAAATAAGGTTAGAATTACTTAGTGAATTTAAAAAGTCTGACATTCCTGAGTTAATTGTAGAAATATAAGACATTAAGGGTAAAACAACCGCTCCCATAAGGATAAGCCCAAAAACAGGGTAGAAAAGGACTGGCTTTAAGCCTTCAAGTTGTCTAGGAAGATATGAAAAGATTTTTTTAAGGATAAGAATAGCATATCCACCAATAAATCCTGCAAAAAGCCCTCCTAAAAAGCCTCCACCATTTTGCGCAGAGAGAAGCCCACCCACCATCGCTGGCATGAGAGCAGGACGCTCACCAATGCTAAAGCCAATAAATCCAGCTAGGATGGGAATCATAAGAGAAAAAGCCCCTGCCCCACCTAAAGTGTTAAAAAATTGAGCTAAAGGGTGATAATCTGATGCTGTTGGATCATGTGCTGTAATTCCGAACATAAATCCAAAGGCAATTAATATCCCGCCCCCTACGACGAAAGGTAGCATATAAGATACCCCTGTCATTAGCTGTGCGTATACGCCTTTTTTTGCAACAGAGCTTGTTGTAGCACTTTGATCGTTGCTTTGAGTATAAACAGTTGTAGATGGAGAGAGTGCGCGAGTAATAACGTCTTTTGCATTACGAACGGCGTCTCCAGCACTAACAGAAATCATTTTTTTGCCGTGAAATCGGGAAAGATCAAGCTCTCGATCCGAAGCAATAATTACTACTTTTGCTTGAGCAATTTCTTCTTCAGTAAGAATATTCTTTGCTCCGTCAGCGCCATTGGTTTCAACTCGCACGACAAGATTTTGTTCAGCACCTTTCTTTTTTAATTCTTCTGCCGCCATATAGGTATGAGCAATTCCTGTAGGACAAGCCGTAACGGCAACAATATCAACACTTTTTCCTGCAGAAGACGTTGCCGTTTTTTCTGTGGAAAGAGTAAGAAGAGAAAGAATATCCTCTGCTTTGGTTGCATTCATCATTTTCTGATATACTTCTTTATTATCTAACACCGAACCCAGCAAAGAGATAATATCTAAATGCGTATTATTATCTTTTTCGGGAACACCCACCATAAAAACAAGCTTCGCAGATTCAGAGTTTGCCTGATCCCAAAGAATGCCCTTAGGCACACGAGCAATAACTACCCCTGCTTTCTTAATAGACGACAATTTGGCATGAGGCATCGCAATATTATCAGAAATTATCGTTGCGTGGATGTCTTCACGTCTTTGTAGCTCTTGTACAAGTTGCTCGGCATCGGTTGCATAATCTTGTCCAACAAAAGCTTGCGCCATTTCATTGAGCAATTCTGTTTTAGTTGTACTAGAAGAATCTAAAAGTACAAGTTTTGGGGAAAAATACGACATAAAGGCTCCTTTCTTATATGATTTTCTTAATCTTAACATGACTTACAAGCTGATCAACCGTTTCTTTTTGGCAAAGCCCTTCTGAAAAAGCAGTTGCTGCACCACAGGCAATTCCGTAGGTAAAGGCTGCGATAGGGTCTTTCGTTTTGAGGTAGGATGCTGTAAATCCAGCCACAACCGAATCTCCAGCCCCAACACTACTAACAAGTGTTCCCTTAAGAGAATCTGCAAAGAAAACCTTATCTTCGCATAAAAAATAGGCGCCTTCTGCTCCAAGAGAAAGGATTAAATTCTGTATGGAATTCTTCTTCTTAAGAGAAAGAGCCATTTCTAAACCTTGTTCTGTTGTTTCCACTGTTTGCCCAAAAAGCTCACCAATTTCATCTTTATTAGGCTTGATAAGAAAAATAGAAGGCAACGAAAGACATTCTTTAAGAGATTTTCCTCTAGTATCAACGATAACCTTAGTAGATGGTGGACAGAGGCTTGCGATCGTTTTGTAGGTATCCACGCCCAAAGAAGAAGGTACAGAACCCGATAACACAAGAACTTCAAGAGAGGGGGCAAGGCTTTTAATTTTTTCACAAAGAAGGTTAAATTCATCCAAAGAAATATGAGGAGCAATTCCATGTATCTCCGTCTCTTTGGAGGATGTTTTGATCTTGGTATTAATTCTATTCATATTTTGAATAGGGATAGGCATAATCAGATCGGGCTCTTGAGAGAGAATAAAATCGCCTGTAAAGCCACCGATAAAGGCAATTGCTTGAGAAGAATACCCCAAATTAGAAAGCACTCTCGAGACGTTAATCCCTTTTCCTCCCGCCAAAAACGTATTTTTGGTAGAACTAAGGCTGTTACCTTCTGAAAGTTGGGAAACCTCTATATAGTAATCAATACTAGGGTTAAGAGTGACTGTAGCTATCATTATTACTCCTTTTTAATTCTTACAAAAGGCACCAGTATCTCAAAAGATTTACCTCTGCATTTTGTGTTGCATCACTATCAATAATGATGCGACACATCTTCTAGCATATTGAATTATATCATATTTTTAACTAAAGTCAAGGCGACATATTGAAAATCAAAGAATTTTGCAATCTCATAAGTACCGCAAGCCAGTTAATCTATATATTAGGAATAGTCAAAATAATTAGAGATTCTTGACAATGGTGTACTATTAGATCTATAATGGAAAGTTGTAGAAGAGTTGGCTTGTGGTTATCTAACTAGATAGTCTATAGTTAAAATATTCACTATCTGGAGTATGTAATGCAGAAAATATTATTACTAGTGGCAGTACTTTTTACGTCTTATTGTTCTCAAAGAACAGATAACGTGCAAAAAGATGAAATTGTTTTTGCTAACTTTAGAGATATAAGAGACCCTCACCCCCACTTATATCAAGGCGAACTATGGGCTCAAAACATGCTCTTTGACACCTTGGTTTCACTCGAAAACAATGGCATTCAGCCATCTCTGGCCCAGAAATGGGACATCAGTAAAGATGGAAAGACTTATACGTTTGATATTCGCAGAGATATGAAATTTTCTGATGGAGAAACACTGGATGCCTATGCCATTGAGAAAAATTTTGACGCCCTTTGGGATAATAAAAATCGACATGCTTGGCTAGGCGTCATGCAGGTCATCACAAATTATCAAGCTACCGACGCTCACACCTTTGTGTTGAAATTATCCGAACCTTATTATCCATTATTAATAGAATTAGGTCTTACTCGCCCCTTTGGTATGCTTTCCCCTCGCGCAATGAAAGACGGAACCACTAAAGATGGTATACTCGGCTATATTGGATCAGGCCCTTATACTCTTGTTGAAACTAAAAAAGATGAGTATGCCATTTTCGAAGCCAACACAAATTATTGGGGCGACCAACCTAAAATACAACGCGTTATCATGAAAGTAATTCCCGATAATTATACGCGAATCTTTGCCCTTCAAAAAGGAGAGATATCTCTAATTTATGGTGCGGAATTATTAGATGCCCACATCTTAGATACCTATAAAACAAATACTAAGTATCAGGTAAGCGTTTCTGATGCAATAGCAACTCGCCATCTTGTTTTAAATTCAAATAATCCCATACTTAAAGATATAGATGTTCGCTATGCTTTGTCTCATGCTATCAACAAGAAAGATCTTGCTAAGGGGATTTTTCACGAAATTGAGCCTCCAGCTGATTTTTTATACGCAACCAATATCCCATATGCTAATATTGGCCTAAAACCATTCGCCTACGATATTGAACTTGCCAAAAGTTACCTAGATAAGAGTGGTTGGCTTGAAAATCCTCAAGGGTTTCGCACTCAAAATGGTCAAACATTATCTTTTAATCTTTTATACGATAATAATAGTGTAACAGGAAAAACTATTTCAGAATATTTGCAAGGGCAATTATCTAATATTGGAATAGAAATTAAATTAATAGGCTTAGAGCGTCAAACTTATATTGATGCTTTAAAACAAGGGGATTTTGATATTGCTCATAATATTGCCTGGGGTTCTCCTTATGATCCTCAATCCTCTTTGTTATCAATGACGGCTCCTGTTCATGGGGACTACCAAGCCCAGTTAGGCCTGCCTAATAAGGCTCAAATTGATAAAGCCATAAAAGAAATTTTTGTTACTGTAGATGAAAATAAGCGACAACAACTTTATCGTGATGTTCTTACTACCCTACACGAATCTGCCCTTTATATTCCGCTTACTGCTGAAAACAATAAAGCTCTATATTCTGCGCACCTTAGTAATGTTCTCTTTAAGCCCTCTCAATATATTATTCCATTTGAAGATATTTCCTTTACAGACTAGAAGAAATTCTCCTAACTGGTTGTAAAATCTTGTTCTTGATAAATTATTCAAGGGAAAATTATGAAACGATACATCTTAATAAGAATTCTATCTGCTATACCACTATTACTAGCGGTATCCTTTTTCACCTTTGTGTTTATAAATCTTATTCCATCTGATCCGGCTGAAGTTGCTCTTCGAGTAAGTCAAACCCCTGTTATCACCGAAGCACTACTAGAAGAAACAAGAGAAAAATTAGGGCTAAACGACCCCTACATAATAAGATATACTAAATGGTTAGCTAGGGCTTTAACTTTTGATTTCGGCATTAGCTATACCGACTCTATACATTCTGTTGCAGATAAAATTCTATACGCATTACCAAACACCCTTATTTTGGCTTTTGCATCCTTATTTTTGGTAATAATCGTTAGTTTTCCCATTGGTTTCTTATGTGCTGTATATAAAGACAGCTATTTTGATAAAATTATCAGATCTTTCATTTTTATGACAACGTCCATGCCTTCGTATTGGGTGGGAATGTTGCTCATATGGTTGATAAGTATCAAACTTAATTTACTGCCCACAAATGGAAATTATCACGGCATTAAAAGCTTAATTCTGCCTTCTGTTACGGTATCGTTGGGGTATATATCTACATTTATTCGGCTTATTAGAAATAATATGATTGAAAATATGAAAGAAGATTATATCCTATATGCTCGTGTTAGAGGGCTTTCTTCTAAAAATATTCTGATAAAGCATGTTTTGAAAAACTCGCTCCATACTTGCGTTGTCACATTGGGGCTAACTATTCCCCAACTTATTTCTGGAACAATAGTCGTTGAAAATGTATTTGCATGGCCTGGATTAGGAACACTCTGTATTACTAGTGTTTTTAATCGAGATTACCCTGTAATCCAAGCTTATGTTTTGTTAGTAGGTGTGCTGTTTATCATATCGAATCTTACATTTGATATTATTCAAGCAGTCATCGACCCTAAATTTCGAGTTGGGGAAGTGTGATGATCAATAAAAATCAACATCGAACTCCCGTACTTTTCGCTTTATCCACTATAATACTTGCAATAGCTATCATTGGAATTTTCGCCCCTTTCTTTGCGCCTCACGACCCTTATACCGTAGATATTTTAAATACGTTGGCGCCCATTTCTTTTGAATACCCTTTAGGAACAGATCAATTAGGGCGTTGTATTCTTTCTAGGTTGATTTATGGAATCCGATATACCTTAGGATTGTCTTTCATTATTATGTTAGCAGCTATCAGTATTGGCATTATTTTGGGTTCTTTATCTGGATATATTGGTGGTATTTTAGATAAAATTATCTTATCTTGTATTGATATTATGCTTTCTTTTCCTCCTCAAATTATTATTTTTGCTGTAGTAGCTCTTTTTGGAATAGGAATCAGAAATATCATTTTAGCTAATATCTTCATTAAATGGGCGTGGTATGCGCGTATTATCAGAGCAAACATTATTAAACATAAGAACAAAAATTTTGTTCATTTCTCTCGTGTAATTGGGAATAGCCCCTACTTTATTTTTAAAAACCATCTCCTCAGTAGTATTTCATCAGAAACAGCTGTATTAGCTAGCCTTGATATTGGCTGGACAATCATTAATATTTCTACATTATCCTTTTTAGGTCTAGGGGTTCAACCTCCTACTCCAGAATGGGGGGCAATGCTTAACGATGCCAAAGAGGTAATGGTTCATACTCCCCTACAAATGCTTATTCCAGGTATAGCCATTGTAGCTCTCGTAACCATTTTTAACTTTCTAGCTGATATTCTTCGTGATGTTTTAGATCCTAAGGAGAGTGGATGATGCAAAACGCTTTACTATCTGTTAAAAATTTGAATGTTGTTTTCACCAGTAAAGTGAAGGGCATTGCTCAGCAAAAACATCTTATTAAAGATGTATCTTTTGACGTTGAAAAAGGACAATGCCTAGGTATCTTGGGCGAAAGCGGAAGTGGGAAGTCTCTCCTGGCAAAGACAATCATGCAAGTACTCAGCCCTAATTTCCACACAACAGGCAGTATTGTCTTTAAAGGAGAAAATATTCTCCAAAAAGATAAAAACTATATGCAGGGCATTAGAGGCAAAAAAATAACCATGATCCTTCAGAACCCCATGGTTTGTTTTGATAGTTTATATCGTATTGGCTACCAAATTACAGAAACGCTATTGGCTCATACTGATTGGTCTAAGGCTCATATTCATCAAAAATCAATCGATATTCTTAAAACAATGCACATTAAAGACCCTGATGAGGTGCTTCAAAAGTATCCTCATCAGCTTAGTGGTGGCATGTTGCAACGCATTATGATCGGCATTGCTATTGCATTAGAGCCCGATGTCATTATTGCAGACGAACCCACGACATCCATCGATTGTATTACGCGATATCATATTATTCAAGAATTTAAAAAAATCAAAAATAATAAGACAACCTTGATTTTTATCACCCACGACTTATTAGCGGCTTCAGCCATCTCTGATAAAATATTAATTCTAAAAAATGGAAGCGTTCTAGATTGCAATACTACAGAAAACATCATCGAATCTCCTCAAAATGAATACACAAAAGATTTAATCTTTCAAAAAAAACTACTACTATCAAAATATCATGAGGTTCTTAAAGGAGTTACCGTATGATTGAACTAAGCCACGTGAATATGTTTTTCAAAAGTGAATTAACCAAAAATAAAACTCATATTCTAAAAGATATATCTTTTTCGATCGAGCAGGGGCAAATTCTTGCCGTACTAGGAGAAAGTGGCAGCGGTAAAACTACTTTATGCAGAATTTTAATGGGGCTGCTCAAGCCTTCTTCTGGACAATATTTATTCAAAGAAGGAAACCCCTATACAAATAGTGCCGCTAAAAGATATCTAAACACAAATATTAGTGTTGTTTTTCAAGATTATAATACATCTGTGAATCCGAGATTCAGTGTATATGAAATTATTAAAGAAGCTCTTAAAATTTTTGCAAAAAGACATAAACTAAAATTATCTTATCAAGATGAGGTTGCTTCGTTATTAAAAAAAGTTGGTCTAGACGAAAATTTTCAGCATCGATTTCCTCACCAGTTAAGTGGTGGGCAGCTCCAGCGAGTATGTATTGCTCGCGCCATTGCCAGCAAGCCCAAAATTATCTTCTTTGATGAGGCTTTAGGGGCATTAGATACGCATACGCAGGTTCAGATTATGGATCTATTAAGAGATTTACAAAAAGAATTGAATCTCACCTATATCTTTATCACACATGATATTATGTCTGTTACATATATGTGTTCTCGCGTATTATTTTTACATAATGGGCAAATAGTAGAAGACATCCCTATTAATGACCTCAAAAACACCCAAAGTGCTTATGCAAAAGAGTTACTTAAATCAACAATCTGCTTATAAGGTATAAAAGATGCTTAGTATTACAGAAGGCCCCATTTGGAAAAATGCTTTCAAATTTTTTATTCCTATAGCATTAGGTATATTTTTCCAGCACCTGTATCTTATTGTAGACACAATAATTATAGGTAGATTCTTAGGAGATATAGCCCTTGCTGCAGTAGGTGGATCTACCGCAAAAATTATTACGTTATTAGTTAACTTATTCATAGGTATTTCTGTTGGAATCACAACATATTGTGCGCAATATTTCGGACAAAAAGATTATTCAAGATTAAATAAAGTTATTATTAACGGGATTTTTATTTTTGCTTTAGTCACGCTATCTCTTACTGTAATAGGCTTGTTCTACGTTGAATCTATTTTAATCCTAATGAACACCCCTCCTGAAACCATCCCTCTAGCTCTTTCTTACCTAAATATTTATTTATTAGGAATGATTTTTGGCGTGCTATATAATGTGTTTACTGGAGTAATGAGGGCATTGGGAGACTCTAAAAGCTCTTTTTATGTGCTTATTTTATGTAGCTTTCTTAATATGATTTTAAACCTTATTTTTATTTTGGTATTAAAATTAGGGATTATTGGAGTGGTTATCGCGACGATAGTTTCTCAAGCAATCGGTGCCAGTATTTTAGCTGGTATAATGCTTCATAAATTGAAAAAATATTCAAGAGTGTTTTCATTAGAATTAGATAAAACGTTGATTTATAATATTTTAATTGTTGGATTACCTATTGGAATTCAAAGTATTATGTATAGTTTATCGAATATTCTAGTGCAAAGTGTTATTAATAGTTTAGGATCTGTAGTTATTATCTCTTGGATTGTCTATCAACGCATCGATGCCATTATTGATATTTTTGTTTCTTCATTATCAACTACGGTACTTACATTTGTTGGACAAAATTATGGAGCAAGAAATTGGCAAAGAGTTCGTCAATCAATACGAGATATCCGATTAATGAGCATCATTCTTTTAGGAAGTCTAACAATCCTATTAATACTCTCGCGAAATACGATTATTCCATTATTTACACAGAATACAGAGGTTCTTTTAATAGCCAGTCGGCTAGTTCTTATTATTATCCCCATGTACTTTTTAAGTATCCCTCAGATGATATATACTCAAGCCCTAAGAGGATTTGGAGACTCTCTCATTCCTACAATTATTACTATCATTGGAGTTATTGGATTTCGAGTGTTTTGGGTTCTTTTTATTGTACCGTTAAATCTTAATGTTTATACTCTAGCAGCGGGATATACATTAAATTCGCTATTACTATCTTTTGTCTTTTTCCTTTATTTTCATTATAAAGTCAAGCATATTAAAATGTTGCCAGAATTTTAACTATACTTTAGGGGCGCCTATAAAGCTGAGGTATTCGTTTAATACCTCTTTTGGCTCTCCGTACATCTTCTGCTCGCCTTTCTCCATCCACATTACTTTATCACAATAATCAAGTATTGCTCTGCTATCAT
>JBOFWL010000020.1:0-1010 GCA_051653605.1 Brevinema sp.
AGCGTATCTGGACAAAGTACGGTGACATTCTTCTCTCTACCTACTCATTCGTAGACGCACGAGTATAATTTATTCGCACCTTTTTTCGCACTCAAATAGGACTCTCTACCTCTCATTAAGACCGTGGGTAGGGGGGCTAGACCATCATATTTCCTAAAGAAGTGCGGATTTTGGCGATGGGCTGAATAGGGCGCGTTAGGGTTCCTAGCGTCACACACCGCTCAAAATTTTATTTTGGCGGTGTTAATTATTTGATTCTTAATTTGTTGATTTTTTATTCTGTTTCTTTAACCATCTACGGTTCGCCATCCATTACGCTGCTTTTTCGTGCCTCTCAAGCGAATATCGTAACGGATGGCGAACCGTAGATGCATTTGGTATTTTATTCTCTATATCCCTCCACTTCGTTCTAGGATTACTCTAATCACCTCCCCACTTAGCTTCGCACATGAAGAGGCAGAGTGGACTTTTTCATTTGTCTGATTCGGTTCTTTTTTCTCCATTTCGCCTCTTCTTAATTCCCTCGTCGGCTACATTTCGTCTTTTATTCAGCAAAGGTATTCTGATAAGTAGGCAATATCAAGATTAAACCTATTGGTTCATCTTAAAATCTCCACGCTGCTTTGCAGGTAGTATTTGATGCTGAAATCTTGCTCTTACCTACTTATCAACCTTTTGATGCTGTCTAAAAGGCGAAACATACCGTAGACGACGAGTGACGGAATTAAAAAAAAGCTCAATGGAGAGAACCGAATATAAAAGGCTAACACCCGAGAGCTTCTAAGTTCCAGAATCAATTTTTAAAACTATGGCAGCAAATTTTAAATCAGCAATGAAGTATCTACGTGATACCTTTAGTGAGTTCGTTATAATCAGCGTTTACGCAAGTGATGAGGAGATTAATATTCTTTTCAGTGCCCACGGAAAAGAGTTAGAGCTATTTGCCAACAAAGACCCTTATTTCAATAATAACAAGTTTGTAATCATCGAAAATTAAAAGCTATGAAAGA
>JBOFWL010000021.1:0-2718 GCA_051653605.1 Brevinema sp.
TGGGTACACCCGTAGTCCATTATCCTATTTGGGAATCCCGCGCATTTACCGTGATGTCAGACGCCCCCTATTGGACAACACGTATCGAAATATGGAATAATAAACATACTTGGGGCATAGGCGCTGAATGGATTCACCAAAAAATATTTCTAGTAAATACCGATAATCATATTCAACACTTAGATATTTCTCATGGATATAATCTTGTATTAGCAAATTTTGCCTATAAAGCTTATGCAGGTAAAGTTATGGAAATCATTACCCGTGTTGGAATTGGCCCTGTCGTCGCCCACCCTGAGCTTAGAATAGATGGCATTTATAATGGCACCGCCGACCAAGCTGGCTTTATGCTGGCAGGTATTGGCGGTCAGTTCAGCCTACAGTTTAGACTCCCCATTGCAGATTATTTGTCAGGATTACTTGAGATCAAATATACTATCGCCTATGCAATTATCCCCTTCTCTGGAATTAATAGAGAAAATAATACACCTTATACGGGTTCTTTACATGTTCCTCACCACGCAATTCACCTAAATTGGGGCTTCGGTTTCGATTTTTATCATGCCTTTCATTACAAAAAAGATTACCGCGAAACAGCCAGACGTGCTCCTTTTCTCTCAATTCGATCTATTCAAGAGCGATCTCAGGCAAAAAAAACAAAAACATTGAATATTGAAGTCACTCAAACTAGAGAGGAGCAATAATGAAATTTTCTATAGTCGTCTTTTTTCTATTATTAAGTTCGTGTTCTACTCAAAATACCGCTCTTAAAAATGAATGGATAGCCAATATCACTAGTAGCCCTCTCTATTATGTTACTTCAAAAGAAGAGATCTCTATTGACAAATCTAGTGGAGATATTATAGCTAAGGATACTACCGAGAATAAAGTATATCGTTTTAACGAGGCTCGATCAGCAACTACTGCTATTTACACATTACAAACAGGTTCTTATATTGGCCTACTGCTTAATAGTGATGGTATAATGGCAGTTAAATATACAGATGCTGTTACGACTCCTTCCCAAGGGAAAAACAATATTGACTTTAATGCAATTGATGCTCCTTTTGCAAGCTATACTAAATAACAGAAATATGATAAAAAAACTCTTTTTATTATTAGTACTATCAACCCCTGTCTTTTCTCAAAGTAAGCCTCTTTTAATTGGTATTTCATCAGATGTTGCATTTAGTTCATCATTTGATTTCTCTTTTCATCCAGCTCATGCAGCTAGTGTTGGAGTAAGAGCTGAATTTCAAGCTCCAACAAAGCTATATTTTTATTCTCAGTTATATTTCGATTACCAATTTCATGAGATTAATGCCCTAGGAGTAGACTTTCGTTATGCAAATATTCTCCAGACTGGGGGCACTTTTGGTCTTGGAGGTCTTGTTTACAGCAAAAGTAATCTTAATTTTTTTATTAACTTAGCTATTATGGGCATAGGTCTTACCTATAATCCTAAATTTTCTTCCTATGGTATTAATAGTAGGACTCAACTTATTTTTAATATTGATTATATCTATTCTAAATCAATAAGTGTTCGTTTTTCTCCTTATTTTGGAGTTTCCTATCAGTTGTTATCATTCAAAGGGCAGGTGGCTAGGCCTATTTCTATTCTTTTAGGCATTAGTATTGGAATGTCTATCTCTAAAAGATAATATCTAAAAATATCATCAAAGATTGTTTCTCTGAGAATCACTCTAATCGTTGTTTAATTCACTGTTATTGAAACTGTGTTCCCGCACTATATCATTATTTTATATACAATTAACAAGATGAGTTTCCCCTCGATGGCAGATCATCCCTATTATCCCTCTCACTTCGTTTCGGGGACTATATGCTAGGGAATTTACCTTGAAAATACAGGGAATTTTAGGGATTATCCAATATATTTGAGAGTTACTCACTGATAACTTGCATACCTGAATTATTGTAAATTTAAGTCATTTGCAGTACTGTATTTACCCCCTGTTTAGGGTGAAGATTGCCAGCGATTTGCCGGTAAGCCCTGTTGAAATCCTTTATCAAAAAGGTATGGAATGGTTGTAAAACCGCTTGCGTAAGGTCGCTAAATTCACTCCCGAAGCCGTCAACGGTTTTTGGGATGAGCTTAAAAAGCATTACTCCCCATTATACCGTTCGGCAAGAAGTTTTTACTGAAAGCAAGCTTAAAAAATTGTCGTTCCCTAAAATTACTGTAAATGTTCGTGAAGCGGCATACAGTGATGGGCTTTGGCTTGATATTCAAAAGCTTGCAAATAAAAAGGATTTACTAACAATACCCACCTAACAAGGGCTAAATACAGTATTAACAATGAGTTAAATTTATAATAATTTGGAGAGAGCTAAGGATTAAAATCCTCTGTTATTTTGTTAATTTGTTATAAAATAACAAGTTAGATCCTTGTTTACGACTCACCCTTTGAGGCTTGTCAATATCCGTTTAAAAAGGTATAAACGTGCTTATTTTGGGTATAAAAATCAGTGAAAATTGCTTTCAACCTACATATTTACTGGGTTCTGTGTATTTAAATTTAGAAAGCCCCACAGATTAAGTAAGTGTGTGGGGCTTTCTAAATTTTAACTATACTTTAGGGGCGCCTATAAAGCTGAGGTATTCGTTTAATACCTCTTTTGGCTCTCCGTACATCTTCTGCTCGCCTTTCTCCATCCACATTACTTTATCACAATAATCAAGTATTGCTCTGCTATCAT
>JBOFWL010000022.1:0-68669 GCA_051653605.1 Brevinema sp.
CTTGCCATGCTGCCCCACCTTAAAGAAGAGGTTGCCCTGCGGTGCAACCTTCAAATATGTTCGTTGAACATTGAAAAATAGGTTGCCATTCCACTTAGTTCCTGTAATGGTTTGGGCTATGGCAGACAGACTACGAAAGTTCTGACCTTCATAGAGGAAGGGATATTTTGGATCGCTAGTAACAAGAACCAGACGATTTTTGCCTTGATAGCTTCTTAGTAATTTTGTGCCTGCTTTGAAGGACAAGGTTAGCCTTTGAGGGAGTTCTGAACCTAAGGCGAGAGCTTCTAGTTTTCTCCAAGGGTAGGAGCCAGCTTTGGTATGCCACTGAAGAAGGTTTTTACAAACGGATGGTGATAGGTTGGGATTAATATCTTCTTTACGAATTTGGGATAGAGCGTTTATCATGGGATTCTCCTTTTATTAGGGTATCCAATGATTGCTTACAATGGGGTGGTAAGTCAAGAGAAATAGGAGAGTAATAGTTGAAAGATTATTTTATATATCTCCTTATAGGAACCCTAACATCAGGTTTTTTTAGAGCAATTTTCAAACATTTATTTGCCCCATCAATACGTCGCTTAAGAATGTTAGAATGATTTCTTAATGTAGATTTTATATTTGATCCAAAACCATCTTTAAAAAGATTATCTGCTCTTTTAACGTAATCAATATAGTTCCCTTGGTGAAAATTTTGGCGACTTTTCGAAGACTTAATTGATATTTTTGTATGAGAATATAATTTATAGATTTTCCGAGAAAATATTTTATCACCTATGAGTTGAGATCCCAGCCGTTTATGTTTTTGTAATAATCCTCGTGTAGAAGATCGTATCCACATAGTCATTTTACGATAATACTTTGAAATCCCACTAGATCGCAAGCAAACGGTTTCACCATCAAAAGTAAATCCTAAATATGAAAGTCTTTTTCTCTCTGTAACTTTGGTGAAGTTGATAAAAAGACTTTTTGTACCAAGTTCATGAATTTTAACAGTCTCTTTTTTTTCTTCCTGCCAATTTTTTATAAATTGCTCAATTTCTCTTTTTACATCTTTGTTGGGAGGTGAGACAATTACAATATCATCAGAATAACGACGAAAAAAAAGATTGTATTTTTGGGACAAATCTAATAACTGTTTGTCAAAATCTAGCATATAAATATTAGAAAGTAAAGCTGAAATAGGAGTTCCTTGAGGAATACCTATAGGATCGGTATTTATCTGAAATTTGCCCCCTTTCTTTTTAAAATCATTTCGAAATTCTCTAAATTTCAAGGGGTTTTCATAGAAATTATCTTGTAGGATTTTTAATAGAGCCATATCTGTGAATCGTCGATTATATTGATATCCTTTTTGAGAAACTTTCAAAGTGCCTTTTTGCTCAAGTTTTTCTATTTGAATCTTTCCCGTAGAAGTTCTTGTTCTTCTCTCTAAATTTTGTTCTTTCAACTCTTTTTTAAAATATTTGAGAAGATCTATTTTATTTATATAACAATATTTAGTTAAAGATTTAAAAATATTATAATGATCTTTAGGAAGTTCACTTTGCCCCAGAAGACTAATCCACCTATTTTTTAGAATATTGTGGCTTAAATTACTAAAAAATCCTTCTATATCATATAAATAAATATAGCAATCATTATTTCGGTTATCTTTTATTTCAGTAAAAACCTCTTTTGCCATAGTAATATTGTTCCAAGCTAGTCCCTTTGATTCATAGTGTTCAGGGCGTGGGCGATAGGCAAATATACGCTCTTGTAAACCTAACTCTGTAAGTTTAGACTCATACAGATCACTTAACATCTTAGCATAGTAAGAATAGATAAGCCGTGCTTTATGGGAAGCGTACCTGATAGGGCGCTCTTTCAAAATTTTATTTTCATTTTCAGTATTTTCTTTGATTTTTTCTCTTCTA
The DNA here is from genome assembly GCA_051653605.1 of Brevinema sp. Taxonomy (GTDB): domain Bacteria; phylum Spirochaetota; class Brevinematia; order Brevinematales; family Brevinemataceae; genus JBOFWL01. Next base: position 1,917 of record JBOFWL010000022.1, read on the forward strand.
TATATTTTTCTATCTGAGTATGATATATGTTTTATTTTTGAATATCGTCGTTCAGTAATGTCATACCCAATAAATGGTAAAAAGGCATATTTGGCTATATTATTAGGATTAGTTAGAAAACTATAATAAGTTTGCTTATATTTTATCTTTATAGGAGCATCGAAATGGGCTGTATTTTTTTGATTTTCTATATATCTTTGGAAAAATTTATTAAATTCTTTTTCATTCATTTTCTATATTCTCCTGTACGCACCAAAACCCCACACGAGGCGGGGTATCTTTAGATTCTGTAGAATCTTTATAATCAATAATCTAGACTTATTGATTATTTGCAGCTTCTATTCTAGAAAAGCCGTTTACACTTTTTTCAAAGTGTACAATAAAGGTGTACAATGTGTGATATAATAAACATAGGAGAACCCATGCAAACTATAACGTTTATTGTTGTGTCAACTTTACTGGCAGAATACTCTTATATGAGTATATCTGAAAGCAGAGCGAGCAGGCTAAATAATTATTTAGAATGCTTGCGACAACTGTTGACAAGTTTAACAATATCCCTTAAAATCAACTAATACTACTAGCTACTCTAAGCACATCATTATAACACACAACAAATTTAAAGTCAAATTTTCAAAGCTAATTTCAAAAAAGAATCATTCAATGCTTTTATCCCCTAATAAAACTAACCCTGTGTTTCTATCTCTATAATTTTTTTAATTCTTGTATCAAAATCTCCTTTTTCTAACTTGAGTAATAGGTTTTCGCAAAAATCTTTATTAGCACAGTGGTCAAATATTACACAATAGTGGTCATAATAAATTCCAGTGATAATTTTTTTAGAGCTATCTGATATGAAAATATCAGAAAATTCCTGCTTAATACCATCTTTGCCCACTAATTTAGCGTGGAAAATCCAATTTTCTGTACTCATTTTTAAAAGAATCTTTAAAATAGTAACTTGCTCTTCTTTTGTTAATAAATCTCTTTCGCCTATAAAAGATAAAATAATATTCAATATAGAGTTATCATCTTGAGGAATAGTTTCATTCCCGGTTTCTTTAATAAAATACCACTCTAAATCTTCCCATTTATAATATTTATCTTTGTCATCCCAATGGACAATTTTGTGTTTCTCATAATAGTAAATCAATTGCTTAAGGCACTCTTGGGCATAAGCTTTATAGGTTTTAAAGCTCTTCCGCTTACGAAAAGCCTCATACACTTGCTTTCCACCCCAATAAAGGCCAGTAATCATAAAAGATACCCCAGCTGAAATCAATGCTGATAATATATTACTATCCATATTAACACCCATCCCCCAGCTCCCTGAGCACCTCCAGCGTCTCTACGCTAACGCGAACCAGCCTAGGCACGAGATCGAACAACCCCGCCCGAATCTCTTTCCAGTTGTAGGTGTCTAGCCCCTCGTCGATGAGGGTTTTGTGGTGAAGCTCCTTTTCGGGGTTGAGCTTTTTGAACTTGTGATACTCCACAACCCAATCGATGGCAGATCGCGAGCCAATCTTGTAGTCGAAGGCCTCAAGGGGGATGCCCTCAATGCGGTTTTTAGCGTCGAGGTGGAGCACCCCCAGCTTTTTGTCTATCTTCATGGGATGGGTGACTCTATTCTTATTAGGGTTTTCAATTCCTTCGGGCAAAAAGCTGTCGTCACGAGTAATTTTCAAGCCCTCATACGCCTCTATAGCCTCGTAGTGAGCATGTAAGTCGATTAACTTCTGCCCCAAACAAGAAAACTTGTTAAAGTCGTCGTACAAGGGGATACGAGGATAATCCGTTTTAAGGTTGTCGGCATACTTTTGCTGGTAGGCAGGCGAGGAAAGCACCCCGTAACAATAGGCAAACACCTGCTCGGGTGTAATATTAGCCCCGTAGCGCTCCTTAAATAAGCCCATGCCCCAGTCCGTAATATTTAGCAGTTTCTTTCCGTCTTCGGTCGCTCCTGTGCGTCCTGCACCCGCGACACTTCGGGCATCCATGCCCTCGTATCTATAGAGGGGCACTGATATAGCAGGGTCTCCAAAACTATTTAGATCTATCATAAATTTAGAGGCATAAATTGGAACACCATGGCGAGAACCAATTACAGGCATATTAATACAAATATTCTCACCCTCTTTACCTGTAGGGAACAACCTTCGGTTGACTCCTATAACGTCAATCATACCGTCTTGAAAGGCTAAGTATTGCTTGCAAAAAGGGCGGTATAACGAAGGACGAATAACCTCAAGATTAAATTGATATTCTTTATCATACTGCATATCTTTTAGTAAGTCTCTGCTCCATTTAATAGAGTAATCCAAATCTTGTTTCATCGTAAACTCAAAATCTCTGTCAAGGGCGCTACAAATATCAATTCTCTCTTCTTTAGATGCTCCTTCCTTAATGTTGATAGTAGCTTTTTCTTGCAATAACTGTAAATAGGCTTTGCTAAATGTATCTCTTTCTTTATCGTAAACAGAGATCATCTTTTTAACCTTGTTTTCTAGCTGGGTAGGGTTAAAATCGTAAGCCCAATTATCACGGTTAGTGGCTACTCCCAAGCTAAATAGTTGGAAGATTGCCTTTTCGTCACCTATGCCTTTATTTTTAACCTCTTTACTAATAAGGGCAGGGTGTTCGGTAAAGTCTTCTGCTCCAAAATTAAGCCATTGCCCCGTTTTACTGGGCAGTACTTGCTCAAAGGGTATCTTCTTAAAATCCTTTTTAAACGAGGTTAGTTGGTAAAGCTTTTCTTGTCTGTTGGCAAAGTCGGGCATGGTGCAGTAAACAATCTTTGCCTTTTTCTCTTTAATAGCACTATCTTTAATTAAAAAGACAATCGCCGTCCCCACCATAATATTAAAAACGTTTTGCCCTTCGGTTTTATCGTTTTTGCGGGCATTGCCTTTCAAATCAACAATATAAACGTAGTCAAACTCGTTTTGCACGCACTTGCGGAAGCCGTCATCCTGCCGTGCATCAATATAGCTATTATTGGTAATAAAGCTAATCATCCCATGCTCGTTAAGCCTATCACTTGCCCAGCGGATAAATCGTTTATACATATCAAATTGCTTTGTTTTTTGGGCGGTGCTTTCTTTAACGTAGGTATTTTTTATTCTCTCGTCCACATGGACATAAATCTTATTTTTGTTGTTGTGGTTTTCGCTTTTCTGGTTGGCGTTGTAGGGTGGGTTGCCAATCACCACCGAAATATCTTGGGCGTATTGGCGTTTGGCGCGCTCTAGGTTTTCATCGTTAAAGCTTGCCATGCCAAACAGTTGTTCCTCTCCGTCTTTTTGAAATTCCAGCGTATCGATAAGGCAGATATTTTCAAAAGTTTTGTAGGATTGAGTTTTTTCGAAGTAGCTATATTCGATATTCAAATTAGCAATGTAGTAGGGAAGAACGTCGATCTCGTTAGCGAAAAGCTCGTTATCGTATTTATCTTGTAGGCTCTTCGGGTCGAGGAACTCAATTATCTCAGAAAGAAAAATCCCTGTGCCTGTGCATGGGTCGAGTATTTTCACCCCTCGTTGGCTGAGGTTGGTATCAAAGTGTTTATAAAGTAGCTCGTCCGTCGCTTGGATCATAAACCGCACAATTGCCAGCGGTGTATAGACAACGCCTTGCACGTCGGCTTTTTTGCTATTCAAAGCGGTGTAGAAGTCTTCGTAAAAAATCTTGAGGACGTCTTTTTTATCTTCTTTACCCATTTGGTGGATATATTTTCTCATCACGGTGATATAGGTTTCGATTTTAGCGTCAATCTCTCGTTTTTTAGGGCCAAGCGTATTCATGAGGCTATCAACTGTTTGGGAGATAGTATTTTCTCTGTGGAAGTTCGCATCGCTAAAAAAGATGATAAAAATATCTTGAGTAAGCACATGTTGGATGATAATATCGATTACATCCTCTTGATTAACGTATTTATTCATCGATTGTTGACACATCTGGAGAAATTCTTGCAGTTGAGTATTGAATTTAGGGTTATTAACCGCCTCTTGCTGGAGAAAGTCCCTTAAATCTCCCGCTAATGAGGGTAAAATGTCTTTCAAAGTGCCCAAAGCGTTAAGAAACTCGATTTGTTCATTAGTTTCGTATTGAACAAACTTCAACAGCACGCGGTGGAGCTCGTCGGCGTCCTGCATGTCGATATCTTCGACTCTCTTGCCGTTTTGGTAGAGGACGGCTCTTAGGGTGTTCTCAAAAAGGATATTATAATGGGGGTAGTTGCGGTCATTGAGTTTTTTATCTATCTCTTTGTATAGATCGTCTTTAGCATCTTTATTTTCCACATGCCCAACGGGTATACCCTGCCGAAGCAAGCGGGCATCGGGGTAGCTATTAAAGAGAGTGCGTTCTAACTGCTCGTATTGGAGCATCAGTTCTTCCGCATCCGTATAGGATTTTAATAGCTCATAAAAAATAGGGCGAAGATTTTGTTCGTTATCTGCACCTATTTGCTTTTGTTGGTTGATTTTCTTATAGTAAGTTACTAATTGAGATTGCATAAACCCGTCCTTATTATCACGAGATATTATACTGTATTGGGTTAATTTCTGCAATCCTAGAATATCTAAAATTTATCTACCCTACTAGAAGTACTCCCAAAATTGTTGATATTATTTTTCTAAAAATAAAAACGCAAGGGCTGTCATCCATTGCGTTTTTATAAAGATAAAAATTTATTTTCTCATCTCTTGTTTGTGGACCGTGTTGAGAGCAGCTTCATGTCTAGCAACATATTGTTCCAATTTGGCAATCCAAGGGCGAACCTCTTCTCCAGATTGGGCAATAAGGGTATCTTTTAAGCCAGCAGTAGCTTCTTTAAAGAGTTTTAATTCTTCAGCACTAGGAGTATAAATTTTACCCCCTTTAGCACGAAATTCTTCATAAGCAGCAACTTGAGCAAGCTTAGGGAAGGAATTTAACCAAGTGCGCATATCTTCAAAAGAGTCTACAACAATTTTCTGGAGATCTTCAGGCATGGATGCCAACTTGTCAGAATTAATAAACCAGAATGCGGCAAGGTAAGAGTGATTGTCTAAAACATAGTAGTGGAGGCTTTCATGTAATTTGGCATTTACGATGTCAACCATACTGAGGTTAGCCCCGTCAACAACTCCTGTAGAAAGGGATGTGTAGATTTCAGCATAAGGCATAGCTGTAGGAACAGCTCCCATAGAAGACACGAGATCTTGTTGAACCTTAGCTGGCACGGTGCGAATCTTTAGCCCTTTGAGATCAGATGGGGTGTGGACTTCTTTTTTAGTAGTAGCAAAACTTCTCCATCCTCCACTAGAAGCAATCATCATTAGGTGAAGCTTAGGTTGTTTTTTGAGAATATCTTTTCGGATTTCATCAACAAAAGCGTAATCGCCATATACGGCTTCAGCTACACGATCTCCAGAGAATACGTAAGGAAGATCGAAAACGGCGGCAGGAGCCCAATAAGCAGCGAGGTCTCCTGTGACTTTGAAAATATCCAGAGTTCCATTTACAAGCCCGGTAACACCTTCTTTACCACTGGCTGCAAGTTGTCCATTGGGATAAATTTTTATCCCAATACGACCGTTAGATTTGTTTTCAACAGCAGCTTTAAATACCAACGAAGCTAAATGATTATAACCCTCGGTATTGTGATCGTGAGATGTGGTAAGGACAAATTCAGCATTTGCTGGAACATCTTGGTATGATAAAGAGCCTTTTTTTGCACCTGCAGGAGCGTTGCCTTGAGCTTTAGGTGCCCCTCCGCAAGATGCAAGAGTGACTAACATAGCTGTAAAAATGATTTTTTTCATGTAAATCTCCTTATTGTATAGTAGATACAAATACGTTTTTATTTGGAAGTATCTGTTCCATCCCAAGCGCTAGTAAAAATACCTAACCCCTTATCAGTATAGGGGTGGAGGATTGCTTCTTCATAAACACTAAGCCCACAAGTTACAGCATCAGCCCCACTTTCAAAGGCATGGGCAATTTGGGATCCACTTCTCAAAGCAGCAACAAGAACTTGTGTATCTGAGTCTGATTGAGCATAGGCACTTACGATACCCTCAATATAAGAACGAGTATCTTCTCCGTTAGCTTCTTTCCACCCTACAAATGGGGATACAAATAAAGAACCTGCATGGGCAGCATAAAGTGCTTGAGAGACAGAAAATACAAGTGTAAGATTTGTTCGAATATCCATTTCTTCAAGCTTATGAGCGGCTTCTACACCAGCAAATGTGCAGGGAATTTTGATTACGAATAGATCAGACATTGCTTTTAACTCTTTTGCCATAGCAATCATATCTACAGCCTTATCAAAGTGAGGATTCACCTCTACAGAGATAGGAAAGTCTTCCCAAGTTTTAAACCCTTGCTTAGCTCCCCATGCGGCAATCTCTTTAATTACTGAATAAAAGGGCTTACCGCTAGACTGAATATGTCGAGGGTTAGTTGTTATTCCGTCAATACGGAATAATTCGTAGCCTTTTTGGATTTCATCCATTTTGGCGCTGTCTAAGAAAAATCTCATTTTTTCCTCCGTTGAATTTTCTAAAATAAGGGTAGGGTAATAGTAATACCCTTGTGTTCTAGGGTGGGATAATTTCCTGTAATCGTCAGTACTTTAGGGGAAGAGCTGGCAATAACCGTCTCTTCTGATTTTGTGCCTGTCAAGGTGGGATTCCATGCAAAGAGTTGGTTTTCCAAGACAGTTTCGTCTAAATTAGGGCGTAAAATCCATTCCCGAGAGTCAAAGCCAATGGCTCCTCCTTGATGATGGTTGAGATACTCTTGCTCAAAACCTTGATTTTTATAAGCAGAGAGCATATTTTGCCACAACTGAGAAGCATGAGTTCCAACCTTAGTTGCAGCTATCATCTCGGCATTGATGCTTGCAACAGCTTCGTCAAGGCGCTTATCTTCTTGAGTTGGTGTAGAGAAATATCGTAGACGAGTTGCTGCAATTTCCACGCCTTGAAATATAGCACAAATGACAACCATAACTTTTTTATTAACAGATTTTGCGGTTGCTAATGGGTGACGATAATTTTTAAGGTCTTCATCTCCGGCAACAAGTAAGACAGGCAATGCAATGTTCTCGGCATCAAAAAGCTTACGTATTTCTGCTTGAATTTGAAACTCTGACATTCCTGCCTTCAAGTTTTTAACCCCATCTTCGAGTAATTTTGCAGCCCTTTGGCTGAGATTTTCAGCAATTTTTATCTGTTCAGGTGAAAGCTGTAGACGCAGACGTTTAATACCGTTAAAGTCCTCCGTAGCGTTTGGTAGAGGAAAGTCACTTAATACTTTCTTTCCTTTGATTAAATTTTGTAAATTGGATCCAGGACCTTCTACCCAAGAAAAACTCTTCACGGGAAAAGAACTATTAAAAATTTCTTTTTCTATACGTAAAGCCTCGTTATTAGAACAATAGGCAAAAGCCTCATTTTGGGTAATCCAAATAAAACCTAAACCCATTTCGGAATAAAAATTCATGGAACTTTCTCCACCTGAAAACCAAGCAAAGCTAGTCCGTTTACCCAATAAAACGCCATCAAAGCCCTTTGTAAATAGGTATTCTCTTGTTTTTTTTACAGCATATTCGTGGAGCACAATCTTCCTCCTAAAGTGTTTTAAGAGCTAAAAATTGCTCTTTAAAGGGTGATGATTTCTTGATAAAAGCAGGGATTTGTCCTAAAGGTGCTTTCACAGATACGGTTTTACCCCCCTGAAATATCTCCCCTGACCAGAGATGGACCCACTCATCTTTGGGAAGATAAACTTCCCAAGAGGTGACGTCACTCTTCCAAACAGGGGCAACAAGAATATCGGAACCCAATAGATATTGATAGTCTTGACAAAAAGCATCCGTATCGTGAGGATATTCAAAGAATATAGGACGCATTAGAGGGAATCCTTTATCAGAACCTTCCTGAACAAAAGGCTTGCGATAAGAAGTAAGTCCTTTAAAAATACGTACCATTCGGGCAAGAAAGGTCATCTGGTAAGAACTGTCATATATTTGGACATTGTCGTTAGGGCGATTTGTTTCGTGAGAGCGCATCATTCCTGTAAAGGCACAGAATTCTGCCCAACGCAGATTAAGCTCTACAGTTCGAACATTACCAAAAAGAGATGTGTAACCTCCTAAGTCACTGTGATGGAAGGCAAATCCGCTAACCCCAGAGGACAAAGCCGCAGGTATAACTGTTGCTAATCCGTCATCTTTTGTAAAGTCTACAGATTGATCTCCCGCCCATAAGATAGGGCAGTATTTTTGCGTATAGGTACCAGCGGCACGCATGAAAACAAAAGCTTCTCCTTGCTTATTACGGGAACGTAAAGCAATATCGTTTACCTTTGCCCAAAGGGTAGGCCACTCATTATGTCGTTTGATGGCACTACCATGAGCGAGGTGACAATCGGTGGGCAGATATTCACCAAAATCTGCCATCCAACCTTCAAGGCCATTATCTAACATCTCTTTTCCAAGAATACGTTCTGCAAACCATTGGCAAACTTCATCTCGTGTAAAATCAGGGATTCCGCAGTAAAACTCACCAAAGTCTACCTCATATATTTCTCCGTCTTTATTGCGAACAAGAAAATCTTTTTCTTTTGCTTCGGCAAAGAGAGGGCCATCTATGGCAAGATAGCAGTTGGCATAGCCAAGGAATCGAATTCCCTGCTTCTTTAAGGTTACCAATTTTTGTTTAAAATCTGGGTATCGCTTTGAATCAAATTGCCAGTTCCACATGAGTCGCTGACCAAAACTTGTCATACGGATTCCCTGCCAATCTTGAGCCCAAACAGCACTGATATCTACACCATGTTGCATGAGGCTTTTGAGGCGGTTTTCTATTTTTTCCCAACCACCTTGAATCCCGAGGATAAAACCATCATCTACCCAAGAAGGTAGAGTTTCCTGCCGTCCTAAATGAGCCGTAACTTTTTCCATAAGCTGATAGTAGTTATTTCCTTCCCAAAAAAACATTCGAGAAGGTACTTCCCAATGATGAACTTCGTGGAAATTTTCATCACGAAAATCAAATTCACCATAGGTATAGCTATCAACAAGCATATAATATTGTTGGCTAGACAGGTAGGAAGGTTGAGGATAGTTGGTATTCCAATAATCTCCCCCTGACATCCCTGTGACATCCGATTGCCATGTAATGTAGGTATTTTTATTTCGCCCAACTCCTGGTTCAGAACTCCATATAGGAAAGAGCTTTCCTCGTAAGTTAAAGTGGCTCATTTGTTCTCCAAGCCCATAAATATGTTCAGAAGGATTTGAAACAACTCTCATCCAAAAACGCGAATATGGTCTAGAAGCAGAAAAATAAACAGCCGTACCAGAGACTTCTTCTTTGAAAGTAAGAGTTAACTCTTCTTCGCCGTAGAAAAATCTAAGGCTGCCTTGCTTTTCTTCAACATGTCGTAGAGGAATTTTTTCATCAGTTCTATCTTTGATTTTGAAATTTCCACGGTACATAACAATATCTTCTTTACCGAAACCTACAAAAAAGGCTGGGTTTTCTGAAGAATGCTGAAAAATAAGTACATCGCCTAACCAAACTTTGCAAAATTCTTTGGTATTTTCTATACGGAACATGATTTCTCCTTAAATAGGGCTATACTTTAATAACTTCCCAACCATTCAGTAGGGCAAAAACCTCAAAACTCTTTGTTTGATCGCCGTAAGCAAGGGAAATATGGTGGGCAAAACCTTTTCTAATGAGGGTATCAAATACTTTTGATGCTCCATTATCAAATTTTGCTTTAAGGAAAGTCCCTTTAAGAAGCTTTTCCATAGGCAATGCTGTCCCTTTTTCCATAAAAATGCGAGTTTTTCCTAACATGGTGTCAATACGGAAAGTGCTGAAGTCTCCAGTTTTATGAACGAATCCTGCTGTAACCCCTCTACCACCAGCAAAGAAAGTATCTAAAGATTTTGGGCTTTTACCGTCAGAAAGGGGATAAGGGGCATCACCACCATGCCAAAGCAGGGCTGTATCATCAGAGAAAATTTGCGAAAAATCAGCACAGAAGGGGTATTCTTCACCAATAACTCTATTAAGGAACATCGTAAGGGCAATTTGAACATCTCCCTCAGGAGCCATAATATATCCCTTTGTTTGAAGTAGAGACATTACCGCACAGGGGCTTGTTCCATAAGCAGGACCAAACTCAGGCCAGTTACGTACGGTGACTACTTTAAGGTTGTTGCTATCCATAAATTTCTTGGCGCTAGCTGCAAGTCGAGAAATTAGCTGAATTTGTTTATCTGACATTTCAGATATATCTTCAAATGCAGAAGTAAATTCTTTTTTGAAAACCTCAATCTCAGCATCAGTTACTTCTTGATTGTAGAAGCTTTCTAAAGTGTAGTGCTCTAACATTACGTTAGATTCTCTCATAAAAGGAAGTTCATCAATAGCAAGATCATAAAAACCTTGGGCTCGAGCTCCGACCATTCCTATAGTTAAGCCTTTCATGGCACGCATCATGCGAATGGCATCAATCCAATGACTATCTACTTTGTCGCTGATACTGTATGTAAAGTTTTGGACACCCATTTTGGCAAGGTTTGCTCCATCTAATTGCAATCCTACCATGGAATTATATCTAATCTTCCCTCCATTATAAGGAGCTTCGGGCAATGCCCAAAGGTAGAGGGGTTTATTAACTTTTTGATTAATAATAAGGGCAAGATGTCCTAAATGAAAAGTTGCACTACAAAGAATAAGACCATCTAAATTTTTTGAAGCAAAAAAGTCAGCGGATTTATGCGCATCTTCAGGCTCGATGACCACTTCGGGGTAAATAATAAGTTCAATATTTTCTTGTTTTTTAAGATGGTCAAGCTTAGCATTATACTCTGCTAAGGCAGATTCCCAGTCAAAAGTTTTACGTACAAAACAGACGACCCCAATTGTTGCGATTCCTTTTTTCATTTATTCCTCCGCGATATCTCTAACAGCTTTGAAGGTTGCTGAGAAATCTTCTTTTCCCATACCTAATTTCATAGCATGGTCGTAGATTTTTTTTGTATTTTCCATCCCTTGTAATTTCAATCCATATTGCTGGGCAATACGCTCAACAATGTAGACATCTTTATGCATATTTTCAACAGAAAAGGCAGTGGGGAAGTCGTTATTTTGAATATTTTTATACTTACCGCTGAGATAGAAGTTTTGCCCTCCACCGTAAGAGATGGCCTTTTCAAAGGTTTCAGGGCTAATGCCTGCTTTTTGGGCAAGAAGAATCATCTCATTAACCCCGTTTTGAATTTGAGAAACAAGATTATTATGGCAAGCTTTCATTACAAGCCCTGCACCATTTGCTCCAAGATGAATAACATTATTTCCCATACACAATAAGATATCTTTAATTTTTTCATAAGATTGCTTGTTGCCACCTACATAGATCCCTAAGGTGCCGTCAATAGCTGCAGCTTTTGACTTAACAAGCGGACAGTCGAGGAAATCAGCCCCAGTTTTTTTGATTGTTTCGGCGACTTCAATAGATGCATCAGGGTCTATGGTACTCATATCTATCCAAATTTTGCCGGCTTTAAAGGCTGGAAGAACCTCTTGGCAGAGGGCACGTACATGCTCACTTTTGGGAATAATCGATAAAATTATATCTGATTTTTCAACAACTTCTTTTGCAGAAGAGGCACCTTTTGCTCCACTTTTCATAAGAACCTCAATTTTTTGAGGGTCTAAATCATATACCAATACAGTGTCATTTGTTCGTTTTTTAACTAAATTTTGAGACATGGGCTCACCCATAATACCCAATCCGATAAATCCAATAGTCATGAAGTCCTCCAAATATAATTTTTTATTTTGCGATATAAAGTAAAAAGCGGTTTACTACGGTAACAATACCTCCCAACACTAAAACACTGTTGAGGATGTAATCAAAAAACCTTTTTGACACTTTATTTGCTCCAACATGCCCAAGAAGAACAGCGGCAACTAGAATAGGGGCAGATATCAGAATGTAGCGCCCAACTTCAAAAGTGAATTGATTTGTGATTAAACTCTGAATAATAATAATCCCATTTAATATCAACCATAATACTGAAAGAGTTGCTCGAAATTCATTTTTGTCCTTTAATACCAAGCTGGCATAGATGACAATCAGTGGACCTCCAGAGACGAAGGCTCCCTGAATAATTCCCCCTAAAAAAGTAATGAGATATAAAAACCACTGGGGGATTTTTTCAAAGCTTAACCCTTGAAGACGGGCAATCCCTAAAATACCCGCGATAACCATCACACACCCTAAAGCTATTAAGAGGATATTTTGAGGTAGATAAGCATAGAGTATAAATCCTAATGGGAGCCCAGCCCCTGCACATATTAAGATAGTTTTCAATATATCCCATCGCGTATACCGGTATTTATGGACTACTAACATTAAAGGTTGGGCTGTACCTAGAGTTAAAAGCAGGGGTTTTGCGATCCCAATACCTAGTATAGGGATAACAAAAGGCATCGCTAAAATAGTACAACCAAATCCTGTTAAGGCACTAAGAAAGTGAGTAGCAAAAATTACAAAACCTAAAAGTAGGGCGGTAATACTCACGATATACTCCTAAAGACCCATTAAACGTGGTAAGAAGAGGCAGAGGCTAGGAACAAAAGTAATAAGGAAAATAATAGCTATTTCTAAGATGATAAAAGGAATACTTTCTCTAACAACCTCTTGTAAAGGCACTTTAGAAATATCAGATGCAAGAAAGAGAACCAAGCCCATAGGAGGTGTAAGTAACCCTATTGTCATATTGATACTCATTACGATACCAAAATGCAATGGGTCAATTCCTAAATTCATTAGGGCAGGCCCAAGAATAGGAGCAAAGATTAAAATAGCAGGTCCTGCATCTAAGAACATACCAATCACTAGAAGAAGGATATTTACTAAGAAGAAAGCAATATAAGCATTTCCTCCCAGAGAATGCATAAAGGAATTGACAACATGTGAAACAGGAGAGAGCGAAACAACGACGGCAAATCCTGCAGCTACGGCAACCATCAGGAGGACAGCAGAAGCGTTGATAGCAACATCGCGGAACATGGAGAAAAGCTGTGAAGGCTTGAGAGTTCTATACACACAAAATGAGATAATTAAAGCATAGGCAACAGCAACAGCTGCAGCTTCTGTAGGAGTAAAAATTCCTCCATAAATGCCTCCCAAGATAATAACAGGCGTTAATAATGCTAAAAAGGAGTGGCGAATTTGAGTCAGGCGTTCTTTAACGGATGCTTTTGGGCGTTGGAAGTTGAATCCTTTTTTAATACAAAGGAAATAGTTGAGGATCATCAAGCTTCCTGCAAAAATCAATCCTGGAATAACAGCTCCAATAAACATAGCACCCACAGAAACGTTCATTGTAAATGCATAGATAAGCATAATACCACTGGGAGGAATAATAGGTCCAAGAACTGTAGCAGCTCCTGTGACCGCAGCAGCATAAGAACGTGAAAAACCGTTGCGCGCCATTTCAGGGATAAGCATATTTCCAACGGCAGAAGTTGCGGCAACTGCAGAGCCGGTTAAGGCAGAGAACAAAGTAGCAGATAAGATTATAACATGCCCTAAAGATCCCTTAACATGCCCTACCATTACTTGAGAGAACCCGATAATACGTTCGGTAATGCGACCCTTACCCATCACAGCTCCTGCTAAAATAAAGAAAGGTAATGCCAGAAGAGTGAAATTCTCAAGGGAGTTGTTAATACGGTTAAAAAGAGTGGAAATCATAACCCCTTGCCCTGCCATTAAGACTTCAATTAAAGGAGCCGCAGCAAGAGCAAAAAGAACAGGCAACCCAAGGATCATAAATACTAAAAATAAAATAAAAAATGTAACTGTCATGTTAACCTTCTTCAGAGGGATTTTCAGAAACAGATTGGAAAGGATCTACTCCGATACCACAGTCTTTGGGAAATAGATTGAGTAAAAAGCAAAGTGACGTAAATAGGCGCTGAATCGCAATAGTTATCATAAAAAGAAGAGATACAGGTATTATAGCGTATATCATTGCAACTGTGAGAGGTAGCTGAACCAAACGCACACCCATACCAGATGTAAAAGCTTTAATAGCAAAGGGGTACCAAATAAAACCAGTAAAGACAATAAATATTACATAGATGATTTCTAAAATATATTGAAATTTTGTGTTCTTGAAACGATCGGAAACAAGCGTCATGGAGATATTTTTATCACTATATATTAAATAGGGTAAGCATAGGTAGGACATCCATAGCATCAGATATACCGCTAATTCCTCGGGCCAAGGAAGAGGAGAATTAAAGAAATACCGTAAGGTGACCTGTAATACGATGATGGCCGTCATGATAAACAAAAGAACAGTAGCAAAATTTACAAAAATCTTACAAATTAGTTTATGAAATTTATCAATACCAGAAAAGATATGAACGAGCATAGACCCTCCAAGGTTTAATTTTAGTTCTTTGTAAAACGTTTTTATTTGTAAATCTATTATAAAATATCCTAGAAAATAGTCAACGGGTTATTACTTTTTTTTAATATTTTTATAATTTGTTATATAATAGTTATTTAAAATTTCATCAAAAAAATGATATAAAGAATAAAATCCTTTGCAATCTATATAATATTGTTTTATAATGGTGTGTATAACGTTTTAAAAGGGATAGTGCATGAAAAAAACAGCAACTATTAAAGACGTCGCGCTACTAGCTGACGTATCCATCTCAACAGTATCTTTTGTATTTAATAATCCTTCTCGAGTAGGGGCGGAAACACGCGCAAAAGTGATGGAGGCAGCACAAAAATTACGATATTTTCCTAACTCCAGCGCAACGGCCTTAAGAGGGAGGTCTCTAAATATTGCTATCATTACTAATTGTCACTATGAGCACTTTGAACAAAATCCTACTATTATGGAGACTTTTCCGTTTATCACAAAAACTCTTACAGAATTGGGTTATTACTCTATGCCTTTTTTTGTTGAATCTAACACGCCATCGTTACAACTAACTTCTATCATTGAAAATAATAATATAGCTGGAGCTTTAGTGATTGCTCCACGAAATGATTTATCTCTGGTAGACCTCCTTATATCTTATGAAATACCCGTTTCAGTGATTGGCACTATCCCCGAATACCTTGACAAGGTTTTTTGTGTTGATAATGACAATGAAAGAGATATTTTTAATGCAGTATCTTTAGCCTATGAGTCTGGACGCAAGAAAGTTGCCTACATTAGTGGGGATCTTGATTATCTTGTCTGCCAACAACGTCTTAAAGGATATTATGAAGGTATCAAGAAAAACAACCAACACCCCCCTCTTATTATGGGTTTTGGAGAGACCTTAGAAGAAGTTGATGAGATGGTAAAAACAACCTTTCGAGAAAGTCAAATTGATTGTATTATTGCTAAAGATGATATTAAGGCTATTTATGCAATTGATGCTCTGAAAAAAATGGGTATTTCTGTTGGCAAAGATAAAGAGGTAGGGATTATAGGGGTAGGAGGAATTCATATGGGGGCTCTTATTACTCCAGCACTCTCGACGATGCACTTCTCTATGTTATCTATGATTGAAAAAGCGTTAGATCATTTAAATACTTGTATTATAGATAAAGAAATTATTCCAGGACATTTATTAATCTCAACAGAATTTTATCGAAGGGACAGCTTCTAAATTACTTGTATTTATAGGTGCTTGATAAACTAACATTGGAAATAACAAAATATTATATCGGTCTCTAGCTACATATATATGTTTTCAATGTTTTATTCCAAAATTGATCTTGATCTGCCCCCATTTATAGTGTCAGATCAATGCTGGCAGAGGTAAGATTTAAAAAATCCTTGGATATATTTATGATTTTTATACAAAATTCAATAGGAAAACATAATTAAGAAGCTTTGTTATTTATTATACCCTAAAGGACGTTCCGGTAATATCTATCTCGCTTAACCCAAAATATCCGACAATCTTTTAGTGCAAAAGGCTGCCCTTTTGATAATGCTCCAATGGAGTCTTTCTTCGCTACAGCTAAGAAAGAGGAGATTAATAGAAAGAAATATACGCTACTCAGCTTATGAAGAAGCTAAAATTTCCGTTCTAGACTATATAGAATTTTCGATTATGTCCCGTCCTGCCTACGGCGGGCAGGGAATAATATACATCGGATGCATTCCTATTTGGGAAATAAATCTCCTAATAGTATTTCTCTTCAGATGGTATTTTAAACTAACATAACCCCTGTTATTTTCTCTCCAACCAACCGTACCACTCCATCGTTGTTTAATTCCCTGTTTTTATTTTTAAATAAGCCAAAAAACAGCCATTTTCACCATTTAATTTATTATAAAATATGCAATTAAACATGAATTCGCTGTTAATTCCCTGTTATTTTTTGAGAGTATTTTTGTAAGTATTTATTTTATATATCGATAGTGTTTTTTTACTAAAATAAAAATGATAAATTCCCTGTATTTTTCCCTGTTATCCCTCTCACTACGTTTCGGGGACTAATATGCCAGGGAATTTTTGCTATTTTGGAGAATATTTAGCTGATAACTTGGGCACCAATTGCTGGAAAGCAATCTCTAAAGCCCTACGATGAGTGGGGCTTTTTTGATGAGGAAATACGGGGTTCTGCAGGTATGCAATGGGCTAAGAGAGTATTGTATATCATAAGTAAGCCGCGCCGTCCGGATGAACTCTCCTTTTGGCAAATCGGATGACCCATTGGTATAAAAAGATAAAAGGAAAGCCCTCAGCTATAAACTGAGGGCTTTAATAATACAGTTATTTTCTTGTATAGACTTCAGGGTCTGAAGAAACTCTAATATCTGACATACCTTCATAAGCATCATATATTGTTAGCTTACTACCTTCTACTTTAACAAAGTTGGTACTAATGCCATAGCCACTAACATCTTGGTTTTCCCATTTACCTGTTCCACCAACTTTAGTAGGGGCTTTTGTTTTTTCTGATGTTACTTTTCGAGTAACAAAATAGCCACCAGCGGTGTTAAAGGCTGAACCATCTTCATTAACAGCGGTACTTGTTACAGTAATTTTAGCTAGTGTTGCTACCATTGCCTGAGATCCGACCTCTTCATTATCAAATTTTACATCTATTGTGCCATCGTTATTAGAATCAGCTGAACCAGTAGCTACTTGTGAAAAAGCGCTTTTCAATACTTTTGGGTCGGTTGTACTATCAATAAAGATATCCATTGTAGCTTTGTACGACATTGTAGAACCATCGCTATTTGTACTAGTTCCACTCGAAGATCTAGTATAGCGGGATAACCCACTAACATCACCAAGCTGTTTAACAGCTTCATCAAGACCTTGTTGACCAGAGTCATTTGGTGCAACAGAACAAGCTGTAATAGCCATACTAACCATAGCAATTACTGCTAAAACCTTTTGTGTCTTCATAAAACACTCCCTTTTTATAATTGGCTTCTAGAGCCTTTCACCCAAGAAAAAACCGTACAGAGCCAATATAAAAAAGAGGGGAGTAAAAGAAAAAAGCTCACAGGGCTCAGTACGCTGAACACCCGAAAGCTTTGTATATATCCATACACGCTAATGGACGTACCAAAACCACTGTGAGTGGATTGATTTGATCCTGCGTGTATGGGGTACCGTCCTAAGAGACAATATGGACAAAATAAGGATACAAAAATAAGCATCGAGTGTTCATGACTATTATAGCATATAAATATTAGAAAGTAAAGAAAAAATAGGAGTTTCTTGAGGAATATCTATAGGGGTGGTATTTATCTGGAATTCATATCCTTCTTATGTCTTGTTTGACAAAATTTCAAACAATGCTATACTAATCAATATATTCCTAGGAGAAAATACATGAGACATATATTTTTTATTGTAATGGTTGTTCTAATGCCCTTTGCGATGTACGGTCAAGATACACCTACAAAACCGCAATCCAAGAAATTTTTGGAGATCTATATTCAAGCTAATACAGGAAATGTAAACCCTAATGCTTTGCCTCTATTAGCTATTAATTTTTCAAAATATGGGATAAAATATACTGAAAATTTACCAGATATCCCATGGTTTTCATGGTATGTAATGTTAGAACTAAAAACAGATTTAAGCTTTAATTATTTACAAAACAACCCTAAAATCCCAGGGTCTGTTCATATGTGGAATCTTGATGAATATTTAATTGAGGGTGGTTTTTTCGTTAGGAAATAATTTTATCTTAGCATTTAATAACTTAGGGCGTTTTGACATGGAACTCTACCATATATTTCGTATAACACGCTTTATGTTTTTTCGTTTGGGAGTTGAATTAGAACTCCTTGTTTTAGGAGGGCTACTTTCTGCTCAACCTGTAAAACAAAAAACTAATATTCCTTTTGATGAGATAGGGAGACCGATTTTTGATTATGCTGTTAATTATTTTGGTCTTTATGCTACGTTATTATTTCCTCTAGGTAAGGGATGGATTTTCTTTTCTCAATTAAACCCTCGTTTTATTGGAGATGATAGAGATACTTTTGTCACTAAAATGCAACTACGGTGGAATAGTGGGTTTATTTATTCTGACTTGAAAAAGGGCTGGAGTATTCAAGGTGTGGTGCGTTATCAAGCACACAATCTTCATATGTCCCCAAATAAAGTTCTTCATAATATTCTTTTTATTGGTGGGGTTACAAAATCGTTTGACTTCAGTAAGTAACTAAGAGATACTATTGGGCGAAGCTGAGCATCATGTTTAGAGTGAGGCGTCCCATACTAGTGGAGGTATTAAATTGCTGAGTGACGCTTACAAAAGAGGCGTTATAGGTATCGAATATTTCTACGAACTAAGATTTGGGCTATGGCAGACAGACTACAAAAGTTCTGATCTTCATAGAGGAAGGAATATTTTGGATCGCTAGTGACAAGAACCAGATGATTTTTGCCTTGATAGCTTCTCAGTAATTTTGTGCCTGCTTTGAAGGATGATGTTTGCCATTGAGGGAGTTCTGAGCCTAAGGCAAGAGCCTCTAGTTTCCTCCAAGGGTAGGAGTATGCTATTGAAGAAGATTCTTACAAACGGATGGAGATAGGTTGGGATGGGATTAATGTATTCTTTACGAATTTGGGATAGGGCGTTTATCATGGGATTCTCCTTTTATTAGGGTATCCAATGATTGCTTACAATGGAGTGGTAAGTCAAATTTTCAAAGCTAATTTCAAAAAAGAATCATCCAATGCTTTTGAGCCCCAAATATCCATTTCTCTTGTATTAAAAAAATGGATATTTTTTTGGAGCCCTTTCCAACTAAATAAATCTACTATTCTTTGGCGTTCTTCTAACGAGTTATTATAGATACCATAATAAATTTCTTTAATATTTAAATTGGTATTGATTTGGTGGATAATATGTCCATCAACATCCTTATCTAATGAATGCCCAAAGATAAAAAGAACTGTGTCTAGTTTATCATTTTTATACTGTCCACCTAATCGACCAAAAGCTGCGCTTAGATAGGGGGCAGTAATTATTTGGCGACATTTATCACTATATGTGCTATCGAAAATAACGATGGACTTTTCTATATCTTGTTTAATAATATTTACTAGAGATTTATTCAGGTGAGCAGTCTTTTTTACACAGTATGTAGTATCATATATGTCTATCGGTAATGGGGTTGGAAAGAGTTCTGTCTCAATCCATTTTGTTTTCTTAGTATCTTCATCGTAACATAAATAAAAAACACCATGTAGGTAGTAGACAACAGTATTTTTACTTGTTTTTGTTGTATTTTTCCAAATACGTTTTCCTGATTTATCTCGCTTTGTGTAAAATCCATCCGAGTAGATTTTTTTTTAATTTAGGATGTATCTGTACTGCATAAAGGTATAAATCAAAATTAGTTGAAAATATTAAGTTGAAATGCCTAAGAAAATTATGGCAGAGAAGAATCCTACTATCGCTAATCTCGCTAAATCGCTTGAAGTGATGTTCTAGCAGTATTACTAACACTTCATTACGAAGCTTGTCCTTTGTTAATGGGGAGCCATAAATACAAATGTTTTTTTCATGTAAATAGTGCATTGTTTTTTCAAGATTTGGGGCTTTTTTATTAATATATTGACGATAGGGGTAGCTTACTTCATGTTGAATAAAGCTATACATTAAACCTTTGTTTATCCCAGCACTAAAGCCTGAACCTAGAAGAATATTACGCTTTTCAAAACCTCTTGTTAATTCAATACACTTCTCAAAACTCAATAAATCACCCATCACCTGGATCCCTGGCTCTATTCTAAGCCCCCCAAAGTATTTTTCATAATAGAGCTACTATTGGTAACGAAGTTAGTTAGTTATATAAACTATATTTGTAGATAGTAGAATTTCTTTATTCCTAATCTGTGGGTATATAAGATCGAAATAAAGTCTATGGCCATCTTGAAATGCATCTGTATCTGGTCTCATAACTTGAATGAAATATTTCCCGCCAAGTTTTTCATATTCCCTACGATCTCCCCTGAATGAATGAAGAAAATCAGAGTAATTGCCCCCAATAGAAAAAATATTAGAACCATGTAAAAAATTATATTTGAAATTTGGTAAAAAGATTTCAGTGGCATCTTCTGGCGTGTTTTGAAAAATCTGCTCAATATATGTCATTGTCTTGTTTTTTAAGATAATATTATGATTTGTAACATATAAAGAATATACAATAATTCCTATATTTACTATTGTTAAGTATCTAAATATTTGTGAATAGGGGCTCAGCAGTATATATAGTAATAAAAGCATTGCTATAATCAAAGGGTAATTTAATAAAGCAATTAGTGGAATACGATAATATGGCGGTTTTGCAATTATAAATATAGAAATTAATCCCATATAAATACACAGTAAAAATACAACTTGCCAAATATACTCAGAATGAAATACTTTTTTTCGATCTCTGATATAGAGTAAAATAAAAATGAAAGATATACTGCATAATAGAATAAAGGAAATATGACCAGTACTTTTTAAAAGAGTTTTTATATTTATTAACAGTGTAGATGATTTATAGATTCCTTCTGTCATTCCCTTGTACAGACCAGGGGATGTTAGTGAAAATATCAAAAAAACTAGTATAATTGATGATATAATCATAGAATTAATTTGAAATTTTGGAAATTGTTGATAACGAATTAGTCGTAATATCAAAATCCCAAATGCTATGGCCAGAATATAAATACCATGTATATCTGATACAGATACTATTATCACAATAGGGACTAGTACTACATAAAGTATTTTTGGCAATTTTAAGGATTTATCCAAAAAAATCTCACTCCAAAAAACCATAGCAATAACAGCGATTATTACAGTTGGAAGAGTGTATAGTATAAACATAATACGAATAAAAAAATCATGATATACTACAGATTGGAAAGGGAAGAGTAGAGATAATAGTGAAGTCACTGCAAAACAAAATATAAACGTAGCAGAAAGAGAAATATTATTGTTAGAAATAGTTTTTCTAATAGCTAATAATGGAATATACCCAAACATCAACAAAATAGAAGCGCTACTTATCAAAGAATAAAGAAAGGGGACATCATATGAAACAAGAAATATTGCTGACATTGGGCGTCCTGCAGTTAGATACATATGAGAGAATCTTTCAAAGAATATTTTAAAAGAGAAAGAGAGAATGTATGACCATGATAGATCATCATACACAAACTTATATGTGTATGAATAATAGAAAAATAAGCCAAATAATAAAGCAGTAATAAGTATTAGTATATTATTTTTTTTAGTGATATTAATAAAGTTTTTCATTTTTCTTCCATATGAGAATTATGAGTTTTTTCAATTACATATTGAGGTGTGTTACTGAGAACCATAAAAGCCCTACCAATGTATTCTCCAACAATACCAAGCATAAAAAGATTTAGTCCACCTGTTAAAATAATCACAGCAATCAATGATGTCCAGCCCTCTGGTACGATAGTTGGATTCATGATTTTATTTAAGGAAAGATAGATTATCATAAAAAAACCGATCAATGAACACACAAAGCCCAATAATGTTGCTAGCCTTAATGGAACAATCGAAAATGAAGTAAATCCATTAAGCCAGAGTTGTAGCATCTTTTGAAAAGTAAAGGTGGTCTGTCCTTTAAATCGGTGTCGATCTTTCACAGGAACAGGAACAATGTTTTTGGTAGTTCTGAGTAATAATCCGTCTAAATAAGGATATGCACCAGTATAATTAATAATTTCATCTTTGACAAATTTTTTCATAAGCACAAAATTAGTTAGTTGGAGTTCTTTAGGTTTGCCAATAAGAATTTGAGCCATTAAATTGTTTAATATACTTCCAAAATTTTTGAAAGCACTTTGTTTTTTCTTACCATAAAATGCCATAGAAACATGTGCTTCTTTTTGAACTTCAGCAAAAAGCTTGTAAAAATCAGGCATTGGACATTGCCCATCATCATCTAAGTAACAAATATATTGACCTTGAGCTATCCGAAGGCCTGCCATTAAGGCAGCATGCTTCCCAAAATTTCTAGCAAAAGTAATACTAGAAATATTAGGAAAACGAGAACAGAGAGTATCGATAACTTCTTGGACACGATCAGGAGAGCAGTCATTTACTAGAATAATTTCATAAGTATCATCATTATGAATGGTTTGGCGAATTTCAGTAATTACAGATTCTAAAGTTGTTTCTGATCCATAACAAGGAATTAGAAATGAAAATTTAGTCATTTTGAGTTTCCTTAGATATATGCAGTATATACTTTTGATTGTTTTTGATGAAATATAAAGGATACATATCGTTATCAGCAATTCTCATAAGATTAAATTGTTCATCAATAGTTTTATTAATATCTAGCTCACTATCTGAAGGGCTTCGTCTAGAGTAGAAACTATCATCGCCTGTTTGCTTTTGTGGTTTTTGTATGTACGTATTGTAATTAATGATAAATTCTAATGCCATATCTATCATTTTTTTAGCAAGTAAATCTTGCCATTCTTTTATTAGTTCACTACCATTGAGATGTATATAATCTTTGAAGTAAATATCTCCGGCATCGCATTTAACTACAGCTTCAAATAATGTTAGAGGAATTGTAGTTGCCCCCTCTAATATCAACCAACTAGCTGGCGACCAGCCTTTACCTTTTGGTAGATCGCTTTGATGAATCACAATATTATTTTTATTTCTAGCAAGATACTTAGGCCCTACAATTTCAAAATAACTTAGAAAAAAAGCAACATCTCCACAAGGTAAATCTTGTTTATTGTATATTATTTGTACTGTATGCCCTTGAGCTATTAAATTTTCTTGTAAAATAATATTATACTTATTAAACCAACTTTTTTTATCTGTTAATATTGTAATAATCATCATAAAAACCTTTTAAACTAAGCACTGAAAAATTTTCTAATGTGTAGGATAACTGTCTCTAGTTGCTCTTGACTCATTCCATACCACAAAGGTAAACGAACTAATCTCTCGCTTTCTTTTGTCGTATATTTATCTTCTCCAATAAATTCTCCATATTTGAGACCTGCTGGACTGCTGTGTAAGGGGATATAGTGAAAATGACAGTGAATATTCTGCTCTTTCATATACTTAATAAATGCCGTTCTTTCTTCAACGTTAGAGCATTTGATATAGTACATATGAGCATTGTGTTGTGCATAATCTGGAATAAATGGAATTTCAATTTTTTGTGAGTCAGCAAGATCTTGCAAATTATCGTGATAAAAATTCCATGTATCACTACGATTTTGATTGATTTCTTTAATATTCTCTAACTGTCCAAGTAATAAAGCGCAGTTTAAATCTGCAGCAAGAAAAGAAGACCCCTTATCTACCCAAGTATATTTATCAATTTGTCCATTAATATGTTGAGTGCGATTAGTGCCTTTTTCACGTAGAATCTCGGCTCTATCGATATATTGAGGGTCGTTTAGTAGTAGTGCTCCACCTTCTCCCATTGTATAATTTTTTGTATCATGAAAGCTGAATACTCCAAAGTCTCCAATATATCCAAGTGCTTTTCCTTTATAAAAAGCATTCACGCCCTGGGCAGCATCTTCGACAATAGCAACATTGTATTTTTTGGCAATAGCAAGTAAAGGGTCCATATCTACACTTACTCCACCATAATGAACAGGAATAATAGCCTTTGTTTGAGGAGTGATAGCTTGCTCAACCAATGAAACATCCATATTTAATGTTTTTGGGTCGATATCAACAAACTTTACTTTTGCGCCATAAAGTATAAAAGCATTGACAGTAGATACAAATGTAAAAGAGGGCGCAATAATCTCATCTCCCGCTTGAATATTTAGTAATAAGGCTGATAATTCTAGGGCATCTGTACATGATGTAGTCATTAATACTTTATTAGAAATTTGTAACATATCTTGTACAGCATGGGTGTATTTACCATCTCCATAAAGAAATCCATTATTTAGAGATTCTTCTATATGAAAAGAATATTTTTTTAATAAATTACGAGAGTCAGTAAATAGTATCATGTGTACTCCTTTTATGCTTTATGTATTATTGGACATTCTTTATTTGTTCAATAAGATAGCTTTGTTTATGTACTGTTTTATAGACATTCGAGCGAATATCTTTATCGTTAATACAGTGATAAAAATAATCTATCGAACGGTAGAATTGATCATCTGCATCGACAACAATTTTTTCTTCAGTAGTTCCTTTTTTAATAAGAATAATCGGTGTGAAGTCTTCAGGAGCAGTGAAAATTCTATCTGTATAGATAATTCCCTCACTTCCCCACACTTCAATGCTACACTTGTACGCATTATCCATACCAAATGAGACTTTTGCTATATGATTACTATTATTTTTAAGAACTGCAGTTCCGAATAAATCGACATTATACCCTTGAGGGGATGTTAGAGAAGAATAAACAATTTCAATAGAATCTCCTAGTAGTATAGAGGCTAGTTTTATTGGGTATCCTCCACAATCAAGTAAAGCCCCACCGCCAAGAGATTTGTCATAGCGAAAATCATCTTGCATTCTCTTGGGAAAACCAAAGTCTATTCTATATTCACGAATATTTCCAATAATTTTTTTCTGTAAAAGCTCTTGCAAAATATAGAGTTGCTTGTGAAAAACAAACATATAATTCTCATACAAAGCTAAATTATTTTGTTGTGCTAGATGGATAAGGTCTTCCGTATCGGATAATTTTGTAGTAGAAGGTTTTTCTAATAAAACATGCTTACCTTTTTGTAGAGCTTTTTTTGCCCACTTATAGTGTAAGGCTGGAGGTAACGGTATGTAAACAGCATTAATAGTAGAATCGTCTAGTAGAGCCTCATAACTGGGGTAAAATTCCCCACCAAAAGTATTTTGAAATTGTCCTACTTTCTCAGGAGAATAGCTTGCTAAACCGCAATATTCAAAAATTTTATGCTTATTTAAAGCTGGTAAAAAACGTCGAAATGCTATTTCAGAGGCTCCTAAGATTCCAAGTTTAATGTTTGTCATAAGTAACCTTCAATAACGATAATAAATTACGTATCTGGATATTGAGACAATTATTTACTTGAACAAGATGATTTAAAGTGTAAAAATCAAGCCACATATATTCTGAAGGCAACTTGGGCAGTTCATCTTTATTTATTTTGATGATAACATTATGATTTTGTTCATGATAAAAACGCCCACCTTCTTCAGATAAAATAACATTATGTAAAACCCCTTGCTGCTGCTCCCATTTATATTTAAAGAAAAGTGCAATTGAATCATGTTCAAAATTTTCTCCTGCCTCTAATTGTACACTAGGACCAATTTCAACACCGTCAAAAGAACCTATTTCTGGACATAATTTCACCAAAAAATACCAACGATCTTCGACTTCCGTAACGAATAAACCAAATGTAGCCATGCCGTTTGCTTCAAATAAAGGCTGTGTCCACTTAGTTACTTCCCGCCCCTCTATTTCAATATTACAAAAAATTAATTTAAAATGATAAGGGCTATTACACACAAATTCATTATCTTTCATAGTCCAATTTTTTAAACTATGTAAAGATACTAAATTGGTTTTTATATTAGAAAACATCTTGTAATTATTGATCTTTCGATACAAAAGAGGAAGAAAATTGTTTGTATTTTTAATAAAAATAGAGTTGAATAAGGATTTCTCTGGGAATAATGAAGCTACATGATCTAATTCTTTTTGAGGAATATTTTCAATAGAAAAAGGAATACAAGAAATTACTGTTCTTGTATCCATGTTGACAAGATTTTCTACAGCCATTAGCTCTTTTAATTGACCTAAAGTGAACCATTTAAAATTATGTAGTAATTCAATATCCTCTTGGATTTTTATAATAATATTTCTATTTCTTTTTTTATAGAAACGAGATGATTGTTCAGATTGGATCTGATCCACAATAATTTCAAATTGCTCAGCATTGAGAAAGTAGTCTAAATAAGCAGGTTTATTTCCTCCATGTGTCTGTGTAAAATTACTTTTTGTAGCTTGTATAGTAGGGGATAATTGGATTTTATTGATATTTCCAGGTTCAATTTTTGCTTGCATTAAAAAATGTAAAACACCGTTGATTTCTTTACAAATAATCCCTAAATAGCCAATTTCATCTTGAATAATAATTGGTTGTTCGACGGTGTTTTTTTCATCTTTAGATATACAGCCTTGAATAGAAAAGAAAGAATTATTCTTATTTTTTAATATTCCACTTATCTTGTCTATAAACCAAAATCCATCTTCTTCAAGCTGAGTTTTTTCAATTTTTACGTGCGTATTTTGATTAAGTTCAGTGACCCATGTTAGTAATTCTTGAGTTGTGTGAACGCATTTAGTGGTTTCTATCCATGAGAGGGCAATTTTTGTAATAGTATGCATGGTTATTCCTGTTTGAATTAATTATAGTATTTATTGTAAAATTCTATGTAATCCCCAGATACAACATTTTGTACCCAGTCTTGATTTTCTAAATACCAGTGTATTGTCTTGGTAAGACCTTCTTCAAAAGTTGTTTCAGGATACCATCCTAATTCGGTTACAATCTTAGTAGGGTCTATGGCATAGCGAGCATCGTGCCCCAAACGATCTTGCACATATGTAATAAAACTTTCATCAAAGGGGCGATTATGTTTAATAAAAGTTTTATACTGAGGATTGTTTGTAATGAGATCTTGCATTATTTGAATGATCATACGTACAATATTTATGTTTTGAGCCTCATTAAAACCACCAATGTTATATACTTCACCTAATCGTCCTTTATCTACAACCATCGCAATACCTTTACAATGATCTTCGACATATAGCCAATCACGAACGTTTAATCCTTGCCCATAAACAGGGATATCCTTACCTTCTATCAAGTTTTTAATAATTAGAGGGATTAATTTTTCAGGAAAATGATAGGGGCCATAATTATTCGAACAACGAGTGATATTATAAGGGAATTTATACGTATCCCCATAAGATTTAACAATCATATCAGCCGAAGCTTTCGAAGCAGAGTAAGGAGAATGCGGGGAGAGAGGAGTGTTCTCAGTGAAAAAATCACTTCCATAAGTAGTAATTCCAGAACGATTTTTTACAAGCGCTTTTAAATTATCCGGAAAATGGAGTTTTTTAGGGCCTTCAAAATCACATGAAAGGGTTCCATATACTTCATCTGTGGATACTTGAATAAATTTAACGCCTTCTTTATAGATAGGGTAGCCAGCCTTATCTGTCCCTATTTGCCAAAATTCCTTAGCACATTCTAAAAGATTTTGCGTGCCTAGTATATTAGTTTCTAGAAAAATCTGTGGATTATCAATCGATCGATCTACGTGAGATTCGGCTGCAAAATGGATAATAATATTAATATTATTATCCATTAGTATCTTAGATACTAATGGATAACTATTTATCGAACCTTTAATAAAATTAATTTGAGGTAAAATGTCTTCAATAGTTGTGAGATTGCCTGCATATGTAAGGGCATCTAGAACAGTTATATTGATATGAGGGGATAATTTTCGAAGATATTTTATAAAATTTGCTCCGATAAATCCAGCCCCACCAGTGACTAAATAGTTCATTATAATTCCTTACACAGCTCTAAAATATACCGCCCATAATCTGTCGTATAAGAACGTCCAATTTTTTCTAGTTGTTCAATCGTGATCCATTTATTGCGAGCTGCAATTTCTTCGATACATGCAATATAATGATTCTGGCGAGATTGTATAGTTTTGACAAAAGATGAAGCTTCTAATAAACATTCAGGCGATCCCGTATCAAGCCAGGCAAAACCACGCCCTAGTATTGATACTTTGAGTTGATTGTCATCAAGGTATGATTGATTTAAGGTGGTAATTTCAAGCTCGCCTCGTGCAGAAGGACGAACAGACTTTGCTCTTTCTACCACCGTATTATCATAAAAATAAAGTCCAGGTATAGCATAATAGCTTTTTGGAGTAATAGGTTTTTCTTCTAATGATAAAACATTATATTCCGCATCAAACTCTACCACACCATATTCACTAGGATTTATGACTGAGTAACCAAAAATTTCTGCTCCATGCTGTATTTGAGATACTTTTTGGAGAATACTAGAAAAACCTTGTCCAAAGAAAATATTGTCTCCTAAGATAAGTGAGCAAGGATTATGATTAATGAACTCCTCTCCCAAGGTAAAAGCTTCCACAAGCCCTTTAGGTTGTTCTTGTATTTTATATTGAATAGACATACCTAATTGAGAGCCATCACCTAGTAATTGTTGAAACGAAGGAAGATGTAACGGAGTAGAAATCAGTAAAACCTCGCGAATTTGAGCTAACATAAGTGTAGATAAGGGATAGTAAATCATTGGTTTATCATAAATGGGAAGAAGCTGTTTGGATACAACACTAGTAGCTGGAAATAGTCGGCTAGCTGTCCCTCCAGCAAGGATAATACCTTTCATTGAGAATTCTCCTATACGTACTAAATTATAGATATTCATACGGAATTTAAAGACCTTATGTATATTAAGATCTTTCTAAGCTGAATACCCTTCAAAAAAGAATAGATACGATATGTGTGAATCAAAAATAATTAAATATCTTCTTTAATGGTCAGTTTCATAAATTAAATAACTTTCATCGTAAAGTTACTAAGCAAGATAATACTATCTTTTGTATAGAGTATTATAAATAATAGTTTTTGTCAAGAAGAATATCTTATTACTGATGTGGAAAACTTGTTTAAAACTTAGTAGAGATTTTATAAATTCCAACAGATGTGAAGTGTAATAAACCCTCAGTCCTTTAAAATAATTTAAATCTCTTTAATGATTTGCTCAGAGGAATAGTTCTCAAAAACTAAAAAACAGTATTTTCTAGAATTCAAGAAACCTAGCTACCTTACCCTCTGATGAGCCTAGACAGAGTGTGGTGTACTCCCCCACCTCCATGTTGGCGTAAAGGCTCATGCAGACAGCTTTAAGCTTATAATAACCAGAATATTTTTGACATTATTCTTTTTATATGTTATTATTACACACGTATAGGCTTTTTATATTGATAAAGGGGAAACAAATGAACGTCAATTTGCATAAAAACAAACTGCTTATCTTCACTATTCTGGTGCTTGTCACTTTGGGTATTGCTTATTTACTTCGTTTTGATATTTACGAACATGACGACTTTTCACAATCCTTTTTCTATACTAATAATTTATGGGATATTATTAAAACGGCAGATCATGGAAGGTATTTTAGCTGGATTTATATGAAGATTGTTGTTCATGGTTCATCTGTATTATTTAATACTCACCCTAACGACAACTTATTTATAAAATTTGTTGTTGGTTTTAATATTAGTATGATTATTTTAGCGATGAGCCTATTATTTTCAAGGCCTTTTAAACAAAAACTTTCCCCCTTACTAGTTTTAATCTCTACTTTTACCCTCTTTTATCTCTTTACAATTGATTCTCTCTTTACAATTTATTCAACGCAAATTTGGCGCTACAATCAGCATTTTGCTTACCAATCAAATTTCTTTTTCTACCTTTTAATATGGGGAATTATTGCTCGCTATTTCATTCAAGGGGAAATGCCTCTTCGAAAACATCTTGTGGCTAACTCATTTTGGGCTCTCTTTTTAGGAATAACAGCTCACTTTAATATTTTATCTTCTATTGCGACAATACTATTTCTATTTTTATATGCTATTATAAGGTTCTATATTCAAGATAAATCCTTAAGATCTATTTTCTCAAAATTATGGAAGTTAGGAAGAGATGTTTATATACCTTTGGTTAGTTTTGTGGTGGGAAATGTCTTGTACTTTTCTGCACCTAATTTTAGAGAATTATTAGAAATAAGAAATACATATAAAGAAGGTAATCGTTATATTGAAGCGTTAAAAAACCTTCCAGACTTCCTTCCAGATTGGCTTTTTGCAGTATTTCTTGAAAAAAGCGCTTTTTTCCTCGTTGCATCTTTGTTTGCCTGTATTTGTTATATTTGTTGGTTGTGTTATAAAAAACTTATTGATGATCAAGGTAAAGCAATTCGTGTTATTGTTTTATCAGTATCTTTAGTTTTAGGGGTGGCATTTTTTAATGGCACTCTACTCCTCAGTGGGCGGTCTATGTATGATTCTGGCTTGTATTGGACTCACTCAGACGATCTTATCCTAATTACTCGAATGATAGAACTAGCGGCTTTATGGATAGCCGTGGGCTACATTCTTTCATTAAATTTAAAGGAACACTCCCTCGAAACCTATTGGCTGACTATAAAAACTCGTATAAATCCTGTCTATATTTTACTATCAATCTCTGCTATTTTATTTCTTGTAAAGATTCCAGCATATGTAGATCTTTACAATTCTCTTAAAAAAAACCGTTCTAATTGGTATCAAACAGAAAAAATATATCGACTATATTCTTTACTGGGGGAAACTGCTATTTTACCTGCTAATAATGAAAAACATGGGGGAGAATTTTGGCATAACCAATTTTATGAGAGTACTCCTACTAAGCCTATTTCTTGGACGGGAGAGGCTTATATACTCAGAAATTACCCCACTATTTACTATAAAGATCTTAAATATGCCAAGGAATCTCTTGAAAACTATAAGTTTGATCAAACTAATAAACCTTTTAACAACTCCAATTCTGATCAAACTGATAGATATGTTTTTTATATTCTTACTAATTCAAATATCGCCATTCAATTATTCGAAGAAAAAGGCGGAGCTATCACTTCTGAAGAGTTAAGCTATCCCTTGTTCAATAAATTATTTGATGAAAAATTTATCTTAAATAAAAGGGATTAACCATGCAAGAACAACTTCCTTCCTATGAATACGAAGAATTCTTTACTAAAAAAAATAATATTGTCTTATTAATCCCCACTTGGAATGAAGGTTCGCGTATTCAAAATGAGTTGCGTACCATAAAAGAACACCATATAAATGAGCGTGTTGACATTATTCTGTTAGATGGGGGGACTAGTGACGGTTCCATCGATGCGGACTTCCTTAATGAAATGAGTGTCCGTGGTGTTCTAACTATTAGAGCAAAAGGGCAAGGAAATGCTTATCGCGTTGGTTTGTACAAGGCTGTGAGCGACAACTACGATTACATCCTCACCGTAGATGGAAATAACAAAGATAATGTAGAAATCATTCCTCAATTTATCGAAAAATTAGAGCAAGGCTTCGATTTTGTGCAGGGTTCTCGCTTTATAAAGGGAGGGTATCACGAAAATACCCCAAAAGCCCGAGAAATTGCTATTAAATATTTTTCTAACCCCTTGCTTTCTCTTGCCTCTGGCTTTAAATATACTGAAACAATGTCAGCTTTTAGAGGATTCAATGCTAAAATATTTAGAGACGATCGCATTCAAGCTTTTAGAGGAGTCTTCCAAACTTGGGAATTACAATGGTATCTATCTACTAAAATCCCCCAATTAGGTTATAAAGTAATTGAAATCCCTCAATCTAGGGTTTATCCTCCTAGTGGCCCAATCCCAACTAAAATAAACTGGGCTGGCAATTTTAGAATAATTTTTCAGTTATTAAAAGTAGCAACTGGCTACTATAACCCCAAAAGAAAAGGTTAAATCTATGAAAAAAATCGCATTTATCACAGGGATTACCGGACAAGATGGTTCGTATCTAGCAGAGCAACTACTAGATAAAGGTTATGAAGTTCACGGTATGCTTCGTCGCTCTTCAAGCTTCAATACAGGACGTATTGAACACCTTTATATTGATAAGTTATTGCAACATAAAGTAAGCAATTTAACCCTCCACTATGGCGATCTTACAGACTTTACTAGTATTTTCTTTATTCTTAATAAGATAAAGCCCTCAGAGATTTACCACTTGGGAGCTCAATCTCACGTAAAAGTTTCTTTTGAACTCCCAGAATATACAGCGGATAGCATCGCACTAGGCACTCTTCGCTTATTTGAGGCGGTTCGTGCCTTGAAAATGGAGCGTTCCGTTAAAATTTACAATGCAGTGACTTCCGAGCTTTTTGGAAAAGTTTTAGAAGTTCCTCAGAGCGAAACAACCCCATTTTATCCTCGCTCTCCTTATGGGGTTGCAAAACAATATGCTTTTTGGATTGCAAAAAACTTCCGTGAGTCTTATAACATGCATATCTCTAATGGAATTCTATTCAACCACGAAAGCGAACGGCGTGGGGAAACTTTCGTTACCCGAAAAATTACAATTGGTATCGGAGATATCTTAGCAGGCCTTGCTGATAAAATATCTTTAGGCAACTTAGATGCTCTTAGAGATTGGGGCTATGCTCCCGACTATACCGAAGGAATGCATAAAATTCTCCAATTAGATTACGCTGATGACTTTGTTCTTGCTACTGGGGAAATGCATAGCGTTCGCGAGTTTTGTACAAAGGCTTTCGCTATTGCTGGAATTACATTAGAATGGAAGGGCTCCGGTGTTGAGGAAAAAGGCTACAATAAAGCAACAGGAGCAATACTTGTTGATGTAGATCCTAAATACTTCCGTCCGGCTGAAGTAGAACAACTTTTAGGAAACCCTGCAAAAGCTGTGAAAGCCTTAGGCTGGAATCCCACTAAAACTTCATTCGATACCTTAGTTGAAAAAATGGTCAAAAATGATCTCCAGCTCTCTAAAGAAAAAGCTAGAAAATTAGGGCATAACTAATGGATAAGAATTCTAAGATTTATATAGCAGGGCATCGAGGATTAGCTGGCTCCGCAATCGTCCGTGAACTTCAGAAGCAAGGGTACACAAATCTTATCCTAAGAACATCAAAAGAGCTTAATCTTCGTGATGCTCTTGCAACCGATAATTTCTTTGCCAACGAAAAACCTGAATATGTTTTCATGTGTGCTGGCACGGTTGGTGGTATTATTGCTAACAATACATATCCTGTTGAATTTACTCAAAATAATACTTTTATGATCATTAATGTTTTGACAGCTGCCCACAAGTATAACGTCAAAAAACTCGTATATCTTGGTAGTTCCTGTATTTACCCTAAAGAAGCTCCTCAGCCAATCAAAGAGGAATATCTTCTAACAGGAGGGCTTGAGCCCACAAACGAGGGTTATGCCCTTGCTAAAATTATGGGGATTAAGCTTTGCGATTATTATCGTAGACAATACCAATGCGATTTCACCTCTGTTATGCCCTCAAATCTCTATGGCTTGAATGATAATTATGATCCAGAAAACTCGCATGTCATTGGTGCACTACTTCGTCGTTTTCATGAGGCAAAAATTAATAATCTTGATGAAGTCGTTGTATGGGGGACTGGCACACCTCGTCGCGAGTTTACCTTTGCCGATGATTTTGCCAATGGGACGATATTTGTCATGAAAAATCCTACAAAGGCATCTTTCTTAAATCTTGGAGTGGGCTACGATATAACTATCAAAGAATTAGCACAAACGATTGCATCTATCATAGGATTTGAAGGAAAGATTTCTTTTGACACTTCTAAACCTGACGGCACTAAACAAAAATTGATGGATTCTTCTAAGATTTTAGCGATGGGGTGGAAACCTCAATTTGATTTGAAACAAGGGTTAGAAATAGCTTATAAAGATTTTGTTGAAAAATACAATAGTAATAGTCTTATCAAGCATAAAATAAAATAGATACTGTCTATTATTATGGCGAAGTAAAATTCTAAATACTATGTGGGGTGGGGTAACAGCTGAATGAGTATGTTACCCCACCCCTAATTACTTTATTCAGGATAATGTTTTCCTGTATTTTCATCCCTAATTGCTATGCTCAGGGATAATAATACAGGTCTCAACCTAAAAAAAACAATTATATCACAGAAACAACGTTGTAGATGGTCAAGCTGTTCCATATTTAAATTAAATTTTTATATCAAGGAATTTACTTGTTTTTTTAATTACTTTTAACAGTAGAATGACATATTTTCTTAATATACGATATTGAAAGGAGTTTTGTGGTACTAGTTTCTTTATTATTAATTTCAGAATTTTTAATGTTTGAAGAGATGAGTGAATTGTAATTTTTTTGGGATATGTAATTTCCAATTTGGGTACTCTAATTCCATCTATATAATATTGTTGATAAAATTCTTGATTGTAGATATTATTAATTTTTTCTATAGGCACTTTTTGCTCTACATGTAATAACTCTTCAGAAAACTTTTGTTTTGAAATCCCATTAAAAAGTTGTATCCAACGCTGAGTTGTCTTATTATTATCAAATTGCTTAACGCTTTCTTTGACTTGTTTACTAAGATTTTGGATGGTTTGTTTATCTTTTAATAAATTAATAATAGTATTACTTAACTCTTGTTCACTATTTTTGTTAAAAGTTACAACGCCATCACAATAGCAGAGCTCACAATAGGATAGATGAGACATCAAAACAGGTATACCATAGCTCATAGCTTCGGTAACAACTATTGGAAAGCCTTCATATTGGGATGGTAAAACTAATAGGGATGCTTTCTGTAAGTAAGGGGCGACATCTTTCTGAGCTCCTTCTAACTTAATATTTTGAGAAAGATTAAGTGATTTAATAAGCTGTTTACATTCATTAAACAGCTTACCATCTCCTACCATTGTTAACTGTACAGTAGGAATAAATTGGATTACTTTTTTAAAAGCTCTAATAAGTAGTTTAGGGTTTTTCTGGTCTTCAAAGCGACCTATGAAAAGCAGTTGGTTATCTTCTAACGTACTCGAACAAGAGTCTGGATCAAATGTTAGTAGGTTAGGTATATATATATGAGGAGTAGTGCTGGTTTGTTGTAAATATCGTTGATCACTTTGAGATAGAACGGTTACCGCATCTGCGCACGCGTGATAATCATGATATCTAATAGGATTTGCACCTTCACATATCATCCATAATGCTCCTCCATGTATAGAGCAGACACTAAAAACATCTTTAAACTGAGTATAAATCAGTAATAATAAATCTCTTTCTTTCCAGTAATTGTGAACATGAATAAGATCTATATTATATTCTTTGATTTTTTGATTGATGAAACTAAAAAAATTATGTTTTGGGCAGTGAACAATGATTATAGAATCTGGAATATCCATATGATGATCCGTGATATCATCTATAAAAAGATAAACTTTATAGCCTTCCTGAACAAGCTGTTTAATAAGCAATGACGCAACACGCTCAACACCACCAATACCTAAATTATCCAAGATTACAGCAATGGTTTTAATAGAATGAGGTTTTTTTACTGGTTTTGAAAAGGGTAACAGGTGTAGTAGATTACGTGGTGAATAGTATCTATAAAAAATATCAAAAATACGTTCTGCACCTAATGCATCACAAAATTCAATAAATTTATCTGATAAATCTGATAATTGAACTCTAAACATAAAGAAGTTTGTGATTATATAATCGTGTAAGTGCTCTATTTTACTAACAGGATATTGCTGATTAATTTGATATTTTTCTTTAAATGCATCTAGGGAACTGTATACGGTTTTAAAATTAGCAATCCACTTTTGATAAGCGACAGGGTTATTTAAGTCAATTGCATCGGAGTTTTCATCATGAATACAATAAACATAAGTAGCATTATGACAAAATTCATAATGTTTTGCAAAAAAAGAATAAATATAGGCTAACAGAAAATCTTCAGAGTGGGTGATTCTTGCCCTAGGAATTTCTTCGAGTGCTCTTTTTAATAATTCTGTTGAGATACAGCTTCCTCCAGCGCTCCACGAAAAAAAACTATTACAAACAAATAATGTTTTAAAGATATCCTCTCCATACAAAGGGTAGGAATATTGACGTATTTCTTCCGAGGTAGACTTCACTAATCTAAATTGGATATAATCAGGAGATTTTTCATTGATTAGATTTGCCAACGCTTTAAGAGTATCAGGGGTTAGTAAATCATCCGAATCTAAAAATACACAAAACTGACCTTGAGCATGTAAAATACCCGTACGGCGAGTTTCATGGGTTCCTTGATTGGTTTCATGAATAAAAGAGCGAATGCGAGAGTCTTTTTGAGCGTATTCATCAATAATACGTTGACTATTATCCTGACTTGCATCATTGACTAAAATAATTTCAAAATCTTGAAAAGATTGCATAAATAAACTATCTAAGCACTTGGAAAGATACTTATCTGTATTATAAACAGGAATAATGATGCTTATCAATTTATACATAGGAAATCCTCTGTGTTTTAAATTCATCATTCTGAAAAACTATAAGGCATTACAGAATGGTATTTAATCTTATAGATATTTTTTCGTAGAATTTTACCCAATTGGGAGTTTGTTTCTGATATTTACTAAGTAGGGCCATTTCTATGGCTTAAGATCTTATTTTTAGAGTTGTGCTATTGCAGTGATGGTAAGATCATCAATAAATTCTCCTAATATATTTTTGCATTACGCCATTATTTATCAAAAATTGCTCTAGAGGAGTAAAAATAATGTCTTCTTGACGTAGAAAGTAGCTTTCCGTGCCTTTCTGCCAAGCAGAGGCGCTATATTCTCGTATAATAATGAACTTTTGTGTGCTAAATTGAAAATGCTTATGTTCAATGATGCGAGAATAGAGGGATTTCTATATCAATAGGGCATTCCCTTAATAGTTTTCTATATTGAATATTTTAGTTTATATCTTAAGTATACAATATGCTAGAATACTAAAACAATAATATGTATCGATCATTCCTATAAAAAATGATTTTATTTTCAATAACGAGGCATTTTGTGCCTTATAAGTAAAAATTGAACTGTATAATCTATAGCCTACAACGAAAAAGCCGTGATATTGATTTATTTACAATAATCGTTGATTAAGAAGACAATTATAAGATTACAACGATACGTTCTACCACATTAAGAGTATTCATTTTACCTAATCATCTATAAGTAGGTTGCATCTTTAAATGAAAAAGTATTAAGAGCCTAGCCTAAGGTATACACACATGATACATGTTTTTATACTAAATGTCAACAATGGTTTTAGGGGATATTACCCCTTCGCAGATTTCTGCTCAGTCTTCTAAAAAAGCCAACTCCTGCGTTTAAATGGGACGTGATAGCCAGAAGAGACATAAGTAAAGACTCAAAATTAGTTCTGAAAGGCGTATATAGATTGAGCCATCCAGATAGATTTTTATCTTGGCCTTTTCAATATTTTTTTGATAATAGAATACAAGCCTATTTTTTTCAATATTCTAATAATAGCTTTTTTTATTTTCTGTTTGCAGGAAAGCCCGCCATAACTATGCCCTTTATTATCGGTTAGAAGGCATATTTTCTCCCTTAACTTAGGGTTTTCCGTATAGAAAATCAGAAGTTTAGGATTAAAATTGAATGCGTCATCTATCGACCACTCCAGTATATTAAAGACTGTATGCATTTCTTTTACATATGTTTCTTTGTAATTATCAGGTAAATTTGTGTACCATACTGTAGATTGATATAATA
The DNA here is from genome assembly GCA_051653605.1 of Brevinema sp. Lineage (GTDB taxonomy): Bacteria > Spirochaetota > Brevinematia > Brevinematales > Brevinemataceae > JBOFWL01. The sequence continues at coordinate 39,902 of JBOFWL010000022.1, forward strand.
AATCTATAAGTTTCGCTTTGTATTGCTCAAAATACCCGTTTTTCTTCCAAAATGTTGCAATATTAAACAAAATTTTAGGCATATCTTTGTGGGAGACATGTTCTTGTTTCGTGATAGAATTTTCACGTTGGCGATAGTGGTAATAAGTTTTAAGGTCTCCTACAGCTAAGGGTTCAATTGCAGCAATATATTTATGCCAAAATTCTTCGTCTTCATGTTTAAGGAATTCTGGAAAAGTAATATTTTTATCCTTTATATCCTTTGTTAGATAAATTTTACCCCAAGCTGTAGAGCTGAAGTTATATATATTTAGAGCATTGATTTTTTGGGGAGGAAAGAGAAAGGGGGGATCATAATATGGATCATAGCTCACTTCTTTACTAACATCATCAAAGAGAAGTGCAGAAAACACGCCAAGATTAGAGTTACTCTTTTGCATGAGGGTTAAGACATTTTGGTAAGCATCTTTTTCTATCCAGTCATCACTATCAATAAAGGTGATATACTCTCCAGTTGCATGTGTAATACCTGTATTTCTTGCTCCCCCTAGACCAAGATTTTTTTCATGTTTTACGTATTTAATACGGCTATCTTTTTGTTGATACTCCAAGATGATTTTTTCACTATTATCTGGAGAACAATCATTAATAATGATTATTTCAAGATTTTGGTGAGTCTGATTCACAACTGAGTCAAGGCACTCTGCTAAATATTGCTCAACACTATATACTGGTATTATGACAGATATTTTAGAATTCATTTATAACCTCTTTTGTCATATGCTTTTATAAAAATCACAAATTATATATTGATCTGCCCCATAATGGCACCAGTTTGAAGTGGGATTTTACAACTATACGGGGATGTATAGCCGTTGAATGAGGATATTGCACAGCCCTAATTACTTTGTTCAAGAATAACAATATTATAATATTTACCTGTATTTTCGTCAAAGTTTCAACGTTAAATCAATTATATTACAGGAAAATTGAAGATGGTTAAGCGGACCCTCCGTAAACGGAGGGCTACTACCAAAATGAACTACCCACTAGAGTTTTCTCAATGAAACTTTTGGTAATTACTTGCCTTTATTAAGCTATTTTCCCTTGGATATTACAGATTAGTATAAAAATATATTGATATTTATCTGGCAAGATGCCATAAAAGGAATCTATCAAAAATTTTAGATGCTTTAGTAAGGTAACATGGAATTAATAACTAAAATTATTAGTCTGGAGGTATTATGAAGAGATATTTGTTGATTATTTTGTCCGCACTAGCAACGTGTTCTGTAGTACCAAACCCTGTAGCTATCTCATTTGGGGTTAGCCCTACAATTGAGGCATTACTCCCAATAAGTGATTATGCAATCTATACCGATGAGGCAACGTTACCAACTTTATATAGTTCCTTAACGTTTTTATCACATGATAAGCCTTCATATTTTTATTCAGCAAGAGCTGGGGCTATTAATACTACAAGAGTGCCACCTCATGTAAAGGTACTAAGTAGCGATGCAGAATTAAAAGATAAAATTGCAGAACTTAATGCTACTAATCCTAATTCAACCTTTACCTTTTATATGAATGATCTTCGTTTAGCTAAATTACAAATGTTTTTTTATTCTCAGGGTATTTCCGCAGATCGTGTGCGAGCTATTATGTTGAGTGACGGAACAGCTACCTACGCTGGTTTTACTGACAACTATCTTTCCCAAGACGCTTTTTCTAAATGGAACCAAGCTAAACGGAGAGTACTTGATACTTTAAGCAGGCCAACAGCTCTCAGTGATAAAGATGAATTTATTCCTGATGGAACTTTTTTAACAGGGCCAGATGTTTCTTCTAATATAGAATTTTGGATGCAATGGCCAGAATTACTTAGTACTTCTAGTGATGAGTTGCGTAGACATCTGGAAACAACAACAGGAAAGTATTATAAAGTTCAACCCTCTGAATACTATGACTTGCTACCCTCTGCAAAACAGGAGGATTTTCAAAAGCTAGTTGGACTGGATAAATCATGGGCTAAAGGAGAGGGAAATGGAACACTTAATAATCAAACAATTCTAGAAGCTTTAAATGATTCTCCCAATCCCAATATTATCATTGTGGGAACAAATCCTTTTGGCAATCAGACAGACAAATATATTGCTCAGGTTAAAAATAAGTATGGTGACAAGTTCGATTACTTTTTTAAGGCACATCCAGCAGATTCTACTAACCCTGCAGATACTACTATTACAGTATTCCCCAATCGTTTACCAATGGAAGCTATTCTCTTTGCCTACTCAGATAATATTGCTGTCCTCGGGGGGTATGAATCTTCATTATTTATGAGTGCTCCAACAAAAATAGAAAAGTTTTTCTTTCCTAAACGTAATGGAACAGTAACCAGCCCTGAAAATCTTTTATCCCCCTTAAATGGAATGTATCAAAAAGGGATATTAGGTAAAGTTGAATTTATCAGATAGAAAAATAATTGTTATATAGAAAGTATCTATATAAACCCCATAGACTTAAAATCTGTGGGGTTTTCTATATTCAAAATTAGAATGAACTTATACTTCTTATAGTTGAGGAGATGTGGCATATTCATCGACGATAATTTTATAGTAAAGCTCCTTCTCTGGGTTGAGATTTTGAACTTATAATACTCTACCACCCAATCTAGGGTAGTGAAAACTTGTTAAAGTCTGTTGTACAAGGAGATACGAGGGTAATCTGTTTTAAGATTATCAATGTACTTTTACTGGTAGGCAGGTAAGAAAAGCAATAGGTAAAAACTTGCTTGGCTGAATATCCTTCTCATAGCATGTATAAAAAGCCCACTCAAGTGGGCTTTTTACTTATTGGGAAATAAGAGTTAAGTCAACGGGAATAATAGAGTCAACAGGAGTTCCATTTATGATCTTAGCAGCCTGATCCACACCTAGTACTCCAATTTGATCGGGTTTTTGAGCAACAGTTGCAGCTAATTTTCCTTCTTTAACAGCTGCAACAGCATCTGGAGTGGCATCGAATCCTACAATAATGATTTTCTTTTTAGCAGATTCAGCTGCCTTAAGAGCTCCAAGTGCCATTTCATCATTATGAGCAAAAATAGCAGCGACATCACTATTTGCTTGAAGAAGTCCTTCTGTCACCGTGAGGCCTCTAGCACGATCAAAGTCTGCAGGTTGTTTGGCAACAATATTTAATCCTACTGCCGCTGCGGCCTCATTAAATCCATTACCTCTGTCTCTGGCAGCAGATGTTCCGGGAATACCTTCTAATTCAATTACTTTCGACCCATTTGGAATTACGGAAGCAATATATTCTCCAGCCATTTTTCCGCCTTGAACATTATCAGATGCAATATGAGTCGTTACTTCTGCACCATTGATTACACGATCAAGAGAAATAACAGGGATATTAGCATTAATAGCAAGTTGGGCAGATCTAGAAGAGCTATCACTATCAACAGGATTAATCATTAAGACAGCGACTTTTCGTGAAACAAGATCTTCTATGTTAGAAAGTTCTTTTGCCACATCGTTTTGAGCATCTAATACGACTACATCGTACCCAAGCTGAGAAGCTTGTTTTACAGCTCCATCTCGAAGTTCAACAAAAAAAGGATTGTTTAGTGTCGAAACAGCTAACCCTATGACTGTTTTCTTTTCTTTTTGGGCACATGCGGTTACCATGATAAGAATGCTTAAAAAAAGAGATGTTTTTTTCATTTATTTCCTCCAAAAAATTGGTAGTTATTGTTTTGTACTTAGAACAGCAAGTAAAATTACTAATGCTTTTACTACCATTTGATAGTAAGCTGAAACATTTAAAAGATTTAATGTATTACCTAAAATAGCAATAATTAAGGCACCCAACATGCTTTTTAGAATACTTCCTCGCCCTCCGTTTAGAGAAGTTCCTCCAAGAACAACCGCGGCAATGGCATCGAGTTCATACCCAGAACCTGCTGTGGGAGGGGCAGACCCTAATCGTGAGGTAAGTATCAATCCTGCTAGTGCAGCACAGGCGCCTGATATAATATAAACCCAAAATTTCATTTGTGCGACAGGAACACCTGCGGTCACTGCGGATTTTTCGCTTCCACCTACTGCATAAATATAGCGACCATACTTAGTTTGATGTAATACCCAATATAAAATTGAATATAATACTACCATAATTATTACTGGGGATGGAATCCCTAAAATATACCCTTCTCCTACAAAAGAAAATAGTCCTGAATTTGTAATTGATGTAGGAATTGTCGCTGGGATACCATTAGTGACGATATAAGTAATTCCTCTTGCAAGAGTCATGGTAACCAAGGTGGCAATAAAAGCCTGTATTTTAAAGTATACGACAAAAACTCCATTAAGAGAGCCTAATATAATCCCAGTAACAATTGAAACTATAATTGCAGGGATAGAACCAGATCCACCAATAAGGGTAAAGGCTCCTAAGGCAGAACTTAAGGCAAAAATTGATCCAACAGATAGATCAATCCCTCCCGTAAGGATAACTAATGTCATACCAGCGGCAATCACAGCATTAACGGAAGTTTGACGAAAAACGTTGATTAAATTGTTTAATGCTAAAAAACGTGGCTCAATAATACTAATAATAGTACAAAATATTATAAAAAACAATAAAATGGCATATTTAAATACAAATTTTTCAAGTTTTAAAATCATTTTTATCTCCTAGGAAACTATTAGTTTCAAGATGTTTTCGGGGCTTTTTTCTTCAAAAGATAAGATCCCTTTCATTTTGCCCTCAGACATAACTAGAACACGATCACTAAGGCTTAATAATTCTGGCATATCTGAGGAAATTAAAATTACAGCAACACCCTTTCTTTTAAATTCGTTAATCATTGAATAAATTTCGCGGCGAGCTCCAATATCAATTCCTCGAGTAGGTTCATCAAGAATAAGTACCATTGGCCCTGCCAGAAGAGCTCTAGCAAGAGCCACTTTTTGTTGGTTTCCCCCACTAAGTGTGCCTACATTATCATTTAAAGATGAGGCTTTAACAGATGTAAGGGAACAAAAATCATGGACAAGACTGTTCTCTTGTTTTTGATTAATATGACCAATTGAATTACATAAAATATCCATCGAAGAAATGCTTGTATTATAAGCAATTGGAAAATTAATGAATAACCCATCGCCTTTTCGATCCTCAGAAACGTAAACAATTGAGTGTGCTAGGGCTTCTGAAGGCTTTTTGATAGAGATCTTTTTTCCTTTTATTAGCACAGAACCATTGCGGATTGGGGCGAGCCCATAAAGCATATGTGCTAGCGTAGTTCTTCCAGAACCCATTAGGCCACCAATACCAAGAATTTCCCCTTTCTGAAGGGTAAAATTTACATCTTTAACGTAGTCACCATAGAGATTTTCAACAGTTAGATAATCTCCTCGAGGATCAACCTTAAGGTAAGGAAAAGGATCATTGATACTACGCCCAACCATAGCTTGTATAAGCTCGTCTTCAGAAAGATCCGATGCAGAATATTCGCCGATAAAAGTTCCATCTCTAAGAACAGAAATATGATCGCATATACGGAAAATCTCTTGCATACGATGCGAAATATAAACTATAGATGTTCCCTGACTCTTAAGCATTTCAATAACTGTAAAAATTTTCTCAATTTCATCCTTACTTAAGGCAGATGTAGGTTCATCCATTACCAAAATTTTAGCCTTTTTATGGAGGGCTTTAACAATCTCCACTAATTGCTGCTGCCCTATAGAAAGATCTCTGATAAAATCATAGGGTGAGATATCTAATCCTACTAATTTGAGAAGCTTGACTAACTGAGTATATTGGGCTTTATAGTCAATCGAGGCTCTTTTAACAATCTCACTACCAAGAAAAACATTATCCATGACTGTTAAATCTGGGAATAGATTGAGTTCCTGATGGATAACAATAACACCTAATTTTTCAGATTCTACTGTATTCTTAGGAGCATAAGGACTATCTTTAAATATCATTGTTCCTTCATCAGCACGTTCAATCCCTGCAAGAATTTTCATTAGGGTGGATTTTCCAGCTCCATTTTCACCCATGAGAGCCATAATTTTACCAGGGTAAATATTAAGGCATACAGATTTTAATACTTTATTTGTGCCAAAGCTTTTAGAGATATTTTCCATACGAAGGATGGGTTTTTCCACGGCGTCCCCCTAAAATGCTACGTTAGCATGTAAAATAATATTAAAGTAGGGGGAACATTCCCCCGTTCGAATTACGGCTTTAGCTTGTGATGAGAGCTGTTTAAGTTGTTCATGAGGAATAGATTTTTTTGCTACTTGAGGTAATTTTTGACTGCATAATTTAAGGAAATCGTCCCCAGATTCGCTGGCTATTGTGTAAGATTCAACTGCCATTTCTGATAAAATAGCCTTCAAAGTTTGCTCAAAAGAGGGGATTCCTCGCATCAAGGCAAGATCAATGCAGGGAACTCCATTAGGGACAGGTAGCCCTGCATCACCTATTACTATTGTATCTGTATGACCAAGCCGGGCTATTAGCCCTGATAATTCTGCATTCAATAATTCATTTTTTTTCATTTATCACCCCCTCAACCTCAGTTTCTGATCCAGCAGAACCAAAAGCCCCAACTCGCGTAACTCCAATAGACGCTGCAATTAAAGCATGTTGGATAGCTTGTTCTAGAGTTAGTCCCTTTGCTAAATAAGCAGCAAAAGATCCAATGAAAGCATCTCCAGCACCTGTTGTATCAATAGCCTTAACTTTTGGAGCTACTAAAAATTGCATTTTATCACCCTCTAAATAGCATGCTCCTCGGGCGCCCAGAGTTGTAATGATGCACTTAACACCTTTGCCGGAGAGGTGGAGCATCCCATTTAAGATACCTTCATCGGAGTCTGTATTTATTCCTGTTAGAAGAGAAAGCTCATGCTCGTTGGGGATTAAATAGTCTATTGATTTAAAAATTGATTGATCAATATCCATTGCTGGAGCAGGATTGAGAATAACAGTTTTCCCTAAATCTTTTGCCTTTTGAGCAATAAATAAATTCGTATCTAGAGGAATTTCATGCTGGAGAACAATAATATCATGGTTTTGAATAATATCCCAGTGTTTTTTTGCTTCGTCTACAGTGAAGTCATAATTAGCACCAGGCACAACAACAATTCGATTTTGACCCTCTTTTGAAACCTCAATCATAGCCAATCCTGTATGATGCTTAGATTGATGAATAATTAGATTTATCCCTAAGGCTTTTGCCGCTGTATTAATTTTTTTTGCATGAGCGTCTTCCCCCATAAATCCCCAAAGTGTAGTAGATACACCTTGTAGGATAGCCCCCGATGCTTGATTTGCTCCTTTACCCCCGATATACTCATTATAATGCAGGCCTAGCAGAGTTTCTCCAGGATTGGGAAATCTATCTACACCAACAACGAGGTCCATATTGATGCTTCCTGCAACAAGAACTTTTTTCATAGAAACCCCTTGATTTTGTATTATTTTTGTGTTAGATTAAGTATAACACAAATGCTATAAGGTATTATATTGTATAACAAAAAAAAGTCAATAGTATAGGGGTAATCCTTATATTATTTAATCAATTCTTTATATTAAAATGAATTAAAATTATAGAGGATAGCGATGACGATTCGCCAAATTGCCTCAAAAACGGGGCTATCAACAACAACAGTATGTAAAGCATTGTCAAATCCACTCGCTGTACGCCCTGAAACTTGGCGTAAAATTGAGGAAGCTCAAGCAGAAGCTCCTTATTCACGACTAAATCGCATACAGATTGTGCTTCCAGACCTTAAGAACAACTTTTTTGCCGAGCTTCTCTCTGGTGCCATAGATAAGCTTTCTTCTGAAGGTTTATCACCTCAAGTATATCTTTCCTACGATAACGCTCAAAAAGAAAAGGATATTTTTGATTCATTCAGTAATAGAAGTAGTGAAGGAATTATTTGGGTGCCTGCAGCGTATGGAGGAGCTCAAAATTTGCCTTCGGAGCTGCGCTCTCGTATTGTACTTGCAGACCGATGTTTTGAAGATGAACGTATTTTATTGAGGGTTTCTCTTGACAATCAGAATCTTGCATTTCAAGCGGTATCTCACCTGAAGAAGGTAGGTATTCATGATTTGTGTTTTCTGAATGGGCCTCAAGATTCCTATACAGCAGGTGAGAGGGCTTTAGGAGCATTATCTGCTGATGATTCTATCACTATTTATTCAACAGACTTCTCTGATGAAAAAATTGCATATGATGTTGCTAACAAAGCTTTGGATGCGGGGAAATTTAAAGGTTATTTATTGGGAAATCAGACAATTGCTTTTGGCTTTTTTAGAGCAATTAAGGAGAGAAATATTTCTTGCCCACCTTGCATTATGTTTGATTACCCCCCTTATATTACGGTTTTCCCATCAACGATCTCTTATATTTCCTTGCCAGCTTATCAAATAGGCTTCACGGCAGCAACAATGCTTACAACTGCGAACCCTAGAACATTAAAAAAACAAAGCTCTATTATTCAAGGTAGTCTGCATTGGAGTTTTTTATAAATATGAATTTTTAAATATTGACGTGAAAAATCTACTATATCTAATTTTGCCCACCCGAGTGACCTACATAAGAGCGATCTAACTAAGTAGTCGGATATTGACTACTTTTGGAAAGATCTGAATGACGGCCCATTGTCTTGCTGATAATAGCGACTAGAAGCTCTTCTCGAAGCCTTATTTTTTTTGTAGCTTTTGAGCTGCTAAAGTTCTAGGATTTCTTTATCGGAGAACCCTATATCAGTATATTCGAGCATGTTAGGGGGGTAATTAAAAATCCTCCAAGATAATGGAGGACAGAAATTTAAAAAGAAAACGGAGCCTTTCCTGAGCGATCTCGGTGATTATTGCAACTTTGATTGCTTTCCGAGAGAGGAGTGGCTCCTAACTATAATGATATTCTAGCATTTTTTTAAGAAAAAGTCAAGAATTTTGTGTATTTTTTTAAACGTTTGAGGAACTTATTAGTCAATCTTCGGCATTTTAAGCGATTATGATGGAAGAGGTCGTTGAGTTTTTTGAACTCACTTTGTTTTAGCGCATCCATGCTTGTTTTACTAGGGCTAGATTTATCAAAAACATGCCCATACCACCGCAGGGAGTAGAATAAAAACTCTCGTCTTGTATTTTCAGAATATAATTTGCGAGCGGCCGGGGTCAAGAACATATTTCGAGGCTTAGGAAAATAATATAAGCTTTTGTGGGTGATCCGTTCTGGGCTTCTATACGTGCATATATCGTCATCGTTGATAAAAGCGTAGCCAACATATTCAGGGAGATCCCCGATGGCTCTACGATGGCGAGGAGTATCTGCAAGCACTACAAATACATAGTCACTTTTTTTAGCATAGGCTTTTATTTGTTTAATGTCTAAAGTATCTGTTTCTGTTTTTACTTCTACGGCACAAAATAGGCGTTCTCTATTTGTGATGGAGCGTAAACCAAGGTAGAGATCAGGTCGTTTCCTGCCAAAGCTATATTCATTCAGTACGAAAGCAACACGGCATTCGGGTAGGAGCATTGTTGAAAATTTCAGCATGTATTCTTTTAATTGAGATTCTTTGACGTTAACTCTTGCCATATAACCTCTCTTTTATTCAAGTATTATAACACAGTAGGGATTATTCTTCACATTTTGAAACAATCTATATCACCATAGATAAAAAGACAAAATAAAGCCCCCAGCTATAAACTGAGGGCTTATATTAATAATATAGTAGACTATAAAGAACCTCTAAAATAGGTTGCATTGAGAGACAGGGAACACTCATCTAGTAGAGAAAAATCGGCTGAAGCCCCTTTACAGAGATGACCCACCTGAGATTCTTTATTTAAGGCTTTGGCTGGAGCATAGGTGTAAGATTCAATTGCCTCTTTTAGGGTGAAATCACAATGATTTACAAGATTTTGGATACACTCAATAGGTGTTATCATTGATCCAGCTAGACCACCATAATCGCCAACGCATTGATTTTTCTCGTCAATATGTACCCACTGAAATCCAAGCTTAAATTTTTTAAGAGATGTCCCCATTGCAACAATTCCATCGGTAATACTAATTAATTTATCTCCAAGAAGACGATGGGCGAGTTTGACAGACTCAAAATCAGAATGGTTTCCGTCTGGAATGATAGAACTGGAAATTTTATCGCTGGTAAGCAATGCTCCTACCACATTAGGCTCTCGAGAAGAGAAGCGACTCATTCCATTATAAAGATGAGTACCTAATGTTGCTCCATAGCGTTCAGCACTTCGTACATCAGCAAGAGTGCCATTTGTATGGGCTACGGAAACCTTAATCCCATGAGAGGATAAACGATAAATATAGTCCATTGGAGCCACTTCTGGAGACAAAGAAACAATAGCCGTTCGAGATTGATGAATAATTTGGTCGATTATTTCTGGCGATAATACACGTAAGAGGTCTGGATTGTGGGCCCCTTTGTGCTCAAAAGAGAACATAGGCCCTTCAATATGAAGCCCTAAACAGCCTAGTTTGGGAAAATCATCTGAAAGAGAAAGAGCAAGTGCTTTTTTGATATCATCGTCGGTACTGGTAATAAGAGTAGGGCAGAAAGAAGTACATCCAAAAGAACGTAGTGTTGTTGCCATTTGTTTGAGGGTATCAATATGAAGCCCTTCGCCATAGAAGTCGGCACCTCCAGCTCCATTAACTTGAATATCAACAAAACCAGGAATAACTGTTAAATTGGTTTGTTGTAGTTTAATACTGGGGTATTTTTCAAGTAAAGAAGTATCACCTATATCAAGAACAATCCCATTATCCCAAATAATAACACCATTATTGAGGATCTGAGTGCCCGTAAAAATTCTAGGGCTTTGAAGAGCGTTCATAATTTCTCCTTAAGCAAAGGGGTAGATAGTTACTCCCTGAACAACACGGTTAATCGTTCCAGAAGAGCTTGGCGCATCAGGACTTAACTCAACAGCAAGACTTTTAAATAATCCCAGTAGTTGGAAGACAGGAATTGCAAGAAAAACATTGAAACAGTCACATAGTTTTGGCGTTTCAATTGCTAAAAGATTAGGTAGATCAAGTTTAGAAGAACCCTCGCCAACAACAATAAATCCAGAGCCTTGCTTTTTGTTTTTCATTTCATTAAGGAGATCAATCTCATAAGAACGAATATACTCGTCAGAAGAAAGAATTGCAAACACTAGGGTATTTTTTGTTGTAAATACTTGTGGCCCATGACGAACGCCTAAGAAACTATCAATACGAGTAGCTACTTTACCATCAGTCATCTCAATCATTTTAAGGTGTGCTTCGGTAAGAACTCCTTTTGCGTCGTTTGTACCTAAGAATTGTACACGATCAATTTTTTGATCAACCACCATAGAGGCAATTTTGTCAGGAAATTGGTCTAAAATCTGGGTGATACACTCTGATATTACGCGGGTTCTTTCAAGGCCTTTATCTGTTGGAACGCCAATAAGTACAGATGCAAGGACCATTGACGAAAAAGAGCTCGTCATTACTAAAGAAACATCATTAGTTTCTTCGGGAAGTAATATAACGTAGGTGTTTTTATCTGCTGATTTAGCTAAATTCCCATCTTTATTACAAGTAATAATAAGATGTTTTGTTGAAGGACAGATTTTTTTAATGAGATCCACTGATGCAACGGATTCTGGGCTATTACCTGAGCGGGCAAAAGAAATCATTAAGGCAGGGTGATTGGGAATATTAAATTTTCCAGGATTAGTAACAATATCTGTTGTGGGCGCATTGATTACACGGCGTGAAGTGTGTTTCGTCAAGGCTTGGATAACGCTTTGTCCAACAAATTCAGAAGAACCAGCTCCTGAAACGATAATGGGTCGATTAATATCAGCAAGAGCCTCACTAAGAAAAGCTTTTAAAGCTTCATCTTTTAAGACAATTTCTGCCGTTTTTAACCAACAAGATGGTTGTTGTAAGATTTCTCGGAGAGTGTGTTGGTAACGTTGGTCGTTTGGTTGGGATTTAATTTGATTCCACATATTAGCCTCTTGTTGCTTGATAGTATTTGTTTATAATTCGTTCTACAGAAAGGATTAAGATATCTTGAGCAGAGAAATTAGATCGTTGATCGGTAACATCTAATACCCAAGGAAGATACTGTGAGATCATCGCATAGTTGAGATTTGAATCCCATTGAGATATTGCAGTTGCCACAGCCTCGGTTAAGATAGGGCTTGCCCAGTAGTAACGAATACGGTCGCTAAGGCTGAAAATGCGTTTATAGCCTAGTTCTGCTTCGGTATCTTGATAGTAGTCTTTCCAATAATTAGGATGGGTGACCATTTCTTTTTCAATTAATGCTCGAAGGCTTTTATGATTGGGATTACGTTCTTTATCGATCATATCGAGGGCAAGAAGAGCCTCTCTCCAAGCAAATGTGAGTTCTGGGCCAACTTTTAAGATCGCAAAGTGGTCGTTAACGAGATCTTTCAGACCTGTTTGGGTTTGATAGTCGGTTGAGTGGGCTTCAAATACCATTTGAGGGTGATGTTCCAATGCTTTAAATAGGCCACTTGCCTGATTTTTTGTATAGGGAGCAACAAATTCGTCCCCAAATTCTACTCCAGGTTGAACAACTAAGCCATGAACACGTTGCCAAACATGATCAAGCCCTTTATCAACAAGATGTTTATTTATAATGGAGATCGTCGCATCAACTTCGCTTAATGGAGTTACCATTACGTGATCTTCAAACTCTTGTGCCCCACCTGGTACAGGAACTTCAGTTCCTACAATATAAAAAAGAGAATCAGAATTACCAAATAGCTTAGAGGCGGTCTCCTCGGCTACTTTTATCATTTCAGCAGTGCGAAGAGCAATATTTTCAACGGAGAGAGGGGTGGTGTCATCTGCACAAGCCATACTAGGGTCTATATGTAATTTGGTATACCCTGCTTTAACATACTCTTGAATAAGGATTAAGCTTTTTTCCATTGCTTGAGCAGAGGGGAGTTTTTTCCAAACATTAGGCCCTAAATGGTCGCCAGCTAGAACATAGGAGTCTTCTGAAATACCATATTCGCCTGCAATATCACGAACCATTTTGGCAAAATCTGCGGGTTTCATACCCGTGTATCCCCCATCTTGGTTGACTTGTTGCACCGTGCTCTCTATAGAAAAACGGGCTGTAGGATTTTTTTTGAGATAGGAAAAAGCCGCCTTGATAACGTCTTTGTGGGCAGAACAAATACAGATTAAAGCTTCGTGTCCTTGTTTTCGGTTAGTTGAAATAATTTCTTTTATCACGATTTTCTCCTAGGGTATACTATTCGCTAATTATAGAGTATTTTTTATTATCATTCAATCTTATTTAGAGAGTTTTTTAAAAATTAACAAATCACTATACTAAAAAGTTGTAAATATAAAAGATTTTTATACTATGATTGACTTATTGTTATCTTCGACTATAATGAATGAAAATACACTATCAGGGGGAGTTATACATGCCTAACATTAAATGGATTCGTATTGATAATCGTTTAGTTCATGGTCAAGTTGCAACATCGTGGATTCAGCACACGCAGGCAAATCTTGTTTTGGTTGCTAACGATAACGTTGCTGGAAGTGAAATGAGACAGGGACTAATGGAATCCATTATTCCAGCACATGTCCAATCTCGCTTTTTTACTCTTCAAAAAACAGCTGAAGTTATTCATAAGGCTAGTGACTCTCAACATATTCTTCTTGTGATAGAAAATCCTATTGATGCGTTATGGCTTGTTAAAAATGGGGTGCCAATTCCGCATATTAATATCGGAAATATGCATGGGGGAGAAGGTAAGGTAATGCTTGCAAAGGCAGCTTATGCTTCTTCAGAGGAATTGACTGCATTAAAAGAATTAGTAAGCCTTGGCGTTACTATTGAGTTCCAACAGCTTCCCACGGATTCTGTTATCAAATTAAACGAAGTAATTCAAAAACATTAGTAGAGTACTTATGAAAACAATTATAGTTACAGGTCATGGAAATTTTGCAACAGGTATTAAAAGTATGTTAAACCTTGTTCTTGGAGAAGTCCCTAATGTAGAATTTATTGACTTCAAAGATGGCATGGGTTCAGACGATCTCAGAAAAACATTTGAAGCTTGCTATGAAAAGCATAAGGCTTCAGGCGTGATATTCTGCGCTGATATTGCAGGAGGAACTCCTTTTAATCAAGCAGCAATGATGCTTCATGATAAGGGAGAATTAGGGGTTATTGGCGGAGTGAATATTCCTGTTATTTTAGCAGCGATAGAGCTTCGTGAGGAAATAGAAGATTCTTTAGAACTCTGTATCCAAGCAAAGGACATGGGCTTAGCAAATGTATCAATCTTTGGAAAGACAGAAAAAAAGAAAGAAATTCTTTCAGATGATGGTATTTAATAGAGTTTTTGATTATTTCTTAGGAGGGAAACATGGAGTTTAGTGTTATCCAAGTTGTATTGGTTATGATTTGGACAGGGCTATGTGGGATCGACCTTTTTGATGGTTTGTTTCACTTTCACCGTCCATTAGTTAGTGGGCTTGTTTTAGGATGGATTCTTGGAGATATGAGAACCGGTCTTATTACAGGGGCAACTCTTGAACTGATTTTATTAGGAGCTGTTCCAGTTGGCGGAGCTCAACCTCCAAACGTAGTTATCGGAGGGGTTGCTGGTATTGTTCTTGCTATCTCATCTCGTCTTGAACCTGCAGCTGCAATTGGGGTTGCTATTCCTTTCGCCGTATTTATGCAAGCTTTAATTACTCTTTACTTTACAGCTTTTGTTCCTGTTATGCACTCTGTTGACTCTGCTATTGAAAAAGGCAAGGGTGAATCAGCTGTTGTAAACGCTAACTTATTTGGGATGTTTACTCTGTTTGTGCTGTATGCGTTTGTTGCAGGTATTATTACCATTGGGGGAACCGCTGCAGGAAATGCCTTACAACAATTGCCACCTTTCATTTCTAATGGCTTAGGTGTTGCAGGAGGGATGCTCACTGCGGTGGGGTTGGCAATTCTATTGAAAATCATGTTTGCTCCTAGATATGCTGTTTACTTAGCTCTTGGATTTATATTGGTCACTTTCTTTCAAGCTCCAATCTTAGCTATTGCAGGGATCGCTGTTATCATAGCGATGATTGAATTCTACTTAACAAACGAAATTTCTAATCTTGCTGGGAAAAATAGCAAAAAAGGGGAGGCATCCGATGGCATCTAATAGACTTCTAACATCTTCAGACTTGAATAAAATGGCATTCAACTCTTTATTTTTACAAGCTTCTTTCAACTATGAACGGATGCAAGCTTGTGGCTGGGCATGGAGTATTCTTCCTGGTCTTCAAAAGGTTTACAAGGGCAATCCTGAAAAAATGAAAGATGCTCTACGACGCCATATGGAATTCTTTAACGTGCATCCATTCTTGGTGACTCCTATTATGGGAATTGTTATTGCTATGGAAGAAAAAAACGAGGATCCAGAATTAATTCGTGCAGTTAAGGTTGCTACAATGGGGCCGCTTGGTGGTATTGGGGATGCTATTTTCTGGTTTACCCTTCTTCCTATTGCAGCATCATTAGGAGCAGGCTTTGGTCTTGATGGAAATCCCTTAGGGCCAATAATCTTTTTAGTTTTATTCAATGTTGTTCACTTGTGGATTCGTTTTGGGTTTATGCATTACTTCTACAATTTTGGCTTAGAAGCTTTTGAATCTTTAAAAAGTATTACTGCTCACTTCCAAAAAGCAGCCTCTATCATTGGGGTAACTGTAGTGGGAGCTCTTATTGCTTCTTTTGTAAGATTATCTGTTGCATTGAAGTTTAATGTTGGTTCTGGAGAAAACTTAAAAGAAGTAAATGTTCAAACTGATATTATCGATGCTGTTATGCCGAATCTTCTTCCTCTCTGTTTCACATTGGGGATCTACTATCTTATTGCCAAGAAAAACTGGACACCAACTCGAGTAATTTTTGGAATTATTCTCTTTGGTGTTGCTATGTCTTTCTTAGGAATTTTATAAACCATATCGAATAGAAAACAAGGGGCTGATCACCAGATCAGTCCCTTTCTTTGATTTATATAGATTTTTTAATCATAAGAATTATCTATAAATGAAAAAAATCCCTCTTTTAGGAGGGATTTTTTTATAATGAGGTGTGAAAAATTTATTTGATAAGATTAAACATCTTTGGTAAAAATAAAGATATTTCAGGAATATAAGTAACCATAAGTAATGCACCAATTATAGCAATAAAGAATGGCCATAGAAATGGAACCATTTCTTGCATTTTAACTTTACCCACAGAACATGCAACAAATAATACACTACCTACAGGAGGCGTCATGTTTCCTATACCAAGATTGAAAATTAACATAATTCCAAAATGGATAGGATGCATACCTAAACTTGTTGCGATGGGAAGAAAAATAGGTGTAAAAATAAGCACGGCAGGGGTGAGATCCATAAATGTTCCAATAATTAGAAGACAGAAATTCATAATAAGAAGAATAATATATTTGTTAGAAGAAACTGCCAAAAGCGAGTTAGCAACAAATTGTGGAATTCCAGCATAAGCCATTACCCAAGCCATCATTCCTGATGTAGCAATGAGAAATAAAACCATAGCGGAGCCTTGTAAAGATTTACCAAAAACCTCTACCAACATGCTCCAATTTAATTCTCTATAGAATAAAGAAAGTAGTAAGGAATACGCAACAGCTATGGCGGCACCCTCTGTAGCTGTAAAAACTCCAAGAATAATTCCACCAATAACAACAACAATGAGAGATAGGCTAGGGATTGCGTTCAGAATGATTTTAACCGCTTCGGTAAAGCTTGTTCCTGCATATACTGCATATTTCAATTTATAAGCATAAACAGATGCAACAATCATAATAGAGAGCCCCATAAGCATACCTGGAATATACCCAGCAACAAAAAGAGCTGCAATTGAAGTTCCTCCACTTACCAAAGAATATAAGATAAGGGGGCCACTGGGAGGTATTAAAATACCTGTAGGGGCAGAACACGTATTAACAGCTGCAGAAAATGCTCGATTATAACCTTCTTTTTCTTGAAGAGGACCCATGATTCCGCCTATAGCGGCTGCTGCTGCAATTGAAGATCCTGAAATAGCTCCAAAAAGCATATTCCCAATAATATTTGTTTGAGCAAGAGACCCAGGAAGGCGTCCACCCAATAATTTTGCAAAATTAACTAGGCGAATGGCTATCCCTCCTTTATTCATGATATTTCCAGACAGAATAAAGAAAGGTATTGCTAAAAATGTGAAGGAATCTAGTCCTCCAAATAGCTTCTGAGTAAGTGGGAAGAGTACAATATCTAAAGGGCCTAGGCATAGCGCCGTTATTATAGAACATAACCCTATACCAACAGAGATTGGAACACCTAGCGCAAGAAAAATAAAGAAAGATCCAAATAAAACTAATGTAGCTAATGCTGTGGTATCCATATTAAACCTCTTGATCTATTGTTGAAGTAGGAGTGAATAATTGAATAATTTGAAGCACTTTAACAAACAGAATCATCACTCCTGATATAGGGATAATGGTGTAAACAGTCCCCATCGGAATTTGAAGAAGAGGAGTGAGTTGCTTCATAGTCCCCAAAGACATTTTAATTCCCCCATAAATCATTACTAAGCCAACAAAAGAAATGACTAGTAGATCAATAATCAATTGTACCCAGATACGATTTTTTTCTTTAATACTATCTAGTAATAATGTTAAGGCTATATGTTCGTTTGTGACAAAACATGCAACAGACCCTAACATTACAGCCCATATAAGAGAGAATCGTAAAATTTCTTCTACTAGCTGATTTGGCTTGCTGAGAACATAACGGCTAAAAACTTGCCCAACAACCATAATAACCATGACAGCCATAATGATTTGTAATATTAAAAAGATAGTAGATGTTATGTTTTTTTGAATTTGAGCAATAAAGGCATTCATTGGGTTATATATCTCCTAAAACAAAATCTGACAGGGCAAAATGCCCTGTATAAAGTGATACTCTATCTAAGAGATAAAATTTCTTTTAAGATAGGGGCAATAACAGGATCTTGTTCAGCTTCTGTATACATGGGCTTTACGAGAGCTTCAAATTCATTTTTGTCAACTTCATTAATTTTAACGCCCATTTCTTTTTGAGCAGTTTCTAATGATTGAGCAATTGCTTCAGCCCAAAGTTGATTATGATATTCAGTAGCTACAACTAAACTATCCTTAATTATTTTTTGATATTCAGGAGAAAGGGACAACCATGTTTTATGACTCATAACGACAAAATCCGTTAAGTGAACGTGAGCATCTAGAGAATAAAACTTAGCAACCTCACCATGCTTATCAAGAGTAAGGGCTTGAGCATTATTTTCTGCTCCATCGATTACCCCTTGTTGAAGAGCTGTATAAATTTCTCCATAAGGAATAGGTGTTGGAACACCACCAAGAAGCTCTACCATTCGGATGGAAGATTTACTATTGATAACACGAATTTTTTTACCTTTGAGATCTGCAGGTTTTGTGATAGGGCCTGATTTCATATAGAAAGATCGTTCACCAGCATCTTGATAAGTAAGAGCAATCATCCCACTATTAGTAAGGTTATTGTAAACAGTTTCGGTAACAGGAGCTGACATTGTTTCGTAAAAATGTTTGGATGTCTTAAAGAGGTAAGGGAGGAGATATACACCAAATTCTTTATTAAAATTCTCAAGAGTGTTAGCACTAGTACGGGTAAAATCAATTGTACCTGCTTGAACTTGCTCTACAACAGATCGCTCATCTCCTAAAATACCATTAGGGAAAAATTCTATGGTGAGGTTTCCATCAGTTTGTTCTTTAACAAGTTCTCCAAATTTTAATAGAGCAACGTGGGAAGGATTTTCTTCTGTATGATTGTGGGCAAAGCGGAGTTTACGCACTTGAGAATTTGAACCACCACAGGCAGAAAATGCAAGGGATGTAAAGACTAATGCTGCAAATAATTTTTTGGTCATAATATGACCTCCTAGTCATAAATTTTTATCGATATTTTATTGATATTAAGAAATTATGATTTCTAATCTATTACTAAATAGTAGCAAGATGGAAGAAATATATTTAAGAATATGTTTCTAGTTTTCTATAATTGGTTTTCGGTTATGGCCATTCCAATTAGATCAAACGGTTCAAAACTAACTACAACTTTATAATCATTTGTAGGTTTTGGGTACTTAACCCTTGCCGATTTAAGATCTGCATCGTACCGCCACCCCATTTCTGATTTTTCCCATAAAACTTCATCTAATATTTGAGGTAATTCATTCTCATCTAAAAATACTTTAAATGGGCCTTTATCGACATTTATCACATCAAGATAGATAGTTTTAACAGATGATTTATAAGATCCCTCGTAATTTATATCCAAGGTAATACGGGTGCCTGCAGTAACATTAACATGTGTTTTTAAGAATTTACCTTTGAGGTAATCATTACTGATACCATCATCTTCATAGAGAGTATAGCTAGCAGACTTGGACGCAGCAACTACAATATCCCAATAAGTTTCTTTATCGTTTCGGATAGAAAAAACTTCACTGTTACGAGCAACAAAGGCATTTTCTCGGATAAAAACAGGGATAGAAGCCATATCTACAGACTGGATAATGGTTTGTCCACCCTCATATCTTTGACGTGTATAGTAGTCATACCAATAACTACCACTAGGGAGATAAATAGAAATTTCTTTGACGCCAGAGTGAACAACTGGAGCAACCAAAAGAGATGTCCCTAACATAAATTGATAACGTTGCCGCAATGCTTTTTCATCATTTGGAAACTCATAGCAAAGAGGACGTATAATAGGGGTTCCTAAGTCGTGGGCTTCTCGCATTAATGAATAGAAGTAGGGTAAGAGCGAATACCGTAGGCGAATGGCTTCTCTGATAAGAGGAGTAGATTTTTTATACATCCAAGGTTCGGTTACGGTGTTATCATTATTACAAGAGTGGATAGAGAAGCGAGGGAAAAATATACCTGTTTGTACCCAACGAACTAAAAGTTCTTCTTCAGGGTGAGGCCCTTGGAAGCCTCCAATATCACAACCACTATGAGCTACTCCAGAAAGCCCCATATTAAGAACTGTGGCAATGTTATTTTGAAGAGTATCCCATCTAGTGGGATTATCTCCAGCCCAAGTAGAGGCATAACGTTGAATACCAGCAGATCCAGATCGACAAACGACAAACGGACGATCATTAGGACACTCTTTTTCAAGAGCTTCATGTGAAACTTTATTCATTAGCAATACTTGAACGTTCTTCCATTGAGCAGCTATGCCGCCTTTCCCGTCTACATTACACCATGCTAATTTATCATTAATTTCAAACTCACAGTTATCATTCCAAATAGAGGAAACCCCATTTTTAATGAGGGAGTCTGTCATTAAATTTTTCCAAACTTCTCTACCTTCGGGGGATGTAAAGTCGACAAAAGATCCGTCTCCTCCCCACCATTTATCTACATAAGGTGCAGACTTTTCCGGATTGAGAATAAATCCTTTAACTTTATCCCAATCTTTATAATTAGGGTGAGTTAATAATATTCCAGGTTTGATATTGGGCGAGCACATGACACCACGTTTGTTCATTTCAGAAAAGAATTTTTTAGGATTGGGAAAACGCATATTATTCCAAGTGAAAAAATAGCGTTTGCCATCAGAGCCAACTGTATAACCACTAGAAAGCTGGAAGCCATCTATGGGAATATTTTCGCTGAAATTTTTATCAATAAAATCAACAATTTCAGTATCACAGCGTCTGGGCAATTCTACATAGTACATCGTAGAACCAAGATAGCCCAAGCTATACTTGGGAGGCATAGTTGTTTTTCCAGTAAGATCAGTATAACGTTGGACGACGGCATCCATTGTAGGGCCGTTGATAAAGAACCAGTCAATCTCACCGCTTTCTGCTGTAAAGTAAGTGTAACGAGGCCAATAACCGCTGACTTCGGCACCAACATCAAATTCACAGTCATAGGTATTGTGGTAGAACATGCCCACAGAAATACCATTTTCAGAATTATGCTTTATATACATGGGGATATGCTTATACATTGGTCCTCCCGTATTGGGATTATGACCAATTGCATCTTTAGGTGATAGGCGTAAACGTTGATAATTTTTTTCAAGACTACCATTATGTTCACCAAAGCCGTAGTATATGTGTTTTTCTTCGGTAAAAGAACTGTAATGATAGACACGTCCAATATAATCTTGTACGAAAGCTCTACTTGGAATATCAGCATGAAGTAAGTTTCCTTTGGTGTCGTAGACCTCAAAGGCTAGGGGATCCTTAGCAAGTACAACTTTAAGCGAGGATGTTTGAAAAATCAAATTACTATCGCTTTCTTCATGAGAAGGAAAGAGAGGAGCATTTTTTTTACGCTCTGCCCCGATATATTCGTCACAATGATCATCCCAAGCTGTTTGTGTAAGTATGTAAGATGCTTCAGACCAGTCGTTATTGAAATTAGTGCGTACGCGAAACACGTCGTCCGTTAAGAAAATGAGCTTTAGTGAGGGTCCATTGGTATGAATAAGATACCCTTCTTTGATTTTTTCCCAGCTTTTAACACGTAGGGCCGTATTCATTACAATTCCTCCTCACCCTATGAATAATAAAAATGTGGTATATTGATTAATCCAACAGTGATAATCATAACATATTTTTATTATTCTAGCAATAGAAAAATATTTTTTTTTCTATATTTTTAGTATAAAATGAATTGGAATTAAAAATCATCCGGCATCAATTACTTAGTTTCTAGAAAACACCACTATTATATTGAATAGTGGTGTTGAAATTTAAGGTTAAGCATCTAATGAAAAATTAGTGCCAACGTAGGATTTGTTGGAGGAGTATAGGGGCTTTTTGTTATCGATTCTTTACAAGAAGCCAAACAACAGTAAAAGGTTCATCTCCATCATTATAACTTGAATGAACCTCTCCAGCGCGGATAAAACTAGCAGCGCCTTCGCCCATTATAATTTCTTTTCCATCTTTGGTTTTGCACTTTGCTTTTCCTGATATTACGTAAGCATATTCATCTGCATCATGGGCAGCAAACGGAACCACCGTATGAGGTGGAAATGTTGCGTGCCCCATTAAAACGTGAGGCCCATCCATAGAAATATTTTCAAAAAAATTCCTCATAATAACACCATCTTCGCGAGCAATAGGAGGGGTATTGGTATTATCTCTAATTTCCATATATTTATCCTTATTAACAATTTAAAAGTTTTTTCATTGATGATAGATGTATCTAATTTATTCTTTGTAGGTATCTTTAAAGGAATGAAGAGCGGACGTATTAAAACCAAAATTCTTTACGTTTTTACGTACTCCAGCCATTTCGTAAGGATAGAAAATAGGAATCATAACATAATCTTCACGAATGATTTCTTGAATACGTTGATACTGTTTTTTTCTTGCTTCGGATTTAAGCTCGCTACGTGCTTGATCTAGCAGCTTATCTACCTCAGGATTAGAGTAGAACATACGGTTTCCAGAGACACCTTGTGCAGATGAGTGTAAAAGATTATACAGACCATAGTTTCCATCAAGAGTTACAGTAGTCCAATAAAGAATATATAAATCTTGTTCCCCTTGAGAAATAGCTTTGATATACCTTCCTAATTCGTACACCTCAATAGATGCATCCATACCTATTTCTTTTAGGTTACCTTGAATAACTTCTGCAATTTTTTGTTGAACTCCAGGCAAGGTCCAAAGGGAGACTTTCATCCCCTCAGTGATCCCTTCATCTTTTAGGATCTGTTTAGCTTGCTCAATATTTTGCTTGATAGGGGGAATCGTAATCGCCCCAAAAATAGATTCTTCTAACAATGAACCAGCTGGTTTTGCTGTCTCAAAAAGAACAGAGTGAATCAGCCCTGGGGTATCTAAGGATAGGGCAACAGCTTCTCGAACACGAGGATTTTTCCATGCAGGATTTTTACCTTTACCAATATTAAAGGCTAAGAATTGAACACGTGGTGCAGCTCCTTCAAGCAAGGTTAATGCTGAATTTCCAACAACTCGATCTCTATCTACAGGATCAATTGCTAGTGCAACATCAATATCGCCAGTTTCGAGTGCAATTATTCGCGCGGAAGCTTCGGGGACAATAAGTAATTCTACTGTTTTTATTTGAGGGATATCTCCCCAATATTGATCATTGGCAGTAAGAACAATGTTTTGCCCACGGTTCCATTCCTTAAATGAGAAAGGCCCCGTGCCTACAGGAAGTTGCACTACGTTATCCCCTGCATCCTCAATAGCTTTTTGGTTAACCATAGACATAGCACCATGGGCTAAATGAGCCTCTGTAGCTGCAAAAGGGTATTTTAAAATGATATTTACAGTATAGTCATCAATAATTTCAACGCCTTTAAAAGGGGCAACAATTTGCACAATATCTGGGGATACAAGGGCTCTTTCAAAAGAATAACGAACGTCTTCAGCAGTGAAAGGTTCTCCGTTCTGAAAAACAACACCTTCTCGTAATTTCATTCTTAGAGTTGTTGGATTAACATAGCTCCACTCTACAGCAAGACTTGGAATAAACTGGTTAGAGGAGTCTCTTTCGATAAGACGATCAAAAATATTTGCTCGAATAAGAAGGGAGTAAGGATCATTTGATCTATGGGCATCAAGAGAGACAGCATCAGCATCAAGAGCAATAGTAAGGGTGTCTACTGCCCCTTTCTGGGTTGTAGCACAAGCACCAATTGCTACAAAAGAAAGCAATAGAGATATATTTTTAAACATATTTGAACCTCAATGATTATAATTCGGGTAGTTCGCTATCCTATTATAGCTTAATCATACTATTAAAGTCAATAATTAAAGTGATAGATGCGATATAAAAGATATGAGAAAATGAAAAAAGCCCTAAATCTATTAGGGCTTTTAGTTTAGAAGTAATATAAGTTATTCTTTTAGGAGTTGATATGGCGGTAATTCTTCAATCGTATCAAGAGGGTGGCTGAGTATTTCGTAATTTGTTCGATTCCGATATTTAATATATGATAGCTGTCCATTGCTAATATCCATTTTTTTATGGAGATTATATTCATTTTTAATATATACAGATGCTTTTTCTTTATCCATAAAATAAATCAGAATAGATCTATGCGAAAAGGGGATATTCCATTCTTTTTTTATTTCCTTTCCTCTGGTAACATCCTGTATTTCAGGAATATTTGTAAAGGCTGCCACCAAGCTTCCATGAATATCCGCAGAAGTTAAAGTGCGACTATCATAAGTAAGGCGAGTATTAGTTTCATTGAAATTTTTAATTAATAATACAGGGTGGAGAACATATCCACCAATATAAGCATACTTATCCTTTTTTAATTGTTCATATCCAGCGTGTTTGGGTTCTTGTGCCTGGTAAGGAGGGTTCCCATGATCAGAGGTGAGGATGATTTTTGTTGAATCGTAAATTTCCTTCTCTTGAAGATTTGAAATAATTCCATTTAACGATCTTAAAGAAAATTGTAAAGCTAAGCTGAGATTATCCATATAGCTAAGTTCTGGCACCCATGGGTAAAGAGGATCGTGTGCGCCCCAGTTATGTATAACATTTAAGATAGGTTTTTCAGTTTCCTTATACAAGACATTAAATGTTTTATCTAGTATGATCCACTTATAGAGAAAAAATAACTTATCATTCCAATATGCCCCATTATTAGCAGTGAGAATAAAACGTAGAAAGTAAGGCATTATTGAATAAAGAGAAACACCTAATATAGGGCTATTTATCTCTTTATTATATTTTGTATTTTTTTCTACTGCTGTAAGATCTGCCTGATGAATATAATTATATTTGATATCAACTTGTCCACCCAAGGTATTATATAAGTGAGAAAATGCTTTATCTGAAAAGAAAAATTCAGATTCGTTCTTAGTTGGACTTAAAAAATGGAAATTCTTTGCCTCGGGGTGTGATGATGATATATTATTTTTCAATATATAACTTATATGATGTTGAGGAGTAAACTGATAACCACCTATGATAGAAGGGAGGGATACCATGGTTCTTCCCGTTGTAAATGTAACAACATTATCATAGAAAGTAAAATCATTGAGTAATTTTCCTTCTTCTTTAGACCACACATTGTTAATCATGTGGTCAATATCAATAGCGCCAACGCTATCAATAATATATAGTAACAAATTTTTATGATTTGTAGAAAATACAATGTCGACAGAAGACGAAGAAACATCCCCCTTTTTAACATCTAGGGTGCAGATAGTATATATATTTTCATAACTATAAAAAAATAGTAATACTAACGGAAGAAATAAAATTTTAGCTTTTACAGACTTATAACTACTATAGATTGAAATAATAATCAGAATAAAATCAAGTGCGTAATACCATTTGCTAAATCCCAGTAGGGATAGAGTAGGCGCAAGGTTAATACTTTCTTCAAAATATCCATAACTATAGGGTAAGATAAATCGATATAAGGTTGCTAATAGGACGATGCCATATACTACACCTGTTATAATTTGATAGAGTTTTATTTTCCTTAGAGATAAGCTTAGAATAATTCCATAAATCACGCTAATAACAGCACTTATAATTACAAAAAAGTGTGTTAAGATAAAGTAGTCAGAGATGGAGAGCACTTTACTTAATATAGAAATTGGTGTTGTCCAAACAATATTAAATAGAAACATAAACAAAACAAAACTAGGAAAAAGAACTTTTAGGACATTATTTTTAGGCATACATACTCTCTATATATTTTTATTATTAATCTAAGTATAGATATGATGTTATTTATTTTCCAGTATAAAAGCAATGCAGAACTCTGTTATAGAGAGAGATATACGAAGAAAAATAATCAGAAATAAAGATATCCTCTTTCAAAATGACTCAAAATGCTGTCAAAACAATCAAAAGAGAATTTTCCATAACGGTGAGTAGCTGTTGGAGCATGTGTATTTCTATAGGTGTTCCCTTCTGAAAATAGCACTATAGAGTTAGGATTTCGCTGCATACATTTATTATATGCGGATCTTAAACGTAAAAAAAAAACAATATCTAAAACTAATCCTTTTTGAATTTATTTTTTAATGTATAAAAAATCTTTTTTCCATAAAAAATCAATCCTGCTAGAATAGCTACCAAAAAAGCAATTAAACCGCTTCCTGTGTTGGGATCTAAATATGCATGAGCTTGATTTACTGCTACAAATAGGAATACCAAAAATAAGCCTGTAAGTTTCAACGAAACCTCCTCTATCATAAGCTTTAGTATGTTATATCTTAATATAAGTAATAAATACTTGTGGAAAAATAGGATTGTTTAATAGTTATTATTCACCGATAGGTAATATACCACATAGTTTACAGTAAACCCCTTTATAAAGTCAAGTATATAAATATTTTTTTATATACTTGAAAAAATAATATAAATATAATACAATAGTAGACTATATTCTATATTTACTATAAAACATTGACATTGCAAGGAAAGAAAGATGATAAACATCAGTGAATTATTTGAAGTATTTAACAAACAAGGTATTAAGTCTTTCTATGGGGTTCCAGATAGCCTTCTCAAAAGTTTTTGTGCTTATCTTGCAGATCATACAGACTCTAAAAATCATATTATTGCTGCCAACGAAGGCAATGCCATTGCCTTAGCTTGTGGCAACTATCTTGCAACTGGAAACCCCGCTGTTGTTTATCTCCAAAATTCTGGAATAGGAAACTGTGTCAATCCTCTTTTATCATTATCTGATGAAGAAGTCTACTGCATCCCCTTCTTAATGATCATCGGTTGGAGAGGGGAGCCTGGCATTAAAGATGAACCTCAACATATTAAGCAAGGTAAAATTTCCGATAAACTACTAGAAACCATGGGTATTGAGTATTCTATTCTACCTCAAAACCAAGCGAATGCAGAGCAAGCAATTCTTCATGCTATCTCCTACATGAAAAATACTCAGAAGCCTTATGCTTTTCTTGTCCAAAAAGACACTTTTGAAGAATATAAACTCCAAAAGAAAATAGTTTCGGGCTATGCTCTTCCCAGAGAAGAGGCAATTGCTTGTGTTACATCGTTTCTCTCTGATGATACTATCGTTGTAGCTACCACTGGGCATATCTCTCGCGAGCTTTATGAATATCGTCAAAAAGAGAATCAAGGTCATAGTAAAGACTTTCTTATGGTAGGATCAATGGGGCATGCTTCATCTATTGCGTTGGGAATTGCTTTGAAAAAACCCACTCGGCTAGTTATGTGCTTCGACGGTGATGGTGCCAGTTTGATGCATATGGGTGCCTTTCCTGTTATTGCCGCTCAAAATCTTCCTAACCTTAAACATATTATTTTTAATAACGAAGCCCATGACTCTGTTGGTGGACAACCTACCTGTGCCAATACTATTAATTTCCCTGAGACAGCCCTCGCAAGTGGATATAAGAACGCATATTCTGTTGATAATATAGAAGATTTAACAAAAATTATGCCTGAATTCCTTGCATCAAAGCAAACATCTTTATTAGAAGTTAAAGTTAAATGCGGTGCCAGAAAAGATTTAGGAAGGCCTAAAGAAAAACCTGTTGAAAATAAAGCTTTATTCATGAAATTCTTGTCTTAGGAAATATTCTGTATGCAAAAAAGCTTTATCGGGAATGGCGCTCTAGAACATTTACCAATGGTTTTAGAGAAAATTTCTCCCCAAAATATTTTAATTTTTACTCTCAAGAATAGCTTTGCTCAGTTCCAACCTCTACTAGAAGAAAAACTAGGCACCCATTCTTTCTTTTATTACTCCGATATTTCCCCCAATACCAAAGCTTTCGAAGTTGAAAAAGCATTAGAAAATATAACTCAACCCTTTGATTTAATCATTGCATTTGGTGGTGGAAGTGTTATCGACTTTGCAAAACTTTTTAAAGTAACCAAAGATAATAGTTGCTCGGTAGAACAATGTTTTCACTTAAAGGATAACCTTGAATCCAAAACGCCTCTTATTGCAATTCCAACAACTTTTGGAACAGGTAGTGAGGCAACTCAGTTTGCTGTTGTCTACATCAATGGGGAAAAATTCTCCTTGGATACAAAGAAAATTCTTCCCGAATTTGCTATTGTCGACCCAAAACTATCGTTGAATAGTCCTTCATATCTAAAGGCTTGCTCTGCAATGGATGCCTTTGCCCAAGCCATGGAATCTTTTTGGTGTGTCCACTCCACCAAAGAAAGTGAAGCGCTTTCAGTAAAAGCACTAGAACTGCTTCATCGCCATATTGTTGACTATGTCAACACCGCTGATATTACTGTGGCTGAGCAAGTTGCTCAGGCATCTCACTGGGCGGGAGAGGCCATTAATATTACTCGCACAACTGTTGCACACGCTCTTTCCTATAAAATAACAAGCCTTTATGGTGTTCCTCATGGTCATGCCGTAGCCTTAACATTACCCAAAATATTTTATCACTATTTACAAGCCCCCCCTCAATCAATTCAAGATCCAAGAGGCTTTACTCAATTTTCTCAAAAAATGAAAACGTTAATGACAACTCTAAACCTCTCTTCCTCAGACGAGGTAATTCCCTATTTTACAAATTTATACAACTCTATAGGGCTAGAATATAGTATCAGTAAACTTAATATTAATGAAGTTAAAACAATTGTAG
>JBOFWL010000023.1:0-61238 GCA_051653605.1 Brevinema sp.
CTGAATTCTACCAGAAACCGCTTAAAAAAATTCTTCTCTTGTTGATTCCCTAGGTTCTTCATTATTTATCCTGTCTATTCTTTATCTTTATCTCAATTATACACTAAAATAATTATTTTTACAAGATGTTTCATTACCCACCACCTCTCTCTATTGAAAAAAAATAAAAACTAATGTATAATGTACCTCAAGTATATCCCTGGGGAGGTGCTAGTCTGAGTTCGCCTAGTAATAATTTCTTTAAACACTTCCTCAAAAATACCGCCCTTGGCCGCCTTGTTCTCTTTATATTATACAGCATCATTGGTTTCATCACTTCCCTTCTTGGCCGCCTTCTCGGACTTCATCGCTATGACAACATTTTCATTATCTGCGAACGTTGGCATGAGGCTCGCGACAATGGCTATGCTCTCTTTAAATACATCCGCACCACATACCCTACTTACCCTGTATTCTATGTTTTTGATACTCGCCAGAAAAATATCGACTCCCATAAAATACATGCACTAGGCAATATACTACCCCATCGTAGCATTAAAACCCTCATATACCTTTATTTTGCACGCTATATCGCCTCACCCCACATAGATATCGCTTTTATGATTAAAAGATACTTCGGCGACCATGTTTGGAATCAGAAAATCTCCTGCTTCCTCCAACATGGCGTGACAAAGGATAGACTGGGTAAATACTACCAACAAATTGGCTCCACCTTTGATATCATCATCTCAGGAGCTCTCCCCGAATTTGAATTCCTTAAAGAAGAATCTAAAAACTTACATATTACACCCATCTACACGGGATTCGCACGCTGGGATCGCCTCCACAATTTACCCACCCCAAAACGTTCCATTCTCATTATGCCAACATGGAGGCAATACCTTGTCTATCCATCTTGCGGGGCAAAAGATGATCTATCCGAGCGTATTTCCTTTCTTAAAAGCACAGACTATTATATCTATTGGCAAAATCTCCTCGACTCCCCTGAAGTTCACAATATCCTCGCCTCTAATGATATCCAAATCGTCTTCTACGCTCATCCAAATCTCTACAATAGCTTAGGGTCGCCTATCTTCTCCTCTTCCTCTCCTTCAATCCACATTGCAGACCCTTCCAAAGACGACCTCCTATCTATTATCGAAGAATCCGCCATGCTTATCACCGATTTCTCTAGCATTTTCTGGGAATTTTCTTATATGAAACGCCCTATCATTTACTATCAGTTCGATAAAAATTCTTTCCGAGAAAAACACTACCAACAAGGCTATTTCTCCTACTCTCGTGATGGCTTTGGCCCCGTATTAACAGACCATTCTGCACTAGTCCAAAAAATACAAGACTATATCCAAAAAGACTTTACACCCGAACCCTCCTTCCTCCAAAAGTCTGCCCTCCATTTTAATTTATGGGATGATAAAAACTCTCATCGCAACTTCATTACTATTACCTCTTTTTCAAAAAGGAACTCTTCATGATACCCAAAGTTTCCATTATTATCCCTGTCTATAATGTCGAAAAATACCTCCCCGTATGCCTCGATAGCGCCATCAACCAAACCCTTGAAAATATTGAAATTATCATCGTCAACGACTGCTCACCAGATAATAGCGAAAATATTATCCTCGACTACGCCCAGAAAGACCCCCGCATTATTTATATCAAGCATAGCTCTAACACCCGCCAAGGTGGTGCCCGCAATACAGGTATTCGTGCTGCTTCCGGTGAATGGATATACTTCTTAGACAGCGATGACTACATCTCTCTTGATATTCTTGAAAAAATTACCAGAAAATGCGAGCTCCTCGGTGCTAACTTTGGTGCCTTTGGTCGTAGAGATTTTGGAACTTTTTTAGGCGAAAAGGTATCTTCTATCTACATTCCTTCATCTAAAATGGATGGTCAAATTCTTAATCAGCATACTATTTCCAATTTAAATCCAGGCCCCGTTCATAAAATCTACAAAAGAGAAGATCTCCTCCAACACAATGTCTTTTTTCCTGAAAATATGTTTATTGAAGATTGGGTATTCCATTATATTTATGCAGCATCTGTCGAACCTACCATCGCGGTCATCGAAGACGCTGCCTACCACTATCGGCGCAACTCAGAATCCACCATGGGTCAAATTCATAAAAATGCCGTCAATCAACCCTTAGCAGCTTGTAAAATTGTCGAATTTCTCAAGCAAAACAACAAATGGCACGATTATAAAATACCCTTTTTAGAAGATCAAAAAGCTACTGCTTTTCACTGGTTTGAAATCTTAGAACCTCAATATTATTCAGATTTCATAAAACATTTCTCGCTCTTTTGTAAAATTGCCGAACCAAGCTCTGACGACATTGAATTATTCCCTGCCTTCTGTTTTTCCTACCTCGATGATATGCCTATGAACTCTAAAATAGCCCTCTTTAAACAATTCACCGAAAACTATCTGCTTCTTCATAATAAATGGTACATGTTTGGTCAATTAAATCATAAACAGAAGATCAAAAAGCTCCTTTCCTATATATTTAGAAAAATCACTAAAATTTTCCGCCTCCCCTAATATTACATCCACCCTCTCCTCTTGAAAATACCCATAAAATAATTTATAATGTGCGGATATAGCTTTAGCAAGGGAGTTGTTTTTTTGAAACATCATATTGAATGGCATAAAATTCTTTCAGATAAAAGAGATAAATCAAGTCAAAGCAGTGAAACACAAAAAACTACCGACTTGAGATCTCAATACAAAAAAGATCAAGGCAGAGTTTCTTTCTCAAATGACTTCAGGCGACTAGCTCATAAAACTCAAGTGTTTACAGCACCAACAAATACCATTGTTCATAATAGGCTTACTCATACCTTAGAAGTTGCTAATATCGGCGAATCTCTGGCAGAATTAATTGCATCTGATATTATACAAGATAAGCTGAATGGTTCCCCCCTCCATGACATCTTTCCTAAAGACTTTATAGATAATTACAATATAAATTCTCTCTCTAAAGATATGGTAAATTACTTGTTTATTAAAACTTTAGGCGAAATAACAAGGGTTGCATGTATGCTCCATGATATTGGTAACCCACCCTTTGGCCACGCCGGAGAAGAGGGAATTAGACATGCTACCGAGAAATTTATATCTTCATCTTATCTAAAAGAAACGGATAACCATGAACTAAAAGATATTATTCATTTTGAGGGTAATGCCTTTGGGCTTCACCTTATATTAACACGTCCTGAGTACAATTTAACCTATGCATCTATTGGAGCCATGATTAAATATCCAATTACGACAACAAAGTGGGAAAATCTAACAAAGGATGACAAAAAAAAGAAGCCATTATTCAAAAAAAATGGTATTTTTGATATAAATTTTGATAAAATAGATAAAATTCAAGGTGAATTAGGGCTAAAAACATCAGAATCTGGCATTTATTTGCGTAATCCTATATCATTAATCATGGAAGCCGCCGATGATATTGGATATTCCATTATGGATTTAGAAGATGCTTTAAAAATGGAGATTATCACTCCATCCGATAATGTTACGACATCCAATGGATCCATCCCCATAAAACATATATTATTGAACATACTAAAAGATCATAATCTCCTAAATGATAGAATAAAAGAAGTGTTTCTGGATAATGATAATTCTGTATTCATAAATAAAATCGAGATAATCCGAAGTATTGTCATTCATGGATTGATTTTGCAAGCGAAAAATACATTTATAAAGAATTACGATGATATCATGAATGGGAAATACGTTAAAAGCCTTTTAGAAGACTATGATCATATAAAATCTATTAAGGCATTTTCTCTAGAGAACATCTACGGGCATCGAAATATCCTGCTATTGGAGTCAGCAGGCTTTCAGATAATGGAATCTATTTTAGGTATGATGCTCCCCGCTGGAATACTCCCTGAACAGGATTTAAATAAAAAAGAGTCCCATGCACTAAAATTATTAAAAAAAGAGTGTTCTACTTTTATATTGGCACAATCTATTCAGGATCGCGCGCTTGCTGTTGCAGGTTTTGTTGCTAGAATGTCTGATAATTACGCTATTGAATTTTACCAGAGAACACATGGTATAAAAATACAAGGTATAGAGTAGACTATAACAATTCTTTGCCTATGATAGATTATAAATTAAGGAGTTTTTATGGTTTGGTCCTTAATTGATACCGTTATTGTTATCGGGTATCTCAGTTTTCTTATGTGTTTAGGCTTCTTGTTTTCAAAGCGGCATATATCTAGCAACGACTACTTTATAGCTAGCCGTCGAATTCCTTCTTTTATTGCAGCACTAAGTGTTTATGCAACAGCTCTATCTTCGATTTCTTATGTAGCAATAACATCTAACATTTATAAAAATGGTTGGATTTTTGGAATTGGCGTCCTTAGTGTAATTCCTCTTATATTTTTGGTATCACATTTTTTTATACCTTTTATACGCCGAATCAATGCAATAACAACTTATGAGTACATAGAAGCTCGCTTCAATCGACCAATGAGACTCATGGCTAGTGCTATATTTATTCTCTTTAATATTGTTCGCATAGCTATTGTGATATACATTCCAACAATAGCCATTACCTCTGTATGGCAAAACGTTAACCCTTACATGATTGTGTGCCTTATTGGTTTCCTGTGTGTTATTTACACCACCGTAGGAGGGTTTGAAGCAATAGTGTGGGCTGATGCGATACAGGCTTTTATTTTAGTATCTGGTGCCCTTTTAGTTATCTTTTTTGGATTTAGAGTGGTTCCTTCTGGGGTTGATCCATTTGCTGTTATGGTGGCTGATGGCAAAATTTTTCCTGCAGAGAATTTTTCTTTCAACCCTAAAGAAACTACCATATGGTGGCTGATGATTGGTGGATTCTTTGCCTCTATTTACCAGTATATTGGCTCGCAAGATATTACACAGCGATATAGCTCTACCAAAACGCTTGCCGAAGCAAAAAAAACATTATATCTTCAAATTCCGTTGCTTTTCACTAGCTTATTTATTTTTATTGGCATGGGATCAGCAATTTATATATTTTATAAATATAGTGGATTTTCCAGCCCTAATTTAAGTAATTACAATGCAATACTCCCCTATTTTGTGATTAATCATTTGCCAATAGGAATAAAAGGCATCATTATTGCAGGGATTTTTGCGGCAGCACAGTCTACTGTTTCTTCTAGTTTAAATTCTTCAGCAACTTGTGTTATTGTAGATTTTATATCGCCTATTCGTCATATAACTGAATCTCGAAAAATTAACTACGCTCGAATTATCAGTTGGCTATTGGGGATTATTTCAACAATGATTACCATGCATTTTATTGTCGCAGGCCAAAGTGACATGTATGTATTTTTTAATAGCACTCTTGGCTTGTTAGCAGGGCCAATCGCAGGGGTGTTTCTTCTTGGAATATTTTCTAATCGTGTAAGTTCGCTATCGGCTTGGATTGGCTTTATTTTTTCTTCCTGTGTCGCTATTTATTTAGGAAACCCGGGGGAAATATTAACTCTTATTCCCGGATATACAAAACCGGCTATTTTCGGATTTTTATTCTCTCCCATAATTATATTATCTTGTATTTTTTCAGGTTACATTGCTGCATTGATTTTTCCTCCTGTATCTCTAGAAAAAATCAAAGGACTTACTTATCATTCGCTGCGAGATATTTCTGATATCACCTAATTTATTATATTAGTGTCATCTAAATATAAAAGCACACCGTATTTGGTGTGCTTTTTTGTTGTTTTATAGATTGAATAATGATGGCGTCATCATCTTTTTTATCTGTGGATTGTCTCTTATCTCTATAAAGATATCCATCAACCCTGCATTTATGAATAATTTCTGTGTTCCTATCTTCTTTTGTAAGAATATTCCTTCCTTTGATAGACTGTTTAGAAATCGGGCAGCTTTGTCTCTCTTCCAATTAGCTATTTTCATCAACTGTGGTATATCTATCATTACATGGCTACAGAAAAAGAAAAATATATCTTCATTATCTTCTACTTTACTTTGCATTGTCTCCATTAATTTTGCTATTTTCTGCTTTGATATGCCAATAATCAAACTTCCAAGATCGCAAATTCTTTCGAATTGATTCAGATATATTATAATGACATCATCCATTACTGGATTTTTGAAAATATCAAACAGCTTACCTATAATCAAAAAATTATCTGGGTAAAAAATGGGCTCTCGTAAAACCCCTAGTTCTTTTAAGAAATGCAATGCCATTATTCTTATTATACGCTCTTGATTTGGGTGACCTTTTGTTATTTTCCATGTGCGGTACACAAACCCATATAGTTGTATTAGAGGATCTATTCTTGATTTTTGCAACTGCGTAATGTATAAATCATAATTAAATATCTGCTCTGGTGATAAAACAATTTCATGTGACCATTCATCCATACACCTCTGCAAGGTTAAACTTGTTAATGGAGTATCCCAAATCTTTAATAGTATTTTTAAATCTGCATTTGTATTATCTAACTCTTTTGTTGATATGAAAGAACGTGGCACATTTTCCAAAGCAATACCTTGATTGAAAACAAGAAAATTTAATAATAAACGTGAATCTGGAAATTGTAAGAAATCTGCCTGAAAAGAAATAAGATTTTGCCATACTGATGAAACCGTTCTTAAAACTGGCACCGTATGCAGGCGCTCTAGATCTGAAATTGTCATTAGTATATCCTCCTGCGAGATAACACAATCATTATACCATACTTTTTGACAATTTGTCAATAAACACTCATATTATCTATTTTTGTTTATATATTAATTGCATATTACATATACACTTTAAGCATAAATAAGCATTTTTTAATTAAAAATGCTTGAATAAACCGCAAAAATATGCTAATATATTCTAACCAATAAAACAATTGCGGAGGGTAATACTATGAAGTATGATATCGCTGTTATCGGAGCTGGCCTTGGAGGGCTTACTGCTGCTGCTACATTAGCAAAAAAAGGAAAGAAAGTTATTGTTCTCGAACAACATTTTATCCCTGGTGGCTGTGCTACCGTTTTTACTCGTAAAGATATTCGTTTTGAAGTGGGTCTTCATGAAATGGATTTTGGTAAACCTGACCGAGATATGAAGCATGTTATTTTCAAAAAATTAGGCTTAGACAAAACATTACCTCTTGTTGATATACCTCAAACATGGAGACTTACAACAAAAAAAGGGGAAATCACTATTCCTCATGGTGTAAAAAATACAATAAACTACCTATCTAATATGTTTCCTGAAGAAAAAAAAGGGATTCGTGCTTATTTTCGTGATATGAAAATAACCGCGACTGCTTATAACCGCCTACCAAGTGATTTAAACCCTATTCAGTTCTTTTTATTCCCAATACTAGGGGCTCCTTTCCACCTTCGAAATTATATTCAACAAGCTAGTGTTGGTGCTAAATATGATAAATACATCAAAAACGAAGAACTTAAACATATTTTAGATACTAACTATGCTTATTTCACAGATGATTCCTATAAATTATCTTGGTACTACCATTCAATGGCACAATATAGCTATTATAACTCTGCAAAGTTTGTTAAAGGCGGTAGCCAAGTTTTATCCGACCAGCTTGTAGACATTATTAAAGCTAATGGTGGCGAGGTTAGATTGATGGCCGATGTCCAGAAAATCAATCTTAAAGGAAATGTTGCCTGTGGCGTCACCTATTTAGACCGTAAAACTAAAGAAATTATATCCATTGATGCTAAAAAAGTTATTGCAAACTGTGCACCTGAAACAATATTTAATGGCAACATGGTTCCATCTCAATATTCCGAACCAAAAGTGGCTAAATCAAAGAATGGCGTTTCTCTTTATGAAGTATATGTAATCTTTAAAGAAAAACTAAGCAAAAAGTTTGGAGAACTTGCTTACTCTACGTTTATTTCTAGTGATACAAATGTTATTGAACAGCCCGTTTCCCAAAAAGGGAGAATCATTAAAGAAATGGATGTTGCAGACCGTCCTTTTGTAATGGTTGACTACAACGCTATTGACTCTGGGCTTGTTCCAGAGGGAGACCCTCGTGGATTTGGTGTGCTTTGTAGCACATCCTACCTAAGCGAATGGGAATCTCTTTCTCCCGAAGATTATAAAGCTAAAAAAGAACAACTTGCTCAACGCTTGTTTGAACGATTAGAGGCAATATACCCAGGATTTAAAGATAGCATCGACTACTACGAAGTTGCAACTCCTAAAACAATTAAACGTTATCTTAAAACCCCCGGCGGAAACGCTTATGGCTATGAAAATATTGGATACGAGAAAAATCGCGCTCCATTCAAAGCAAGCCAAATTAAAAACCTTTTCTATACAGGTGCATTTAATAAAAGTGGTGGAGGCTTTACTGGGGTAATCATTGGTGGATACAGAACCGCTGTTGAAGTGTTGTGCCCAACATGGATACGAATATTAGTAGGAACGGCTCTCTGTACGATATCGGTTCAAACTATTATTAAATTACTTCTTCACCATTAACAACATAAGGATAGAATGTTATGAAAAAAACTTTATTGTGCTTGATTTTATTGTGTTCTCCACTCTTAGCGCAGGAATCCCAAGTTAAAGAAACTATCACAGATAGAGCTCCTGGATCAAGTTTTGATCAAGGAATATACTGGGATAACAGTGCTTTATTTCGTTGGAACTATTTTGGAGCTGGTTACCTCACCAAGATTTACTATAGAAAAGCCCTGCATCGTGATCGTCTTTCTTTCATGTTTGCTGGATCTGTTCTTGATTTTGGTATAGAGCAATCTTTATCCTCTTTAAGTCGCACTTCGGCATTCGTATATTATCAGCCTTTGGCAGCTTTAAGCTTCCTTGTAAAAGTTGGTTATGCACATGCTATTGTTCCATCTGCTTTACTTAATAGTAGCACAGATGATTACAGCCATGGACTTCCTCCATTTTCAGGGCTTAATCCGTTAAATCGTACGCCTGTAAATAGTACAAGTAAGTC
Source organism: Brevinema sp. (assembly GCA_051653605.1). Classification (GTDB taxonomy): domain Bacteria; phylum Spirochaetota; class Brevinematia; order Brevinematales; family Brevinemataceae; genus JBOFWL01. Next base: position 8,992 of record JBOFWL010000023.1, read on the forward strand.
TATTCAAATTGAGTTTGCACCAACCTTAACTATTGGTGGTGCTGTTGGTAAAGGCTTACTTGCTGTTATATATACACCTACAATCCGCTATTACCGAAATTTCTCTATTAGCGAAAATGAGTTTCATTTAGATCCTCATGACGTTCTTCCTTTAAGAGGGAGTGATGTGTATTACAAACACGATCTTAAGTTTGGCTATGTTCTCAGTGGAACTGGGATGAGTTTTGCTCTTACCACTATTTTTGAGCACCTCCAATCTGGCAGTGCGCTTTTGAGAGCTTCGATGTTTGGTTCTTTCTCTTACGAAAAAGCCCTGCAAAAATACCCTAACGTAGCCCCCTACTTTAAAGCCCAAATTGGTTCTTATATTGTGGATCGTTATGCTCAAAACTTATTTGGAATACAGATAGACACAGGTGTTCGTTGGAAAATTAAATAGAATGACACCGCCCTCAAATATAAAAAGCACACCGTATTTGGTGTGCTTTTTTGTTGTTTTATAGATTGAATAATGATGGCGTCATCATCTTTTTTATCTGTGAATTTTCTCTTATCTCTACAAAAATATCCATCAACCCTGCATTTATGAATAATTTCTGTGTTCCTATCTTCTTTTGTAAGAATATTCCTTCCTTCGATAGACTATTTAGAAATCGGGCAGCTTTGTCTCTCTTCCAATTAGACACTTTCATCAACTGTGGTATATCTATAATTACATGGCTACAAAAAAAGAAAAATATATCTTCATTATCTTCTACTTTATTTTGCATTATCTCCATTAATTTTGCTATTTTCTGCTTTGAGATGCTGGTAATCAAACTTCCAAGGTCGCAAATTCTTTCGAATTGATTCAGATACATTATAATGACATCATCCATTACTGGATTTTTGAAAATATCAAACAGCTTACCTACAATCAAAAAATTATCTGGGTAAAAAATGGGGTCTTGTAAAATTCCTAACTCTTTTTGAAAGAGTAGCATCATTATTCTTATTATACGCTCTTGATTTGGGTGACCTTTTGTTATTTTCCATGTGCGGTACGTAAACCCATATACTTGCACTAGTGGGTCTATCCTTGATTTGTGCAACTGCGAAATGTATAAATCATAATTAAATATCTGCTCTGGTGATAAGACAGTTTCATGTGGCCATTCATCCATACATCTCTGCAAGGTTAAACTTGTTAATGGAGTATCCCAAATCTTTAATAGTAATACCATATCTTTGCTTGTGGTATCGATATCCTTCATCGATGCAAGGGAACGTGGCATATTCTCTAAAGCTGAATCCTGATTGAAAACAAGAAAATTTAATAATAAACGTGAATCTGGAAATTGTAAGAAACCCGCTTGAAAAGAAATGAACTTCTGCCATACTGAAGAAATCGTTCTTAAAACTGGCACCGTATGCAGGCGCTCTAGATCTGAAATTGTCATTAGTATATGTCCTCCTGCAAGATAATGCAACCATTATATCACATTTTCGACTAATTTGTCAATAAACGCTTATTTCACAATTTTTTCAACAAACTAATTTCATATTATATATACACTTTAAGTATAAATAAGCATTTTTTAATTAAAAATGCTTGAACAAACCGCAAAAATATGCTAATATATTCTAACCAATAAAACAATTGCGGAGGAGAGTATTATGAAGTATGATGTTGCTGTTATTGGAGCTGGCCTTGCTGGCCTCACTGCTGCTGCTACATTGGCAAAAAAAGGAAAGAAAGTTATTGTTCTCGAACAACATTTTATCCCTGGGGGCTGTGCCACCGTTTTCACTCGTAAAGATATTCGTTTTGAAGTGGGTCTTCATAAAATGGATTTTGGTGGACCTAGTCGAGATCTAAAGCACATCATTTTCAAAAGATTAGGTTTAGACAAAACATTACCCCTCGTTGAATTACCAAACACATGGAAAATCTCTACAAATAATGGATTTATCACTATTCCTCATGGTTTAGATAACGCAATCAAAACCTTAACTGAATTATTCCCAGAAGAGAAAGATGGTATTCGTGCTTATTTTCGTGATATGAAAATAACGGGTACTGCTTATAACCGCCTACCCCATGATATGAATATATTTCATCTTTTATCGTTCATCTTTTTTGGTGCCCCATTCCACCTCAGAAACAAAATTCAGCAAGCTAATGTTGGTGATAAATACGATAAATACATCAAAAACGAAGAACTCAAACATATTTTAGATGTTAATTCTGGTTATTATACTGGTGACTCGTATAGATTGTCTTGGTTTTACCACGCTATGGGGCAATATGCCTACTATACCTCTGCAAGATTTATTAAGGGCGGTAGCCAAGTTTTATCCGACCAGCTTGTAGATATTATTAAAGCCAATGGGGGCGAGGTTAGATTGATGGCCGATGTCCAGAAAATTAACCTTAAAGAAAACGTTGCCTGTGGCGTCACCTATTTAGACCGCAAGACTAAAGAAATTATATCCATTGATGCCGAAAAAGTTATTGCAAACTGTGCACCTGAAACAATATTTAATGGCAACATGGTTCCATCTCAATATTCCGAACCAAAAGTAGAAGGGCTTCCAAATTCTGTATCTCTTTCTCAAGTATATATTATCTTTAAAGAAAAGCTAGAGAAAAAAATTGAAGGTTTTACTTATAGTAACTTTTTCACAAAGGGAACACCTGTATCAAAAAATCCTATTTCTCAAAAAGGAAAAATTATTAAGGAAATAGCCGCAGAAGAGCGTCCATTTTCATTAACAAATTACAGTAGTATAGACTCTGGGCTTATTCCTGAGGGAGACCCTCGTGGATTTGGAGAAATGTGTTCCATAGGCTACCTAAGCGAATGGGAATCTCTTTCTCCCGAAGATTACAAAGCTAAAAAAGAACAACTTGCCCAACGCTTTTTTGAACGAGTAGAAGAAGTATACCCTGGATTTAAAGATAACATCGACTACTATGAAGTTGCGACACCTAAAACAATGAAGCGTTATCTTAAAACCCCCGGCGGAACCGCTTATGGCTATGATAACGTTGGATATCTTAAAAACAAAACTCCAATTAAAGCAAGCCAAATTAAAAACCTTTTCTATGCCAGTGCATGGAGCTTTGGCGGTGGTTTTACAGGGACTATTGTTTCAGGATATAAAACAGCTGTTGAAATGTTACGCCCAACCGTACTCCATATATTAGGAGTACTAGGAATTTCTACAGTGACTGTTGCAGTTGCAGCTTATGCAATTTCTAAAATCATATCACATCTTTCATAAAAATTAAATAAAAAGAGGATTAAAATGAAAAAAGTTGTTTCTTTGTTTATTTTTCTTATTGCTATTGCTGGGTTTACACATGCAAATCAAGCTAATGATATTGTTGGCCTATGGTATATGCCAAAAGATAAAAAAGGGCGTGTACCCGTTGCTGAAATCTTTGAGAAAAATGGTAAATATTATGCCTATGCTTTTGCTTATCAAGATAAAAGTGTTGGCACCGATGTCGACTCTAAAAACCCTGATGCCGCTCTTAAATCTCGTTCTTTAACTGAGGTTGTCTTCATCTATGACCTCTCCTTTGATAGCGGTTCTTGGAAAAAAGGCGAAATCTATAACCCCGCTAACGGTAAATTCTTCCACTTAGCAGGGAAAATCACCCCTAAAGGCGCTATCGAGTGGAGAGCCTCTATAGACACCGCAGGGCTTTTTGGCCAAACCATCACTTGGCAGCCTGTACAAAACCCTGATGACTATACTCAACTTAGACCCGATTGGGCTAAAATCGAAGCTAATATCCCTAAATCTCGTAAAATGTAATGCTTCTTTAAATAATATAAAGGCACACCAAATACGGTGTGCTTTTTGTTGTTTATACTAGGATAAATTTGAATTATAAAGTTGACACTCTTAAAAAGAAGTAGTATAATTGTTACGGATTCCGTAGATAGCTAATTACTGGGGAGGAGTTCGTGCCAAAAATTTATATGATCCTTCTATTACTTGTGTTCACATCTTGCAACCTAAAGTTAGGACGAAATGATCGCGTACGTAGGAATGTCCCGGCAATTACCATTCAGGATTTTTTATATGCTTTCACCGAAACAGCTGGATACAGAGAGTGGGAGTTAAAAGCTTCTCAAGCAAAGATTTACGAAGGAAGCGATGATATCGAGCTTCATAATTTTACAATGACTTTTTTCTCTGCTAGTAATAGTATTCGCTCCGTTCTTATAGCAAATAAAGGATTTGTTAATCAAACAACTCGAAATCTCGAGGCATTGGGAGAAGTGCATATTTTATCGTCTAATCAGTCTGAGTTAATCACAGAGAAAGTTTTTTGGAATCAAGAGACGAAACTATTTTATTCGGAGACCAATAAAGTTGTTACTTTCATTCGTCCTGCCCAAAAAATACTTGGCTATAATATGGTTGCCGATTCTCAATTAAATGAAGTAACATTAGAAAATTCTCTTGGTCAAGTTGAGTTAAAAGAATCTGACAATCCAGATCGGGCAAATGTTCCTGATGATAATACTGAATTCGACATTAAGCCCGCTTTAGTTGTCCCAGATCAACCTCCTCGCCCTGCTGGAGGCCTTGCCAGTGAACCTTAGAATTTCCATTATTTTTATCATTCTCATAACTGGCTTATTATATAGCCAAACAACACAAGATGACGGAGTAATTCGAATTCCTGTAGCAATATCTGCAGGGCGTTCAAGTTTTCATACATCAGCTAACCAACTGTTTATGGAAACATCAAACGGTCGCCGCCCAACGATGAGTCGAGGGCCAGCTATTTTTATGGCTGATGTAATGATTTACGACGAGCCTAACGGTATTGGTTATGCAACAGGAAATCTTCGTTTCACAGATGTTGGCGAAAGAGTTTTTATGTCTGCTGAAGAAGGCGCCTACTATACGAAAGAAGAAAAAATTGTTCTCTATAAGGTGCCCGAGGTTCTCGTGCAAAATGGAAATAATGGAACTCTAAGAATCAACGGAAGTGTGATAACGCTATACCCTAACGATTATTACATGCATGTACTTGGAAATGTTGAGATAAACGATGGACAAACTCTTATCTCCGGGAAAGAAGCTAAGATTTGGGTGCGCCGAAATAGAATGGTTGTCTCGGGGAATGTTCAAGCCCGCGTCAATCAAAATCAAGCCTTAACCTCGGATCGCTTAAATGTTCAGTTTACTAACGGAGGCTTGGAAAACTATACGGCTATAAGTAACGTAAAAGCCGTTAGTTACGAAGATAAAATCACGCTTATTTCCGAATATCTCAACTATACAGAAACCAATAAGTTTTTCCGAGCTGTGGACAATCCTCTTATTTATTTTTATGATCGAGGAACCGTTGCCTACGCCAATGTTGTTGAATATAGCACGGATACCCAGTTTGGCACATTAATTGGAGATGTGATCGCTGTGCAGACAGGAAATTCTCAAAAAGCATATGCTCGTTGGGCCAATTATTACGGGGATTCTGATCAAATCAGAATGCTTGGTAATCCTCGCCTAGAACAAGGTCAATCACAACTATTGGGGACAGAAATCATCGTTCATGTTAATTCAAATACCATGGAGATTTTAGGAGGTGGACAAGGATTCTTAGATCAAAATAGCCAATCAGCGTCCTCACCCCCTAGTGCTCAAACAAATACAAATAATACCGCACCAAATACAAATGGAGCTTTGCCATCAAATGCAGAATGAACAATCTATTCTCTTAGATCGATTTGAATCACTTGGATTAATCCGAAATGAAGGGCTTGTCTATTTGGCCCTGCTTAATTATAACGAGCCTGTTACTGGTTATCAGCTAGCAAAAGATCACAGTATTCTTCGCCCTATTGCCTATGAAATGCTCAATCGCCTTGTAGAACGAGGGGGCGTGCGAATGGCAAAAGGGACAAAAGACCTCTACAGTGCCGTGCCACCGGAATCTTTTTTATCGTTGCTTGAAAAGCGTTTTCATGATGCCAAAAAAGACCTTGTATCAAGCCTTCATACCCTAAATCAAACTAATCGAGATTACTATTGGAATATAATGGGATTCGATAATATTATTGCTTCAGCTCAAAATTTAATCGAAAAATCTCAAAAGAATGTGCTTTTTTATCTCAATAATCCTGCATGTGCGAAACTACTCGCCCCTATTCTGTCTAAAAAAGCTGCTACAGGAGTTGCCATACAGGGGTTTTCCTATCGTAATATCAGTTTTGATTACAATTGGGCAGAGATTTACTCATATAATATCCCCGAAGAGTCGAATGTATCTATCCCCGATGACCGTATTCTCTTAATTGTTGATAATGCTATCTCTATCATGGGCGATCTTGATCGTGGATATGCCTCTCAAAGTGCTTCCCCCTCGCAAGTAGAGACTGCACGAGATTTTATTCGCTCAAAAATATCAATTTACCGTCTTTCTCAAATTATTGAGCCTGCAAAATTATCACTATACTTATTTGAAGAAGATAGACAGTTTTTAGACCAAATCCACCTTAATCTTCATTGACAATACCTGCAGGATCGTGTTATAATGGAAGCAATTAAATATTACTAGGATAATCATGTCCAAGAGACCCCTTTTAGAATATTCTCTCGATCAGATAGAAAAAGCCTTTGTGGCAAAATCATTCCCCAAGTATAAAGCTACTAACGTAGCTGCTTGGCTCTATAAGAAAAGTGTTTTCGATTTTCAATCAATGACAGACCTCTCCAAATCCGAGCGGGCTCTCCTTGCTGAAGATTACGAAATATGCCCCCTTACTGTCAAACATATTCAGCAATCTATTGATGGCACTGTTAAGTTTCTATTCGAAGCGCTTGATGGTGTCCGCATTGAGAGTGTTGTTATTCCAAGCGAGGATGATGCACGATATACTGTGTGTGTATCTTCTCAGGTAGGATGCGCACTCCGCTGCTCTTTCTGCGCAACAGGGAAAATGGGCTTTACACGCAACCTTTCTGCTTCCGAAATCGTAGCTCAAGTTCTTCTTACTGATGCAGAAATGAAAAAACGCACAGAAAGTACAGAAAGAGCAATAGATAACATCGTTTTCATGGGCATGGGAGAACCCCTCCTCAATTATGAAGCCGTCATGAAAGCTATAACAAATCTTAATAATCCTCAGCTTTTTGATATTGGCACACGCCGTATTACCATCTCAACATCAGGTATTATCGAAGGAATTCAAAAACTTTCTTCAGCTCGAGGGCAGATCCGATTAGCGCTGTCTCTGCACGCTGCCAATCATGAAAAACGTAAAAATATTATGCCAATTGCTCGAACTCAAAATACAGGGCAAGTATTAGATGCTATTCGTAAATATCAAGATGAAACTGGGCGTCGTATTACTATAGAATATATTCTAATCGAAGGATTTAACGATAGCGAAGAAGATGTTTTAGCTCTAAAACATAGCTTATACCGAATTAAATATAGTATGAATGTTATTCCTCTCAATCCTGTTACTGATCTACCTTATGAAGCACCCTCGGCTAACGCAATAAAGATGTTCCAACAACGTCTGCGTCACCACTCTATACCTTTTGTTATGCGTACACCAAAAGGTATGGATATAGATGCTGCCTGTGGCCAATTAGCATTAAAAAAGCAATCCACATAAATAAGGGGCAGCTTATGCAAAAACGAGCTTTATCAGGGATTAAACCAACTGGTGATCTACACTTAGGGAACTACCTAGGTGCTATTCATGAATTTTTAGAACTGCAATCTCAACCAGATTTTGTCAATTATTATTTTATCGCCGATTATCATGCTCTAAATTCTAATCCTGACCCCGTTAAACTTCGAGAGCATACACTCGATATTTTCAAAGCGTACATTGCCTTTGGGCTTGATCCTGAAAAAAGTACGATTTTTGTTCAAAGCCATGTACCAGAACATGTAGAATTGTCTTGGTTGCTTACTGGTTTGATTCCTATGGGATTGTTAGAACGCGCGCATGCTTACAAAGATTCCCTCTCCAACGGCCGAGCTATCAATGTAGGGCTCTTTAGTTATCCTGTACTAATGGCTGCCGATATTCTCATATATGATGCAACAGTAGTACCAGTCGGAGCTGATCAAAAGCAACATGTTGAAATTACGCGAGATATCGCTGAAAAATTCAATAATCTTTATGGAGATACTCTTACCATTCCCGAGCCAATGATTCGTCCAGAAGTGGCTATCGTTCCAGGGACAGATGGTGGGAAGATGAGTAAATCTAAAGGAAACGTGATTCCTCTTTTTGGAAAAAAAGATGAAATTAAACGCCAAATTATGGGGATTCTTACCGATTCCACTCCTCTAGAATCTCCTAAAGATCCTGATTCCTGTAATGTGTTTAAAATTTACAAACTTCTCGCCCCTCCAAGTGACGTTAATACTATGCGTGAAAAGTATTTAGCGGGAGGATATGGCTATGGCCATGCAAAAAAAGATCTTCTCGAGGCATTTCTAACATTTTTTACCCCAGCTAGAGAAAAAATGGAAGAACTCAATAATGCTCCCGATGAAGTTGAACGCCTAATGACTTTGGGGGCCGAAAAAGCACGAGCATACGCTGCAGCAAAAATTCTACAAGTGCGCAAAGCAATTGGATTAAGTTAATAATGTCAAATATCCCCACAGAAAATAAAGTAACAGTGTTTCTTTCGGCGGCTGTACCCGCATTTGTTGTGATGTGGCTTGTTCTTCTTTTCTATGGCAACTATATGGTGCCCAATGATTTCCTACAGCTTCCTCCATCCATTCGAGAGCAACATATCATCAGTTTATTTTTTCGTTCTGATTCTTGGCGTTTTCCTCTTTCTTTAACAAAAAATATTTCCCCACCTGTTGGATATCCCCTAGCTTTAAGCGACTCTATCCCATTGATGGCTATTATTTTAAAATTATTTGGAGCAAAATCGGCTCAATATTTTGGGATTTGGCTACTTGTTTCTTTTTCATTAAGTACAGCTTTTGCTTACCGAATTACTCGACGAATTTTTCACAATAATTTTTTATGTACTTGTCTAGGAACACTCCTCTTTATTTTCATGCCCTTTGCATGGTATCACCCCTATTGGACACCTTGGAGCGCTGGTCAGTGGACAACCTTATGGGCGCTGTCTCTATTTTTTCAGAAAAGACGTTTCTTATCAAAAGAGTGGTATGGGCTGTTAATCTTATCTGCTTTTATTCACCCTTTCTTTGTATTAACAAATATTTTAATTGCTATTGCAGATATAATGCGGCTCTATCTATACAAACATCGGATCTCTGTTATGCAAGCTAGCATTTTCTTTGGGAATATATTAAGCACATCTGTTATATCTTTATTAGTTATAGGCACTTTTTTCACTCAAACATACTCTAAAGCAGGTCTATTACCCTCTCCCTTTGTTATTCGATACTTATTTTCATCAGAAACCCCAAGCACCTACAGCGCATCATACATATATCCTGGCATAGGGATATTTATAGGGCTTTTACCAACACCTTTTATTTCTTTATTAAATCCTGCCGTAAAATATATTAAACGATATCGCCCTCTTATTTTATGTTTTATTATATTATTTGGCTTATCTTTAGGTGGGGGAATTATTTTAAATGGACAATCGATTCGAGTCTTATCAGGAGAATGGAGCGATTACTATATTTGGAGTATTTTATCATCTGGAGTGAGGTTTTTCACCCCTGTTTTGTGGGTTTTACCCATTCTAGCACTCCAAAATGCAGCATGGTTGAATAAAATAGGATGGAAGAAGCTTTCATTAGCGCTACTTTTTGGGTGTGTAGTGGCTCAAATAGCACAATTTCAGATTATATTTCCTCAATCAGAAGATAAATTTCAACCCTTAACTGCTCGACAACAAGTTTTCATAGATAGAAGTAAAATTGTCTGGATTCAACCAGAAAACACATATGAAGAAGTTCCTCAATTTGAAAAAATAGCCTATTATGCATGGCAGCAAGGTAAAACAATTAGTGTAGCCCCTGTTTTGAGAGTGCATTCTGGGCATAAAATAACAGCAAGAGCACAGCGAGAAAGTTTTTTTGGAAATATATTTGATACCAATACGGTCTATGTCATTCCAAGAAAGATTGCTCCACGCAATTTATCACGTTATGGCACAGTGTTGCGTATGAATGACGTTTTACTTTTCAAAGTAGATTAATTAAATTATATTATTGAGGACACTTTATGATTAAAATATATTTTGCACCTTTTTTACTACTTATATCATCAATAATTTGGGGATTAGCTTATATTCCAACTCGCTTTTTAGGGCAAATGAACTTTGGTGTATTTTTTGAGCTTCTATGGCGTTTTTCTATTCCCACATTAATTTTAGGGCTTATTTTTAACCGCCGAATACGAGCAATGAGTTCTAAATCTCGTACAAATAGCCTGTTAGCTGGACTAGTTCTTTTTATAGGGCTATTTTGTGCCGTGCAAGGGTTAAGAACTGTCTCCTCTCCAACCGTTGGTTTTTTTCTTCTTTCTCTTAACACAATTTTAATCCCCATATACAGCCTAGTTCGATACGGCAAGCGTCCATCAGGGCTAATATTATTTGCTTCTATTGGAGCTACTGCAGGCTCCATCTTGATGGCTTGGGGCGACCCTCGCGTTCCTCCAAATTTTGGAACTTTACTTTGTTTTCTATCAACAATAGCCTTTTCAGCCTATATCATTCTATGTTCTCATATTGCTAAAAATATTATTCCTCAGGGTCTTCTTTTCTACCATTGTTTATCTTTTGTTGTAATTTCCATACCTCTTTTCTTATTGTTTGAATTACAAGGAGTTAAAGAGATGGGAGCAAGCATTTGGAGTAATCCTCACCTTTGGCAGTCGGTTCTTTATCAAGGGATTGGCTCGGGAACAATTGCCTATCTTCTATATTTTTATGGAATGAAGCACACTCCCGCTGCTGCAGCTGCTATTATTCTTGCAATGCAAAGCGTTGTTGGAGCCTCTGCTGAATATTTCATCTTTGGAGTCCGATTAAACTCACTAACGCTTATTGGATGTGATCTAATTTTGGTCTCTACTCTTGGCGTATCGCTCTTTCCAAAATATAGTAGATAATCTTATTTTAAGGAGACCCCTATGATTCAAAAAAAAGAACCACTCAAGGGAGGAACATTACTTTTATGTGCTTCTTTGATTTGGGGATTTTCGTTTATCCCTACTCGATATCTGGGGGCAAATGGATTTGGAGTCTTCTTCGAAATGCTTTGCCGCTTCAGTGGGCCGATCATCCTACTCACTCCATTTTTTCATAAAACAATTTTCACAACCCCCAAAGAAAATATCATTAATAGTATTTTAGCTGGTTTTGTTTTATTTACAGGCATTGTACTTACGGTGCTCGGGCTACGAATGGTATCTTACGGCACAGTTGGTGTGTTTTTACTATCGATTTATACAATTCTTGTGCCTCTTTATTTTTCGATTATTCAACGCCAAAAGTTATCATTATTAGTAAAGGGGAGTGTTCTCCTTGCAACCATAGGGGCTTTGCTGTTGGCGTGGGGAAACCCTGGGGCTCCTCCTAATTTAGGCACTCTACTTTGCGTTTTAGCAGCCATATGTTATGCTGCATACATTATTTTTTGTGCTTATCGCGCTCAAGATGTATCGCCTCAGAGTTTTCAATTTTATCAATGTATTGGTATTTTATTAGTGGCGTTTCCCCTGTATTTTATTATGGAACATCAGTCATTGCCGGTTAGTACAATTTGGCAAGATAGAAAATTATGGGGGGCGATTGCCTTCTTAGCAGCAGCTGGAGGAACTATTGCATATCAACTTTTTTTCTATGGGCAGATTAAAGCCGAACCAACCGCTGCCGCCATCATTTTATCAATGCAGAGTGTTTTTGGTGCATTGATTGAAACAGTGTTTTTTGGGTTAAATATGAGTTACTTGGCATGGATAGGGTGTGGCATGATATTTGCTTCTACTTTATTAGTATCTTGGCCTCAAACAAAAAAGGCTTAAAGTATTTTATTGGAAAACCGACTCATTACAGGGAATTTTTCCCTTTAGCCTAAATAAAGGAGGTGTAATTATGTTTGATTTTACGGGATTTACCCATAGAGCGCAACGGGTTGTTTCTATTACAGCCCAACAGGAAGCAAGACGCCTCTTCAGTGAGGAACTTAATCCTGAACACATCTTTTTAGGGATTTTTCGTGAGCCAGAAAGTGCGGCTGTGCGTACCTTACAAAATCTTGGTCTTAATATAGAAGAATTGCAAGGTGCCGTTGAATTTGCTTTACGTGGGCAGGGAGGAGGAACGCTCTCCTTAGGGGGCATTCCCATATCTCAACGAGTTCATCAAATAATCGAACTCGCTCGCCAAGAAGCAAAGCTTATTGGGCATAATTATATTGGCACAGAGCATTTATTACTAGGTATCTATAACGAAAATACTCCACAGGCTGTTATTCCCTTCATTATTGAAAATCAAGGGATTGATATCCACCAGTTACGTAATGCTGTTATCAACGTTGTTGGATATGGTGAGTTACGAACCTGGAGTAAAAAGAAAAAGCAGATTAAGACGCCATTTTTGGATAAATTTTGCCGAAATGTTACAAATGATGCTGCAGAAGGCAAGCTTGATCCTGTTGTCGGTCGTAAGAAGGAAATTGCTCGAGTTATTCAAATTCTCTGTCGTCGTACTAAGAATAACCCTATTCTCATTGGAGAACCTGGTGTAGGTAAAACATCTATAATAGAAGGGATTTCTCAAATGATTGTCTCTAATTCTGTTCCAGAACTACTTATGGATAAGAAAATCCTATTGCTAGATATGGGTTCACTAGTCGCTGGCACAAAATATCGTGGAGAATTTGAAGAACGTCTTAAAAATTTAATGCAAGAAGCTGAAAAAGATCGTAGTGTCATCATTTTTATTGATGAAATCCACACTATCTTAGGTGCTGGCAATGCTGAAGGTGCTCTAGATGCGTCAAATATGCTTAAACCAGCTCTAGCTCGGGGTTTGATTCGCACTATTGGGGCAACAACTTTTGAAGAATACAAAAAACGTATTGAAAAAGATAAAGCTCTGGTGCGCCGATTTCAAATGGTTCGCATTGATGAACCCAGCCTTGATGAGACGGTCACAATTCTTACTCGTCTAAAAAGTAAATATGAAGAATATCATAATGTGACTTTTACTCCTCAAGCTCTTAAGACTGCCGTTCAATTGGCATCTCGATATATGGTTGATCGATATTTCCCCGATAAAGCCATAGATATTATGGATGAAGCCGGTGCTCAGGCAAGTACAATGATTAACGATAAACCAGAATCCCTCATTGAACTTGAAGTCGAACTTTCTCGCTTGGAAACACTAAAAAATGACTTGGTTAAAAATCAACAGTATGAAAATGCCGCTGAATTGCGAGATTCTCTCCGCCAAAAACGAGAAGAACTTGCAATTGCCAGAGAAGAATGGGCAGCAACTAGCAAACGTGAAAATATCCTCATCGATATGGCTGAAATTTCAAAAGTTGTTTCTCGAATGACGGATATTCCTGTCCAGCAACTCGATGCGGATGGAGCATATGAGCGCTATCTACATCTTGAGGAAACATTATCTCAAACAGTTAAAGGACAGCCACAAGCTGTTAAAGCAATTGCTCAAGCTGTTAAAAAGAATAGTGTTGGCATTCGAGATTTCAAAAAACCTATGGGTAGCTTTATTCTACTTGGGCCCACTGGCGTTGGGAAAACAGAACTTGCAAAAAGTATTACTCGTTTTCTATTTGGAACAGAAGATGCTCTTATTCGTGTAGATATGAGTGAATTTATGGAGAAACACACATCTTCACGCCTTTTAGGAGCACCTCCTGGATATGTTGGTCATGAAAATGGTGGTGAACTTACAGAAAGAGTAAAACGACGCCCCTATTCCGTTGTTCTGTTTGATGAAATAGAGAAAGCTCACCCCGATATTTTCAATACATTTCTTCAAATTTTGGATGAAGGACATATTACCGACTCATTAGGCGAAAAAATTAGCTTCAAAAATACTTTGATTATTTTCACCTCCAACTTGGGTACAGACAAACTCACTCAGAAAAGTTCTCTTGGATTCTCTGACCCAGAAGAAGAGTATGAAAAGCGAAAATCTTTAGTTATTGGAGACTTGAAACGGTACTTCCGCCCAGAATTCCTTAATCGACTAGATGATACTATCGTCTTTAATCCATTAGATAGCAAGACATTAGAGGATATCTGCGCCATTATGATTAGCAGTCTTAATGAGAACGTAAAACTTCAAGGGATACGCTTCGATGCAAATCCTGACGTGCTTTCTGTCTTAGTAGAAAAAGGATTTGAAACAAAGTATGGTGCTCGATCTTTACGACGGGCAATAACCAAATTAATAGAAATACCCGTTTCAGAGCTTATTCTTGAAAGTGGCACTCGCCCTAATCCCGAAATTGAAGTTTTAGAGGTTCACATCTTTAAGGATAAAGAAAGCAACCTTGGTTTCAAATTAAAAACCAAAAAGCTTATTAACTTGACAAAAGGCGTTCGGAAACGAAGCCCGCGAAAAACAGAAGAAACTCAATCATAAAAAGAAACCCTACTATTAGTAGGGTTTCTTTATTTTTATTAAAGGGTGTCTTCGGTAATATCAGAACTAATTATTTCAGGGATATCTTCTTGGGTAATATTAATTTGTTCTTCTGAAAGAGCCGTCCCGGAGCTTTGCTCGAGAGGAATAGTTTCATTACTTTGCTCTGCAGGTATAATCTCATTAGTTTCAACCACAACTGGCACCGGACCAACTCCACCAAAAACAATATCCGCAGGCGCCGTTGTACTAGCCATCATTGGTTTAGGATACTCATGCACAAGTTGAATTCCCTGACTGCCTTGACGAGAAACTGTAATCTTTTCCCGCCCTACACGAATTGTAAATCCTGAAGGAGCGTCATCATCATTATTATAAACTCCCGTAAAAGAAGCTTCGTCTTTATGCCCCATAAAATTAGACAGCTTCCCCGAAGCTAAAGGATATGTCGAGGAGGGATACCCCATTGCTGCTGAAAAAATAAAAAAAGATTCGTTAATCTTCATAAAGGGGATAAAATAAGTATCCTGCACTAGATTACGCTGAAGATTTCGATTTAAGACAGATCCATTGAAAAATGCTACAAAAATATTTCGATCAAATGATTGCAACGGAGCCGTTGAGGAAAGAACCCCGAATACATCTTGGAAGTAAGAGAGTATTCCCATGCCAATACGTGGTGGAGGATAAACCGATACTGCCTCTGAAAAGACAAACCCCGGACGATTATAAAAACGCACACTATATAACAAGCCTTGTAAGCCCAGCCCTATTAGAGGTGTTGCGGTACGTTGCAATGTTTTTTGCATAGTAGCACCATAATCCATATGAAGAATGACAAGAGAAGTAGGATCATCACCTTTATAGAAAGGTAAGCTGGGATAAGAAATTACATATAATTGATCATCAAGAGCCGGAACCACTTTTGGTAAGATATTCCAAGAAAAAACTTCTGTGCCTGCAGCATTTATATAGCCAGCACGATATCCTCCAGGAATAGCAGATAAAACAGGCGTAAGAGCCCTTCTGAACTCCCCAGCCTGAAGAAATGTAGGACGAATTTGAAGGCGTGCTGAATCGTCAAAAAAGCCATAGTAACGCCCTACTCGCACTCGCGAGCGTTTATTAAAAAATGAGCCCATACCGACTATCTTATCTGTAAGATTGAATTTTCCATCTCCATTCATAAATCCATGGCTATTACCTTGTGATACACGGGCAAAAGTTCCATCAAAGCGCGTCGCTCTGGTGAAAGTGAACGGAGCTATCATCTCTCCCCTCGTGTTAATATAGCCGTAGAGTCGGTTTCCAGTGGATACAATAGCAAGCCCATGAGAAAAATCATCGGCTTCTTTAAATGAAATAGGGATAACTATCTCTCCTGTACTATCTATATAGCCATAGAGATTCCCTCGCCGAACCCTTGCCAAACCGCTATTAAAGGAATAAATACGATCAAACGTGCGCGTTCCTTGACGCTCTCCCTGCTTATTAATAAGGTACCACGCCCTTTTTTCTTGAACAGGAGCATAGCCATCATTGAAATTTTCAGCCATATCAAAGCGAGGTGGGATTGTTAAATCGCCTTTAGGATTGACGTAACCGTATGACCCTCCCACTTTAACAACTGCTAAGCCATTTTGAAAATTTTCCGCATGAGCAAAAGAAGCGGGTATCACAATTCGAGCTGTATTACTGACAAATCCATAAAGCCCATTATCACGAAATCGCGACATATTCTCGGATACAGGATAAATTTGATCGAAATAATCTTTGGAGATTTCCCCATTAGGTAAGAGATAAGCATACTTCTCTCTTATTTTAACGGCAGCTAATCCTTGATGAAAATCGCTAACCTGAAGGAATTTAGGCTGGATAACCTCCTGCCCCGACGCATTAATAAAACCGTATAGAAATTCTCCATCAACAATTTTCCCTATACGTCCCAAACCACTAGAAAAACTAGATGCAGCATCGTATGTGGGTTCTATGTGAATACGCCCTTGTGTATTGATATATCCCCATTTCCCACCACTGGGATAAGGGAAAAGCTCCACGCCTTGAGCTAATAAAGCAACAGGAACCATAATTATCAACAAAAACTGCTTAGCGTCAAACAAGCGCATACAGCCTCCTTATTTTAAGCTATGAAACGGCAATTAATTATAACATAAAAAGATAAAATACGCTAGCGAACTCTAGAAATTTTTATTTTCAAATAGTGCTAAAGCAAGTAGGAAAGACTCCGAAAAACAATCAACGCATCAGAGGTCATCAATGTCCCAAATCTCAAAAAAAGAAAAGGGATCCGAAGGAGAACGAGCAGCTAGAGAATACTTGCTATCTTTAGGGTGGATTTTTCTTCACGCTAACTATTTTACCCGAAAAGGGGAGCTAGATCTTGTCTTCTTCAATAATAAAACTCTTATCTTTGTAGAAGTTAAAGCTCGCAGAAAGAGTATCGGATTCGAAGATGCTATTACTAAAAAAAAAGCAGACCATTTATATAAAGCTGCAGAAATTTATATCGATAAAGAGAAACCTTCATTTGAAGAAATGCGTTTCGACGCCATATATGTATTAATTGATAGCCGGGGAAAGGCGGGGAAGATTGGGCACAGACCAAATTTTTTTTGATGAGGTTGCATCGTGTCAGACAGCATACTCAACCGGAAGCGCGTATTTCGGCGCCTCATCGTTAAGACGAATTCGGGATCACTTACCCCCGAACGAACTGAAGCGTTACGACGCAAGATTAACGATCCAGAGTACGTCTCTTTTACGATCGATAGACTTGCTGAAAACCTCAGTAAAGTGTTTGCCGAAGGTTATATGACCGAAGGTAAATCGTCTGAAGGGTTAGCAAGCAACAGCTAACCCCCGGCACCTTTTTCAGACAAAAGCCTCCTAAACTGAGGCTTTTGTCTTTTTATTAAATATTTTAAGTTATGGAGAGTATCTATGCAGCCGACTGGTAAAGAAAAATCATATTGGATCTATGATTTTATCACAAAGCATTTTTTTAAAATTATAGTCGTTATTGCTATCATTGGAGCTATCGCAATTAGACTTTCTGGAGTTCCTTTTGAATCTAAAGATTATAGTTATTTTAATAAAGGTTGGTATGCTCACTTTGTTACTCACGGTTTTGCTGGATTTAAAACAATTTATACAGATGTGAATTCAAATTACCCTCCTCTTTTCATGCTTACTTACGCTATTATGGCAAAGTTTCCTGTTTCCTCTGAATATTTAATAATATTTAATGTAAAAGTAGTTCAATTCATTGCTGATTTTATTTTGGCATACTTAGGATACCGATTTATTCTAGAAGGAACACAAAAAAAAGATTTTGCTATCTTCGCCTTTATTACCATTTTACTTTCTCCTATACAGTGGTTGAATAGTTCGCCATGGGGACAGGTAGATGTTTTGTACAGCATGGTTGGTATTGCAGCATCATACTTACTGTTTAAAAAACATCACTTTGTATCCTTTTTATTATTGGGTGTTGCCTTTGCATTTAAGCCTCATACAATGTTCTTGATACCTTTATTTGTTCTTATTTCTTATGAGCGAAAAATCAATCCTGCCTATTTCTTATTATTAGGTATTCCCCATACTGTCACAGCCCTGTTTGTTTCTATATTTTTCAAAACACCCTTAAAAAGATCATTCTGGATTTTATTTGAACAGGGAGGAGGAAGACTTGGGCGTAGTTCAAATAATGTTGCAAGCCTATTATTTCCTGGAGGAGATTTAGTCACAATAGGGTTTATCTTTTTACTTGTTACAACTATTTTGATCTGTGCGGTATTATTTTACGCATTTACAAAACGAACAAAGCCACTAACATTTGAAAAATTCACACTTTGGGCATTGGTGACAACTCTAACAACTCCACTTTTCCTTCCTAATATGCATGATCGTTTTTTCTACCTACCAGAAGTCTTATCTTTGATATATGTTTTTTATAAACCTAAATATTTCTATGTTCCTTTAATGTTACATCTGGCGTCATTATCTGCATATACCTCATTTTTACTTAATTTACGGTTGATGCCTATTCATTACTCCTCTATGATTGCAATTGGAGCATGGATTTTATTGATTCAGATTTTAATCAAAGAGGAATTTGTTGAAAAAATAGACAGTTAAGATAATTTTTGAGTATTTTATAAGCAGAAATGAAGAGTCTCAAAGTGCTTACGATATTGAATATACAATGAACTAAAAGCTTGTTTCTCCTATTTTGTATAGATTTACGGGGAGATTTTTATAAAATTATGAAAAACTCTTGACAAAACACATTTTTTTAGTTAGAATATTAATGCTTATCAGCAATAACGGGGTATAGCGCAGTTCGGTTAGCGCACCTGCTTTGGGAGCAGGGGGCCGTAAGTTCGAATCTTACTACCCCGACAGCTAGTGCCTGTAGCTCAGCAGGATAGAGCATCGGCCTTCTAAGCCGCTGGTCACAGGTTCGATTCCTGTCAGGCACGTAGGTTAAATCACTACGACATAAAAACTTGGTGGATGTAGCTCAGTTGGTTAGAGCATCGGATTGTGGTTCCGAGGGTCGTGGGTTCAATTCCCATCTTCCACCCATCCTAGTATTATGCGCCCGTAGCTCAGCAGGATAGAGCGCCGGACTTCGAATCCGTAGGTCGCAGGTTCGAATCCTGCCGGGCGCGTAGAAAAACAGCTTGACAAACATATTCTTGCTGTGTTATAATACTCTCGTTGTTAAGAATTGCCTTAGCAAAATGCGAGAGTGGTGGAATTGGCAGACACGCCAGACTTAGGATCTGGTGCCCGATAACGGCGTGCGGGTTCGACCCCCGCCTTTCGCAATTAGTCTCCATTGAGGGCAGTTTTCAAAATTAAACTGCGGGAGTAGCTCAGGGGTAGAGCATCGCCTTGCCATGGCGAGGGCCGTGGGTTCAAATCCCATCTCCCGCTAGAATAAAGACCGTCTTTTTCAGACGGCTTTATTTTTATATTCAAAGGATTATCCCTATGATAAAACAAGTCCTAGTTATCAGAACAGAATTTCCAGGTCATAATGGTGTTAGAAAAGGGAAAATGATTGCTCAAGGGGCTCACGCTTCTGTAACTGCCGCATTTGAAGGTATTTCACATTCCCTAACTCGCTCATATGTTGAACGCTGGCTCCGCGAAGGGCAAACTAAAATTGCCGTCTATGTAAAAACTGAAGAAGATCTTCTTGATATATATAACAAGGCTAAAAGCGGTAAACTAGCTTGCTCTCTCATCCGGGATGCAGGAAAAACAGAGTTTGGAGGCATACCAACTCTAACGGCGGTCGCGGTGGGGCCAGCCCCAGTAGAACTTGTTGATGCGATTACTAGGCATCTCCCTCTTTTATAAATTAAAGGTCAGTATTACTACTGACCTTTTTATATTAAGAATGAATTTTTGAATAAACTATTTTACTATCAATAACTCTAGCTTCTAATTTCTTTTCCATTGCCAATAAATCTAAATATCCACCAATTTCCTCTGCGGTAAGCCCCGTTAAGTCCATTAAATCATCAAGAGAATGCGAACGTCTCCCTAAATTTTCAAGGATAGCCTCTTCTAAAGTATGATGATACCTACGAATTTCATCTCTTTTTTTACATTTTCCTACAACTTCAACATCATGAAGCCCTGCCTCAAGCAGTTCATCTTGCATACTATACATTTTTTCCATCGATGTTGGAAGTAGCGTTTTAACCGTGCCTATGCGATCCAATCGATTTAATTGTATTCTAGAATAAGGCATATTGTTAAGCACGCACGCAAATTTTTCAATTTCAGAAGGAGTAGTGTTAATTCCTTCTACCACAAATATTTCAACCCAAAGTTCTTTTCCCTCTTGTGCAAGAAAAGTACGAGCAAACTCTTGTAAATAGGAAGGAATTTGAGATATATCTATACCTGGTAAGGGGACATCTATCCTTTTAAAAACCTCAGGGCTTACAGCATCTAAAGAGGGAGCCACTAAATCGGCAGCCATTAATTCTTTAGGTAAGGATGAATCATCAAGCATTACTGAATTTGTAAGCACTGCCACTTTAATATGAGGATATTCTTTTTTAATCGTCCTGATCATCTCCCCTAACCCACTATGCAGAGTTGGTTCGCCAGATCCTGAAAAAGTAATATAATCCGGTGCCGGGTTTGAAGCCAGAAAATGTCTAATTTCATTCAATATCTCTGAACTAGGAACATACTCTTTGCGTTCTTTAGTGTAAACGGTTGTTGCTCCGCATTCACAATAAACACAATTTAAGGGACAAGTTTTGTGGGGGATAGGGTCGACCCCTAAGGATACCCCTAAACGGCGAGAAGGAATTGGGCCATAAAGGTATTTATACATTATGCATTAAGGTAGAAGGCATGGTAGGCTTTGACCATATGAGCTAAATCCGCCTTACTGATGATCTCATATGGAGCGTGCATTCCCATTACTCCAATCCCAGAATCTATCACTGGAATACCATGACGAGCAATAAACATTGCGATAGTTCCGCCACCACCTTCATCAATTTTTCCCATGGAAGAAGATTGCCAAACAACATTATTTTCGTTAAAAATGCGTCTCATTTTCCCTAAAAGCTCCGCAGAAGCATCAGATCCACCAGATTTTCCACCAGCTCCTGTGTATTTTTTAAGGATAATGCCATTATTTATGAAAGAAGCATTGTATTTATCGTGAACAGCTGCGTACATAGGGTTATAAAGAGCTCCTACATCTGCAGAAATACAGAAAGATGCTGCTAAAGCACGACGAAGTGCGAGATCTGTGTAATTTCCAGACTGAAGATTGAGTAATTCCCCGATAAATAGCAACAATGCGGGCCCTGTTGCTCCAGAAATGCCGACAGAGCCAATTTCTTCTTTGTCGGTAAGAAATGCGATAGATGTACGCTTAGGCGTTGTTTTGATGTCGAACAAAGCCTTAACAGAGGCAAATACACAAACTCTATCATCATGGGCATATCCTGCGATCATTGATCGATCAAGACCAGCACAACGAGTTGGCATCGCTGGCGTTACTTCTAGTTCTGCCGAGATGAGGTCTTCCTCGATAATGCCATATTTTTCATGGAGAATTTCAAGCACGTGAGCTTTTGCTCTTTCTGAAAAATCTTTATTATCTACAGGAATTGTTCCCGCTAAAAGGTTTAAATTCTCTCCATCAATGCCATCTAGTAGTTTTTTCTCTCCCTGAATTTTACGAGAGAGGTGAGGAAGAAGGTCGGAAATAACAAAAATTGGATCGGCAGGATCGCTACCTATAGAAACCTCAACCGTCGATCCATCACCTTTAACAACAACTCCATTAATTTCAAGCGGAATATTAAGCCATTGATACTTTTTAATTCCACCATAATAATGGGTTTTTAAAAGTGCGATACCTGTATCTTCGATTAAGGGATGAATTTTAAGGTCTAATCGAGGTGCATCCATATGAGCACCAACAATATTTACCCCTTGAGAGAGAGGTTCGTCTCCAATTATGGCTAAAAGAA
This sequence comes from Brevinema sp., assembly GCA_051653605.1. Classification (GTDB taxonomy): domain Bacteria; phylum Spirochaetota; class Brevinematia; order Brevinematales; family Brevinemataceae; genus JBOFWL01. The sequence continues at coordinate 31,137 of JBOFWL010000023.1, forward strand.
GGTTTTTTTCTTGATAAGCATAGTATATTTTATCACCAGGCTTTACGTTTTTAAAGGATGAAAGAGGCTTAAAACCTTGATTCTCTGCTTGTTTGAGGCATAAATTAGCACATTGGCGCTCTGTACGAGCATTATTTGAAAAATCTGTGTATTCTTTGGCTAGATCAAAAATTTCTTTACGTTGTTCTTTATCCGAGATTTCCCAAATGTTTTTGGGGCTATACTGATAAGGTGACTTATTTTTTTCGGCCATGGTATCCCTCTTCGACAGATATTATTTATACAAATTATAGCAAAAAGGTAAGGGGAAAACAAGTTTTATGTTGGGGTAACAGAAACTTCAATATTGCGGCAATAATTAATATAGTACATCAGTTTTTCGCGGTCTTCCGCACTCATTTGGCAGTATCTGAATACACAAACTCCATTTTTCACGTAGAGAATTTCTGCTTCTGCCTTTATTTTAAGACCATGCATATAAAGAAGAATTTTATGTTTAGCACAAGCTTCGATATGAGGAAGATCCGCTGCGGGAAATGTCACTGCAACTTTTGAGCCGTTAAACCCTTCTAAGTGTCCATAAAGCCATATTTTAGATGGAGGCAAGTAGATTGCAGCATCACTTTGAGTTTTATCAGCTGGAAGACAGGTTTTCTCTTCAAGTTTCATTTTCCCAGATAACATACTAAGATAACGCATTAGAATTTCAACGGCAGCATGAACATCATCAGAATAAGGAACAAGGCCTCTTAATCCACAAAAGCGTAACTTTGAAACCTGTTCAACAGACAAACTGCTATGATAAAGAAGAAAAGTTTCCGTATTAGGATGATTTTCTTTAATAGTACGATGAAAATCTGGCGAAATCTCCTCTGTAAGCAAAATGGCACCCTCATGTCGTGATAAAAGGGCGGGAATTTCCTCTATAGACTCTGCTTCGATAGGCAGAATCTTTTTTTCTGAAAAGACAATGGATAGCTTACACGAAAGTTGGCGGTCGAAGACTCCGATGATGATTTTCATCTCATTCCTGGTTAAAGATTTCGCAAAACATGCCGATACATACCTTGTATCATATTTCACATATTCACTCTTTAGTATTCGGATACAATGGTATGATTTCTTAAATTTTTGACAAATCTCCTTATAAGATATATACTGAGGGAGCATGTTCTGTTAATAAGTTATCTCCAAAAATTAATAATAACTCACTGAGAGAGGTCCTAATGAAGCGTTTGTTATTCGCCCTTATGATAGTGTTTGTGGGCACAAGTTACGCTCAAGAAACCCAAATTCAATTTCCTTTTCTTAATTTTCATATGGAGATGAACAATAATCTCCAACCTAGTGTATCCTATAATATTCAATCAGAGATAGTTGTTGGGGATAAAAGTGGGTTGATCTTTGGAATGGGGGTTGTTGGGGATAATATTCAGAATTTTCAAGGAACAATTAGTGATCTTATACAGCTAGACAATCTTAGAATGAGTATCCGCCCCTTCCCTATTTTCACTGGAACTGTATTTTATGGACGTTATGCTTACATGGGGCAAGATAAAGTTGTTCCTAGAGGAATGCAGTTTTTCCAAACACCTGGGGTTGCATATTATGGATACCGCACTATTCGTGGCGCAGGTATTGCAGCTTCATTTCCTATCCAAGGCGGGCGTTACGAGCCTCAAGTTTTAATTTATTCGGATAACTTTCAGGGTATCACATTTTTCAATACAGAGTTTATGACAATCTTACGATTGGAAAAGCTTTATATTGATTTATATTTAGGAATTACCTCACCTGCATCTGCTGGTACAGCAACAGCTCAAAATCAAAACATAGGATTTCGCGCAGGATTTAGTTTGACAACAGCTATAGAGCCTATGAATTTTTACGTAGCTCTATATATTCCAGCCCATTTCGGCACTCAGTTTACTTTTGATGATATTTATTTCCGTATTAGTGGATTTTTGGCCTATCGTGGAGTTGAAATGGCAATCAGCCTTATGTCTCTTGATAATGAAGCAGATGATTCTACAAACCCCTTTGTTGGTTTCGATGGCACTCCCGACTTAAACTTCTTCCTTTCTTTAGGAGGTCGTGTTAAACGAGTTGGCTTTGGTGTTGATTATACATATATTTATGGATTATTCCAGCAATCTATCGCTATTAATTTACTCGATCATCATAGTAATAGATTTGGTATTTATGTAGATTATAAGTTTTTTGAGCTTACTTATAAACTGGGTGTCTTCTATACTCTACCTGGAAGCCCTGCGTTTACAAGCACTGTATCTCAACCTGGTGATCTAGGATTCTACGTCAGTGTATATGGAGATCTCTAGAACAATATTATATTATAGATATAAAAAAGCCCTCATAACCGAGGGCTTTTTTTTTATTGGTAGGAAAATAAATTTTGATGTTCTTCAACTGTTAAAGCTCGACTTCCCTTATCTCTTCCAAGAACTACAACATGAGAAACGCGGTGTTCTTTATTAGTAATAGGAACGATAAAGAGGTCTGATAGATTCTCTAGAATATTAGGAGCAATTAAGTCTCTTATATAATCGGATTCGCCAAGTTCTCCATCTAATGAAAGAGCCCTACCCTTTGAAAGAACCTCTTTAAAGATAGGATCCTCCACTGCAATTTGAAAAGAGGAACCAAAAACAGAGGTATCGTCTATAAGAAAGAGACCTTCTCTATTTTCAGCAACAGCTCTATGACTAATTTCATATTCTGTGACAAGTTCGTCTAAATGCTTATTATAAAGATCTAAGGATCCCTCCTGAATTTCATCTTTAACTGGTTCTTCCTCTGTATTATTGAAGATACTTGCAATTTCATTGATTGATGCTTCGCCTTCCTCTATTGGCTGGGATGCTTCTATATCATTTTCTTCTTCTAATCCTAACTCAGGTAGCTCTTCATCCTCTAAATTATCAAATATTGGATCGTCCCCTGCCTCGTCTGCGATATCATTTTCTTCTTCTAATCCTAACTCAGGTAGCTCTTCATCCTCTAAATTATCAAATATTGGATCGTCCCCTGCCTCGTCTGCGATGTCATTTTCTTCTTCTAATCCTAACTCAGGTAGCTCTTCATCCTCTAAATTATCAAATATAGGGCCTTCTCTCAAACTATCTTCAAAATCATCATCTTCTGTTAAAAGATGTTCGGGGATAGCAATATTATTAAAGGCATTATCCTCATCTGTATTATTCCATTGAGCTGGTTCATCATCAAAAATAGGATCCTCATCGAGCAAGCCAAAAGAAAACTCCGATTTTTCAGAATCTTCATGAAATGATGATGTTGTTTCTTCGTTAGAGGCTAAATTTCCAAATCGAGAGCCATTCTCTACAGCATTAAAGGCTTGCTTTTGAGAATATGTTTTTCCTCTATTGATGTCGGAAATCAGAGACCTCATTTCTTCTACTTTATCTTCTGGAATAGAGTGTTGCGATGATGCTGGATATCTTACATAAAGATAGAGCATGGCAACCATAATAAGACAGAAAATAAAAGTAAATATACCTAAGAGTGGAGGAAAATAAAAGCCTGTCCCCATATAAAAAACCATGTTTTCTAAGTGAGGTATGCGTAGGTGTAAGCCCGTCAAGGGACCTCTTTTTTGAGGTTGATCTAAGTTGAAATTAACAATATCTTTAAATGGAGTATACGGAGCACTGTTAAGAACAAGGAGGGGTGAACCATTTTCGACTCTAACTATAGGAATAAGCCCTGAAAACCCCTGCATCATAGCAGCTGAAGAGAATTCAAAAAGAATAAAGCCTTGAGACCCTGGTTGAAGCGTTGTTGGATTATCATAGCGTGTGACAGCAACAAAAGTATCTTGATCCGGGGTGAAAACAATAAATTTATTAACAGCACCACTAGCTAAAGAAAGGACATTAGGAGAAAGCCTAGCGTCTCTATCAAGGGTTCCTGAGGTTGAAAAAAGTATATTCCCAGAAGAGTCTGCTATTCTTATTCGTCGGACCGTTTCCCTAAAGCTTTCAGGGAAACTAAGTAAAGAAATACTTTGAGTTGTGAAAAATTCGCCCATTGCGACACTATTAGTATATTCTCCAGCTTGATTAAGCACAACAGAGAGGCGTTTTGTCAACGTATTAGCCACAGATAACGCCTTTTTTGAATAAGACCATTGTTTTTCTCGTTGAGCCAGCCCTTTCTGTTGTAAAATCATGATGCCAAAAGAGAAAAATAAAACGGCACTAAGAAAGGCTCCACCTAGAAAAAGAATCCGTCGATTCATTTCACACTCCCAAAGGTTTAAAATCATATAGTATAAGCACGATAAAGCCTATCATTATACTATGAAACAGGAAAACAATCTAGCTTTTTTGTAAAAAAAAGAAAAAAACTCCCTAGCAAAAGCTAGGGAGTAAAATTTTTAGAGTAATTTTATTTAGAGTAGTCTCTATCTGCAAGACGTTGGTAATTTCGGTATACCAAACGAGCATTTTTTTCTGCTTCTGCGAAGAGTATCTTTGCCCGTTCAGGGAACTCTTTACCTAAGGCACTAAAGCGAACTTCTCCACCAATGAAATCTTGATATTTAGAGAAATCAGGCTCTTTGGAATCGAGTTGGAAGGGGTTTTTACCCTGTTCTTCCAAACGAGGATCCCAACGCCAGAGATGCCAGTATCCGCAATCAACTGCAAATTTTTCCTCGACCTGAGCATCTTTCAAGCCTTTCTTCAATCCATGAGCAATACATGGTGAGTAGGCGATAATTAAAGAAGGACCATCAAAAGCTTCAGCCTCTTGAATTACTTTAAGAGTATGGGCTTTATTTGCTCCCATCGCAATTTGAGCAACATAAACATGTCCATAAGTAGCGATCATAAGCCCAAGATTTTTCTTGCGTGCAGATTTTCCAGAGCGAGCAAACTGAGCCTGTGCACCAATAGAGGTTGATTTAGACGCTTGTCCACCAGTGTTAGAGTATACTTCTGTATCTAATACCAACATATTAACATTTTCATGCATAGACATAAGATGGTCAACACCTTGGAAACCAATGTCGTACGCCCAACCATCACCACCAAAGAGCCACATAGAAGGTTTAACAAGGAAGTCGCCTAACTTAGCAACTTCTTTTGCAAGAGGGCTATTTTCTGATTTCAACGCATCAATTGCCGCTTGAGAAACTTCACGAGTTTTAGCATCATCATTAGCATGTGCAAGGAAAGATTCGAATACTGCTTTATTTGTGAAAGCACCTTCTGAAAGTCCTTTTTCGATTAAGCCCATAGCACGGTTACGTAATTGTTGACGAGCAGCGTGAATACCAAGACCAAATTCTGCGTTATCTTCAAACAGAGAGTTAGCCCAAGCTGGCCCAAACCCTTGTGCATCAGGGGTATAAGGTGTTGAAGGATACGAACCACCATAGATAGAAGAACAACCTGTTGTGTTAGCAATAAGCATACGATTTCCAAAAAGCTGAGTGACTAACTTGATATAAGGAGTTTCTCCACAACCAGGACAAGCAGCATGGAATTCAAAGTAAGGTTTTTCGAATTGAACACCAACAGCATTAGATACACCATAAGGGTTCTTTTGCTTTACATTAGCGTTAAGCCAATCGTAGTTAGTTTGTTCTGTATGTTGAGTTTCGGTGGGTTTCATTACAAGAGCTTTATTTCCGCCTTTACCAGGACAAACTTCAACACAGGCAGTACATCCAGTACAGTCAGCAACAGAAACAGCAATGCGGTATTTCAATGATTCTTGGCGAGATGCTGCTAAAGTTGACATTTGAGGCATTGCTTTTTCTTCGGCAGAATCAATCAAGTAAGGGCGAATAACGGAGTGAGGACATACAAATGCACACTGATTACATTGGATACAATTATCAGAAAGCCATTCAGGCACAATATCGGCAACATAACGCTTTTCGAATTTAGTGGATCCAGACATCATTGTACCATCAACATAGTCGTTGAAAGCACTTACAGGAAGATCATCACCTTTAAGAACGCTGATAGGGTTGGCAATATTTTGAACAAATTGAGGCACACTTCCACCAGAAAATAAGGGCTTAAATTCTGGGTCACACTGTTTCCATTCTGGTTTAGGGCTGATTTTTACAAGCTCATCAGCACCTTTATCGATGGCGTCATGGTTGAGTTTAACCACTTCATCACCTTTACGGCCATAAGCTTTTTTAGCACTTTCTTTCATATAACGAACAGCATCTTCGTAAGGAATAATTTCAGCAAGTTTAAAGAAAGCTGCTTGCAAAATAGTATTAGAACGAGATCCTAAGCCCATATCACGAGCAATTCCTGTTGCATTGATGGTGTAGAATTGAATATCATTGTCGGCAATATAGCGCTTCATGTAGTCAGGAAGTTTTGCATCGACTTCTTCGGGAGACCAAGGAGTATTGAGGAGGAAAGCTCCACCTTTACGAAGCCCTTTAAGCATATCAAATTTGTAAACATAGGAATTTAAAGAACAGCTAACAAAGTGTGGGTTTTCAACAAGGTAGGGAAGACGAATAGGACTTTTTCCAAAACGAAGGTTTGAAATAGTGTATCCACCAGATTTTTTAGAGTCATAATCAAAATAAGCTTGCACATTGAGGTCGGTATTATCCCCGATGATACTGATAGAACTTTTATTAGCACCTACAGTACCGTCAGCTCCAATTCCATAGAATTTACATTCGCGGATATCAGAAGGAACAATATCAATTTCTTGCTCGATAGGAAGAGAAAGGAAGGTCACATCATCAACAATACCCACGGTAAATCCATGTTTAGGCTCTTTTTGATCGAGGTTTTTATAGACAGCTAAAACTTGAGCAGGAGAAGTATTTTTAGAAGAAAGACCATAGCGTCCACCAACGATCACTGGGGAGTTAGCAACACCGTTAAAAGCAGCACAGATATCAAGATAGAGAGGTTCTCCAAGAGCACCACTTTCTTTAGTACGATCGAGCACAGCAATTCTTTTAACAGTTTTAGGAAGAGCTTCGTGGAAAGCTTTGGTTGGGAAAGGACGATAAAGGTGGACAATAATAACCCCTACTTTTTCGCCTTTTTTGGTGAGTTGATCAACAGTTGAAGAAACAACGTCGGACATTGATCCCATAACAACAATAACTTTTTCAGCATCAGGAGCACCTTGGTACTCCATCATAGAAAGTTTGCGTCCTGTAGCTTTTGAGACTTTTTCCATCATCGATTCAACAATAGCTGGAAGATTTTGGTAGTACATATTAGAAGCTTCACGGTTTTGGAAGAAGACGTCTGGAGTTTGCGCAGAACCGCGAGTTACAGGATGGTTAGGGCTTAATGCACGGGAGCGGAAGTCTTCAACGTCTTTCATATCAACGAAGCTTTTGAGAGTTTCGTAATCAAGACATTGAATTTTTTGCATTTCGTGAGAAGTACGGAATCCGTCGAAGAAATGTAAGAAAGGAACACGGCTTTTGATAGCAGCAAGGTGAGCAACAATAGCGAAGTCATGAGTTTCTTGAACATTTGAAGATGCAAGCATCGCAAATCCAGTTTGACGACATGCCATAACATCTGAGTGATCTCCGTAGATAGAGAGAGCGTGAGTAGCAATAGTACGCGCAGCTACGTGGAATACTCCAGGGAGAAGTTCTCCAGCCATTTTGTACATATTTGGGATCATTAAAAGCAACCCTTGAGAAGCTGTAAAAGTGCTAGTTAAAGCACCCGCCTGTAGTGCACCGTGCATTGTACCTGCTGCACCCGCTTCTGATTCCATCTCAATAACCCGAACGGTATCACCGAAAATATTACGGGAACCTTGAGCAGACCATGTATCAACTTGGTCGGCCATAGGTGTGGAAGGAGTAATTGGGTAGATAGCGGCAATCTCGGTATAGGCGTAAGCCACATACGAAGCGGCTTTGTTTCCATCCATTGTCATGGTTTTCACGGCCATTAAGAGCCTCCTAAAAAGTTTGTCTATTTTAATTTATAGCATTTTTTCTATTTTTTGCAAGTTAGTTCTATCGATTTCTCAATAAAACTAAAAACGCTCTCTAGCTTTGAAAGCCTCGGCGATACTTTTCTTACCGGCGAAGGAGATTCTCGTTCCTGCGGCAATGCCTCTTGCTAAGCCAGAGATAACTAATCCCTCTTGTTTGAGGACATCTTGAAGATACATTGAGGTAACATCGGCCTCTGTAGTGGCACCAAGAGCGATTATAAGCTCTCCAACCCCATGTTGAATACGTTCTTGAAGCTTATTTATGGGTAAATCGGATACGGTACGACCTTCTAGAGGAGAAATCAACCCTCCTAGAACAAAATATAAGCCTTGATACCCACCAGATTCCTCTATATCCATAACATCAGAAGCCTGTTCTACTAGACACAGCTCGTTAGTTCGGCGTTTTCCACTAGAACAAATCACACAAAGCTTATCTTTTCCCTCAGAGAAAAACCCACACTGGGGGCAAACTCCGGCAAACTGAGAAAGGCTAGAAAGAACAGTCCCCAGTTGAGAAGCCTGAACAGCTCCATCAGAAACAAACCAAAGGGCTAAACGTTCTGCGCTTTTCGGGCCAACACCAGGCAAGCGAGCAAGCATTTTAGAGAGCCTAGTGATACTTTCTGGTAGCATTTATTTTCCAGGTTGGAACATTTGAGCAAGAGGTGAGTTTTTAAAGTTTTTCTTTTGAATGGATTCTAGCTCTTTTCCGGCGGCTTTTGATGCTTCTTTCACATATTTAGCAAGGTCTTCTTTGTTTAGTTTCATTGCTTCATCGGAGAATTCCAAATGCTTAATGGCGCGTTCTCCGTCTATGGTTAGTTTCACATAGTCTTTTTTGGAGGATACCTTTATCCGCATTTCTTCGAGTTCTTTTTTGTAAACATTCATTTGTTCACGCATTTTCATTGCATCTTTGATATTATCAAATGCTCCCATTTGGTGCTCCTTTAGTTTATTTCAAACAAATTTTTAACGACATTAACGATTGGTTCTTCTTCTGCGTTGGAGGAAGAAGGCGAAGGCTGAGCTTCAATTTTGGGTGAGGATGGTAATGGTGGAGGAGAGCTTGCCGTTACGGGCGCTTGCACCGTTTTTGGGGCAATAGGTTGAGGCAACGCTGCTCCATTGAGGACTTTTTGGAATTCAGCTCTTAATTCTGCGGGAGATAAGCGATTTTTAACGTCCATCATTTTGAAAACGGTGCCTTCAATCCAGAAACGTTCGGAGCCTTCGTGGCGTAGCGAATCACATAGTGACAGGCCTAAGTCTATTAGATTAAGCATATCTTTTGTTGAATACTCTGAAAACGTTGTCTGCAGCCGTGAATACTCCTCAGAGCCACACTCAATTAGTTCGTGTTCTACGGGTAATTTCTGAACGAGCATTCCTTTTCGGATAAATCGAAGTAAATTTTCGGCAAAGCTCTGCCCATCGCCCACCTCAGATAAGTATTCAGAAATGATTTCTAAAAGTTTAATAATATCTTGATTTGAAAAGGCTTCAAAAATACTGAAAAAATAATGACTTTCAGGAAGCCCTAAAATCTCTCTAACCCCAGTAAGGGTGAGGTTTCCCGACATATAAAGGCAAGCTTGATCAAAAATTGTCTGAGAATCTCTCATAGAGCCATCACCAGCGCGGGCTATTTCTTCTAAAGCAGCTGGCTCATAAACAATACCCTCTGCTGCTGATATTTCTGCCAAGCGAGCAACAATAGTTGTTAAAGGGATACGTTTTAAAAGGTAGTGTTGGCAACGCGAGCGTATAGTAGGCAGAATTTTGTTTGCTTCTGTTGTTGCAAGCATGAAAATAAGATGTGAGGGTGGTTCTTCCAGAACCTTCAGAAGAGCATTTGATGCTTCTTTGGTGAGCATATGAACTTCGTCGATGATGAAAATTTTATACTTCATCGAGAGAGGGGCATATGTAGCATTTTCTTTAATATTACGAATATGTTCTATGCCTCGATTTGATGCTCCGTCTATTTCTTGAACATCAATTGCTTGCCCAGAAGCAATTTCTTTACAGGCGGAACATTCTCCACAAACATTGGGGCTTTGAACGCAATTAAGCACTTTTGCAAGAATACGTGCGGTACTTGTCTTACCTACTCCTCTTGGGCCTGAAAAAAGATAAGCATGAGGAACCCTTCCGCTAGTTACTGCATTTGCTAGCGCGGTGGTTACATGTTCTTGTCCTATGACTTGATCAAAATTTTGGGGACGCCATTTACGGGCTGTTACTTGATATTCGCTCATGTTTATATTATGAATGATTTTCAAAAAAATCTCAAGGGATATATTAAAAAAAATTAATGACTTATGGCTATAATTAGTATTGGTAATTCTGTTTTGGGTTGATTTTGGGCTAATTTTTCTTGGAGGTGACAGAGGTCGGCGGTAGTAACGAGAAGAACCCCTACTCCAATTTTATCCATCTTGTATAAAACGGGGAAATCGGTATAAATAGCTCTCAGAGCCTCGTTGAGATTGCCTACAGCATCAATTAAGCCTATTCCCTTTTTGAATGCAAGGGTATAGCGCGCTTTTTTGGGGAGAAAAAAACTTAAAACCTCTTGCTTCCACTTATATGAGAGAAATTGATAGCTTGGTTTAACATATGGTAGCGATGAATATTGTTTTTCCCAGTCGAGGCGTGCAGAATTGAAAACGGAGAGGGGCATTCGTTTTTCTTTCCATTGTAAACCATCTAAAGCTGCAAAAAATGCGTTGCTTTCCCAGCGAGATAAGCCCTCCACAACCGATTTTAATGATTCAAAATAGGTTGGGCGTAGCGTTTCAAAGCGTTCTTCTGCATTATTAATAAAGAAAAGCGTATAATTCATTAAAATTTTACCTCTTTTAGTAACATATATATTCTATTACGCATTATTATTGAATAATTTCAATCTTAATATGTCCATATCCATGATACAATGCCATCGATTGCAGCCTATTAGGCGGGGAAATAAAACGAATATTACCGAATGGAGTTTTAGTATAAAATATCGGAGGGGCTTTAACAGCAAGTTGATTTATTCCATTTAAATCTGCGTTTTTTAATGATTTAATGAAATCCCAGTGATATTTTCGGTAAGCAATACTGCTAGGTAGTTGAATGAGGAGTGGAATTAGCAATGCCATATAAAGATAGGGCATCCATTTTTTGCCTGTAACTTCTTGCCAGCCTTTGATTTCTCCATAGAGTGCAATCAGTGAAAAACACGCTGTTATTGTAAAATCCAAACCTAAAACAAAGGCAGAGCTTGTAACGCGTGGGCTAAACATCATAACAAGAAAAAAAGCTTGTCCTAACATCAATAAAAACAAAGGAGGGAGTAATTTTCTATCGGTCCATACACTAATTTTAAGGTACTTCCAAAGAAAAACTCCAAACAGAATAAACCAAGGCAGTGCAAGAGGCACTCCTGCAACAAGTATTTTAGCTAAACTATAAAAATAACGCATCCACCCGAGCTCTAGCCAATTTAGTTTCTGTCCAAAAAAATCCCATTGAAGCACACCGCCGTAAGTAATTAGGCGTTCTACACTGCGTCCATAAGGCGAGCCAAGAACAATAAAATTACCTAAAACAACTGCTATGCAGCCTATCCAATACCATAAAGGGATGCTTTCTTTTCTTAATCTAAGAATAAAAGCCATCATAAGCAGCACTGGTGTAAGTACAACAACCTGTTCATGGGTAGAACCAGCTATGATTCCCCATCCAGCAAGCCAAAAATAAGATGGATTATAGCTAGAATCGTGCAAAAAACGAAGGTACGGCCATAAAAATAGGGCTATAAGGGCAAAACTCAATCGATATGAAGCAAAATGAACCACTTGTACCATTGGAAGCCATACTCCTCTAGAGAAAAAAAGAATTAATGCTGTCCAAAAAATAGGCAATAAATAAGGCAATTTTTTCTGTTTAGGATTAGGGTAAACCATGACCCATGCCATAATAAGAAAAAAAGCTGCCATTATCGTGGTTAATATATCTGCCGTCCAACGATTTTGTAGAATTATTCTTGCAATCAGGTGTGTAAGAAACCTTCCATGCCATGTGAGATATTCGTGGACTTCTTGCATAAATACATTAATAGGTACATCTCCAAATCCGGCAACCGCATAGTTAATATCATCTAAATAAAATATGGGGAGAATCAATGCCAACAAAAATATTAGCAATAAAAAGAAAACAATATGTTTTAGTTGATTTCTAAGAAAAAGTCCACCCATAATACACTCTCCACACGTAAAAAAAATTATATAAGAATTTATTATGATTGTCAATCATCTTGTATTTTGGAGAATTATCTGTTATAATGTGAAATATTATCGGGGGTGCTCGGTATCGACCGGGGGATTACTCGGCACAAGTTTCAGGCGGGCCTGAGCATGTCCTTAAACGGCTCAAAATTATAGTTGCCAATAACAACTACGCTTACGCTGCTTAATTAGCGCGTTTTCGATAACGATGGCTCTGACCCTTAGTTGTCGTCTTCGATCATAACCATTAGGGTCTCGGTGTTCCCATTGTGTTAAGAATGCTTAAATAAAGCACATGCTGCGGATGTAGGTTTGTTTGTCTCCCAAGAGCCGCTCAAGATTAAAAGCCAAACCAAGCCTGTGGACAACGCTTCTGCCCTGACCTTCGGGACGCGGGTTCGATTCCCGCCACCTCCAACACTCAATATAAGGTAAGTTATGATAAAACAATAACTTGCCTTTTTTGATTTTAAAGGTGTGTATAAACTGTGTATAGATTGTGTATCACAATGGGAATCGAAGTTGATCCCTAAAGGATATTCAAGATGGGTATTTATAAACGAGAAAACGGCGTTTACTACTTACAAGCCAACAGCGGTAACGGAGAAAAGAGAAAGATTTCCCTTGAAACCAAAAACAAAGCCCTTGCTCAGGAAATCTATCAAGCTTTTTTACTAGATAGGGTTAAAGCGAAATTAGGGTTAAGAAAAGAGTATCTTACAGATAAAAAAGCCCCTGTATGTCCCCACCCCACTAATTTAGTGAAAGAATATAAAGACTATATAGAGTCTTGTAAAATTAAAGGGTTTGGATCTCATACCCTGCAACGCAAGGCTAAGCTTTTAGAAGCGTTTATCCGTTATAAGATTGTATCTATCAAAGAAATTAATCAACAAAATCTCAATAAGCTTTTTAAGGTATGGGAAAACACTCCTAAAGATACCGTAATAAAACACCTTGCCAATATTAAGGCGTTTTTGAATTACTGTATTAAAAAGCGTCTTTATGATAGGGCTGATTATGAGGCTCTTTCTTTCCCTAATTTAAGGGTAAGCGTGCGAGATACAATAATACCCGAAAACGACTATAAAAAGCTCGTACAGACAGCAAGAGGCAAGGATTTTAAGCTTTATTTGCAAACGCTTTGGGAAACGGGGTGTCGACCTAGCGAATTACTCCCTATGAAAAAAGATGATATTGACTTTAACAAGGGAATTGCTAAAATCTACCAATCGAAAACTAAGAAGTATAAGATTGTTTATCTTACTGATGAGCTATTATCCCTCTTCGAGGGGATTCAATCAGATCAAATATTTGAAGGTTATAATAGACAAAAAGAATACTATGGTAAGCTATTTAAGGAGCTACGAGAAAAGCTGAATTTTCCTAAAGAATACTGCCTATATGCTTTTAGACATAGCTTTGGTACTCGTATGCTGAATAAGACTAAAGATATTCATCTTGTAAGTAAGCTTTTAGGGCATAGCGATATTAGTATAACTGCCAAACACTATATAAACAGAAACACCGATGAGATAAGAGAAAAGCTATTAGAGGCTCATCACAATAAAGATTAGTCTAGGAGTAATTTGAAATATCATATGTAATTAAATATGATAAAAAATAATATTGATTGTCTTTTAAATAATAAAGTGATATAATATGTCAGTTTATTATTTAATAAGGAATAACATGAATAAGCAGATAAAAGAGTTATTTAATCAATACTTAATTGAATTGCGAAACACTAGTCTTTTTGAGAAATCTGAGTATACAGATAGACCTGCTCTTACTAATTTATTACAAAAATTAAATATTCAATTTAAAACAGAAATTAGAGTTATTCATGAAGGTAAAGACAGCACAAGAAATAAACCTGATTTTCATATCACCAAAGGAGATATCCTAATTGGCTTGATTGAAAATAAAAAGATGGGTGAAAATCTTGATAACATTCTTTCAGGTGAGCAAATAGACCGCTATAAACAATATAAAGTCCCTGTTTTAGTGACCGACTATTGGAATTTTATTGTTATTAAAGATAATAAGATTGTCAATCAATCCTGCTTAGGCTCAACACAACTTATTGATAATAAGACAGCAAAATTACAAGAAAGTGCCATCGAAGAAACCGCCCTGTTGATTAATGACTTTTTTGAAACCGCTATCGGTGAAAATATTGTTAATCTATCAGAGCTTATCCGTAAATTATCCTTTAAAACAGCACAATTAAGACAGTTTATTGTCAAAGGGCTAGACAGCCATGATAAGAAACTAGAAAAGCTAAAAAGCCTTTTAAATAATAGTATTTATGAAGAAATAGACCAAAGCAACGTGGCTGATACGATTGCTCAAATGCTCATCTATTTTGCTTTTGTCAATAAAGTCTATCAAAATAAAGAGCTTAAAACTTTTTCAGATCTACTTAATGGAATCCCCCCCTATCTTTCTTTTATTAAAGAGCTATTGACTATCCTGAATATGTCTATCGAAGAAAATCATCTTATACGAGAGATTTTTGATATTCTAAACGCAACAGATATCAATAAGATTAAAACTGAACTTTCTCAAAGCGATGACAAAGACCCCTTTGTTTATTTCTATGAAGATTTCTTACGGGCTTATGATACGAAAATGTCTAAAGATATGGGCGTTTACTACACCCCTAAACCCGTTGTTGACTTCATGGTTAGACAAAGCAACTACTTCTTAAAGAACTATTTTGGAAAAAAAGGATTACATGACAAGAATGTTACCACGCTTGATTTTGCAACAGGCACGGGGACTTTCGTACAGTCGATTATAGAATGTATTTTAGACGGTAAGCAGGCTGGGGATATCCAAACACTTACTGAAGAGCATATCCTAAAAAATGTTTATGCCTTTGAGCTAATGCCTGCCCCTTATACCGTTGCTCATATGAAATTATCTGAGCTTTTAATTAACAAAGGCTATCAGTTTAAAGATGAAGAACGCTTACAGATTTATTTAACAAATACGCTTACAACCTCAAAGAAAGTTGCAGGCTTATTTTTTGATGAACTTGATAAAGAAATGGAACGGGCTCAAGATATTAAAGACAATCAGCATATCCTTTTTATCTGTGGAAACCCCCCTTATAACAATCGTACTCAAAATAAAAATTCTACTATTACAACCAAAAGTACACAGCATAAAGGAAAAAGGATTTCAAAATATACCGCTGAAGGGTTAGTAATGAAAACTACAGCCAAAGAGGCTAAACCCTTCGATAAGATTCTAAAATTGCTTGAGGACTATAAGTTTAGATTAACTGGGCAAAATGATAAATTTGCTTTAAATAATGACTATATTAAATTTATCCGCTTTGCTCATGATAAAATCATGAAAACATCGGAGGGGATAATTTGTATTATCACTCCCAATAGTTTTTTAGAAAAAATCTCGTTTAGGGTTATGAGAGAAAAGCTTATACAGGATTTTGATGAGCTTTATTTTATCAATTTACATGGGGAATCTGGCACAAGAGGGGCTAAGGCAAGCTCTGATGATCAAAATGTTTTTGATATTCAAGAGGGTGTCTGTATCAGCTATTTTGTAAAGAGTAAAGAACGTACTCAAAAGGAAGCTTTGGTCAAATATCTAGCAATACAAGGCTCTCGAGCTGAGAAATTTGATCTCCTTACAAAAATGAAGAATCAATCTTTTGAGTCATTCTCTTGGAAGGAAATTACCCCTAATAAAAATAACCTTTTTACTTTTACAGATAGCATAATTGATTATAGCCTTTTTGAACAAGATCACTTTTGGGCTTTGGATAAGATTTTCAATATATTTAGTCTTGGTATATCTAGTGAAAGAGATATACTAACTATCCAAAGTAGTAAATCTAATTTGCAATCTATTTTAAATGATTTTAGTATGCTAGATGTGGAAATACTAATAAATAAGTATAGTTTAATTAATAGCAGAGATTGGAAAATAAATAAAGCTAGGATAGATATTCAAAAACTTTGTGAAGATCATATCATAAAGATAGTATATCGACCTTTTGATGTTCGTTATACTTATTTATCTAAAAAGTCTAAAGGATTTCTAGCGTTCCCTAGATATGAGGTTATGAAGCACATGCTTCATAAGAATATTGCTCTCAATTTCACAAAAACTCACGGTCAGAGTGTGTTTCATCACAGCTATCTATCCCGAGTCCCAACCTCAAGAGATTTAGTAAACTCTAAAACTTATCATGCTCCTCTCTATCTCTATACTAACAAAATAGAAGATGAGAGACATGAAAATTTCACCCCTGATTTTAGAAAATTTATTGATAAGTATTATAGCACGCACTATACACCTGAGCAAATTCTTTATTATATTTATGCTATCCTCCACCATCAGGGTTACCGAGATAAATACAATGAGGAACTAAAAAAAGACTTTGCTTATATTCCTTTTGTCAAGGATAACGAGCGTTTCTTACAGTTTTCTGCCCTTGGGGAAAAGCTTGCTCTTGCTCATACAGATTATATTATTCCTAATAACTATAAGCATCAATCCGAGCATGTCGGCGTAACAAGTGATTTTTCTATTCAATCTCGAGAAGTGCAAATTAAAGAAAATAAGCTCTATTATAATAAGAATAACTATTTTAACAATGTTTCAGCAGAGATTTTTAATTTTAAGATTGGTGGGTATCAGGTCTTAAAAACTTTGATCGTTGGGTCAGCTAAAAATCCCAAAAAAGAGCTTTCCTCTGATGATAGAGATCACATTGAAACGGTTATTTCTGTTCTTCGATATACTATAGACACTATGAAAGAGATTGAAAAAATACAGGTTGAATAAAAATTGAGGGCAGGGTAGTTAAAGTTCTAATCTACTCTTTACCGAAAATCGCTTATTATATAAAAAGTTACTTATTAAGGATAATTAAATGTTAACAAGAATTTCAATCAATAATTTCAGGCAATTTAATACCTTAAACATTGAGAATTTAAAACAGATTAATATTTTAGTTGGTCAGAATAATTGTGGGAAAACTTCTGTTTTAGAGGCAATAGCCCTATTCACCAGCCAATTTCATCCTGAGTGTTTTTCTATTATTAACAATAGGAAAATGCCTATAAATTCGGATTCTCAAGATACATTGTTCCATAAACTTAATCGTCAGACACCTATAAAGATATCAGGAATATACCAAGATTCATCAGATCTATCGTCTGGAGACCTAAATATTTCACCTTCTATAGAAAATCTATACTCTCAAGTTGCTGTAGATACAAATATGTTTGAAGCTCATAAACAACTTAAATATTCTTTCCATGTAGTTTATAACGGTATGTCTGCTGAAATGGCATTTAAGGATACTGGACATATCACCGTAACCCCTATAAATAATACCCCTATACAAATCGGTTCAAGTTGTGTTTTTTTAATGAACTCATATCCATTTCATTTAAACCTAGGATATATTATTAACCAAATTGATATGTATAACACAAAGCAACAAGTGATAGATTTATTAAGCTACTTTGATCTCGGAGTTATTGATTTCTCTATCTCATCAACGAATGGCATGATATATTTGGGATTAAAGTCATTCAAAACCAAAGTTCCCTTAAATACTCTTGGGGATGGTTTTATAAAATATTTTATCCTTATTCTTATCCTTGTTGCTAACCAAGCTAAATATATTTTAATCGACGAAATAGAGAATGGATTATATTGGTCTGCTCAGAAAGATTTATTACGATCTATTTTCAAATTATCTTACGATAAGAATATTCAGCTCTTTCTCACAACCCATAATCTCGAAACATTAACATTCCTTCCTGAAATTATGAAAGAAGAGTCATTTATAAATCATAAAGATGATATACAAGTCATTAACATTAGTAAAAAATCTGATAAATTTTATTCATTTAATCATAGCATGGATGGATTGGAACATTTTATTACAACAGAAAGGGATATTCGATGACTCTGATTATTGTCGAAGGAACAGAAGATATACACTTTGTCAGACATTTATTAGCAGGTAAAGAATGTGAAATAATCCAAAATGGATCGCATGGAATATCAGATTCTATCTTATCTGATATAGAGCAAACAGTTATAAATAAGGATATTTCCAAAATAGCTATTATAAATGATGCTGATAATGATTTTTCAGCTCGACTTAACGAATTAGAGACTGCAATTGTACATAAGATAAATCCAAAGTTAAAAAATAATACAATACCATGTGAAATCTTTTTATTCCCTAATAACTCGTCTGATGGGACGTTAGAAAATCTACTACTCTCTTGTGCAAGAGAAAATAAAAAGTATATTTTAGAATGTCATGATAGAATGATTAACTGTTTAAAGGCAAATGAGGATCATACTTCTTTAGTTTTTCCTACGGATAAAAATAAAGCTTATGTCTATGTAGATCTAAATTTGACTAAACAAGAAAAGGACAACCGCAAGAATGTTGGTCCTTATGGGTATCATCGTCCTGATATTTGGGATTTTCAATGTGAGGCAATTAAACCGTTATTAGATTTTTTAAAGAATCTCTAATAAAACCAATTCATTACCAGCCTCTATCAAATGTAATACTGATGAGATAAGAGAAAAGCTTTTAGAGGCTCATCACAATAAAGAGTAGTTGACTTGACACTTTACACTTGACAGTTGACACAACCCCCTAAAAAGTGTCAATTATTGGGGGCTTGTCAAGTGTGGATTTTTAGGTTTGTATAAAGAAGCATTGAAATAGTGGACACAATAAAATAATCAGATTTTGAAGGATTTATTATTCTCTAAATAGCCCCATCTATTATGCAATAAGGAAGTAGACAAACAACCCCTATTATCTCTATACTCTATATAATTATAGAAAATATTTACGTGAAAATTGCAAGAAAAATGTTGTTATTTAATAAATAATAAGCTAGTATCTAGAACACTGAATTTAACTGTTGGTTTTTGGGCGTTTTTACCGATAATATCAACATGAGATATAAAAACCCTATCCCTAAAAAACATAACGAAGCTGATCGTATTTCCTCGCTTTGGGAATTATCCACTGAGTGGAAAACAATGATTGCACGCTTTGTATTCAACAATAAAGACAACCCTTTTATCTCTTTAGATTTAGTGCCTAACCATAAGAAATACTCTAACACTGCACAATTACAGGATGAGCTTTCTATGCTTATCCTTTTAGTTTTGTATTTTGAAATACCTCATCAAATGGGACATCTTGAAATTATACGTTTAAACCAAAAACAAAGCACTCTATGGGGAAATGATCAGAAAGCTTTCTCTAAACACGCTATGAGCCTCCAGAAGCAACTAAAAGAGCTTATTCAATTGGCAGATTCTAATCTTATAGAAGCTGATTTTGAACATTTAAAGGATTGGCTTGAACTATCATATAAACAAGTGGAATCTATCGAAAATATAATATCAAATCGTATAGTTTATAACCCTATCGAGTATTTAGATAGAATACCCCAACAGGAAAACCCGCTTTTTAACAGAAAATATAACACGCCCACTGCATTAAGGGATTTAGTTATGAAGTATATTAATTTAATTATACTTACCCTGAAGCTAGAGTTTAAATCTACCTATCAAAAATATAAGTTTATTCATCACCTATTACAAAAAATCTTTTCAAAAGATTCCAAAAGCTTTGATCTCATGGAAAACATACAGATAATGGATCTAAAAAATTATATCAAAGACTCCGATTTTAGCAATCCTACATCCCATATCCATTTATTTTCAAATCTAGAGTGTGGTATAGCTGAAATTGATGAGGCTTTCTCTCTCCTACATGAGCATGCCCCACCCCTTAATTTTCAAAGTTTACCTACTATCTACCCCTATATTAAAGAGTATATCAAGCAAGATTCTAGCCTTTCTTGGGTTCTGCTAAATACAGTTGCACAATATGGGTATAAATAGGGTAAATTCTATCTTTAAAAAACTTTCATAATATCCTCTATTTTTCTTCTTAACACCCCCTTATAATAAACCATAAAATAGCTCATCAAGGGGCAGTTAATGGGATTATATCAACGAGAAAATGGAGTTTACTATATTTGTAAAACCATAAAAGGGCGTACTTACCGAGTTTCTTTACAAACAACAGATAGACTTGAAGCAAAAGATTTTCACGATCTTTGGCTTAGAGATTTTAGAACAAGATCCCTAAAAGGAGAAATAACCTTTACAGCCCCACCTAGACAAAAAACAGCATATAATGGGCAAGATATTACCCTAGACGGGAACCGTCCTACTCTTATTCAGGCATTTAATGAGCATATTCGTATTTGTGAAAATAACAATATCTCAGTAGGGCATCTTAAGTGTAAAAAACGGATTAAGGGGATTCTTTCTCATCTCGGTTTTACATGGGATCATCTTATTCAAGAACGTATTCTTGATTTGCAAGATAAGCTTAAAAAGGATTTCTCCCCCTTTACGGCTTCAAAGCTCATCACTGCCTTAAAAGCTTTTCTTAACTATTGTATTAAGCAAAACTATTTCAACGCCCATGATTACAAGCGTTTAGATTTTATGAAACGCCCAAACCCAAAGCTTCCTCGTATTTCTATTACTGATGAGGATATCATAAAGATTATTAACTATCTCATTGAGCATCATGATATTGATATGCTCAAGTATATTACTGTGCTTTACACAACGGGATCACGCCCCTACGAGATTACCACCCTTAAAGTAAGTGATATTGATTTAGAAAATGAAATGATTTCTATTATGCAACACAAAGTAAAGAGATCGAAGAATATCAAAGTTCCACAGGAGGTATTAGAGGATTTGATTCGTTATGCAAAAATTACGGATCACCCTGAGGGATATATTTTTTATGGGATTAACAAAAATAAAGAATTTTATCAACGAAAATTTAAAAGTATCATTAAAAACTTAGGATTAAACCCCCGTTACAGTCTTTATAAATACCGACATAGTGTCGCTACCAAGCTCATCCAGAAATACAATCTTGCTCAGGTACAACAGCTTTTAGGGCATAAAGATTCCCGAACAACTGTAAACCACTATATCAGCAATGAGCCAAAATTTGTTGAACCTCTAACCCTTGAGCTTTTAGAGGGGATGAGCAAGAGATAATTTATAAAACTAAGCAGAGTATTCAATTATGATACTCTGCTTAGTTTTGTTTAAGGGATTCGGTGTAAGTAAAAGTAATATATGATAAAACATTATAATTACTATCGATGAGGTAGAAATATGCCTCATAATTATAGAATTAGATATTTTGGTATATATCAATATATTATATCTTGTATTTAAATGTTGATAAAATATTATTATTTATGCTATAATTACCTAGGCAGAATATATCTTGCTAACTTTAAGTTCTATATTTTCATATACCGAAATGTAAGGTATACTTATACTGTTTTAAGGATATTATCATATGCAAATTCATTCGTTTAGTTTTAAAAATTTTAAAGGATTTTCAGAAATATCCAAAGACTTACACCCAAAGATTAATGCTATTATTGGAATAAATGGAGCTGGTAAAACTTCTATCCTAGAAGGTTTAGTACTACTCCTCAATCGTACATTACCTAATCCTTCAAATTCTAAATCTCTTATTTTTAAAAAAGAATATTACGTTAAGCAAGGAACATCTGATACAGAGATTCGAGTTCAATTTTCTTCTAGTATCTATGGTGAGAATCAATACGTAAAGTTTGCCACCCCAAAGCCAAATGGCTATTTACTAAGTAATTTCATGGATAAAAGACGAGAACTATCTCATCAGCTTTTAGCAAAAGAAAGTATTTTAGATTTACCAGCGATCTTATTTTATAGAACCGACAGAGTTGTTAAGGATCTGCTTCCAGAAAGGTTAAAGGGGGCTCATAGTTTTACTCAATCGTCTGTTTATAGAGATTGTCTGAATAATCCTATTAACTTTCGTTTATTTTTTGAATGGTTTCGGAACGAAGATGATATTGAAAATCAAATAGTTCGAGAGAAAAAAGATTGGAATTATAAAAATAAAAAATTGGCAGTTGTACGCAAGGCAATTGAAGATTTTACAGGCTTTACCGAATTAAAAATCAAGCGACGTCCCTTAAAAATGGAACTTATTAAGGACGGGCATTGTTTCAATATCAACTTATTATCTCAGGGTGAATTAAGTTATTTAGCACTTGTAGCTGATATTGCACAGCGTCTATCTATTCTGAATGAAACTATGGACAATCCATTAGAGGGAAAGGGGATTGTACTAATAGATGAGGTCGAACTACACCTCCACCCAAAATGGCAAGCTGAAATTTTACCGAAATTAAGCTCAACATTTCCAAATTGTCAGTTTATTATAACAACACATTCTCCTATGGTTATAGCAAATCTCAAAAAAGAAAATGTAATTATACTAGATAATGAGCATGAAATGCCTAGTGAAATATATGGTAAAACAACTGATGATATTTTAACTCAGGTAATGGGATTAAATAGTAGCAGACCTAAGAAAGTTCAAGATGTCCTAGATAGGATATATAGTAATATTTCTTTAGAAGATATAGATTTATTAGAACAGGATTATAAAATTCTAGAGGGTTATCTTGTGGATGATAGTGAGCTTACTGGTATAAGAGCAATCATCAGTCGCCTAAAATGGAAGAGAGCCCAGCAATGAAATATATTCAAAAAATATCTCATTGTGATTCTTCTGTTAAAACATTTGAAAAACTCAATGGTAATTGGGATAGTTTTCATAAAACTAACCACCAGATTTATCTAAAGTTAGTACAAATTCTTAAACATGAGCAAAATAGCAAGTGTGGATATTGCGAGAGTCTTCTTAAGGATGGAAGTCAACATATTGAACATATTAAACCACAATCTAGCTTTCCAGACGATATCTTTAAATATGATAATATCATTTTATCTTGTGGTCCTAAATATTCTAATCAAGAAGAAAATAATAATCCCCATTGTGGTAACACAAAAGAAAAATCTTACAATAACAACTTTATTTCACCATTAAGTGTAGATTGTAGTGAGTATTTTTCGTATCAATACGATGGTATAATTAGTAATAATGATAATAAAGATCCGTATAAGGGAACAGCAACTATTGATATTTTAAAATTAAATGCACCCTCTTTAAAGGCGAAACGTAAAAAAGTTTACCAGTATATTATTGAGCCTATTATAACGGATTATAAGATATCTGAGGAAGACAAGAATACGCGAATTAAAGAAGAAATAGATAGGATAAGCCAAGATAGAATGCTAGAGTATGAAACATTTTTATTACATGTATTACGTAGTCTATTGCCAAATCCCTAAAATAATGCTATAATAAGCTAAATTAAAAACACAATCTGTGTATAAATTGTGTATACACTTTTGGATTTCGTTAAAAAGGCTATTCAGCTTATCTTATTATAGAAAAAAGAGTTGGAGTTTTTACAATTTCATAAATTGAGACCCGCCACCTCCAATCGTAAAGTCTCTAAATCATAGAATCCCTATTGTTTAGAGGCTTTTTGTTTTTGTATCTATCGTTAAAATAAACACTTACAATCACACCTGAGATTTTCGGGGCTTTGAGAATTTTCTCAAGTAGCAAAAATAAGCGCCGTCCGCATGGATTTCTCAAAGTGCGTTTTCGCGAGTCCCGAAAGATAGAATGAAGCCCTATCTAAAAATAGATAGGGCTTAGTAGATTTTTCTAGAACTGAATAAATTCTGACTGCTCCTGCCAGTCTTCAATTTTGCTTGTTTCAAAGAGCAGCTTTAACGCCAAGGGATTTTATATTATTTTTCACCAATTAAGTAGAGCCCTTCGGTAAAGTCTTCTTCATTACTAGTAGGAATAAAAGGTATTGTAGAAAGATAAACTGTTTCTAAAGGTTTGTTAATATAGCTTTCTTTTAGCTTTAATAGGTGTAGAGATTCGCTGTTCTTATATCCAGATTTCTCCAAGCGGGCATAAATACCACCGCCAATAGTGATTTTATTATCTTTATAAGGCTTAAAAAGCAAGTAGACAAAATCTTTCTCGGCAAACTTTGCATTAGTAGCTTCATCACCCACTTTGGGGACTTCTATTATTCCATCAATATCTTTGTTTAGTATTCGGGGTACTATAGCCTCTGTCTTTTGAATATTGTGATTCTTGGGGTCAAGCACCATTAGCCATACTTTTGCCATTTTCTTTGCTCCTTATTAACAATAATGGGGAGAATAAAAGCTCCCCATTATCTATTTACTATTATTTGACTTTCGTACCAAAAACTTCTTCTGGTGCATATGTTCCACTGGGCACATTTGTTTGTGATCCAATATCAAAGGTAGTATACATAGTATCGCCCTCAACTCTATAATATTGAATGAAAGATTGAGTGACGGGATTATTAGGCTCTGCTGATTTAGCAATAGCATATTTTTTGCCGTTGACTACGCCTGCATTTGTTACAATTTGGCTTAGCGTCCCTGTTGGTTGTAATATATTTAATCCCTCAAAGGTATATATGCCAGAGGTGCCAGTATCCCAGCCACCTTGTAAATTTACCATAAATTCTTCTAACGTTTCTTCTTTAGGTGCTGTTGAACAAGCTCCTACCATAACAAACATAGCCACTAGTGCCATAACCTTTTGTGTTTTCATAACACACTCCTTTTTATAAATTGGTTTGCTCTTTATTAGGGAGACACCTCGCAAAGCCAACTCAAAAAAGATTTAAAACAAAAAAGGCTTACAGGGTATTACACGCCTGAAAGACCTCTGAATTTAGGTTTGATCCATCATCCATACGGAAACGCATAAAACCGCTGTAAGCGATTGTGCATTCGATCGTATGGACGATGCGTTCTTTAAAATGATGGAACAATGTGTGTACAAAAGTGAGCAGAGGTCTTTCAGGGTAATTATGTCATAAATTATAACAAATGTCAATCAATAAATAGTATATAAAGCCCTCAACTAGAAAACACCCCTACGCCCTTCTATGGCGTCCGTGTTTTCTAGTTGTTTTTGATTGACCTCTCAACAAAAATAGATTACAATACCTATATCGTGTAGAAGGTATTACTATGAGAAACCTTGTTAAAAGAGCACTTTGATATACTCTTGCTATCCGAGGATAGTACTCCTCTCGTTGACAGGCTGATTCCTCCTCATTTAAAACAGCAGATTAGAGTTATCCCTGGTAACGGCGCTGATATAAATTCCCTATCTGCTCGTGTTGAATCTTTTAGACAGGAATTTCCTCACAAAAAGATTCTTGTACATGTAGACAAGGATAAACAGGCTAAATATATCAATTCTAAATTAAATATTTGGTTTACGGATTATGCAACAATAGAGGGGCATTTCCTCAAAGCCTTAGTAAATACCTCTGTAAACGCCATGGTTGTACGAATCGTTAAAGAAAAAATAGAGGACAACAAAAATACTTGTATCAGACGAATTTATCGAGATTCTCGATGGAAGCGCCTTTCAGATTTAGAGTCAATCATAAACCATGTGTTGGAAAAAGCTGATGAAGAGTCCCAATATCCCAAAAGGCTGTTAAAATAATCTATGGCATTATAAAAAGTGTATTAAAAGTGCAATTCGATCCCGACCATATGGACTGCCCTTCCCTTACGCTAAAGATAGAAGAGGTACTCAATCAAAGCAGCGACTCCTTGTAAATAAAAGCTAGATAAAGCCGAAAAGCACTCATACTAAAATGTGCTTTATTTATTTTAATGAGGAGTGCTTCGCATGAATAAAGATATTAAACAAGTAATTGAGTTGGCAAAAAGATATAATCTATGCCTAAAAGAAGAAACAATGCAGTTTAATGAATCAGGGCTAGATTTTCAAGCTATTTTTGCCCAAGACAATAATGGAATTGATTGGGTTCTAAGATTACCTAGACGTCCGGACGTAATGCCTAAAACAAAAGGGGAAAAGCAAGCTCTAGATTTGATAAACAAGCATGCTTACTCCTTTCAGGCACCAAACTGGGTTATTTACTCAGAGGATCTTATAGCCTATAAAAAGCTAGATGGCGTCCCTGCTGGCACGATAGATCACAGCATAGGTAACTATATTTGGGAGATAGATATAAACAATGTCCCAGAACTGTTTCATCAGTCGCTAGGAAGAGTATTAAGAGAACTTCACAATATCCCCAGTAGTGAAGCGAAAAAGTTGGGCATCATCGTACACTCTCCAGAAGAGGCAAGAACATCAATGAAACAGCGTATGGATACTATAAAAGAAATATTCAACGTTAATGAGAAACTATGGAACAGATGGCAAGCATGGCTGAATAATGATAGTATGTGGCCAAAGAAAACAGGGCTGATTCATGGAGATGTACATGCTGGGCATATGATGATCGATAAGAATGCCAATGTAACAGGATTAATTGACTGGACTGAAGCCAAGGTTACAGACATTTCGCATGACTTTGTTTTCAATTATAAAGCTTTTGGTGAAGAAGGCTTAGACGCGTTAATTCTTGCCTATAAAAAAGCAGATGGATATTGCTGGCCGAAGATGAAAGAACATATCATCGAACTTGATGCAGCATCCCCTATTTTAATCGCCGAATTTGCCCTTCTATCCGGTATTGAAGAATATAAACAGATGGCAAAAGAAGCATTAGGGGTATAAAGAATCAGTTCTATTTTCTTTGAGAGTTTTCAAAATCAGGATTCGAGGCTCTGATTTGTGCTAGTATTTTAGCTAATAGATAGAAACTTTGCTTTGATTATTTTTTCACTATACTTGTACAGACTCTGACGAGAATCATTTATCTCTTGATTATGCATTCATTATTTTATACGATGAACAAGCAATATTATACCTCGATGGCAAGTCGTTCTATGTTATCATACTTACTTCGTTTGGAGAACTACATGCCAGAGAATTTGTCTTAAAACTAATAAATCAAAAATCTGCTTACGTCCTTTAGAAATATTGGTTGATTTTTCTAAAGATCGCAAGCAGAATTTCTACTTTAATCTGTTAAATTTTAGATCCAAATTACAAGCATGTATTTATTTTTTATAAGCTATTCATAAAATCTCTGAAATCTCTAAGAAATTCATTGGGGGTTTCAACAAAAGCAGTATGTCCTACAGCCCCCGTGCTATAATGAGTTGTTGTGCCAATTCCCGGAGCCAAAGATTGAAAGGCATCGATAGCCGCTTGTGTAGGAACAAAAATATCTTTATGTCCTGTAAACATATGGGTTGGCACCGCAATATTTGAAAGATTGTATGTAGGATCAGTTGTTAAATTACGATTTTCTTCATTATTCTTAGCTAAAGCTGCCAGCACTGTTGTTGCTGCCTCGGGAAACGAAATCATTTCTATTAGAGGGTCCTGTGCCATTACTGAAAGCGAGCCAAAAGAACCGTGAAGCCCCTCTAATTCGTAGTAATCCTCTGAATGAAGGTTATGTTCAACAAAAAGATTAAAATTTAATACAGGACGACGCTGATACCACGCCCTTAGCTCTGTAAAACGAGCTCTCTGTTGAGAAGTAATCGTAGTTCGTGTGAGAATCTCATCTATTTTTTCAATCATATTGGGTGAAATACTCTTTCTTAGGGATGGAACATCCAGCACAGGGCTTACCAATACCAATGCTTTAAGCTTAGAGGAATGCCGAGAAGCATAGCCTCCAGCTATTAAGCCCCCAAAACTATGTCCCACCATTATAATCTCAGCGTCGGAACGCAGCGCTAAGATAGAATTCACAACTGCATCCAAATCTCGGACAAAATAGGGAAGCGCTATAGATTCTTCTGTAATATGTCCTCGCGCCCCACCGGAGCCACGTTCATCATAAAAAAATGTTCGCATAGTTTTAGCAAGTTCATTAAAAACTTCAGTGCGAGGGATAGCGGTTGAGGTTCCTCCTGGCCCACCATGTACAAAAAGAATTACTCTTTTAGTATTAGGGCCACGCATTATAACAGGCATAATTGCCCCTTCATTTTCCACAAAATAGGTTGTTCTATCGTTATCTGGAGAAAATGAGCATCCAAACAGAAAAATACATATAAAAATAAGTGATTTCTTCATCCTATACCCCTCTTGGTTTTATACCAAATGAATATCCAAAGCCAACACCTACCAAAATAACATGATTTATTGTCAAATTGAAAGGAAACTGCAAACGGTACCCCAGAGCAAGGCTCAGCACGAAGGGTTTATTATATTTATAGCCAAATTCATAGCCGTACCGCATACCCATTGAAAACACGCCATAAGTAGCCCCTACAATCCTCCTATGAAACCCCGAAGCTACGGTGAAGGTATCTACAGTGAGAAAATCCGCAGCCACTCCAAGACCCGTCTCTAAAGTCATATGAAAACCTTTCTTACGATAAAGATACTGAAATTGCGGAATGTATGCCATCAAAAAAGAGGACAGCTGCGTAAAAATAGGTGAGACAGGGATATAAACAAAGAAAGAATTGAGAAACCCGAGAGAACTTCCCCCTTTCTTCCAAAACTCATAGCCTAACTCTACATCAAAGGCTGGGGAAAAAATATTAGCATCATAAAGTGCTATATTCAGATTGACCCTCTTAGTTTCTGTCGTTTGAATACTTTCTTCTTGCCCAAAAACTATACCAGATAGAAGAATAAATCCGATTAGAAATTTCTTGTTCATAATGATACCTCTGACTGAATACTATCATACTTATTAAACTTTTGTCAATAAGTATGACGTAATTATAGAACATATTGTATTTAGCCAAAGAAATGTTATTAAAAATGTATGGGAAAAATCGTCTTGAGGGTATATTAATGACTATTCGCTTAGGTATCTTTATCTTCTGGTAAAGCAACTCCTTTAAAATTAAGGTTGGTTACTTTAAGTATTTACTGAAAGAAAGCTCTGTATGCTTTTTTATATCATCCTGAAGCTGCTCTAAACTGTTTTTTTCCGTTACCCGAGCATTAAGAAAATACAATATATCTAATAACTGCATGCCCGTGAAATTTGCGATAGCCTCAATGGGAGGAAAGAAATCAGCCAACTCGGCGCCAATAAATCCCTCCTTACTATAAGCTGCTTCTGGAGCACCAGCAGTGAAAGAAACTAACAATTTTTTTCCATGTAAAGCAGATTTAGTAGGGTGATTAGGCGGATAATAGCCAAATCCTTCATGAAAAACCTGTTCTTTCCAATGTAACATGAGACTTGGCATGCCTACCCAAAAAAAAGGATATTGAAGAATAATGAGGTCTGCTTCAAGAAGTTTTTGTTTTTCAAGCTCTATATCAATATTGAGATCCGGATATAAACTATCCAAATGCCTTATCTCGATGCCACGATATTGGTCGGACAATGTTTGCACAATTGCCTTGTTAGCAACAGATTTTTGATAATTAGGATGAGCTAACCACAGTTTGATATTCATAAGACCTCCGATATTATGTTAATATGAATTAAACTACTTATCGGATATCTTGAATTCTTTTATTAAGAAATATAAAGTTATCTTCTGATATATTAAACAAATAAAAGCGACGATCTATGATTTTCACACTAAAAACTTTAAAATAAGAGAATTATCTAAAAATAAAGGGGGATTTTAGTGTTAAATCAATAAAATTATTGTAATTAGATCTATTTTAATTGACATTCACCCCCATATTTTATATAATGGTCGGGAGTATATTCAATTGGAGTTAGTAGATGCTACGCTTTCGCAGCCTTTTAGTTGTCTTTTTTCTTTTTATAAGCCCTGCTCTTACAAGAGCAAATCTGCTGTTTGAGTTTATCTGGGGGAATAATTTCAATCTCCCCTTTACAATGACAGAATA
>JBOFWL010000024.1:0-1278 GCA_051653605.1 Brevinema sp.
ACGTAATTTTGTTAGCCAAATGGTTACTGAAATCAAGAATAAAATTTACGAATTCGTAAACGTTGGTAAACATATCGTTGAAGGTATTATCGAAGGTATTTCATCAATGGTGTCAAAAGTAGTAAAAACAGTAGAAAACCTTGCTTCGTCCGCTCTCGATGGTATTAGAGATTTCTTAGGTATCGCAAGTCCAGCGAAGGCATTTATTGAAATTGGTAAATTTTGTTCGCTCGGTATGGCTGAAGGTATCGCGAAGTACGCAGGTAACGTCGTTAACGAAACCGAAACTTTAGGTGATGACGTTTTATCGTCTATGGAATCTACGATGACTCAATTAGCGAGGGCTATCGAGACAGACATGGACGTTCAACCAACAATAACACCCGTTCTTGATCTTAGTGATGTTAAATCTGGCGCTAATTCACTCGCCAGCATGTTAAATAAAGGACAGACATACGGGTTAGCGCAAAAAGTTTCCAAACAAAACTCTTTGAAAGCGGATGATCAAAATGGAAGTAACATGACGGATAACTCAACGACCATTCATAATAAGTTTGAGTTAAACGGATTAACGGTTCGGACAGAAGCTGATATCGACGAAATTGCTAAGAAACTTTACCAAAAACAACAAACGTCGATGCGAGGTAAAGGGTTGCGACCGGCTTATGTTTAAGGAGGAGACGCGAAATGTCACACGCTGTAAATTTACCGCCAACTCTTGGCGGATTTACGTTTAAAGGTATCCACAGTTCGGTTTTTGGAGTCCGTGAGACCCCTAACAACCGAGTATTATCTCCTCTTAAGAGGAGAAGTTTGATTGAAATTCCTGGTAGATCGTCTGCCGTGATTCAAGAAGATGGCGGGTATCAGTCCCGCGTAGAGTCTATCTCATGTTCTTACGTGGCCCAAGAGGGTGTTTCGTTACAAAGACAAGTCCGCCTTATTGCTGGATGGTTGGATGGTGTTGGCGAATTAACTTATGATTATGAACCTGAAATGCATTATAATGCGTTTTTAAGTTCTGCTCCACCAACCGTCAAAGCTCTTGAATACGCAACATTCTCTTTGGAATTTACTATCAATCATCCATTTGCTTATGAAACAGCACAACAAAAGTCTTTTGATTTAAAAAGCGGAGAAACATTTTCAATCAAGACGGACGGTACTGTAAAAACGCCAGTCCGTCTTTTTATTAAAAACACAGGAACAAAACCCATTCAAAATTTAGTAGTTACATCTAAGTTTATAAACGATTAAGGAGGATTTATTATTATGGCC
>JBOFWL010000025.1:0-1689 GCA_051653605.1 Brevinema sp.
TCCCCTTTTGGTAAAAACGTCCTGCATCGTAGGGCACCATCGACTCATCGTATCCATTCTCTTCATCTCCATTGGCATCTGTCATAGGCTGACCATGACCTGAGAAGTGAAAATAGACTCTATCACCTAGTTGACACTCCTTCTTGAGTCTTGTAAGGGCTGCAATGATATTCAGCTTTGTTGCTTTCTCATTTACCAAGGTGGCCACTACAAATCCCTGCTTCTCGAATTGTGGTTTTAGCAGCGATACATCTGCATCGCCATTGATGCGTTTCCAACCTGAATCGCTTTTATACGTTCCAATGCCTATTAACAGCTGGATTTACCCTAAAGATGTTTAGTGAACATTTAGATGGATGCCAACAGGCATTAGATTTTTTTCATCATACACAGCTTGGGTTTAAGGAATTGTTAGTTAAAGAAAAAGCTTTCTCAGACGAAACTCTATGTAGCAAACTACAGACTCCAGGCAGTTTGAATTCAAAATTGATGGATGCTAAGACTACACATAATATCTATGATGAAAATGGTAAAATCGCAGGTTTGGGTACTTTCGATAAAGACGACATGGAATCGGAAGGAACAAAGAAAGTAATCCAGATGTCTGGCCCTATTTTCGATACACTAAATTTAGGGGAGCTACTTATTATTGATGAATTAGATGCGAAATTGCATCCACTTCTAACACGTAGTATTATACAGTTATTTATGAATCCTCAGATCAATATTCATGGAGCTCAACTGATTTTTACAACGTATGACACAAATCTTCTAAATTTAGCTTATTTGCGACGTGATCAAATCTGGTTTACTGAAAAAGATCAAACGGAATCATCGGACCTCTATTCTTTGATTGAGTTCAAAGATGAAAATGGGTCTAAAATTCGGAATAATCGCAGCGTGCAGAAAGATTATATCAATGGGCGTTATGGGGCTATCCCATTCTTAAGCTAACAGATTTATTGTTATGCGATAATATCATAATACAAATATTGAGAGTTTGTAATGTTGTATGATTAACTCCCAAGAATCAAGATATAGATTAATGTAACAGCTATTATTTTAATGGAAATTAAAATAATAGGAAATAATCTTGCCAGACCCAACTCTTTACCCTATTTTTATAACCGTCATTAAGATAATGAAGATTTAAAAAATTAAGATATGAAGTTTTATAATAGAACAGAAGAGTTAGCAGCATTGGCTCGTACACTGGAGCAATCTAAGAAAAATGCTTGCTTTACAGTGATGGTTGGTCGCCGCCGCATTGGGAAAACATCTCTTTTATTAGAATCAGTAAAGGGGCAGAAACATCTTTATCTGTTTGTTTCTCGTAAAAGCGAGTCACTACTTTGTGAACAGTTCCAACAAGAAGCAACCAATGCTTTAGGATTACAGATATTCGGAACGATTACTCGATTCAAAGACCTTTTTGAACAGTTGCTGATTTTTGCCACGAAGGAACATTATACGCTTATCATTGATGAATTTCAGGAGTTTGACAATGTGAACTCTTCTATATTCAGTGATGTTCAAAATCTTTGGGATCAATATAAAGACAGGGCTAAAATAAACTTCATTGCTTCAGGTTCTATCTGCTCAATGATGATGAAGATTTTTGAGAATCGAAAAGAACCGTTGTTTGGCAGACTTACTTCAAAAATAACACTGCAACCTTTTGCCGTGAGC
>JBOFWL010000026.1:0-4227 GCA_051653605.1 Brevinema sp.
CGATCCCATTCATGAAAATATCCGCCACTAACTATTAGTGGCGGAACTCTTATTCATTAATAATTATAAACTTAATTCCTTACTCTGTTCTTCCCAATTTGAGGGTAAGACCTTAATGAATGTATGTGTCGTCCAGCTAGCCGGCTGGGTTCCTTTTAATATCATTAGCTGTATTTTAGGGGATAAATACCTCATATTTAATATTCTTTCCACATACCGTCGGGTAATTTTCAGCTTTTCAGCAAGCTCAATAACACTTCCAATTTTCCCCTCGGCTATCCAATCGTTCCACTCCCAAGCCTGCTTAAGTGCATTTACTAAGCTTTCACTCCTTTGGCTCTGCCCCTCGATAATAAATCCCTTGCCATGACGCACCTGCTCTATCTTACATAGCTTTGTGTAGCTCAACGTGTTCCCAGATTTCTGAATATATTTACGATTTTTTATACAAAATTAACAGGAGTGTACTATCAAGAAGCTATAACATTTATTATACCATAAAGGATATAGTTATACTTTCAAATATTTAAAAATATAATTCCTTTATTATCAACAAATTAAAAAATAATTGGCGTATCCCCCCTTGCGTGGGGGGGACAACTTGTGCTATACTAGCCTCCCAAAATTAAGGAGGATAATATATGGATATAAAAGAAGATTTACTTCAAGACGGTAAGTATTGTATTCGCCGAGGAGATGTTCTCAGCCAGATTTCTCGTGATATTACAAGAGATTTTCCTCTCCTCAGCCGGCTTGGGGAGAACAATCTTGCAGATAATATCTACCAAAGCAATAAACGAGAAGCCTTTGGAGGGTCAAAAGACCTTATTTTTGCTGATAAATATCTGTATTTCCCCTTTATATTTAAAATTATCTTCGATTATAGACGTTTTAACTCCTATGACACCCGTATAGACTTCACTAATGACGATAAACTAGCGTTCAGAATTAGTGAACGTGAGTATTTTAGCACTCTGGAGCGCCTAGACTCAGAAAAAGCACGGTATATCCAAGAAAAATTTAAGAAAATGAACTGCCGATACCTCCCCGAAGCAATGTCACTAGCCCCCAATATTAATTTCGGTAGCTTCCGTAAAGAATTGGGAGAGGTTTTTCGCTCTTCGTCCTCGAACGAGATATTTTCTCTGGCAGAAATTGCCGAAACATTCCTTAAACACTACAGAATTTCGTATTCAAGCTACCAAATTGAAGATATTTCTCGTAAATTGATTGATGAAAATAAATTTTCTCTTGCCTCAAGAGATGATGTCATCTATATTCCTGCCAATAAAGTCATTGAACTCTCCGCCAAATGCCTCATCGACCTCATTCCTATGACAGAAAATACAGTTTCAGCCGTTCCTTTCGTTAATATAGAGCAAGAATTAAACATTTTAGTCGAAAAATCCTTGAAAGAAGTGGATGGAGCCACGGTTTTAGACCTAAAATTGGAGAATTCTCCTTTGCAAGGAAGATTTTCTAATATGACAGAGCTTGAACATAAAGTTAAGAAAACTAACGCTTTTGGTAGGATGAAAATTCTATTTCACGAAACTGAATTGGGTAGCCAATATAATAATAAAATAGGATCGTTCACGATTCCCCAGAAAAATGTGGATACGATACTCCAACGTAACTCAAACGAAGTAAATAGCTTACAGAAAAACGGGAAAAGAATCTATCCCAACGTAAATTTAGAGATTCTTGCTACAAATTGGGCAATGGCTAAAATTTATGCAGATAGTAAGCGGATTTCTATCGAAGAAAAGGTGTTTTCTCTCTCCGAAGCTCAATCTATCCTACAAAAATATGGGAGTTCTTTGATAAATTCTCCAAAAGATGCCAGTGATCTTCTTAATTTAGTGAATTCTCTCGCAAAAAAGGGCATAAGAGCCGTAGATGAAAGGTTAGCTATTGATAGCAATCATAAAGTGCGGAGTTTCTTGCTAAAGTCTGTTGAGGAAATAGTAGGGCATTTTACCAATGATAAGCTTGCTTTTGTCGAAATTTTGTTTACAAATTCAGACTATACGGAGTTTCTCG
Organism: Brevinema sp.; assembly: GCA_051653605.1. Taxonomy (GTDB): domain Bacteria; phylum Spirochaetota; class Brevinematia; order Brevinematales; family Brevinemataceae; genus JBOFWL01. The sequence goes on from JBOFWL010000026.1 coordinate 2,044, forward strand.
CCGTTACCGAGCGCGCCCTAGGACAAATATCATCCTCTGATAAAAGGCTTGAAAAGTTAATCAAGGTAAAAGAGAATTTATCTCTTTCTGGTGATATAAGCGTACTCGCCAAAAATTATACTCTAGCAACAATTTATGCCACTGCGCATAATACTTCTATCCACCCCTCTGATTTTAATGAAAATCAAGGAAAAGATATTCTAGCCCCAGCCTGCTCCAGTATCCTCCAAAACCCACAGAAACTTATTAAACTGCTAGAATTCCATAAATATGTGGAAGATTTTGAGAGTAAAAACCCTCCAAAGAGAATTGAGGGGATTTCTCCTACAGATCCAGAGTTGTTCTATAACAGATATCCAGAACAAAAGGTGCCATTTTCTAATCCTAAAACAAACTCATTTACACCTACGCCTTTTAATTGGGAAGAATATACAAATAGTCCAACCGCAAAGAATAGTAATATTATAAATATACCAGATCTAAGAGCTATCTCTAATTTAGCAGAAGTTCATAAAGCTCGTCAAGAAATTGAAAGACTATTAACAAATCACTTAGCTATTAATAGTGGTTATAGAAGTCCCATATTAAATAAAGCTATTAGTAATAAAAATACCACCCCTTCTACAAATTCTAGCCATATGAAAGGATACGCAGCTGATATAAGAATCCCTGCTAATAAACATGAAGAAGTAATGTGGTACTTAAGAACAAATATGACTGATACTAATAGAATAAAACAGGGGCTACCTACTATTAATCAAGCTATTTCATATCCTCTAGCAAATACACCCTTCATCCATGTCGATGTAAACCCTAATGGAGGTAGTAGATACAATTCTAATAAAAGATTTAAAATAGATACCAATGGGACATCTGTAAGGTATGATTTCAAATAGTAATATTCAGAACGCCGTCTGAACGCCTAAAACTACCATTTGCACTTTGTTCATCATCTTGGTGTAAAATATCTTTCGTCGTTCTATACCAATCATCGTAATTTGTTATTGATGGAGAAATTTCGTTGGTAAGCTCTGCAATATCACCATAAAAATCATATTTTTCCCCATAATAGATATTTTTGGTTTCCTCTGTATAAGGAATACTAAATGTTTTTTCTTTTAGGTCATACGTAACTGGGGTTTTATTAGTATTTGTTAGTTCATCATATATAGAGACAACTCTATAATCGGACTGCAATATTTCAAGGTATGTTCTAATGTTATAAGGGGAGTGTGCAGGAGATATAATAGGAACTCCATTTGTCACTGCAACATATTCTACATGTGGAAACCTCCACGTTTTCTCATTTGTGACAACTTTCCACTTAATATCAAGAGAAATCCCATCAAGAGGATGATATATAAGAGTATAGGCTCTTTCTACAATATCACTATAATAGCTTCCAACAAGATAAACTCCATACTCATCAATAGTGGATTTAAGCTCCAAGGCATATAGTTGATAGTTATTGTAAGCATCTGCATAAATATGCATGGAGGGGCTAAGATTTGTTATAAGAACCACTCGATCCCGTCCATACACTTGGTGGGCGGGATTTTTTTTGATGTTGATAAGATAATCAAAGCCATCTATCGTTATAATTATAGGCTTGAATTTGCCATAATAATAGGATTCTTTTTGAGGATCATAGTAGACAATATCTAGCCAATTTAAATTGGGAGCAACGGTATTGGTATCAAGATAAAATCGACGGAGATCATCAAAGCCGTCCTCCACCCGCACTAAGCGATTAAACGTATCCCAATCGGGAACAGGCTGGCGAAGGGATTGATATTCTTCCTCGGTTAGCAAATCCCTAGCCTCGTATTTTTCCTGTGCCGTTCTTGTATCAATAGGTGTTGCGTCGGAGGATTCTTTTTTACTAGCTACTTCTGGAATTACTACGGGTGCTTGGGTTTGCTCGGCTTTAGCGCATGTTGTTAATAGTAGAGAGAGGATAATAAATACTTTCATGGTTGTGCTCCTTCAATTCTAGCTCTAGACTAAGCCCCTGCAGACTCCATACAGGAGCCTTTAGGTGATTACACTAGCAGGAAAATTGTGCCTATGGTATTATACCAAGATTTGTTTATTTTTTCAATTCTAACCTAGGACTATATCCTTGCAGACTCCGAAGAGAGGCAATTCTAGCTTTAGGCTATGCTTTTACTCCGCACGGGAGGC
>JBOFWL010000027.1:0-1636 GCA_051653605.1 Brevinema sp.
GTTTCAATTAAACTATCAAGAGAATTTGCTTTTAGAGTTTATTATAACATAAGCATTTTGCCCTTACAATACATATACAAGGATAAGGAGCAAATTATGAACATAAACTACAACAAAATAGGCGAACGTATTCGCCAAATAAGAAAGGAACAAGGGGTTTCTCAAGAAAAACTGGCCGAAAAAACAGACTATTCAATTACACACATTAGTCACATCGAAACCGGCTCGTCAAAAGCAAGTATCGAAGCAATACTCAGAATTGCCGCAGCGCTTGAATGTACGCCGAATGATATTTTATGTGATAGCATGGCAGGTGCAAAAGACACTTTTTTGCATGAGATTACAGAACAACTAGCGGATTGCACAGAGTATGAAATCCGTATCGTTTCAGACATTGTAAATGCGACTAAACAATCTCTGAGGTTACGAAAAAGTTTTTTTGAAAGCAAATAGCAGAAGTTAAACCAACCGATTTATGTGTGTCGGTTGGTTTTTCTTTTTTCTATGCAACCCACTAGTTATGAATAATGATAGAGCATAATTCACTTCCCGAGAAACAGACAGGACAAAACCCTTTAAAACAAGGACGAAATTATTGTTTTGGAAATTTCGTCCTTGTTTTAACCCATTTCGTCCTTTCGTAAATAATTTCTTAATTTATAGTGGTATATTGGGTATACGCTATTTAAGTGAAGATTTTAGATAAGGGGGTGTTTCCAATGGACTAGGTTATTTATTACAGGCGCTCATTAATCACAAAATTAAAGGAGGATTTTTTATGAAAAGAATTTTAAGTTCAATTTTGGCATTAACTATGGTATGTGCTATGTCCGCTACTGCTTTTGCGGCTGAACCAGCTACGACTTCACAGGACGAAATGATTGCCACCCTTATTACTCGTGGGTATCCAGAAATCTACCTCGAGCATACATCTCCGTCCGTCATTGAAGAACTTTACGAAACACCCGACTTAATATTTGAAGGTGCAGTCATTACTATTTACGATGAAGAAACAGGCGAATTCTCAGATTATGAAATCACACCAGATGGAGCTACCACAAAAGGACAAATTCCTACCGCTGATTTATCCCTTACTTGGTCAGTCAGTAAAAACAACACATCTGGAACAGAACATTTTGTAAAATATAGCTACAACTGGACAAATATACCGTTCTTTCGTTGGCAAGACCCCATTGCTGTTTCTTGGGATAACTCTAAATTTGAAATGAAAGACAACAGCTTTTACAAAGTCGATAAATATGATGGCTTTATTTCTGGACAGGGCTACTATCAAGAGTTTACTGGCGAGATTAAATCCGAAGAATACGGCTATGCAAAAGGCTTTGACTCAGGCGTGACTTGGTATGCAGACCTTGTTGGGTATGGAGCTGTCAACGCAACCAAACTTTATGGTCACGGCTCTTTTGTTCTTAGAGAAACAGGTGTGGCAACTGGCACTTCTACCCTCTACGGACATTATGTCCACCCAACGGCAAGTGCCAGCCTTTCCGTAAATATTAGTGACTACGGCTCTTTCTCTGTATCTGGCGGTAGCTCCTTTGATGAAAGAGGAAACCAAAAAACTTTTTCTTTCTAATACTTAAACACATAAAAAGTGCGGGCACCTGCCCGCACT
>JBOFWL010000028.1:0-232930 GCA_051653605.1 Brevinema sp.
GCTTGATTTACTGCTACAAATAGGAATACTAAAAATAAGCTTAATGACTTCATGGCATCCTTCTCCTTGAAATATTAATTGTTAATAGACATAGAACTATATTATACTTTACAAGAAGATTATCTATAAGTCAAGGCAGCGTTGCTACTATTTTTCAATAAACAGCCTTGTAAAGGTTACAAAAATTGGCCTAGCAAACACTCCACAAGGGGCGCTTTTGGGGATATCAGATAAAGGAAAAAATTTACCCATAAAGATATTAAGACTGTATTAGTATGATTTTTTATCACAGAAGGTTGCTTGCCGAACAAGTTGCCATGGCATCTCATTGGGTGGGAAAACCCATTAATATTACTCCACTGTTGCACACGATCTTTCCTATAAAATAACAAAAAGCCCCCAAATGGAGGCTTTTTTTCTAATATTCAAAACTATTTAGATGGCTTAATAAGATCACCTTTAAAATTCTTACCAGAAGATTTAAGAGCTTCTTCTACGGCAGAAACAAAAGCTTTACTTGCTAAAGTAGCACCAGAAACGGCGTCAACATTGATATTATTCTCACGGATCATTGTTGCAGTAATAAGCTCTATAGAATTTTTAGGGCGATCTTCTTTACTATCGACCACTTTAATCTCTGAAATCTTACCAGACTTTACCATTACTTCAACAGTAATTGTCCCTCTACGCCCACGAATACCGGTACCTTGATACATTCCATCTTTTGCATAAGCAAATGAAGCACTAATGACTAAACTAAGCACTAAAATATTTTTTAGCATACTTTCCCCCATAAAAATGTTGTTTATTTATAATTATTAAAAAAATCAAGCGCATATTGAGCATATAACCCTGCTCCTAGCACCATTGCATCTTCATCTATATTAAAGCAAGGATGATGATGGGGGTATGTGCAGCCCTTTGAGGCATTACCAGCTCCCACAAAAGCCATCAAACCCCGATATTTTTTGGTGTAGTATCCAAAATTTTCTGACGGCATCAAAGGGTGAAATTCGTCTAGAATATTTTCATCAGCCAATGCTAGGGCACTTTTTTGTGCTAGCATGCAATATTCTGGGTCGTTATATACAGGAGGGATACCTTTTTCAAAAAAAACAGTTGCCTTTGCTCGATAAGTTGCTGCTGTATTTTCAGCAACACGTTTAATAAGGCTATTAAATTTTTCATATTGCTCTGGAGTGAAGGTTCGATGTACGCCTGCAACTTCTGCTTCTTCGGGGATGATGTTAGCGGCTGTCCCCGAACGCAAAATACCCGTCGTACCTGCAACATTTTCGAGAGGACTAAACTCATAAGCCCAACAGCTATTAAGATTTAAGACAAAAGCCGCTGCCACAATAAGTGGGCTTATCCCTTCTTCTGGAATTGCTCCGTGAGTTCCTCTTCCCTTGAAAACAACCTTCCAGCTAGTGCCACCCGACATTCTATAGCCTGGTGTGATCGACACTTTCCCTGCTGGTAATTCCGACCAAATATGGATACCAAGAGTTGTTTTAATAGGAAAGCTATCTAAAGCTTGGAGGATTTCGCTAGCCCCACCCCCTACTTCTTCGGCCTGTTGAAAACACAATTTTACGCTACCCTTGAGCTTGCCTTTAAGTTGCGACAAAATACTAGCTGCCCCTAATAACATTGAAATATGCGCATCATGTCCGCAAGCATGCATTACATTGGGGGTTTGCGACATGTAATCAAGATGTTTGTTTTCTTCTTGGATGGGTAGGGCATCCATATCAGCACGTAACGCAAGCATGGTATTCGTTGTTTGACCTTCGATAGTTGCCAAAACCCCATATTCTCCTATGATTTCAAAGGGTATATTGAGTTTAGAGAGTTCTTGTTGAATGCGATTACTCGTCCATTCTTCTTGAAAAGAGAGTTCTGGGTGCCGATGAAATTCTCGACGAAGAGAAATCATATAGCTAGACTGTTGTTTTGCTAATTCCCTAACCAATATATTTCCCCCGATAAGAATCATGACAAACACCGAAAAGGTAGTGCATATCTTTCATCATTATAAACGAACCCCTCCCCCTATATCAACAACAACTGAAAATAAAATTAAAAATTCTTGACTTAGGCTGTTTCTTAACGTTATAATCTGGAAGATAATTATTATTAACTTAAATGAAAGGTTTTCAATGTATAAATTAGCACTTTCTTTCTCCGCTATGATGATGCTCTATCTTGTCGTATACCCTTAGGAAGTGTTTATAAAACCGTTACTTATTATATTGCACCATCCTAAGGATGGTGTTTTTTATTATCTATAATAAATTGTAATTTCAGGAGGAATTCATGAAAAAGAAATTCACTGGCCTACTCGTTGGTATTCTCATTGCTGGTTGTGCCCCCAGCACGTCAAAAAATATGCTTACGATTGCGTTACCCGTCGAACCACCCTCTATTACCCCGCATGCTCATAATGATTCGTATTCTAACCATCTCCGCAGGCAAATATATGAGAATCTTATTGGCGAAGATCATGAAGGAAATCTTATTCCTATTCTTGCTAGTGAATGGAAGTCCATCTCACCTACAATATTTCAAGTTACTGTTAGAGATGGTGTTTTATTTCATAATGGACGCACTCTTACATCCGAGGACGTCGCTTTTAGTGTTAATCGAGCTGCAACGGCGCCAACTACGCGAAGTATTCTTAGTATCATTAAAAATGCAGAGGTCGTGGATGATTCTACCGTAAATATTCATCTTCATGGGCCTTACGCTGCTATAGCAAAACTGCTGTCTCATCCTGGGGTTCATATCATTAGCAAATCCACCATTGAAGAGGCAGGAACGAATAACTCTTACATCGGCACGGGGCCATATCAGTTTGTTGAGTGGAAATATGGAGACAGCATTACTCTCAGCAAGCACACCAATTATTGGGATACACCCGCAGAAATTGATACAGTTATTTATCGAAATATCCCCGATAGCTCGGTGCGAGCCATTGCCGTTGAAACCGGAGAGGTTGATGTTGCCTATGATATTTCAGGTAGCGATCGAGAACGTTTTCTTAAAGATTCAAAAGTTAACTTTATTGAAGCCCCTCTTACTCGTCAAGATTATTTAGGATTCAACTTTGGCAAGCAAAACAACACAGTTTGGACAAATAAACTCCTGCGACAAGCCATTATCCACGCCATTGACTACAAAGGCATCGTCGATTCTGTTCTATTTGGAGGCGCTAATGTTGCTTCGGCCATCCTCGAACCTCAAGTTTTCGGAGCAAAAACAAATCTGCCCATCAGAACCAGAGACCTTGACAAAGCAAAAGAGTTATTTGTTCAATCTGGAGCCTCTACAAATATTAAAGCAACCATTTATACTCTAGAGGGGGCTAGAAAACGAGTTGCAGAAGTTCTTCAAGCTAACTTGAGAGAGCTTGGTATTGAGGTTGCTATTCAAACTTTTGAGCTTGGAAAATACCTTGAAGAATCTTGGAATGGACGATTAGACCTCTTTATTTGGGGATGGACCTCTATTCCTGCTGATGCTGATATTGGAATCTACCCTCTTCTTCATTCTTCGAGTAAGGGAACTGGGGGAAATTATACATTTTATAGCTCCCCTGACGTAGATAAACTTCTTGAAACAGCTAGAGCCGACTTTGATAGCAACCGACGTATTCAGCTTTACGACCAAATTCAAACTATTATCTATGATGAAGCCCCTTTTATCCCACTGTATTATTCATATCAAAATGTTGCCTATAGCAAAAAGATAAAGTCTTTTGTCTTGAATAAGTTTACGCTACACGATGCAAAATATATCTCGTGGAAATAAATTAAGGCACTAAAAATATAGCAATTATTATTGCATAATGTATTGTATATTTATTAAAAATAATGTATAATCTCTATCTAATACTAAAAACCATGTTTTTTAGAACAAAATCGCCTTTTTACCCCCAAGAACGTTTATTATTCTACGGAATAGTAGGCGTTCTTTTTTATTTAAATACAAAAACAGCCACTTTTCAGTGGCTGTCTAATTTTATAATGTACTCATATCGATAACATAACGAAACTTAGCTTGACCTGTAGTCAATTTTTCGTAGGCTTCATCAATTTGATTCGCTTTGATAATCTCCGTCTCAGGATAAATTTGATGCTTCAAAGAGAAATCAAGCATTTCTTGGGTTTCTTTGATTCCACCTATCATAGAACCGTAAACCTTTCTTCCTCCAGAAACAACCATTCGAGCCAGATCAATCGATTGCTTCACCTCTGCTGGAGGAAGCCCAACAATTGCTAGTTCTCCACCATAAACGAGAAGATCAATATAATCATTAACATCATAGGCGGTTGGGATGGTTGAAATGATCATATTGAAGCGTTCTTTTACACCTTTTGTTGAGGTATATAGCCCTTTACAACCCATTGCCAAAGCTTCTTGCTTTTTATTTTCATTGCGGGCAAAGACATAGACTTCTGCACCCATATTAATAGCATATTTTACTGCCATTACACCCAAGCCACCAAAACCAGCAACGGCAACTTTATCGCCCTTTTTAACGCCAGTGAATTTAAGAGGGGAATAAGTTGTGATGCCTGCACAAAGAAGTGGGGCAACTTTATCAAGTGGTGCACCTTGAGGAATAGTAACCGCAAAAGCCTCGGAAACGACAATGTTATTGGAATAACCACCATAAGTTGGTTCTCCAGAGTGGAAATGATCTTTACAATCGTAGGTAAAGACTGTCTGCCCACGCTCACAGAATTGTTCATGGCTACGCTTACAAGATTCACATTCTCCGCAGCTATTAACTATAACCCCAACTCCAGCTAGGTCTCCCACTTTAAACTTAGAAACTTTGCTACCCACGGCAACTACTTTACCTGCAATTTCATGGCCTGGAACCATTGGATAAATTCCTTCATGCCACTCACTGCGTGCCGAGTGAATATCACTATGACAAATGCCCGCATATAAAATCTCGATGAGAACATCGTGATCCCCCATAGGATGACGCGTAAATTCAAATGGCTTGAACGTATCTTGCTTACTGTGAACGGCATAGCCTTTTGAACTAACACGCTTGCCCTGTTTAGCTTCATTAATACTGTTTTCTAAACACATAGTAGAAACTCCTTTTTACTGATTTATACATTAAGTCGCACAACTATTTATAAACACTTATACTACTCTATCATGCATAGATTATAACAGATTTCTACTAGAAGAATAAAGAAAAATACTATCAGATTTATATCAAATCCTCTCATTTTTCAAAAGTTTTTGAGAAAGTTCTGTAGCTTGAAGTTTAATTGTTGAAGGTAAATGAGGAGAGAGATAGAAGTCTGTGCCGGCAAGAAATATTCCCCCAAAGTAGGAAGCTCCTATGTCTTTGAGAGCTTGTTTTAGCGATATTTCTGCCGGAGAAAATTGCTTAGGAAAGCCTTTCGCCCCACCTGTAAGTAAGATTGCCCCCTTTTTACTTGGAGTGATATTTTCTCTTTGTCCTTGCTCCCAGTAGGGTTGAAGGCGATCGATAATCATTTTAAGAGGAGCTGGAACACCGTAAAAATATACAGGAGAAGCAAATATAACAACATCAGCTTCATTAATATAAGAGTATATACTTTGCATTTCATCAGAAATAGAGCATTGAAGAATTTTTCGACAAAATCCACAAGCCAAACAAGGATTTATTCCCTTTTTGAGCATCTGATAAGCATCAACCTCAATAATTTCTCCAGAAATGTGGCTCAAAACCTCATCCAGAAGCATTCTTGTATATCCTTGAGAGCGAGGTGAGCCAAAAATTGTCAATATTTTCATTTTTTTACAAAGGAAAAGGCTTAAACTCACCTTGAGACCACTCATGAATATGAGTAAATCCACAATTCTTCATTAATTCTATAGATTCTTTAAAATAATGACATAAAAAATCCTTATCATGGCAATCGCTTGTAATGGTTACGGGCGCTTTCCATGCTGCAAGTTGCTTGAGAATAAAAGGGGCAGGATACGGCCGCGTTGTTTTTCCTCTTGCCATTCCCCCCGTATTGATTTCTATCACAGCACCTGATTGCCAAGTATATTCTGCCGCTTCTAGGGCTGCATCGATGTAGGAAGGGTTAGTTTCATCGAATAAATCTTTATTTTTAGTGAGAAGATCGAAATGCCCTGCCACAGTCGGTTTTAATGTCTGAATCATCATTTTATAAGTATCGTAGTAGCGAAGTGCAGCTTTCAACGCATCCCCTTGAAAGCCGTGATTAATTCCTTGAAGCATTTTTTCTGCCGAACCATCCACCACATAGCGATGCTCTTCTGATTGATCTTTTATGCTATGAACCGAACCTATAATATAATCGTAACCTATTGCTGGCACAGTACAAAAAGCATCTTGCTCTATCCCTAAGAGGATCTCTAGCTGGCCATCATATTTTTTCTTGGCAGCAAGGACTTCGTTTTTATAATCGTCTACAATTGCTAAATCCATGCCTGAAGTATCAATAAAATCGCTAGGACTATGCCCCGAAAAGCCCAATACTTTAAGATTTAGGCGCAAAGCTTGGTCTATAAGCTGATTAATAGTGCTTTTTCCATCGCAATAAGTAGTGTGAACATGTATACTTGTTTGAGGAACCATATTTTTCTCCTAAATTAACCGAATTCGCACTATTCCCTCGATGTTTTCAAGCTTGTCGAGAGTGTTTTTCGAGGGTTTGGAGCTAATATCAATGAGATTATACGCCCACAAACCTCGACTTTTATTGAGCATGGTTTCAATATTAATTTTTTCTTCGCCTAAAACCTGCGTGATTTGCCCTACCATATTTGCAATATTTTTATTGATAATGCAAAGTCGCGCCTCCCCACTACGAGGCATTTCACAGGAGGGAAAATTAACAGAATTTGTAATGGTTCCATCTTCGAGATACGCCTTGAGTTGCTCTGCCGCCATTGTTGCACAATTTTCTTCGGATTCTGGCGTTGATGCCCCTAAGTGTGGTAATAATATTATATTTTGTTGATTCATAAGCTTTTGATTTGGGAAATCCGTAATATATTGTCTTACTTTTTTTGATGCCAATGCATTTATAATCGCCTCATCACTAACAAGGTCTGCTCGAGAAAAATTAAGAATAACCACTCCATCTTTGAGGCGTGCAAGCGTTTTTTGATTGATCATTTCTTTTGTATCGGGGGTGAGGGGCGTATGCAAGGTAATATAATCGCAGTGATCAAAAATTTCCTGAAGATTTTTCGCTTGGACAACGGATCGTGAGAGCTTCCAAGCAGCATCTATCGATATGAATGGATCGTAGCCCATCACCTTCATTCCTAAACCTTGCAAGGCCGAACTCGCCACCTGCGAACCAACAGAACCTAATCCTATAACCCCTAATGTTTTACCTTTTAACTCGGGCCCAATAAAGGCACTTTTCCCCTTCTCTACAGACTCTTCTATATTTTGGGTGAGCGTATTTACCCATTGGGTACCGCCAATAATATTTCTTCCAGAGAGGAGGAGCGAGCACAGCACCAATTCTCGCACAGCATTTGCGTTGGCACCCGGAGTATTAAACACCACAAGACCTGCCTCGCTGCATTTATCGATGGGGATATTATTTACCCCTACCCCAGCTCGAGCAATAGCCAACAAAAGTGGGGAAAACTTCGCCTCATGAAGATTTGCCGAACGAACTAAGATGCCTTCGTATTGATCAAGATTTTCAGAAACATCATAATGAGGCGCATGGAGAGTTTGGGCGATTATCGGTGATATTTGATTAAACAGTTTTATTCGTCTCATGATGTCTCCTTACACTTTTTGCTGATATTCGAAGTCTTTCATGCAAGAAATAAGCGATTTCACGCCTTCAAGTGGCATCGCATTATAAATAGACGCTCGAATACCCCCAACCGAACGGTGACCTTGAAGAGCCATTAGCCCTCTAGACTGAGAAAACTTTAGAAAATCTTCTGTTTGTTGCTCACTAGGAAGCGTAAAGGGAATATTCATGATCGATCGATCCTCAAAAACAGTGGGACAATGATATATTTTTGAATTTTCGATAGCATCATAAAGCAATTTAGCCTTCTGCTCGTTAACAGCCTGCATTGCTTTAACCCCGCCCATAGATTTCAACCACTCAAAGACTAAGTTCGACACATAGATAGAAAAAGTAGCAGGAGTATTCACCATTGACGACGCTTTTTCCAGCATCTCATAATTAAGAAGCGAGGGTACCAGTGGCTCGGCATTTCCTAGTAGGCTTCGTTTAACAATAACCACTGCCAAACCTGCACATCCAATATTTTTTTGGGCGCCGGCATAAATCACTCCAAATTGAGACACATCATACTCTTTTCCTAGGATAATAGAGGACATATCCGCTACAATTGGCGACTTTCTTTGGGGAATTTCGTTATACATCGTGCCAAAAATGGTGTTATTCACGGTAATATGAAGATATTTGGCATTATCTGAGCCTATTTCAGGGGTGATTTTAGGAATATAGGTGAAATTTTTATCCGATGATGACGCAATAGGGACAGCTTTAAGCCATCGCCCTGCTTCTGAAAACGCTTTTTGAGCAAATTCGCCTGTGATAACATAATCCGCTGTATCGCCTTGTTTGGCTAAATTATAGGCAACCGTTGAAAATTGCATCGTTGCTCCTCCATGCACAAAAAGCACGGCATATTCGGAGGGTATATTCATAAGAGAGCGTAAATTAGATTGGGCTTGTGATATTACTTCGTTAAACAAAGATGATCGATGGCTCATCTCCATTATGCTCGACCCTGATGATCGATAAGAAAGCATTTCTTGTTGAACTTTTTCTAAGACCGGTTGCGGAAGCATCGATGGCCCCGCTGAAAAATTAAACACACGGCTCATTACATCCTCCTAACATTAGGCTGATTTATCATACAACTTTCTTAAAAAAAAAGCAAGAGAAAACGCCCCCTAAAAAGGAGGCGTTTTTGGATAATTACCATCTTAGACAGATGCAAGCCACTCTGCAAGATCTTTATCGTAACTTCCTTCGTCTGAAGTTACAACAGGCGCAAGACGAGTTGCTCCATTTTTTTCTAAGGCTCCATCAAAATTGATCGCCACTTGGCAAAAATCTGGAAAACCTGTAGAACCAATGCCGAACACAGCATATTTAACCCCATTTAGAGACACCCCTGCTTGCACTTTTTCCAATGCTTTTTGAGCATTTGTAGGTGGATCCCCTGCACCCCATGTGCTTGTGATGACCAATAATGTATCATCTGATTTGAGAGAAGCAAAATCAAAACTATCTGCTTCTACAGCTTTGGCCCCTTTCTTGGTGGCAACAGTTCCTGCCAGAGCTTCGGCGTTTCCCGTCTCCGAACCAAAAATAACATATATAGACATATTCTAGACTCCTTAAAATAGAAAGCATTGCTTCTCTACATAATATCAATTTACAAAGGTGCATTTCAAGAAAACAATAATATTTTTATTATTTATGATAATTTACTTGATATAGCCATTTAAATATCAATATAATTAAGTATAAGGAAGGTGAATAGTGAGGTAAATATGGAGTTTATCGACATTGGCAAGAAAATCAAAACGCTTAACCCCGTTAATGGGTGCACTATAGGCTGTAGCTACTGTTATGCGCGAAAGATTTCCAATCGATTTCATATCACTCCTGAGTGGGAAAAACCAGTGTTCATTAAAAGCCGCTTACAGAAAGTTTCAACGAAAAAGCCAAATACTTTTCTGATGACAAGTATGAGTGATTTTTCAGATTGGGCAAACGAATGGCGTGACAACGTTTTTCTTGCTCTAACTCAAAACCCACAGCATACTTATCTTTTTCTTACTAAAAGGCCAGATCGCATTAACTATACTATCTCCTCACCTCAAACATGGGTAGGAGTGAGCGTCACCCTTAGTAATGATATAGTTCGCATCTCACAGATGACCTCAAATATCATTGCTCCGCATTATTTTATTACTTTCGAACCACTATTTGATGATGTTGGCGTTCTTCCTCTAGAAAAAATAGAATGGATCGTCATTGGAACCGAAACTGGCAACCGAAAAGGGAAAATAACAGCCCAAAAGTCGTGGATCACAAATATTGTGAAGCAAGCAAAGGCAAAAAATATCCCTGTTTTTATGAAAAAATCTTTATACCCTATTATCGGAGAAGAAAATATGCTTCAAGAGTTTCCTGCAAGTTTCCGTGGAATGTAATTCTTAGTAATTATCAAATAATCTCAACACTTTGCTACCCCCAAAGAGGGTTTGGTTAACACCAAATCCTCTTTCTGACGTATTATTTGCCTAAAAAATGTTATTTAAAACTCATATCGCAATCTATAAGCATTTATTTTAAACAACACTGATTGATTTGTGTCATTTAAGGGCATCAATTGCTTTTATTTTAACCTAAAAATTGACATCCTACTTCTTTTATGTTATACTGATGAAACGCTCAGGGGGGCCTGTTATAAGGAGTAGAAATGTTTGAGTATATATTCATGACAGAAATTCTATCCTTAGTTGTTGCACTATTATTTGGTAAATATACTCTTTATTTCATCCCTATACCTATTATTGGAGGGTTAATCTTCTTTATTTTCACACTGATTGAATATCGCTGCTATATTCCATTTCAAATAAATAGCTATCGTTATTCTTCATCTATGTATAAAACGTTCATGAGCACTTTTTTTCTTATTCTGTTTCCAAGCATTAAAATATTTCTCATCCACCTTTTGAAATCCACCTATCTGGTAGTTTCATCAATTGTTTTTTCAACCTCTACTACTTTTGTAGCTTTCTATATTTCTTTTATTATGGGACATAATAACGACCCTTCCCTGACATCAAACCAGTCAGCAGCATAAATAAAATTTATAGCGATATGGGGATGATATCTCGCATTGACGATTGCATCCCATTAATATATAAGGAGTAATTATGATGAATTCTAAACGTTTAGTTGAGCGTTTTTTACGCTATGTTGCTATTTCTAGCCAAAGTAGCTTTACTGAAACAACTCTTCCTTCAAGCTCGGGGCAAATGACGCTAGCCAAACTCCTTAAAGATGAGTTGCAAGCCCTCGGGTTAGACAACATTAAGCTTACCGATCAAGCTATTCTTACTGCTCGACTCAAAGGCAACCAGCCTAAGGCGCCTGTCGTAGGTTATATCACCCACTTAGACACATTTGATGGGGGATTTAGCCCCGACGTTAAACCCCAAATTATTAAATATACAGGGGGAGATGTAGTCCTCAATTCTGCTGAAAATATCGTATTAAAAGTTGATGAACACCCAGAAATCGTCGCCTATAAAGGGCAAGATATCATCTTTACCGACGGAACTAGCGTCCTCGGAGCCGATGATAAAGCTGCCGTTGCCGTTGTAATGGAAACAATCCACACTCTTATCGATAATAAAGGTAAGATTTCCCACGGAGACCTTGTTTTTGCCTTTGTACCCGATGAAGAAATCGGGTTAAAAGGCGCTAAAGCGATGGATTTATCCGATTTTCCTGCCGATTTTGCCTACACGCTTGATTGTTGCGAGCTTGGGGAAGTTGTATTTGAAAATGTCAACTCGGCTGCTGCCCATATAAATATCGAAGGGGTGACAGCTCATCCGATGTCTGCTAAAGGTGTGATGGTTAACCCTATTCTAGTTGGCGTTGACTTTGTTAATATGTTCGATCGAAATGATACTCCCGAATGCGTTGAAGGGCGTGATGGGTCTTTTTGGCAGAAGAACTTCGAAGGTGGATTTAGAACCTGCTCTATAGAAATGTCCATCGCCGATTTTGATGCCAGTGGCTTTGCCTCTCGAAAAGAATACGTGCTTTCTTGCGTCGATAAGCTAAAGAAAATGCATCCCAAAGCCAAAATTGACGTTGAAATTAAAGATAGATACCTCAATATGGGAGAAGGCATCGGAGATGATCGCCTATGCATCGATCTTATCTATCAATGCATGGAAAAATGCGCTATCAAGCCCAAAACAACCTATATGAGAGGAGGAACCGATGGCAGCGACCTATCACATAGAGGCATTCCAACCCCTAACTACTTTACTGGAGCCCATAATTTTCACTCTGTTTTCGAGTTTTTACCTATCCCATCATTTGAAAAAGCATTGGAACTCACATTATCTATCATTCAAACAGCAGGAACCCTCTCTAAATAGAGAGAAAAATTAATAATTCATTATAATAGAAGGATATTCCTATGAAAAAAACAACTATTTTAAGTGCTCTTCTTGTCCTAGTGGCAGCATGTAGCACCAGCACCAAAGAAAACAACCTCGTCATTGCACTTCCCGTGGAGCCTCCTTCATTAACAGCCTATGCTCAAAATGATACGCAATCTTATCGTATCCGCTTGCAAATCTTCGAACGCCTCATTTCGATGAATACAAATGGCGAACTTGTCTCGGCTCTTGCAGAAACTTGGTCTAACATTAGCCCTACTGTTTTTCAAGTAAAGCTTCGCCCTGGAGTTTTATTCCATAATGGAGCGGTGATGTCTGCCGAAGATGTTAAATATAGTATCGAACGAGCTGCCACATCCCCAACTCTTCGCAGTGTTCTGGGAGTTATTTCTGGTGCGGAAATCGTTGACGACTCTACAGTTAACATTTTATTAAAAGCTCCTTATGCTGCCATTTCTATTCTAATGACTCACCCTGGATTGGTGATCACTCATAAAGAAACTCAAGAAAATGCTGAAAATGAAAACAGTTATATCGGCACAGGCCCTTATAAATTTGGTGAATGGAACCGAGGCGATAGCATCTTTTTAAGCCGCAACGAAAATTATTGGGGTGGCTTGGCTACCATCGAAACTATTACTTTCCGCGTTGTCCCCGATGATTCTGTTCGTGCAATTGCCGTGGAAACAGGAGAAGTCGATATCTCTTACGACATTGCAGGAAGTGATAGAGACAGATTTGTCGAAGGAAACCGCATTAAATTTGTTGAAGCCCCCATGGCTAGACAAGATTATTTAGGATTTAATGTTGGACGCGCTGTCAATCCTGCATGGACAAATATTCTGATCCGTCAAGCAATTGCCAATGTGATCGATTATCAAGGGATTATTAATTCCGTCCTATTTGGTGGAGCTGCTCCGGCTTCGTCTATGTTAGCTCCTATTATTTTTGGTGCGAATACCAATCTTCCTCCCAGACAGCGAAACTTAGAAAAAGCCAAAGAATTAATGGCTCAAGCAGGATCACCCTCCGATATCAGAGGGAAAATTTTTACTACCGAAGGCCCTAGAAAGAAAATTGCCGAAGTTATTCAAGCAAACACTAGAGACATTGGCATCGAGCTAGAAGTTGTTGTTATTGAATGGGCAACCCTTCTCGATAACGCAGGAAAAGGGCAATTAGATCTCTATCTTTCTGGGTGGACATCTGTTCCTTCCGATGCTGATGTTGGCATGTACGCTCTTGCTCACTCCTCAAGTGCTGGCTCTTCTGGAAATTACGCTTTTTACTCTAATCAGCAAGTGGATAATCTATTAAATCGGGGGCGAGCCGAGCTAAATCCTCAGACACGTATTAATCTTTATAATCAAGCTCAGGAAATCATTTATAATGAAGCTCCGATGATTCCTCTCTTTTACACCTTTAACAATGTTGCTATGGCAAAAAATATTGAAGGCTTTGTGTTAAACCAATTTTCTATGCATGAAATAAAGTTTATCAGCAAAAAATAGCACTATAGACAATAAAACTCCCCCTTAATGTAAGGGGGAGTTCTTTTTTTAGGATTATTTCTTCATCGATTCGATGATTCCATCTGCAATAGCGTCGATATCTGTCATTTTTGCATCATTAATTCGCGATATAATCGTTAATTCTTCGTTAAGAACATCCATTTTCTTCATTCCATTAACAAAATCTTTCATTAAAGAACCACTAGTTGGTGCCCATGAACCATTTTCAATAATAGAAACTGTTCGGTTTTGCATATTGAGGATTTTAAGATCGTGAAGAAAACTATACATTTTTGGATAAATTTCTAGATTATAAGTAACCGATGCCAGTACCAAATGGCTAAGTCTAAACGTATCCGCCACCAACCATGAAATATCAGAACGAGAAACATCTCGCATGACAACATTTGTCATCCCTCTCATTACTAGCTTTTGTGCCAGTAATTGGGCAACATCCTCTGTATTTCCATACATTGAGGCATAAGCAATTAAAACTCCTTTTTGCTCGGGAGTGTAGGTGCTCCATTTTTGGTATTTATCAAGAATATAAGAAATATCCTCTGGGCGGCGCCACAACAGCCCATGAAGAGGGCAGATAATTTTAATTTTTTCAAGTAGCCCCATTTTAACCACTTTACCTAACAAATACTGCACAAAAGGCCCATATTTGCCAACAATATTGGTAAAATAACGTCGATTTTCATCGATCCAATCTCTATCATAGTTAACTTCATCGGCAAAAAGGCGGCCATCAAGGGCATTAAACGAGCCAAAACCATCCGCAGAGAATAAAACTCCGTTGGTGACATCCATTGTAACCATTGTTTCTGGCCAATGTACCATAGGAGCTTCTAAAAATGCCACTGTATGAGAGCCGAATGTCATGGTATCGCCTTCTTTTACGGTGATTGTTCGCCCTTCAAGCCCACTATATTGCAGTTGATTCATGATTAAAAAGGATTTTTCTGTGCTGATGATCTTCATTTCGGGATAACGCAGCGCTAATTCTTCGATGCCTGCACAGTGATCGGGTTCCATATGGTTGACAACAAGGTAATCTAGCTGCCGTCCATCAAGAACATCTCTGATATTATCAAGCCAAGGCCGCACCACCGCCCAATCCACCGTATCAAAGACGACAGTTTTCTCATCTAACAGCACGTAAGAGTTATACGACACCCCTTTCCAGTCTATAGGGTGGATATTCTCAAATAAATCAACACGGTGATCATCCGCTCCAACATAATATAAATTTTTTGTAATCTCTCTACAGTTATTCATGACCATTCCTCGTTATTTTTATTTACTTTGAACAGCTATGTACGCCGACTTGGGATCCCCACAGAATGGACACAACCAATCTTCGGGCAAGCTAGTAAACGCAGTACCTGGAGCAATATCAGCATCAGGGTCGCCTTTGATGGGGTCGTACTCATTGGCACAGCCACAACATACCCAATACGTATCTAATTTAGGTTTTCGGTGAAAGGCTCTTTTCATCTTAACCATTGGAGGAGCTGGTTTTTTTTCTTCGCCTGTGTCCAATGCTTTAGACAATAAAGGAAGAACCTCCTCTATATTGCCCACAATACCGTAGTCGGCGTTTTTAAAAATTCGAGCATTAGCATTACTATTAATAGCGACAATTGTAGTTGCATCTTTTATGCCTTTGAGGTGCTGGGTTGCTCCCGAAATACCACAGGCTATATAGAGATTTCCCTTGAAAGATTGACCGGAGATTCCAACATAACGAGAAATAGGCAACCAACGTAAAGTCTCCGCCACAGGACGAGAACAGCCCATTGCCGCTCCAGCATTCTTCGCCAATAAACGAACAAGCTCTAGGTTTTCTTGCTTTCCAACCCCTCGCCCAGCACTGACAACACGTTCAGCATCAGGAATAGATGAATCGATAGGAACACCCGTTGTGAAGTCGTGACCATCAGCTTTAAGTGCTTCTACCAAAGCATTTACATTTTCTTGTGCCGAACTATCTTTGAAGATCATATTCTTACGCACACCTGTTTCAGACCCTTTTTTCTTTTTAGGAAGCGTTGTTTCTGCAGGTGCTTTGCCCACAATATGAGATGCGATAACCATTCGTTGAATTTCATTTGTACCTTCATAAATAGTACAAATTTTCGCATCACGGTAGAATCGCTCTACGTCGAATCCTTTGATAAATCCACTACCACCATAAATTTGAAGCGCATCATTTACTATTTCAAGACAGACATCAGAGGCGTACATTTTAGCCATTGCCGCTTCCATGCCGTAAGGTTCGTGGTTTTCTTTTAGTTCAGCTGCACTATAAACAAGCATTCTGGCACAACGAAGCTTTGTTGCCATATCTGCCAACTTAAATGAAATCGCTTGTTGAAAAGCTATAGCCTTACCAAACTGCTCTCTTTCTTTTGCGTAATTAAGAGCAGATTCGTAAGCGCCTTGAGCAATTCCCAATGCTTGTGCCGCAATACCTATTCGTCCCCCATCTAAGGTTGACATCGCAATTTTAAAGCCCTGCCCTTCTTTACCCAAGAGATTCGCTGCTGGAACTTTGACATTATTAAAAACAAGCTCCGATGTTGTAGACGAGCGTATGCCCATTTTGTCGTAATGCTCTCCAAAAGTGAACCCATCCCAACCTTTTTCAACAATAAAAGCACTAATTCCTTTAAGGCCTAAATCGGGGTTGGTGGAGGCAAAGACAATATAAGTATCTGCCTTAGGAGCATTTGTAATGAAGATTTTACTTCCATTCAGAATATAATGATTGCCTTGTTTTTCTGCTGTGGTTTCTGTTCCCCCAGCATCGGACCCAGCATTAGACTCGGTAAGCCCAAAGGCCCCTATTTTTTCCCCTTTTGCAAGAGGTATAAGGTATTTCTTTTTTTGTTCTTCCGTACCATAGGCAGAAATAGGATACGACCCCAACGAAACATGCGCCGAGAGAATAACCCCTACTCCTCCATCAACTCGAGCAAGTTCTTCTACTGCAATAGCATAGCTGACAACATCAGCCCCTGCCCCTCCATATTCTTTTGGGTAAGGCAAACCCATAAAACCAAGTTCCGCCATTTTTGCTACACCAGCATCGGGGAATTGATTATTTTCATCTAGCTCTCGTGCAATGGGCTTGATTTCAGCTTCAGCAAATTCTCGCACCTTTATTCGTAATGCCTCATGAGCTTCTGTAGTTTTAAAACTCATATGGAATCCTCCTATTGTATACCGATTAAAAATCGGTTACTACAAGTATTATAGCATCATTAAGAGGTTTGTCAAGAAAAGAAATTTTCATAAACTAAAGCCTTAAATTAAAGCTAAGTTCTTGACAGCAAAAGAAAAAGATATTATAATAAGCATGAGGTAAAAGAGAGGATACTGTGCGAAAAAATATTGGTGTTATTTTGGCAGGAGGATTAGGATCTCGGTTTGGGCTATTAAAGCAATTCCTAACCTTAGGCAATAAAACTGTGCTAGAATATTCCGTTCATAGCTTTGCTAGCTGCGATGTTATCGATGAAATTGTTATTGTTGCTTCCCCCGAACACTACGAAAAAATCCAAGGGCTGTTTCAGCAACTCTCAAAGCCTCTAATACTTGCTCCAGCAGGAAAAGAACGCTATTTTTCTACGTTATCAGCTCTTAACTTATATGATAAGCTCGATCACATTAATATGCTTATTCATGATGCTGCTCGGCCTCTTGTATCGCCTACACTAATAAAGAAATGTGTTGATGCGCTCCAGTCGGCGGAGGCTGTTTCGGTGGCAATGCCTTGCAACGACACGATTTTTGAGGCATCGAATAATATCATTTCTGCAATTCCTCCCCGATCTCATTTGTGGCGAGCTCAAACTCCTCAAGGTTTTAGAGGAGAAATTTTAAGGCTTGCTTTTGATAAAGCATTGCAAGATGTTAATTTACAATCAACAGACGATTGTGGAATTGTTCACCGTTATCTACCAGAAATTCCTATTACCTTAGTCGATGGTGAAGAATGTAATATGAAAATCACCTACGCCGATGACATCAAACTATTAGAACACCTATTAAAACTATCAAATACAAAGGAGAAAACATGAAAAATCAATTGATTATAGGGCTTATTGCCGTTATTTTAGGAGCTTGTTCATCTCCTTCAACTAAAAATATCGTCGTTGGTGTAAATGCTGAATACATGCCTTTTGAATATCGTGAAAATGATGAAATTGTTGGATTTAACGTTGATATGGCTCGTGCTGTGCTAGAAGAAGCTGGGTATAAATACTCCTTCTTAGATATGACTTTTGAAGGGCTTATTCCCGCCTTGGAATCAAAAAAAGTAGATATCGTTATTGGAGCTCAAGCAACTGATGCGCGCCGTCAAGTCGTTGATTTCTCTGATATCTATGTTTCCGATAAGCAAGTTCTTGTGGTTAATAAAAATAAAACCTTCCCCCTCGGAAATTATCAAGGGTTAAAAATTGCTGCCCAGCTGGGAACCATGCAAGAGCAAGTCGCTCGTAGCCTTGATGGCGCCGAGGTCTTCACTTATCCTTCTTATACTGCAGCGATTTTAGATCTCAATGCTCAAAAAATTGATGGAATTGTTGCTGGCGTTGTCGCCTCTGCAGGGTACACAAAGGAAAACCCCAATCTTATGGAGCTAGGCACCGTCTCCGATAACCCCATGAATGGCTACGCATTTGCAATCTCTAAGGATTCAAGCGAACTCAAAACAAAACTAAACGAAGCTCTTGCTCGCGTAAAAGAAAATGGAACAATGGAGCAATTACGCCTTCAATATTTAGGATTTTAACATGATAAAACAAGTAATGATAAATGGGGAAATGTTTTCCCTTGGGGACGCTAAAGTTTCTGTTATGGATCACGGAGTTCTTTATGGTGATGGCATCTTTGAAGGAATTCGCATCTATAATGGAGCAATATTCGAGCTTGATGCCCACCTAGACCGATTGTATCGATCCGCCGATTTAGTAGGATTTCATATAGGGCTACCAAAAGAAGAGTTTTGTCAAGAAATTATCACTGCTGCTAAAACTTCGGGCTTTCTTAACGCTTACATTCGTGTAACCGTTAGTATTCAATCTCATATTGATCTTGCCACTCCTAATTATAAGGTAAATCGAGTGATTATCCTCCTTGATGACGATTTCATCCCCGAAGAAAAATACACCAAAGGCACTATCCTCGTTGAAGTTGATCGACGACGTATGCCTGATGTTGCATTGCCAATGCGCGCTAAGACAGTCAACTACCTTAATAATATTTTAGCCCTACGCGAAGCTCATAGCAAAGGCGGGCAAGATTGTGTGATGCTTAATACCCAAGGGTTTGTTGCAGAAACATCAGCAAGTAATATTTTTGCAGTTAAAAACAATGTTATTTTCACACCTGCTCTTGAAGCGGGCATTCTACCTGGAATTACACGATCTGTGATTATTGGGCTTGCTAAAAAAGCTGGCTATACCGTTGAAGAACGGCTCTTCCCCATAGATGAACTACTAGGTGCTGATGAGGCATTCTTAACAGGAACCGCTTACGAAGTAATGCCTGTTCAGAGTATTTATGGCAAAAAACTCTCTCTACCTGGAGAAGTTACACCCAAAATACGCTCCCTCTTTAAGCAATATATCGAAGAGAATCCTGGAGTAATTATTCAATAAAAAAAGTCCCCATAATGGGGACTTTTTTGTTTTTAAGTTTAATTTATTCTTTATAAGTAGCATTAAAACGGTGATCTGAGGTCTTTTTAAATCCAAAGTTTTTAACAGATTTTTTAAGAGCCACTGTTTCATATGGGTAGTAGAGAGGAATCACTATATGATCGTTATGAACGATTTCTTGTGCAGAACGATACATTTCTCGACGCTTTTCTTGATCTAACTCAACTCTAGCAGCTGCAAGAAGACGATCCATTTCTGGGTTGCTAGAAAAACTTCTGTTTCCAGCTCCACCAGCAGCAGAACTATGGAGTAAGTTATACATTCCATAATCGCCATCTAGCGTAATCGTGGTCCATCCAAGAATAAACACATCATGCTCACCTTTTGCAGTAGCATCAAGGTATCGACCCCATTCGAGAACTTCAATAGAAGCATCTAGACCAATTTCTTTCAAATTATTCTGGACAACTTGCATAATTTTCTCACGAGCACCTTGAGGTGTCCAGAGAATCAACTTTGTTCCTTCTGCAATTCCTGCTTCTGCAAGGAGAGCTTTCGCTTCTGCAATGTTTTGTTGTACCAAGGGGAATTCAACCGCACCAAAGACTGACTTTTGCAGCATAGATGAGGCAGGATCTGCCGAATTAAAAAGAACTGAATTAATAATTCCAGGGACATCTAATGATAATGCAAATGCTTTACGCACGCGAGCATCTTTCCAAATAGGATTTTTACCACGACCAATATTAAAAGAAATATATTCCATTCTAGGCGCTTGATCTTCAGCTAATGTAAGGCTAGAAGTATTATTGATTCTCTCTCGATCAACAGGATCTAAGGTATATACAACATCGACATCGCCTGTTTCAAGAGCAATAGTACGGGCTGCCGCTTCTGGAACAATACGAACTTCAACCTTTGATAATTTTGCAGGCTCACCCCAGTAATTAGTATTTCTGGCAAGAATAACGCTTTGCCCATGATTCCATGATTCGAGAACAAATGGGCCAGTACCTACAGGTTTTTGCCCAACTTCTGATCCTGCATCAACTACAGCTTTTTCATTCATAATAGAAATAGCAGAGTGTGCTAAGTGTGCCAACAATGGCGCAAATGGGGCTTTTAATAATACTCGAACTGTGTATTCGTCAACAATTTCAACCGCTTTAATAGGCCCAACAATATGTTGAACTTCAGGAGATGCTAAAGCTCTTTCTACGCTGAATTTAACATCCTTTGCTCCAAATGGCTCTCCATTTTGAAACATTACTCCTTCTCTAAGTTTTAATTCTAGAGTTGTAGGATTGATGTACTTCCATTCGGTTGCAAGACTAGGAACGTATCCCCCATCTTCGTCTCTCTCGATAAGACGATCAAAGATATTACCGCGAATTTGAGATGATGCAGAGTCGTTTGATCTAAACGGATCAAGCGATACAGCATCCGCACCTGAAGCAACAATTAACACATCTAGAGCTCCTTTTTGACTGGTTCCACAACCAGAGAGCACAAGTAACGCTACTAAAATAACGCTTCTCATCATAATGACCTCCTACAGGAAAAAACCTGCTAAAATAGGATTAATTGTATAATATATTACAAAAAATGTCAATATATCAACAAGTTCTTTTGATTTGTCTATTTTTTAGGACATAAAAATTACATAAAGTTTAAAAAAAAGGCAAACCTTTCGTTTTCTAAGGCATCAATCCCTTGATTTTTTATCATATTTTTGTTATAATACTCTTGTTTCGTATTTATTTATCAAATATTTTACTATCTGCTTAAGGAGTTTTTTATGCACAAGTACATTTTTAAACGTATATTAATGTTGCTTCCTGTTATCATCGGAATTTCCTTTCTTGTGTTTTCCATAATGTCCTTTACCCCTGGGGATCCAGCCCAGCTTATTCTTGGGGATAATGCCACTCCGGAAGCTTTAGCTGCCAAACGTGTTGAGCTAGGATTAGATAAACCTTTTCTTGTTCAATATTTTCACTATGCTTCTCGTGCTATTGTGGGAGATTTTGGACGTTCTTACACATCTTCTATTCCTGTTCTGCAAGAGATTTGGGGACGTTTTCCAAACACCTTCATTCTCACTATTTGTTCTATTGCTCTTGCCATCATTATTGGGATTCCCGTTGGGATCTTCACCGCCATCAAACAATATTCTTTTTGGGATAGTGGAGTGATGCTAACAACGCTTGTAGCTGTTTCTATGCCTGTTTTCTGGTTAGGATTGATGCTTATTCTTCTTTTCTCTTTACGATGGGAGCTTCTTCCAGCTGTTGGGCAACCTTCCTTCTCTATCGATGGGATTCGAGCACTCGTCCTCCCAACCTTTAGTTTAGGAACAATGAGTGCTGCCATTATCACCCGTATGACTCGCTCGTCAATGCTTGATGTTATTCGTCAAGATTTCATCAGAACAGCAAGAGCTAAAGGTGTTTCCGAAAAACAAGTTATCCGTAAACATGCTCTGAGAAATGCTTTAATCCCCGTCCTTACCGTTATTGGGATCCAATTTGGAAGCTTGCTTGGTGGAGCTATTCTCACCGAAACAGTATTTTCTTGGCCAGGAATCGGAAGGCTTATGGTTGATGCGATTCGCCAAAAAGACACTCCACGAGTAATGGGTGTGGTGATATTTCTTGCTGTCGCTTACAGCTTGGTAAACCTTGTCGTAGATATTCTATATGCTTATGCTGATCCGCGTATTAAATCGCGATATCAATAGGGAGGTTACTTTATGAAAATAGATTCTACATCTTTAAAAAAACCACTCGAACAAGGTTATGTTCATCATACACCGGTTTGGGTCTGGGCTTTTATGATTGTCTCTGCTATCTACATTCTCTTTGATATCATTATGGGCTATGGGCAAACCGCATTTAAAGTTGTCGCAGAGCCAAATAGCCCTGCCTCTTCTACCCTTCTAATGGGAGCTAATGCCTATGGGCAAGATAATTTTATTAGATTGCTCCATTTTATTGCGGTAACATTGCAATTTTCTGTTATTATTCTTGGTGCGACTGTTCTTTTTAATCATATGTTTGGATCTCAGTTAACCAGTATTTCTCGTCGCCTTCATCGAAATAAGTTAGCCCTTGTTGGCTTTGGGCTTTTATTCATTCTTACCATTATGGCTATGTATGCTAATTTCATCGCAGACTACGAGTTTGTTGTCATCAAGCAGGATCTATCAAGAACTTTTGTTTCACCCGGTAGACAACATTTACTTGGCACAGATGAATTTGGGCGAGATATTTTTGCCCGTATCGTTCATGGGGCTCGTATATCGTTAACCATTGGGTTTATTTCTGTTGGTTTATCTATTTGTCTTGGTGGCTTCTTAGGTGCTGTGTCTGGTTATTTTGGTGGATATTTAGACAATATCATCATGAGAACTATGGATATTTTCCTTGCTGTCCCCTCTATTCTTCTTTCTATTGCTATTGTTTCTGCATTAGGCCCAAGTATGCTTAACCTAGTGTTGGCTCTATCAATTTCTACGGTTCCTGTTTATGCCCGTATAGTGAGAGCCTCAGTTCTTTCAGTAAGAGAACAGGAGTTTATCGAAGCTGCCCACGCTATTGGCGGAGGTAATTTCTATACTATTTTTAAACATATCATCCCAAATATTTTATCACCCGTAATTGTTCAAGGCACCTTAGGCGTGGCGAACGCTATCCTTAGTATTGCTGGGCTTAGCTTTATTGGTCTTGGAGTTCAACCTCCTATGCCTGAGTGGGGGTCGATGCTTGCTGGAGGACGAAGCTTTATTCGTCGTGCTTCTTGGGTGACAACATATCCAGGGATAGCTATTATGATTTCTATCCTGTCGCTAAACCTTCTAGGGGATGCTCTTCGTGATGCCCTCGACCCTAGATTAAAATAAGGAGTAAGCATGAGTGCCAATGATATTGTATTAGAAATTAAAGATTTATGTGTTGAATACACTTCCGAAAATGGTATTGTCAAGGCCGTAAATGGCATCAACCTCACTCTACGTGCAGGGGAAACACTTGGCTTAGTTGGAGAAACAGGCGCAGGTAAAACAACCACAGCTCTTAGCATTATCAATCTTGTTGCAAGCCCTGCTGGACGTATTGTTTCTGGAAGTATCAATTTTATGGGGAAAGATATTCTCACTTCCTCAGAAACCGAGGTGCAGGCCATTAGAGGTGGGGAAATCTCTATGATTTTCCAAGATCCTATGACATCCCTAAACCCTGTTATGACTATTGGTGAACAAATTGCAGAATCCGTAAGTATTCACCAAAATGCCTCTCATGAAAAAGCAATGGAACGAGCTGGGGAAATGCTTCAACTTGTAGGAATTCCTGCTCAACGAATGAACGAATTCCCTCACCAATTTTCTGGTGGCATGAAGCAACGTGCCGTGATCGCGATGGCTTTAGCTTGTAACCCAAAACTTATTATAGCCGATGAACCTACAACAGCTTTGGATGTTACAATTCAAGCTCAGGTTCTAGAGTTAATTAAAGAACTTCAAGTAAAGCTTAACACTGCTATGATCTTAATCACCCACGATTTAGGGGTTGTTGCTCAAGTTTGTGATCATGTTGCTATTATGTATGCTGGTGGCATCGTTGAATCTGGCACCGCTAGTGATATTTTCCATCGTACGAAACACCCCTACACAGAGGGATTATTTGGATCTATTCCTAATCTTACAGATAATGTTCGTCGCCTTAATCCAATCGAAGGGCTAACGCCTGACCCTACCAATCTACCAACAGGGTGTTCATTTCATCCAAGGTGCCCCTATGCTACAGAAATTTGCGCAAAACAAGCACCCAAGCAAAGCTCTATCAGCTCTGATCACTCTGTTGCATGTTTAATTTATGAAAATCTTGTGCAGGCTCAGTTGAAAGGAGTGCGTCATGGCTAAAAATTTAATTGAAGTAAAAGGTCTACGTAAATATTTCCCTACCTCAAAAGGCTTGGTACAAGCTGTTGATGATATTTCATTTTCAATCCCCGAAGGTAAAACCTTAGGTGTTGTTGGTGAATCCGGCTGTGGAAAATCAACCACAGGGCGTTTGTTGATGAGGCTTATAGAACCAGATGCAGGCTCCATTCTCTTTGATGGTGTTGATATGATGTCTTTATCCCACAAAGATATGCGTGATATGCGTCGTCATATTCAGCTTATCTTCCAAGACCCTTATGCATCTCTTAATCCTCGTATGACTGTCGAAGAAATTATTGGAGAACCCCTTCTTATTAATAAACTTGCCAAAAAAGGTGCTGATCTCAATAAAAAAGTTCTTCAAACAATGGATACCGTAGGTTTGGCTCGAAATCTTCTTCATGCCTATCCACATGAATTAGATGGTGGACGACGACAAAGAGTTGGGATTGGTCGAACATTGATTCTTAAACCTCGCTGTATCGTCTGTGACGAGCCTGTTTCATCGCTAGACGTATCTATTCAAGCGCAAATTCTTAATCTTATGCAAGATTTACAAGAAGAATTCAAATTAACATACTTATTTATCACCCACGACCTTTCAATTGTAAAACATTTTGCCGATGAAATTATGGTTATGTATTTAGGAAAAGTTGTAGAACGTGCATCTTCTGAGCGATTGTTTTCCTCTCCTCAACATCCTTATACTCAGGCTCTACTTTCTGCAATTGCACTTCCAACCCTTGAAAAACACCCTGATCGTATTCGGCTTACTGGCGAAGTCACTTCTCCAATCAATCCACCTTCTTACTGCCGTTTCGCGCCTCGTTGCCCTAAAGTTCAGGATCGATGTTTAAAAATAATTCCTGATCTCTTGCAGATGGATAACGTTCCCGAAACGCATGAATGTGCCTGTATTTTACAGCAAAAATCATTTTTAAATAACTAATTAGTATTAATTAATATTTTATATATAGAGGTAAATGTGAAACAAACAAAAATAGTATGTACCCTTGGTCCCGCTTCTGAAAAGCTTGAGGATTTAGTTTCTCTTATAAAAGCAGGGATGAATGTTGGTCGATTAAATTTTTCTCACGATATTCATGAGAATCAACTTAATCGAATTAAAAATGCTCGTGCTGCAGCTAAAGAAGTAGGTGTTCCCGTAGCAATTTTATTAGACACTAAGGGGCCAGAAATTCGTACTGGAAAGCTCAAAGATGGCAAAGATGTACAACTTTCTGTTGGAAACACATTAACTATTACAACTGATGAATGTATTGGTGATGAAAATCGAATTTGTGTTAGCTATGAAGGGTTTGCGAAAGATCTATCTCCAGGTAACACCATCTTAATTGACGATGGCTTAATCGAGCTCACCGTTACTGAAGTTTCAGGTAATGACGTCAAGGCTTTAATTCTCAACAACGGTATGTTAGGGCAAAACAAAGGTGTCAATCTTCCCAATGTTCAAGTAAATCTTCCAGCATTAGCTCCAAAAGATATTGCTGATTTAGAGTTTGGTTGTAAACACAATGTTGATTTTGTGGCTCCTTCTTTTATTCGTAAAGTATCTGACGTATTAGAGGTTAGAGCTGTTCTTGATAAATTTGGCGGAAATAATATTAAAATTATCTCAAAAATTGAAAACCAAGAAGGTCTTGACAATTTTGATTCTATTTTAGAAGTTTCCGACGGAATTATGGTTGCTCGTGGAGATCTTGGAGTTGAAATTCCAATCGCAAAAATCCCATTAGTTCAAAAAGAAATGATTCAGAAATGTAATAAAGCAGGAAAACCTGTTATTACTGCAACTCAAATGCTTGAATCGATGATTAAAAATCCTCGTCCTACTCGTGCAGAAGTAACAGACGTTGCTAATGCTATTCTTGACGGGACAGATGCAATTATGCTTTCTGGGGAAACCGCTAAAGGGTCTTATCCATCTCATGCTGTCCGTGTAATGTCGGATATTGCCTCCGAAATTGATCCATTAATAAAAGCCCCTACCGTTGAATTTTCAGAAACATGTCCTACAAATGAAGCTGTTGCAAAAGGCTGTGTTCGTGTAGCTGTTGCATGTGGTGCAAAAGCTATTGTTGTTGGAACACATTCTGGTCGTGCAGCTTGTGAAGTGCGCCGTTACTCTCCAGAGATACCCGTATTAGCACTCGCAGACGATGAAACAACAGCGCGTCAAATGCTTTTGGTTCGAGGAATTACAGGCGAGTTAACTAACAAAAACTTAAATTATGAACAATTTGTTGAGTATGGTATTCAACGAGCAAAAGAAATGTTCAATCTAAAAACAGGTGATCTAGTTGTTGTTACATATGGTCAAAAAATTTATCAATCTGGAACAACAAACAGCATCCGTGTTCTTCCTTGTGAATAAAAAATAAACGAAATAGCCACCGATTTATATTGGTGGCTATTTTTAATAGATGGTGGAGTTAAAAATGATATTTTATATTGGAGTGAGTGCATTAACATTATGGATTATATTTAGCCTTACATATTTTATTGCAATTAAAAATAATAAATGGGCTGTTATCGATACAACATGGGGGCTTGGATTTCCTTTAATCTCTTTTTTAGGATGGATCTTGAATGGCTTTAGTTTTCAAAGCCTTTCCTTGGTAATTCTACCTGCCATATGGGGAATTCGACTGGCATGGCATATTGCTGTTCGAAATGCTCCTTTATCAGAAGATCCCCGTTATGCAAAAATTAAGGCAGGATATAATGGAAATTACTCTCTAGCTTATTTTCAAGTCTTTTTATTTCAAGGATTTATCATGTTTATCATGTGTTTTCCTTTTTATTTCTATTTTCCAACCCAGAATTTCTCTATTTTAAATATTTTACCAGGACTTATAATATGTATTATTGGTCTATATTGGGAAATTACAGCCGATGCTCAATTAGCATATTTTATAAAAAATGAAAAAATAGCTCGTCCCAATCAATCTATCGATACAGGTCTATGGGCTTACTCTCGACACCCCAATTATTTTGGAGAAATCACATTCTGGGTAGGAATTTGGCTCTGTACAGTCCCATCTTTATTTTCACAAGGTATGATACTCTTAATTATCTTGGGGCTTATTTCACCTATTCTTATTGGGTTAACGATTTCTATGCTTACAGGCCCCATGTTAGAGGAACATATGAAAAAATATAGCAACTGGGAAGAATACTCAAAACATACACCATATATTTTTCCTTTTATAAAACGATAAGAATCCCGCTTTATGCGGGTTTTTTTATCGACTAAGTTCTTGATACATAAGTATATGAAACGCAGAACTTAAGCAATTTAATGCTTCAATTATATCAAGCCTTTCAAAAGTATCATTATTACGAAAGGTTTGTGTAGCTATTAATTCAATTTCTCTGCTTTCTGCTCTAAGGCGATTAAGCAAAACTACAGATTTTCCATCTTTATAAGAAGGTAAAACCATTTGTTTCATTCCATAGTATTTTTGAGGATAGTGAGACCTTTCTTTAATCTCTTGAAAAGTGAGACCTAAAACTTGAGTAATCTGCACATCCTCATTTAGAACTTCAGAGCCAAGAATTTCTCTAGTAAACGAGAGTAAATTATCAAGTTGATCTACTAAAGATGGATTATCTGAAAGCATTAACTGAGATTCAATAATTTTTGTTTGAAAACTATCCAAATAGCCTCTTAGAATGATTCTAGGATGATCCTTATAAACCAGTTTATTTTCATATAAATGAGTCATTCCTGGAGGTTTTTTGTCTATCTTACAGCCACTATCTAAAATAATAAAATGATCCGGCGTTTTCCACTCTCCCCCATCACGAGGATATCCATAACGTTCAGACATATTTTACCTCTATTTATATTAAATTTATTCAATAATAAATCCCCCTCTCCTTACGAAGAGGGGGATTTACATTAAAGTTTTATAACTAAGTGATACTAGTAAGCTGAATCTGTTGTTCGTATAGCATTATAGGTTTTACCAGCACCTTTCCATGATCCAAGAACTGCATGGTTAGTAAGATCTCCCAAAGTTCGCCCAATACGAATGTATTTATTATCCGTAATACGGTCGGTTCGTCCAGACCACCCACCTCCAGTTGCTGTTGATGTTTTATGACGAATACGAAGCAATGAACCACTGAGAGACCCAAACCCAGTAAGTACACCTACACGAGTTCCATCAGTGCTAAAATCAGTATCACCGGTAACATCAGAATAAACTCCGTCTGTAGATCGAGATACGGTCCCTTCTGTATGTTCTCTAAAGACTTCTTTATATTGATATCTGGTAAGACTGAAGTCTCCCACATCTGTTGGCTTTTCAGAAGTTTTCCAGATACGCACTGATAGGGCATTGGCATCCGATAGAGCGCCATCAACATAAATGGTATAGTCACTTGTGGGATCTTCTGCAACAAATTTTCCTACCCATGCTGTTTTATCTGTAGCTGTAGGTATTTCAAAGGCTCTTAATGTTACACGACTATCATATCTGTTTATCCGTAAAGCAGCTACGTTATAGTAGGAGGTTGCATTCATATTTGCTTTAGCTTCTTCTATCGAATTACCCCATACAAATTTAGCTGTATGCGTATTAGCACCTTCACCTATCTTAATTGCCATATAACGGTTGGATAGCTGCCAGCCATCTGCAATATTTTGGTTAGTAAGAGTTTCCCAATGTGTTGAAGCTAGCGCACCACCATCTACACCATATCCGCCTGTTCCAAGATTTCGTCCATAGTAGAAACGAACAACACCTTCGGTACCGGCACTATTGGCTTCAAGAGTTCTCACAAGGAATTTAGCACGATTTGCTTGAATAGTAAATGCTCCTGAAATATTAGCACGCCCTATAATAGTATCCAAGGAACTTGCTGTACCAAGCTTTGAAAGAGCAACGTTGATATTAATGTTATAAGGGTCTCCAAGCCCGTTACCATTTCCTTCTCCAGAGTTAAAGTCGTAGCTAATACCATAATATTCTCGTGATGTTGGCCCAACAAATATAGGTGCAAAGTTGCTATAAACATCTTGTTTCCAACCACTGGTTACAGGAATACTGGAACCGTTCGCCTGAATTTGGCGTGCAGCATTAGTTAGCAGAGCTTCGTTGGCATTAGCATGAAGTGCAGGGATGAAGTATGGATCTAGGAACTCTTGAATACGTCGCAAGCGAATTGCATCTACTGCCGTATCCGAGAATCCAATAAACATACTATCATACAAGTCTCTATACTTAACTCCTGTTGTTCCACCATTTAAGTTATCTGGAGGGAAGACAACTTGCAATGAAGCAGTTTGTTGTGCCCCTGTGGCTGCTGTAGCCCGTGTAATATGTTGGTTATGCCCAAATTTCATTGATACAAAACCTGATTTAGTATTCGCAGAGCTTTCCATCGCTGTTATCGTTACTGCCGCAGTATTAACCCCTGCAGTAACTTGACCTGCTGAATTTATTGTTATGTTGGCAAAGGTGTTTGTTCCAGAACTTAACTGACCAATAGCTCGGCGGTAGAATATACCTCTATCGCCAGCAGATAGATTATCCGCAGCCGTATAGCCTGAACCAGGGTCTGTTGTCATTACAGGATTAAGGTTAGTAAGCCATACTGAGTACAAGTAGGCATTAGTTATTCCACCACTAACAATACGTAGGATCATCATCTTACGATCATTATCCAAGAGATATTCCGTTGTATCTGTCTTACGGTAGAGATAGTTAGTGAAATCTGTTGACTCATACAATTTACTCCAGTGTCCTTCAAAAATGGTAGAGAATAATTGGAAGTTTGTTTGAGGAATTGCCATATTTGCTGGATTAGGTGTAGCAGCTGTAGGTAAGGAGTATGTAGTTCCATTTATGTTACCACCAGTAAACAATCTCTTTACGGTATTTGTCCATCCACCAAAAAGATCTGTATTATTAGCTAAAAGTGGCAAGCCTGCATTTGTAGTATCAGCTAAGAACATCTTTATATCAAGTTTAGAAAGAGGAGCATTACTTGTATTTGCTTTTCTACGAATAAATAGATATTTATTCGCAAAGTTAAAGTCGTCTGTTCCTGTTGATTTCAAGAGAACCACTGCATAAAGGTCTGATGTATCATTAAGAGTAGTGGCTGTTGAAAGTTTAGCAAAATCCTTAACAACTACAGCTTGATATATTCCTGATGCCGATATCGAGCCTCCCGAAACTCTGGTCACAAGAACTGTAGAAGCATTTTTATTGAAGGACCATTCTGTATTATTTTGAGGGTCGTAACCTCTATAGTAGTTGAGAGACGTAATAGGACCAGCTGATTCAAGATCTCCCAAGACAACAGATGTATTAACAACACTTCGAATAAAGTCATGGTCTGGAACAGTTGTAATAGCTTTTACCTGATTATGAACAGTAGTTAGAGCTGTCGCTGTAGAGTTAGTAACAACAATAACGATAAGCCCTGCGTTTCCTTCTAGCCCAACAGAACCATCTGTAGTATTTGTTGTCAACATCTTAATACCTAAGTATACAGGAGTATCTCCCAAACGAAGGGCACTGATAACAGCTCTTGTTCTCATGTTTGTACCAGCATCTGTCATAACAAGGTGATCTGTTAAATGTTCTTCAGACGTTGCTCCACCCAAAAGATATCGAACAGGTGATGTTCCTGGCTCTTGAATAGTAATGGCAGGAGGGATCACAGTATCATCGGCAGAGTAAATTGTTGTGTTATTTGGATCATATACTTGTGAAGGTTTCAAGTTAGGATTTGATGCACTGAACTCGCCAGATTTAGATACAATGCGTTTAGATGGATGTACAAATCTAGATAAGATACCAGCATCGGCTGTTAAATTATTTTTAAGCACAAAGTTAAAGTATGTTGGGGACTGCCAAGTAATAACGCCTGATCCATCCTTAGTTGCCTGATAAGTTGTTTGCGCTTGATCATCACCCGCAGCAGAACCTGGAGTTGAAGAAAGCGACACGGCATTAGTTAGGAAGACCCAGTTTGTATTAAAGTTAGTAACAACTGTTGTGGTTCCTGTGTAAGTTACGGCACGAGTTAAACTTGCTGGCGCAGATATCAAGCGAAGTTGCTCAGATTGGAAGACAGGAGGAGTTGACGAATCATGATCTAATCGAACAGCAACTAGACGTCCAGCAAAAGGCCCGAATCCGCTAAGAGCAAATATTCCTCTAAATGAATCTGTAACTCCAGCACTATAAACAGGAGATATTCCATACGTAGCTTGAGTTTGATCAACAACCCCAGCATTATTTGAACGAATTGTAACAGTAACCGAAGGATTGTTTTTATCAGTTGCAAATATCCAGTTTGTATAGTTATCTACCTCAAGTTGAACGGGAACACGGTTGCTATAAAGTGCATTTGTTTGGGCAAGAGTTGAAGAAGCAGTTAATGTTCTTACTACTGTAGGATCAACATCTGCATTACCAATGTATTCAAGGGCATTAGCAATATTTGTTAATACACGACGGTTAAGTCCAAAGTCAGGAGCAAGGTTAGGAGACGTGACCGTTCCAAGGTTTTGTAATGCTTCTGCAGCAGTGCTTCCATTGGTAATCCGTGCACGCCACAACTCAGAACCGTTTCCAGCACGGATAATCCAATATTTATTAGAGACAACAGAATTTACCAAGGCTGTATTATAAGTAATACCACCAGATGTATAGTCTGCAAAGGCACCACCCGCTGTTGATTGCAATGCTTGTCCTCCATAAATTTGGAAAACAAATGTATTTTCATCCACAATACGAACAGGACGAATCCAGTAATTTAATCTACGACTAGTTGGCATCGTTTCAAGTGATGTACCGACAATGTCTAGAGAGCTAAGCCCAACATGCATACTAGGTACACCCATGTTTGCTCCACCCCATCCATGAGCACCATTTCCTGTTCCTACATTATATTGTAAGAACAATTGAGGTACTCCAGTAGCACCATTAAAAGTATTTGTGGTTCTATCACCTAGGGGGGTTGTCATATAGTTATTAGCATTCTGAGCAAGAACACTTAAATAGTAGCCAATAGCGTGGCGATCCAAGGATGCAGTGTAAGCAGCAACACCATAAGGGTCGATTGCACCAGCTCCTCCTGTGAAGGAAGAGAACGCATCCACTGCTGAAGTTTCTGAAAGGCCTAAGTACATTGTTTCTCTAGAAATTGCCTGCCAAGAGGCATCTACAGAGGGATTGGCAGCATTTACAAGTTTGGATGTTCTGATTGCAATATATCGATCGGGGACTTCTGTTCCTGGATTAGAGCCTGCAATTCCAGATGGAGCCTCTGCTGCACTTGTTGTGTATCTACCAGATGTAAGCTTAAGAACAATTTGTCTATTATTATTACTTAAGTGTGCTCCTGCTGTAGTTGCTAAAGTATGAACCATATCAACACGATATCGGACTGTCTGACGGGAAGTCGTTCCAGTATATCCACTTGAATTAACAGGCGTTGAAACAGTTTCTAACCAGATTATTCTGTTATCGAGGTCATTTTGTGTCATTTTAACTAAGGTTGTATTGCTTGGATCAAATTGGTAGTTATTTGTTGACACAGAAGATTGCATGAAAGCCCAAGTAGATGGTAGCATTGTTGCATTATCTGGGTTGTTAATAGCAAGGAAAGTGTTAAGTGGAGTTAAGTCAAGGGTTGTATATGGTGTTAAAACCGTATACAGAGCTGCTGATGAGGCATCACTCATAAGGTTTGTGGCTTCTCTTAAGGTAGAAGCATTTGTTAAGAATACAGAGTAAGCACCTTCAATAGCTGTATCTCTAGGAGTACCGTGATAAATAATACTTACATATTTATTATGTAAGAATCCTCTTGTTCCAGAGTTTTCATCAGAACGAAGAAGCACAACACCTTGACCACGAGCAACAGGAGTTCCTGATGGAGCATTTAGTGTCATAACAGGTATAACACGGTAGGCTTCAGAGCTATTATTGGCTTTTTCAGTTGAAGAAATTGGATCTTCATACCGACCACCACCAGGAGCAGTATAAGTAATAGTCATCAATTTTGTTGTATTATTATAATTCCACGTAGCGTTAGAGGAAGACATATAGACACGATCTCCGTCTAAGGACGAGAATATTCCTGCTTGATCTGCACTAAGTAAAGAGATAAAGTCATTACCATTAAGTGAGTCGTTTACACCACCAGGCACACGTGCTATGTCATTAGAGTATCGTAATGTAATAGGAAGTAATGCTTCAAGAGCGGCTGTATCAGTTACGTCTATAGCACTCATTTCTGAAACAATGGCAGCAGTTGTATTGGGGATAGTTCGTTCGACGCCAGCAGCATTAGTAACAACGGTGCCACCAATAACCATTGAGAATACGGCACCATCAATGGTTCCATATTGTGCTGAATGTCGACGGATACCAACAACTTTTCCATGTAGAGCAGATCCGGCGTTATCTAAAATAACCACAACATCGTTAGAACGTCTAGATACTGGGGTTGTTGGGGTGAGGAAGTTTTCTGCAACCTCTATTCGATATCTAACTTGTGAAGGCACATTTGATTGGATAGAAACAACAGTAACATAAGGAATATCTGTGGCATCTTGGTGGAAAACAAAGTTTGTATGGTTTCCAATGTCGATAACGTTAGATTCTGCTCCAGTAGCTGTAACTAAACGAGCATAATAATCACTACTGTTAGTTCCATCACCAGTAATTGTTTGGTCTCCTGTTGTTTGGAATAATCCTAAACGAGCAGGATCGACACTGTTAATAAGAGCAGATGGTTTAGTTAAACGTGCTCGAGCGATTAAGTTCCAGCTTTTTCTAGTTCTCATAGCTTCAAGAGCTGCTTTCGCACTATTCACTGTTTCACCGAAAATCAATCTTGCTTTAAATCGTTCTAATTCACTATCTGTTCGAACGATTTGCGCATCGTGTCCACTTATATTATCTGCTTGAGTTGCATCAAAACGGCCTACTTCGGCAGCGAGGA
Source organism: Brevinema sp. (assembly GCA_051653605.1). Taxonomy (GTDB): domain Bacteria; phylum Spirochaetota; class Brevinematia; order Brevinematales; family Brevinemataceae; genus JBOFWL01. The sequence goes on from JBOFWL010000028.1 coordinate 34,342, forward strand.
AGAGATTTTTGTAATCTCCAAAGCCTTCTAAGCGAACAACAAGTTGATAACGTAAATTATCTTCTCTTGTGTTAGGCGCCGTTGGTAATCCATTAGCCCCAACAGTACTTAGAGAGGGTTCGAAGCTAGATTCAATAACAGTATAACCATATACAAAGGTGTTAGTTCTACTTACACCACCACCAACAGAAGTATCTGGAACAATACGATATTCTTGGATAGTCTTATTGATAGGATCTAAGATAAAGTTTGTTGTAGCTGTTGTTGAATAGATTGGTTTTGTATAGTCATCGTCATCTTTAATATCCATAGCTGGATCAAATATTGTTGAGCCATACTGTCCGGTTAATCCACCGTTAGCAACAGTGTTATGTATTGAGTTTGAAACTGTAACCCACTCAACACCACGATTTGCAACGATGACTTGATTGACAATTTCTTCATGATCACCTGAGTTAGTCGCCATCATACCTTGGAAGTAGTTATAAGTTGTTTTAGCATTTAATCTATTCATAACACCCGTACGAGTATCGGAGAACACAACCTTGGCTGTGCGATCGTTGATACCTGTTCCGTATTCTACGGCCATAAAGAGGTTAGACAAGCTAATATTTTCAGGGGTAATTTGTGTTTGAGGCTGTGTACCTGCCAATTGGAAAATAGTACGAGTATCATCAGCCTGAATTACCTTAAGAACGTTTGTATAATTATAACTGTTTGCACCGCTATGACGAGCAATCTCAAAGTTGGTAATGATTGATTCAGCAGTCCCTACTTTACGAATGATAGGGCGGAAGGCTAGCCAGTTATCAGGATTCCATTGTGTTTGAGCTGCAATTGTATCGTTTGTTGGATTAATATTTCCAGCAGGTGAATAAGTATAGTAGAAAGAAAATTCTTGTGCGCCAGCAGCTGCAGGTGTAAGTATGTGTTGTGTTCTAAATGCTTTTTCAGAAATACCAGCGACATCGACTGAGGTGTCCAATTGATTTAGAGCATAATCCATGTTTGCGACATTCCATTCATTTTCTGCATGGATACTGTCACGCAAGGCTTTAACGGCTGCAACTGTATTTTCAGGGCCTTCTCCAGCTATGATAATACGAGCATCACGTGTGCGTTGATCGGTTGCTGCAGCTGTATCTCCTGCAGGCATCTCTAAATAAACATATCGTTGATCTAGCTCAGCATTAACAGAAGGAAACGCAGTATTAGGTGCTACAGCCAACTGAACAACAGCAGCGTAATCACTTACAACCTCACGAACGTTGATACTATAACGTTCATATGTAAATGTAGGAGCTGTCGTGCCTGTTAAGGCTGGTCTCTTAACATTTGTTACGATTAAAACTCTGTTAAAGTTATCAAAAGTATATCTGCGATGATTTTTAGGGTGAAGAGTATAGGCGACACGAGCTGTACCATCGCTAAAGGTACCTGTTTCAAAGTTAGTCAAAGATACCCAAGGATTTGAAGAGAAGAATTCGATAACACGAGAGTTAATATCTGTTGTTACGCGATCTCTAAGGTTAAATGCAAGTAAAGGAATAACAGAGCTACCACGAGGGTTAACACCATTTTGGAACCAGTAATTGTACATTTCATAAGCTGTAGCCGCCCCTGAACCTTTTGGAGTATCAGCGGGGGTTCCTAATGCTAAAGCGTTAGTAGCTACGATAACACTACGAACGGTACCTGTTGGGTCGGATGTTGTTCCATCGACAGTATCTGTTCTGACGATAGCAAAGTGGTTGTTAAATGGCACAAGAGCTGTACTTCCATCTACACCATAGTTAAAAGAAATTAAGTAACCATACATGATCTGTCCACGTTCAATTGCGGGTGTTGTTGTGGTTGGATCACTGTCTCCAAAATCAGGAGCAGCATTCGCAGGAGTATTTACTAATGGAATGAAGTAGTATCGTCCAGCAATATCTGTACCATCAGCCTTTCTTGTAGTAATATCAAGGATCATGTTAGTAGCTGTTTGACCACTACCGGTAAAGGTAAAGTTATAGATATCTGTTTCTTTAGCGTTATATACCCCGTTTGTGTTAACAGTTACGAAACTACCAACACGATCGGCTGTGACACCTGTGACGCCACGGTATGCTGCAGATGCTGACTTAAATGTCTTAATATCTTTGTCGTATAATTTTTCAGTATCGGCGTACTCCCAGCCATTTATGGATTCATCGCCTCTAAGCGCTATCATTTTAGAAAGAAGACTAACAAAGTCTGTTTCTCCAATTACTGCGTGCATTTTATCTGGAGAACCAGTAGTAACATTATCACTGAATCTAAAGCCTACAAAACGGTTGTGATATAACTGTCCTTCTCCAATGAGTCGAACAAAAACTGCTCTCCACGTTGGATCACTCATCGTGTCATATATAACTTCATACTGATAAGTAGCTGCAGATACAGCATTAGCAGGTTTAATAGAAATACGCTCATCTCCATCAACAGTAACGTCCTTAAAGCTAATAAGTACTGTATCAAGAACTCTAGGATTGAAGATTTGATACGTATCATAATTTTTCACAGAACTAAGTTGAGGGAGTATCAAGGATTGATACGTCTTATTGTTAGGAAGATTTGTTAAAGGATAGATTGCAAATGTTTTGTGGCGGATATTATATTGACTATCAAAGCTACCCGCGGGGATTCTACCTAAACTACTTCCACTTGTAACGGGGTTTCTATCTAATTCGGCATCAGCACGATTAGCATAGAAAGATACCGTTGCGTTCGTCACATATCTTGGAGGTGTTGCGTTAACATCTGCATCAGTAGGAATTCTAATACGCATAAAACGACCTGGAGCAACGTTACCCATGGATCCAGAACCGTTAACACGAGCTATGGTATCATATTTACTAATATTATTAACAATAAGCAAGGGGAAGACAGCTGTAGTTGTTTGAGTATTATATTTTTGGCGCACTGTCATCTGCAAGCTTGGATTAATCGTGAATTCAAATTCATAAGTATCATAAGGTTGATAAGTACTTGTGTTTCTTCCAGTAGCATCGACTTGGAAACCAGTCACAGACATAACATAGGGTAAATTTTGATAGTTTTCAATAGACTCCATTAATTGAATAAATACATCAGGACTCAAAGGAGCGTCTGCTAATGTATGCCAGTTTGGAGCAGTTAAAGCTAAACGAGCAGCATCAGCTATATCACGTGTAGCACCACGCCCTGCACGAACTTTGTTCGCATCGGCCAAGGTTCCTACAATAACACTATAAATAGTATCACCCGTACTTGCATATCGATATTCGCCATTTAGACCTTCAAGCAAAGATCCATCAAGGTCTAGAGCTGTTTCAGGAGTGGGGTAGTATCCACCTGCAGGATCCACCACACGAATATTTGTAGCGGCCCCCCCAATCATAGAGAACACACCTTCTTGTAAAGAGGTATCTGCTATCAAGGGGAGAGGAATTGTATAACGGGCTGCTGCAACAACATTTAGATCTAAAGAGGCAGCCGTTCGACTTCTGTGCCAAGAAATAGTAACTGCCATATCATCGGCATCAAATTTCAGCTGTTCTGTGTGAGTTGCATCATAGTATCCATTTCTATCCAAACGAACAAGAGGACTAATCCCTGCAAGTGTTTTAATAATACGGTTTGGAGTAGGAATAGCTGTTGATTCGTAAAGATTCCATGCACTTCTGTTATCAACTTTTCGTAAAGCTTCTTCTTTTGTATCTGCAAATTCAATTTTTGCACGTGTGCTATCCACACCTGAACCTAAGATAAAGGCGACATATTTGGTATGGAATGGTTGAGAGACAGCGTCGTTATCAGGGTTAGAAAATGCAACGTCCATGGATGGTTCGAAGAATCCATTGTGTTTATCAATAGCGGTTGTTGTGTTAGGAATATTTGATAAAACAGCAACTAAGCGTGTGTCCGAGATATTTTCAACAACAAAGAAACGATAAGTAGAGAAACGTGCTGGAGCGTTTGTAGTAATACGAACTTGTAATGTTCTGGCAACAGCATTTAAAAGAATGTTCGTCGCTGAATCTGGAGAGTAGGTACCATCATCTAATACCCCTGCCCATGAGGATCCACGTTTATTCATATCAACAAGAAGCCGTTGTGGCTTATAAGCGTTAGTTTTAGATTGATAAATAATATTAGAGGCTTCTGTATTATCAGATGTTGTAACCATCGCACTAGCGATAGCCTCTGTAGACCCTTGACCTATCTTTACAATCAAACGAGTGTCATCCACTGGGCGAGTATCCCCTACTCCAGTAGAAGGTTCGAAAGTGTTTGGGGTTGCAGCAGCATGGTATCCATGATTCATCTCACCCTCAGATGGGTAGTAGTGTCTAATGTGGAAATATTGTCCAGCCAAAGAACCAACCGCACCCTGAAGTTGAACAATCCCTTCGTTGGTAGATACGTCGTCAATCATCTGGAAACGATAGTTGACACTATTTGTTGTTCGATTTCTTACGTCAAGAACACGAACCGTAAAGTTCGTTGTGTTAAAGTGAAATTCTCTTGTATTTTCCCAGTTATAAGTAAGCGGAAGATTGTTAACCCCTCCACCAGCAGGAGTGATTTCATCTGATACATAAGGGAAGACCTGAACAAGTGGTTCGCCTTTGAAGCGGTCAAAAACACGCGTTGGAAGGTCAGCTGTAGATAAAGTTTCCCACCGGTACAAAGGTTTTGCTCTCATCGATGCAAGCGCGTTGAGTTCGCTAGTTTCAAAAGCAATACGCGCAGCAACCTTACTACGATCTGAATCAGAGTAAAATTCAACAGCGATAAATCCTGTAGCACCAACAAGTGGAGTGCCTCCAATGGGTGAAGAACCTGTAGTTCCAACATCGACAACTCTAACCCCGTATATTTCCGTATTAGGGGCCATTAATTTAACTGTTAAGATTTCATAAGTAACAAAGAGATTTGTTCTATTTCCCACAGGCACAACTGTATTAAACGTCATCTGATAGGAATCATCCACCGTGGTAGCAGTTCCTTTTGAGTCTATAGAAACAACCATATTTGTATGGTGTGTCCCCAAAGGATTTGCTAGCTTAATAAAACGAAGCTGTTGCTGCCTTGTTGAAGCATCAACACCATCAACTGCATCAACAGGAGCAAGCGGATCTGATAAATACACAACCGGTGTACCCACAGGGAAAGACTTAAAGCTTCGGAATACCAATGGATCTGTAACCCAGTTCCAATATGGCATCGAGCGAGCCGCCTCTATTGCCCCTGATTGAGTATCCTGAAAATTCAATTTTGCATAGGCACCATTGAAATTTGTCAGAATCTGCATTCCGATGTATTTCCCCGATAACGGGCCACTACCATACAAGCGGAAAATCCCTTCCGAAGAAGAGATATCTTCCACCACCTCAACAGAGTATTCGCTAACCCCCTGTTCTACACCGTTGACAACAGATGTAAACGTCATCAACAGGAGATCACCGTCAAAGACTATTAGATCGTGGTTCTTCTGGTTATATACACCTTCTTCATCGATGGAGTAAAGAGCTTGCTTTTTAAGATTGTCGATAACTCGGCGATCTTTATAGCCCAGGTTAAATGCCTGCTCTCTAGCCAACGAACATCCAGCCAATAGAACCAGTAGACCCACAGCAAAGAAATTTCGTCTCATAGTTTACCTCCCAAGATCAGTTATTATTTTTTATTAACTAAAAAATAATCCCCTCTTGTTTTCTAATTTTTATATCTAATTTTTATATCTATTTACTTAAACAATCATCTCATTACAAATTAAACATTTAATACTAAAAAATAATGAGAACACATTTTATTTTAACATATTTTCAATACTATTACAACCTTTTATGGCAATAATTATATTAGAAAAACTATAAGAAAATAAGGTTAATATCGGTATTAAAACAAAAAACATAAGTTCTTCCCTAATTGTACCATATCAATATAGGAATCAATTATCACAGCATGTTACTAAGATGATTGGATAAAATATCGATTCTACAAAAATAAAAAAAAATAGTGCCATATCTTCTATAATAGTTACAAATAAAGACAAATATCGCTTGAAATATAGAAAAAAACATGCTAAAATACGTGGATATATGAATCTTTAAAAATAGAATTAATCTTATTAGATTACCAGAGGCTATAATTATCTCTTATACTGATTTTTATTTTATAGCAATCTATAAACTTTGCAAAAAAAATACCGAGACTTTGTTCAGCGCTAGCACTATCGTTAGGAGGTTATGATGAATGATAAACAATTTTTCCTATATACTAAAGGGCACTTATTAGTTGTTGGTCTCCTGATGCTCTTCTCCTCTTGTTCTGTCGTCACAGAAAATGTTCCTGCAGACCTTCTTTTTATTAACTCTTGGCGTGAGCGACTTGTTGATTTCAATATGCCTAACGAACAAGGCGCTGTTACATTAGACCATACCGATTTTAATATCGGGACACGTCGGATCAATCCATCTATAGAACCTGTAAAAGAATTTTCAACGGTTGTTGGTCGTGATGGAGCTCTTTATATCGCATATTCAACCGAAATAAATGGTTCTCAAACAGTAACTTACACTCATGGAACAGCAGATCCTGTTACGGGTATTACCCTTGCTGAAAATGTTTTCACATCTCAGTTGGAGGGGCTTACCAATATTCGTAACTTAACTATTACAAAGACTTTTAATCGATCTGGGAATAATTATTCCAATCTTACAACCGTAACAAACGAGCCTTCTCCCGAAAGTAAAACGGCAGAATCTGGTGTTTGGGTTCGAGTTCTTCGCTATGATGTAACCTCGTCCAGCCCATGGAGCGTTGTTATGGCAACAGAACGTCCAGCATTGCTATCAGGGTTAAAACTCATCTTTATTCCTGGAAGAACGCTTCCCTACGTTGCGGCTGTTTCAAACCAAAATAGAATTGCGATTTTTGGACAGACTGGAGGGCTTTCTCCTCAGATTGATTTTATCCAAGAGCCTAACGGTTCAACAGACCTAAACGGAGGAAGAAACCCATCAAAGGTAAGTGATATTAGTTCATTTAATGATGGCGATCGTACTTACGTCTCTTTTATTGAGGATGATAGAAATGTTGTTGGCTATATCCGCAACTTAAGATGGCAAGAAAATTATTTTGATCGATGGGAAGGTCGTACTCCTGAAATATTTGATATGACAAGCTCTCGAGGAGAAATATACGGTGTTTGGTGGAATTCAACGGATCAACTTAGTGTTGTTGCCGCCTATGCCACCAATTCAGTAGGATCTCGTCGTTGGTTAACCGTCAACACCCTATCTACAACAGAGTTTCCTAAAGTAAAATCTCGCTTCTACCGTGATGGTGACAGAGATAATAACGCCATATACTTAGGTTATATTTATGGTGCTACAAAGTTTTTCCAACTAGCAGCTGTTTCAAACAATCAAATATATGTAACTGGGCCCCCTCTTGATGGTTTCAACAATCGCTACGATTTTGATATTGACTCTACAGGGAGAATTATTTATGCTCGGGTGGGTTCTACAGGCTCTATCGACGTCGCAACATGGACGCGATCTCTATGGAGAACTGCTGGTCAGCCAGAAAAAATTATTTCCAATATTGGAACAGGCGTCAATCGTGTTACATACCGCGTGTTTCCTAGCTCATCCATTCAAACTGCCTTCTTAGGTAATGATGCTCCATTTGTCGTCTTTATTGACGACTCTGGATACCTACTGATGATCGAAGGCTTAAAAGCAATTGGTAGATAATATTATACAATCAATAAAAAGCACCCTAATAAGGGTGCTTTTTTCATATATAAAACAAACTACATAAGCTTTGCATAGTAAGCTTGATAATACTTTTGAAATAAAGTATCAATTTCTTTATTAGACTCATCAATAAAGGCATCGTATTCCTTTTGACGCCCTATCAATACCTGATTTATTGGTCGTCGTAATGTTTTCAAAAACATTTTTCTATCTTTCACAGCTTTCCTTGTTAGCACCTTAATCTCTTTTGCTTGCCCTTTTTTGGCTACTGTCAACGCCTTAATAAGTGGCTTCGCTTCTGCCTTAATTTCTTGTCTAGTTTTCGTGCTGGGCTCTATTCCCAATAATTGATTACTCAAAGCATTAAGGGCATTAATATACTGCTGTATATTATAGCGGGTAGGCACCGCCTCAAGCTCTTGCTGAAAATTAGACTCCATACGATTCGAGGGAGCATAAATGGTTTCTAATTGAGTTTTAGCGTCTTGATCAAGGCGAGTTTTGAGCTGCTCACCGCGATTAGATATCCTCATATTAAGTGCCAATGCTTCTTTTAGATAATCCTCATCTGTTCGAACAAGATCTCTTATAATATTGATGATCTTTTGTTCGATAGTGGCATTATTTTGATTGATGGATTCCGCCTCTGCCGAAACCATAGCCGAGGATATTAACCCTGCTGCTAGAAGAGAATTTCCTATAAGAGAAGCAGAATTATAATAACGACGATATCCATAGTAAGGGGATCGATAATAGGGGCGATAGGCTACCCCAGAAATAGAAGCACCCAGGCCTGCCGCAAAAATAGTAGCGGATGCAACTTGCGCCGCTGCTAAGCCTGAAGTATTCCTTTTGGATCCAATAAGCCTTTGAACTTGTTTGAGTTGTGGAGTAAGATCTCTTGTATCAATGTGTTTAGCCGATATTAAAGTTGGCGCTAGTAGCAACGCAACAAATAGGTGTAATTTCATCGAACTCTCCTATTTATAAATACATCTATATTATAGGTCAGATAAAAGATAAAAGTCAACAAAGATTTTCATGACCTTGACAAAGCTATTGTTTTTGGTTAAAATGAGGGGCGAGGTGCCATTATGAACCCTTATCCTCACTATCACAAATTAATGCTTATCACCCACAGGGAATCTACCCCCTTAGATCGTTATTTAGAATTCATCCAAACCTGCTTAGAGGCGGGGATTACCTCTCTTCAATTGCGAGAAAAAGAAGGTTCTTATGGTTTTCAAAAAGAATTTGGCATTCAACTGCTAGATTTATGTCGTCGTTTTCATGTACCTCTTATTGTTAACGACGATCCCAAACTTGCAGCAGATATAAAAGCGGCAGGCGTTCACCTTGGTCAATCTGATGCTAGCCCTATGGAAGCCCGCACCCTTTTAGGAGCAGATGCTATTATTGGATGGTCTATAGAAAAAATAGAGCAGCTAGATACGGCAAACACTCTCAGCGAATTAACATATGTAACCGCTAGTGCTGTTTTTCCAACCCCAACAAAAACCGGTGAAGCACAAACTTTCTGGGGGCTTTCAGGGGTAAAACAACTTGCTGAAAAAAGTAAACATACCCTCACAGCTATTGGGGGTATTAATTTAGATAACGCAGCCGACGTCATACAAGCCGGTGCCAAAGGTTTGGCTGTTATTGGCACCATCCATCATGCAGATGATCCTGTAAAAGCGATACAGACCTTAAGAAGGATTACTGGATGAAATTAAAAAAAACAATAGACCTCATCAATGAACGTAAACCTCTTGTTTTGAATCTCACTAATACCGTTGTCCAAAATTGGACGGCAAATATTCTCTTAGCCTTAGGGGCATCCCCCATTATGAGCTCCGATAAAGAAGATATCACTGCACTCTCCCTAATGGCTGATGGGGTTAATATCAATATCGGCACTCTTAATAGTGCCTTTCTTGAAGGCGTTAATGCTTGTATAAAAGTATGCGCTAAACCTATCGTTCTCGACCCTGTTGGGGCTGGTTCTGTTAAAAAACGCACTAATACTGCCTTACAATTGATACACCACGCAACGATTCTTAGAGGTAATGCGGGAGAGATATTATCTCTACAAGGCTCTCGAGGCTTATCTCGAGGGGTAGATTCTCTATGTTGCACGAAAGATATTAACACCAAGTATTTTGCATCCCACTTTCCAGGTACTACTGTATCGGTAAGCGGCACCGAAGATCTCGTTTTTGTAGGAAATCGAAAAATTTCTTTTAATTTTGGAAATCCTATAATGACAAGAATTACAGGTATGGGTTGTGCCTTGTCGGCTGTTACAACAGCTTTTGTTGCCGTTGAGAGTGACCCTTTTATTGCATCGGCTCAAGCTACTGCTTATTATTCTCTCTGTGGGGAAATTGCAGGCATGACAGCCCAAAAACCAGGTAGTTTTGTGCCTGCTTTTATCGACGCTCTTTACAGCCCCGATTGGGACTATATTCAAAATCGTTTAGGAGATGATACAAGATATCAAGGAGTTCTTTTATGATCCAATACCCTACCCTATCTATTGCAGGATTTGATCCCAGTGGCGGTGCCGGTTTACAAGCAGATCTCAAAACGTTTACTGTTTTTGGATGCTACGGGATGACTGTTCTCACGGCTATTGCCGTTCAAAACACAACAGGTGTCAAGAATTGCTACTCAATCCCCATCGTAGCTATTCAAGAGCAGCTGGATGCTATATTTCAAGATATTCCTCCTATGGCGATCAAACTGGGAATGCTTTTCAACGAGGAAATCATTGATGTTGTGGCTTCTTCTCTCAAAAAATATGCTCCTCAAACGCCTATCGTTCTCGACCCTGTAATGCGAGCAAAAAGCGGCGACCCTCTTCTTCTCCCCTCTGCAGAAAAAAGCCTTATTACAAAGCTCCTACCTCTTTCTACTATTGTAACTCCAAATATTCCCGAAGCTTACGCACTTATAGGGGAATCTCCTGATAAAAATCTTTCCTACGAAGAAATTGGTTCCCGTATTTTGGATACAGGAGTGAAGGCCGTTCTTGTTAAGGGCGGGCATGACGTTAGCCGCGAAAGCAACGACCTTTTGATAACACAAGATGGGTTTAAAGAATGGTTGAAAGCCCCACGTATTAATACCAAAAACAGCCATGGTACAGGGTGTTCGATATCTGCGGCAATTACAGCATGTCTAGCTCAAGGTTTAGATTTAAAACAGTCTGTTGAAATAGCCAAAAAGTTTCTTACTCAGGCATTATCAAGTGCAGCGGTGCAGAGCCTTGGATCTGGTGCCGGGCCAACGGATCACACATGGATGATCCTCGATCAGCCTCAATATTCTTGGGAATTCTAAAATACTAAAAAAGCCCCTTAATTAAGGGGCTTTTATTTAGGATCGAAGAGCTTCTACTGGTGTGATTTTTTTAATATGACGAGAAGGTAGAATTGCCAGTAGCGTTGGAATGATAATGCCTAAAATATACAGCATTAAAATATCCATAGGTAAAAGTTGTGGATACATGATAGGGTCCGCAGGAAGATCAGAGCTGCCAACAATTGCTGTGAGATCGATCCCGTTAGTAAGTGCTGGAATCATAATAAGATAGCCAAGCATCATTCCTAGTGTTGTCCCGACAATACCATAAATGGCTCCCTCAGAGACAAGCATTATTGTAAGCTCTTTATGTGTAAACCCTAAGGCTTTCATCATTCCAATCTCATTTATTCTATCATAAATACTTGCTATCAAAGAGTTTACCACTGCCAACGACCCCAACACCACAACAACCATCATAAATAAGATCATTATTCGTTTTTGAAGGACGATCATTGGCCCCATGCTCCCTAGTTGCTCCAAGTAGGTTTGCACAGCATAATCAGGATAATCTTGCCTTAGCTGGGCAGCGACTTCATTTATTTTTCGCTCATCCTTTAGATGAATATAAATCTCTGTAGCTGCATCAGCAATCTTTAGCAGGCGTTGAGCTAAAGGCAAATCCATAAAAATTGTTTGGCTATCCAAGTTTTTGATATTATACTGATAAATACCACTCAGATTAGTCTTCACCGCGTTCAAGCCACTCTCTGATGTGAGCGTAAAAACCATTATAGGCTCGTTAAGGCTGATATTCATTTTGTTAGCAAATTTTCGCCCCACCCAAATACCACCAGATTGAGGAGAACCCTCCTTCATTTTTGGTTTAAAGCCGTGGGCATTATTATCAAACGGCAGTGCAATAACTCGGCTTTGGAGTGAGTTAGCCTCGCCCCCGCCTAGCGTCACAAAACCATGAAATTGAATAGTCGGAACAACTCTTTCAATCTTTGAATCTTTTTTTAAACGAGTAACAAGCTGCGAAATATTTGAAATATTTTCATAGATCGGTCGGAACCGAATATTTTCAACATATTCTTTCGAGGCAATACGAATATGACCTGTTTGATATTTCACAAAGCCGCTAATCATCAGATCGAAGACACCATTTAGAAATGCTACGGCAATCATCGATGTAATAGAAGTAAGCACCACTACCAACAGAGTGACAACAGCTCGATTTTTATAACGCAACATATTTTTAAAAGCAAATAAAAACATAGTAGGCTCCTAATCCGTTGTACGTAAGCAGTCGACGATACTCATCTTGACGCTTTTTTTAGCTGGGTAGATAGAAACAATCATTGCCGCAATAGGCATAAAGATAATAGGAACCAGCACTGCAGAAAGGCTCCACGTGCTATAAATAACGGGTGGAACTGTAAAGCCCACATTAAGGCTTTGCCCCTCTATTTTAATGACATCTGCCACAGAATAGCCTATCATCACCAAAGGAATATTGGCAATAATACCAAGTAATACTCCAAACACTGCCCCAATAAAGCCAATCCATGCGCCCTCAAAGATGAAAAGCCACATAATTTCTTTGCTGTTATAGCCAAGAGCCCTTAAAGTGCCTATTGTTTTACGCTTTTCCCACACGCTGATGAGAATAGTATTTACAAGCCCCACAAGTGTAATAAGCATTATCAATAAAATAAAGACATTCATAAATTGATGACGGACTTTGAGCGTATTTCGTGTTTCTGCTGTCATATCAAACCAATTTAGCACCTCAAGATTGGGATAAAGCTGCTTAATCTTAGTAGAATCTTCGAGAAAATCGGCATTATTGCTTAATTTTATTGAATAATAGGTTACAACATTAGTATTAAGCAGGCTGTTAAGGTCTCCAATATCAACAAAGATTGCATTTTCATTATACATAGGAAGTTGAGAGGAAATTAAAGCCCCTATTTCGTATTCGGCAGAGATATAAGCACCCGTTAGGCTTCTAAAAGTTAGATTGATATAATCGCCCTCTCCAACGCCTAAATCTTGAGCCAAAGCCCCACCAATCCAAACCAACCCCTCATCCAAAGGCTCATCATTACTTTTTTTAAGATTAAAAACTTGTTGATCCTTTTGAGGCTCAATCCCTATAAAAATGACGGGCAAAGAGTCTTGAGCATTGTCGGCTTCGGCACTTACAAAAAGGCGAGGAGCATAGGTATAGCCCATTTCATCAAGAGGAGTTTCATTTGTGAGAAAAAGGTTATCCTCGGACGCCATTTTTTCTTCATCAAAATCAGCAATGCGAATACGAATATCGGCGGTATCTTCTGCGCGAGCTTCCTCTACCGACCCAGAAAGCAATCCTGTTAAAAGGCACGACATAACAGTGTAGCACATCGCCCCAAAACTGAGGATAAGAAATGTTAGAATAACTCTCTCGCGAGATTTCACAACATTTTTAAAGGATAATAGAAGTAACTGTTTCATTATGCCCCAGCCACTTTGCCATCAGCAACATTGAAAACATCGTGTGCAATGTCCATCACTCGTTGGTCATGTGTTGAAAACAGAATTGTAATACCGGATTCTTTATTAATTTCTGCCATGAGTTGAAGAATAGTCTGCCCCGTGCTTGAATCGAGGTTGGCAGTGGGTTCATCCGCAAGAAGCAATTTAGGAGTTTTTACCAAGGCACGAGCAATAGATACTCTCTGTTGCTGCCCCCCAGAAAGCTGCCCTGGAAGATTATTTTCCTTGCCTTTCAAGCCCACTCGTTCTAGCAGCGGCATGACGTAGTCTCTTTTTTTATGTTCTGGCACATTAAACAGTGCTAAAGCTACATTTTCATACGCCGTAAGAACAGGAATAAGATTATAACTCTGAAAAATAAAACCCAAGTACTCTCTACGAAATAGTGAAAGCTCATTCTCATTCTTACCAGAAAGAGACACCCCATCAATATGAATTTCACCCTGCGTTGGGGTATCTAACGCTCCAATAATATTAAGAAGGGTAGTTTTTCCCGATCCAGAAGCCCCTACTAAAGCACCAATCCGCCCTGAATTCATCGAAATAGACACTTGATCCAATGCTTTGAAGGGGGTTGTGCCATTGTCATAGACTTTTACAATAGATTTTGTTTCTAAAAACATAGTTTTCTCCAACTAAAAGGAGGCTCGAAGCCTTGCTTGTATATTAAAATTAAGCGCTGTATCAGAGCTTGCTCCAAATTCAGAGCCATTTTCTCCAAAAGCAATCCCAAGAATGGTATCTAAGACCAAATTATTAGCCAAGGTGAATTGTCCATTAGGAAGAACCAATCCACTACCATCGATCATATTTACAAGCACGTTAACACCAAATGAAATAAATTCATTAACCATAACTGATAACTCTGTATAAGAATAGGCCTGCGAGCCGAAATATCCAATATTTCGTTGAGAGAGATTTAGCCTTTCCCACTCATTAGTCGCGCCGGATGAGTTATAATAGAAAATTTGTTTAATTAGTAAAGATGATGTTCGGATAGGGAAAGAATAATCCACGCCTACAGATAGCTCGTGATAATCTTCCACCCCTCTACCAGAGATAATTTCCCTCACATGAGCCGCATATGCTACCGAAAAAGTTAAGATTAAATCTGTCTTAAGGTTAAACCCAAATACACTATAATCTTTATCTTTATACTGATATGCAAGGGCGATTTCGGCACGAGGCACCCCAAAGATAATCTCTAAGCCGCCAAGAGGGCTTAGCCATTCATCATCTCCCCCAACAAAGGCCTTAATACGCCCATACGAGCCTAAGCCAAGATCCCAAGCAAACATATTGATGCCCGATCGCGTCGCTGTTGGATTAAATAAAGAAAATGTTTTATCCCATTCTAGAGGGTTGAAGATTTGAGGCTGCCCAAAATTGAGGTAGCTTCGTCCTACAATAAAATTCCCAATCTTTGAAAAGCCTCTAAAGTAGAGACGAGGAATCTCCAAACCAATAGCAAAGTTGTTTCTTCCATTTCTTGTGGCAAACAGAAAGTTATTCGGTGTTAAATTGACAATATCCGTATAGCCGTATAATAAATTTAAGCGAAGATCCGCAAAAATACGCCACGTATCTGATCGATATTCGAAATCTGTTTTGAGTTGTAGGACATTGATAAAATCAGCCTCAGAGGTGAAGCTTGCCGTATCTTCAAGATATCCTCCAAACCGAAACTGCGCCGAAATAGGAATCGGCGCTAGAAGTAACAATAAGAGTATTTTTTTCATTTTAATTTTCGAGATAAGCACGAGTGAAGGTTTTTGCGTCTACAGGCACATCAAGTTTGATATCAGAGTAAGTAATAGATGTTTGAGAATTTTTCTTGCGTAGGTCTCTTGCCTTCATCAGCATGGCGATATTTACGTTGCCAATTTTTTGATAATTATCAAAGTCAAATTCTTTAACAGGGCGGTCGGAGTTGCGACCCTTTGCATACATTATCGTTTTTCGAATAAGGTAGTCATTTTTATTCAGAAAAAGATCCTGTCGAGCGTAGGATACAGAATCGTTTTTAGCTTCAAGAACAAGCATCCAAAGATTAGCTCCATCAATATTGGTAGAGCTAAGTTCTTTAGGCGTATAGCTTTCCGCATAAGACCCTCTTTCCATCATGTCATTATAAGAAATATCAGATCCCATCATGCTATCACGAAGAAGATGCCCCGAAATTTTAAGCACATCTTGAGCATCTGGGCTATAAATCCACATATCCTTATTTAGTTTGAGATAGCGTGTGCCTCGATCTTGAGGATTTGTGTATTCGATGAATGCACTTTCATCCGAGGTTCGGGCGACTCCAAAAGTATTTTTTATGAGCCTTCGCCCGTTATTTTCGATCGTCATTTCTGATTTAAAACCAAAAGTTTTATAATCACGTTGTGCTTCATCTACTCTTTTCAGCACTGAGTGCGGCGTATCCTGAGCCATTATCATCATAGGAATGAAACTTAGCAATATAAAAGCTGATTTCATACTTTCTCCTTAATTATTCAACATTAACCAATAATAGGTTATAGAATTATACGAAAAAAGTATATAGAAGTCAATATTATTCTTGCCTACAAGAAAACCCTCATTATAAATGAGGGTTTAAATGTTAATTATTTTTAATAGCCGTCGTAGCCATCATAGCCACCACCGCCAGCATCGCCGTAAGCGTCATCATATCCGCCACCGGCATCGCCATAGGCATCACCATAGCCATCGCCGTAATCTTCATAGCCACCTACATCGGCAGCAGGATTAGAAACGATCGAGGTAGAGATATCAAGTTCGATATTTGTGACTTCCGCAAGCACAATTTCATCAAAAAAGCCACGTGCGGGGAAAGCATTTGAGCCTTTAAAGGCTTTTACATTGTTATTGCTTGCAATATTATGATAAAACTCCAACATTGAGACAAAAAATTCTCGTTGTCGATCTCCAATAAGATACACGCGGGTGCTACCATCAATGAATCGATGCGTAACAGTGTATGAAAGAGGGGTTGTTGCGTTTGCCTGAGGAGCATTTGTGTAAGAATTCAAACTTCTAATTTGAGCATCTGTTAAGAGTACTGTGGATCTCCATTGAGATGTCCCATTCACAAAATTCAGGAAAGTCTTTGTTTTAGGGATCAAAAAGCTCACATTGGGAAGGTTTGACCCTGAAAGCGTTGTGGATATCCAATCATCAGGAATAAAACCAACTTGGCGATGCTCAAAAATAAGTCCAAAACGAAGATCCATACTATCATTGTTGAATATAACAAAGGGAATTGCGTTCCAAATACCGTAATGAAGAGGTTCTCGCCCATATCCTTGTGGAAAATAAGTTGATAAGGAGCCCATTTTTACTTCTTCAATAGAGGATGTCGGACGCAATGCTGCCAGCAACCCAAAGGGAATACTACTATCTGTTGCTTGTTGAGGTGCAAGTGCAGGTAAGCCCCCTCTATCGGGAGGAAGAACTCCTGCTCTGATAGCTTGTTGCAGTTGTTGCTCTAATGTTTGTCCAAAAAGCAGTATAGGTAAGATGCTCATTAAGAAAAGAGCTTGTTTTTTCATTCTTTCACCACCAAATTGATCAAGCGGTCGGGGATAACAATAATTTTAAGAATTGTTTTCCCCTCAAGGCGCGATTTAAGACCTTCTGTCTCCATGGCTACCTTCTGGGCGTCTTCTTTAGAAAGCCCTTTGGGAAGCATAATCTTATCTCTTGTCTTTCCATTAATTTGAATCACAAATTCAATTTCATCATCTATACAGAGTGATTCATCCCATATTGGCCATGCTTGGTCGGCCAAAAGAGGTGGGTACCCCAATATCTCCCATAGTTCTTCCGCTAAATGAGGCGCAAAGGGGCATAAAATCTTTGCTAATATTTCCAATGCTTCTTTAGGCGGAGATTCAAGTGCTGTTAATTCATTAACAAGCACCATCATCGCACTAATTGCTGTATTAAATTGGCTAACAGTGTTGATATCTGTCTCAACTTTTTTAATTGTTTTATGTAAAGTTCGAAGAGTATTCTGGTCTGGGGCATTTTCCGACCATTTTTTATCCGTATAAAGACGCCATACGCGATCTAAAAACTTTTTGATTCCACGAAGCCCATTTGTATTCCATGGCTTCGATGCCTCTAGAGGCCCCATAAACATTTCATAGAGTCGAAGGCTATCAGCGCCAAATTCTTCAATAATATCATCGGGATTAACAACATTTCCACGAGATTTACTCATTTTTTCATTGTTTTCACCCAAAATCATGCCTTGGTTGACGAGTTTTTGGAAGGGTTCTTTGGTAGAGACTAATCCACAATCGTAAAGCACCTTATGCCAAAATCTTGCATATAACAAATGCAATACCGCATGTTCTTGGCCTCCAACGTATAGACCAACTGGCATCCAATATTTTTCTTTTTCAGGGTCGACAGATTTTGTTGTATTTTTAGGATCAATATAGCGAAGATAATACCAACACGAACCCGCCCATTGAGGCATGGTATTAGTTTCGCGTTTGGCTTTGCCCCCGCAACTGGGACATGTGCAGTTCACCCAGTCTTCGACAGTTGCTAGTGGCGATTCTCCATTAGAAGCGGGTAGATAGCTTTTCACTTCGGGAAGTCGTAAAGGTAGTTCTGATTCCGGCACAGGTACTGTCCCACATTTTTCACAATGAATGATAGGAATGGGTTCTCCCCAGAATCGTTGTCGAGAAAAAACCCAGTCCCGCAGCTTATAACGGACAGTTTCTTTTGCGGCGTCTCCCAGTTTTTTAACAACTGCCTTTTTCATTTCAGCGGTAGGTAAGCCTGAAAGCTCATCGCAGTTCACCGAAACACCATCATCGACAAAAGCTGCTTCGGAAAGATCAGGTTGAGATTGCCCTACGGGAGCCACCACCCCTATTATTGGCGCATTAAAACGCTTTGCAAAGACGTAGTCTCTTTCATCATGGGCAGGGACGGCCATAACGGCGCCTGTTCCGTAATTTTCAAGAACATAATCTCCAATCCAAATAGGAATTTCTTTCCCATTGACGGGATTAATTGCATATGCTCCCGTGAATACACCAGTTTTTTCTTTATTAAGCTCTGTGCGTTCGAGATCACTCTTTCGAGAAGCCTCTTCGATATAGCGTTCAACATCTGCCTTATATTCGTCGGTGGTAATTTCTTTTACAAGAGGCAATGCTGGTGCCAGCACGACAAATGTTGCACCATAAAGGGTATCACAACGTGTTGTATAAACGGTAATAGGTTTTTTGGTGATGCTTTCTGTAAAGGTAATTTCAACCCCTTCAGAACGCCCTATCCAATTTCGCTGAAGAAGTTTAATTGAATCTGGCCAATTACAGAGGTCTAAATCCTCGGAGAGGCGATCCGCATACTGAGTAATTTTTAAAACCCACTGGCGAAGATTTTTCTTAACAACTGGGTGCCCACCTTCAACCGACTTACCATCAACAACTTCTTCATTAGCAAGCACGGCGCGCAAATTTTCACACCAGTTAACAGGCATCATTGCCTCATAGGCTAAGCCTTTCTTAAATATTTGCAAGAAAATATATTGAGTCCAACGATAATATTCATCGGTATGCGTTGAAATTTGTCGGCTCCAATCATAGGCAAAGCCGAGAGATTTAATTTGACGTTCAAAGTTTGCAATATTAGCTTCTGTAGAAATGCGTGGATGCTGCCCCGTTTTGATAGCGTACTGTTCGGCAGGAAGCCCAAAACTATCATAGCCCATCGGATGAAGTACATTATAACCCTTCATACGAAGAAATCGACCAACGATATCGGTAGCGGTATAGCCCTCTGGATGCCCTACGTGAAGCCCATTGCCAGAAGGATAAGGAAACATATCAAGAAGATAACATCTTTTTTCGGGAGGAAATGCAGGATCTTCTGTGACCTTAAATGATTGGTTTTTCTCCCAATACTGTTGCCACTTTGGTTCAATAGCGGAAAAATTATAAGAGCTCATGAGGCCTCCTCATACAATTCTACTCTTTATCTAATCGGAATCAATTAAAAAATCTTTATGGAAACAACGTTGTTTATTGCTGGTAGGGAAGGATGTTGGTATAGAGATAAGGTTCTCCATTAATAGCGATCAAAATACGCTCGACCTTATAACGCCGCACAAATAGAAGGTGCCCTCTTAGCATGGTGCTAAAGCCATCTATCGAGCTGCTGAGGTACATGGCAAGCCCTCGCCCCCCATCTTCGTAGGTGAGGCGACTGATATAAACATCTCTATTAATTTGAAAAACAAGATCATCTGGAGGAAGATTGGAAATGATATTTTGATCTGCTAGAGCAGATTCTTGTAGAAATTCTGCAGGATTTTGCCAAAAGCTAATAGCTTTAGGTTGAGTAAAAGAGGTTTTGAATAATAAATAAAGAGCATCTCCCTCATATTTAGCTCGAGTATATCGTCCGCAAGAAGAAAATATACTTAAAAAAGCAAGAAAACAGGGTAGAATTCCCGTTTTAATACCATTCATAGTTCTCTCGATTATCCACACGGGCAAAAATAATATAAATAAGCAGCCCTGCAAAAAGATTAAGTAGAATTTCGCCAGGCACTTTAAGAAGATATCCAAAATCTATAAGATTTGTTTGTTCTACAATAAGATAAAATAAAGCATAGAACATATATTTGAGAAGGGTCATCAGAGATAAATACAGAAAAAATACAATTAAGTTTGGCATTTTTACTGCTCTACGAAAAAGCTCCGAGAAAGCAGCAATAAAAACAAAAATAAACATATTAAGCCCTAAAAGCCCCCCACTCATAATATCTAGGGACATCCCAAGAAAAAAAGCGATGATTTCTCCACGAAATGCTCCCAAAAAGAGAGAAAAAATAATGGTAAGAACCAAAAGAAAATCTGGATTAAATGTGTAAACAGTAATCAGCTGCACAGACTGTATAGCTAACAATAGTAATGCGATAAATACATATAAAAAAACAGGATAGCGACGCTTATCTTTCACGACCACCTCCGACTGGTGTCATATACCGATTTTCTAAACCCAGTACAAACACCTCAGAAAGACGTGCGTAGTTGAGCTCGGGGCGAATATAAAGGATTTGAAAATATTCTTCCATAACATTTTGCCCGATACCTCGAACTTTTCCAATCAATATCCCTGAAGGATAAATATCGCTCTCACCAGAAGTTAACACATCTTCGCCCAAAGCTGGATCAGCCTCAACAGGTATATAGTTAAGAAGCGCATCTTGATTCCACGAACCTTCTCCATTAAGAAGGCCTGTATAACCCGTATCAGCAAGGCGAACGCCCACATAGAAATTTTTTGCAGTGAGCAGGCGAACCTTACTCGTATGACGACCTGTTTCAACGATTTTACCAACTAAAACCATTCTATCTTCAGGAGAAGGCGAAACCACTGGCATATTCTGTTTAATGCCCTCAACACGACCTTTATCAATGATGATATAATCTGAAAGGAGAGTTGGGTCTCGGAAAACAACTTTAGCATAGTATGTTTTTTCAGGAATTTGTTCTTGAATGCCGAGAAGGTTTCGGTAGTGATCATTTTCTTGCTGGAGTTGTTCATATCTGAAGGAGTCTTCTCTATAAACCTGCAATTTCTGTTCTGCTTCTATCAAGCGAGATTCTAAAGTTCTGATGTGCTCTAAGCTAGTAAAAAATCCGCGTACAGCAACTCCCATTGAAACAAAGATCCCTTCTATGGAAACAGATGCAGTAAACAGCATCGTCCGTAGGCTAAAAGACTCTGTCGGAACCTTAGAAAACATCATGAACACAGAAAACAGCATCAGCCCTGATGCAAGAAGAAAAGTTTTGAAACGGGCAAGAAATCTAGTCATAATAACACTCGCTGGTGAATACTAGATTGAATATGGTGTTTCGTAGTATTTTATATTTTCTAAAAATTTACCACATCCCATTACAACACAGGTAAGTGGATTTTCAGCTAGAAAGCAGGGAACCCCTGTAGTTTTAGAAATATGTTTTGGTAATCCACGAAGCAAAGCTCCACCACCTGTCATTACAATACCTCGATCGATAATATCAGATGCTAATTCGGGAGGGGTTTGATCTAGCGTTTGTTTTATCACGTCTAAAACCTGATTAATCACATCTTGAAGAGAATCTCTAACTTCTGTATTATCAATTTTAATTGTTCGAGGCAACCCTGACAAGGAGTCTCGCCCTTTTATTTCCATATGCTCAATACTTTTAAGTGGATAAGCAGAACCGATTTTAATCTTTACTTCTTCTGCTGTGCGTTCTCCAACAACAAGATTGTGGAATTTTTTGAGGTGATTCATAATAGACTCATCAAATTTATCCCCACCTACTCGGATAGAGTTTGTAATAACAATCCCCCCAAGTGAAAGCACAGATGCCTCTGTAGTCCCCCCACCAATATCGACAACCATATGCCCTGCTGGCTCTTCAACAGGAATACCCGCTCCGAGAGCAGCGGCTCTGGATTCTTCGATAAGGTAAATCTTTGTTGCACCAGCTTGTTCAGCAGCTTCACGCACTGCTCGGCGTTCTACCTCGGTAACTCCAGAGGGAACACCCATAACAACACGGGGATAAACAAGTTTTTTGCTTGTGTGTGATTTAGAAACAAAATATTTAATCATTTTACCAACGACTTCAAAGTCGGAGATAACACCATCTCTCATTGGGCGAACAGCAAGAATGTCTCCAGGTGTTTTTCCCAACATTTTTTTTGCTTCACGACCAACAGCAATAACTTTTCCCGTACTACTTTGCAAAGCAACAACAGAAGGCTCTGACAGGACAATACCATGACCACGAACGTAAATAAGCGTATTTGCCGTACCTAAATCGATGGCAATATCGTTAACAAAAATATCTTTGACGCTGGAAAAGATCCCCATGAAAACCCTCAATATACACAAATATCATCATTATATATGATATTAATAAAAAATGCAATAAATTTTTACACTGAAGCTTTAAATAATCTTAAAATACGTTGAGCCGAGAAGTAAAGATACATAGGCAAGCCTCTTCGGATGCCTAAAGAGAAGTTATACCACCCAAAAAGGGTCAACTCTATTAAGATGAAGGGTGTCATAAAGAGTAACCCTATTTCAAACAAATTAAAGATTATAAAAGCTGGAACACCTAATAAAAACAACATTAATGTTGGTAAAGATAACCATCTAGCCATTGCTCGATAACGGCCGTGGCATGCTTCTTGTTCATGAATA
This sequence comes from Brevinema sp., assembly GCA_051653605.1. Classification (GTDB taxonomy): domain Bacteria; phylum Spirochaetota; class Brevinematia; order Brevinematales; family Brevinemataceae; genus JBOFWL01. The sequence goes on from JBOFWL010000028.1 coordinate 57,208, forward strand.
CGTTTCCAATCGGTGAGCGACATATCCGAATAAAGAAAAAAGAATGGAGAATAGTGAGGATTTTTAAGAGGTGTCGCTAGATTAGCACCTTCTTGGATAATTTTTTTAAGATGAGCTACTCTGATAGCACAACTATGAAGAGGAAAACATTTTGGTATTTGTTGAGGGCGAACTGGCCTAAAGCATGGGTAGGCTCCGATGGGGTAAAATGCGTTTGCCAGCGTATAATATCTTTTTGCGGCTAAACCTTGTTCGTATTTGCAGTATAGAAGAGGCACCGCCACGTCTATTGAAGGGTTATGAAAAAGCCGTTCTAATGAGGCCTGCATAAATGATTCTATCTCTTCTCCCGCATGAAGAAAAACCACAATATCATAGGCTTCTATTTTAGGAAGAAGCTCTTTAATATTCAGCGTTTCCTCTAAGACAAATACGTCTCCCACATTAGCTTTAACATTTTTTGGAGCAATAACAGCTATTTTCAATGGGGTTTTCCCACTGGGCAAGGCTCGCCAAAATCGGCTATTAATACGCCAAAAAACGGCAAGAGTGTCTTTTATCATGTGCAAAATCGTATTTAATGTCATTCTTCCAATTCCATCACGCACAAAGTGAAGGACAATAGGGTGAGAAGTAATCGATGCGCCTTGCATATGGCATAAAACCAGCAATTCGATATCAAATGCAAAGCGTTTCACCAACAGATAGGGAAGCGCCTTCTCGAGGACTCTTCTTTTGAAAAGTTTAATACCAGTTTGAGTATCATTAACGGGCAATCCAAAAAGGATTTTTACGCAAAGAAAATATACTCCGCTAAAAAGGCGACGAGATAAAGGATAATCGAGGTCTGACATTTTGTCTTTTTTAGAACCAATAACGATATCTGCATTTTCTGCAAGCATTTTTCTAAAGAAATAAGGGATGTGTTCTGCGGGAAGCTCTAAATCGGAGTCGAGGAAAAGGATAAATTGCCCCGAAGATGCTTCATAGGCAGAAGCAAGCGCTCTACCCTTACCAAAATTTCGTGAAGAACTCAATACTTTAAGCTCGGGAATATCTAATGCTAGTTTTGTCAATACTTCAACTGTTTGATCGACAGAGCCATCATCTGATGCAATAATCTCAAAATTCCAATTCCACCTATGTAAGAGAGAAGAAATAGTGCGAATATTTTGCGCAATCAGTTTTTCTTCATTATAAACTGGAATAAGGATAGACAATTTATGATTTTTTACAACATCAGGAATAAAGGATGCCACATTATCTACATCTTTAAAGGAGAATTTGGATGTCATCATCATAGCTCCATATCTGAGTTTTATTCTAAATTATAGCATAAATTGTATTTATAGGCAAGAATATAGGTCTAAAGCTTGACCATTTAAAAAAAAAGTGATATTATGGTAGCAAGTTCACAGAAACAGGAGGCCCTATGTCTAAAAGAATATTTTCATTTCGTGGTGCTATTGGTAGTATTGGAACGTTTACCCTCTTAATTGGAGGTATTATTTTCATCTTCACAGTTCGTTATCAGATTTTCAATCAATCTTGGTTTTATCGCTCACATCCTATAGCACAGGGTTTTTATGCAACGTTATTTACTTGGTTTATTACAGCTTTGGGAGCTGCAACAGTATTTATTTTTCGAGATATAAAACGAAAAACATACAATTTAATGCTAGGTTTTTCTGCAGGGGTGATGATTGCTGCATCGTATTGGTCGTTGTTGGCGCCTGGGATAGAGCTTTCAAAAGAGTTAAACGACCCCTTTTGGATTCCACCTGTAGTTGGATTTTTAGCTGGAGGATTTTTTTTATGGGGGGTGGATCAAATTCTTCCTCACCTTCACCGAAATTTAGAAGTTGCCCACGCTGAGGGAGTTAAAACCTCTTGGCAGCGAACAACACTTCTTGTATCGGCGATGACGCTTCATAATATCCCCGAAGGGCTAGCAGTTGGGGTTGCCTTTGGTGCAGCAGGGCTAGGTTTAGAAAATTATAATATTAATTATGCTATTGCGTTGGCATTGGGTATCGGGATACAAAACTTTCCAGAAGGAATGGCTGTATCAGTACCGTTGCGTCGCGAAGGGAAAAGCTTGTGGTCGTGTTTTAGTATAGGTCAACTCTCTGGAATTGTAGAACCTATTGCAGGGATTTTTGGAGCTTGGCTAGTCTTTTTCATGCGCCCCCTTCTTCCATACGCCCTATGTTTTGCAGCAGGAGCAATGATTTACGTAGTTGTTGAAGAACTTATTCCCGAAGCACAAAGTGGTAATGATACAGACAGTGCAACCATCGGTACCATGTTAGGATTTACACTAATGATGTTGTTAGATATTTCCCTCTAAACGTTGGTATCTATTTATAATAAAAAGAGTTATTCTATGAAAATAGGGGCGGTTTCTTTTAAGGAAATCGCCTTTTTTTCCGAGAAACGATTACTATACCAGTTTTTAAATGAGGAAAGAATATGGCAGAAAAAGATCTTCACGAATATCTTCAAGAAAAAGTATTGAAGATTCTAAATGGAATTTTAGCGATTATTTGTGTTTTTTTTAGTATTTTGTTCTATACAAGTGGTCGATTCAGCTCTATGATCGGAATTGTAATATTAGGATTAGGAGTCATGATCTCTCAAATCATCCTTTATCGAGGTTTATATGCTATTGCAAGTTATCTTAGTGTTGCTGGTATATATTTTTCTGTAACGTCGGTGGTATTTCTAAAACTCGACCAATACATGGCTGTATTTGAAATTGGAATGGTATCTTGTGTTTGTATTATGCTTGCAACTCTTATGGCTAGAAACCGTATATTTGCGCCTTTTGTGGCACTGGTAGCGGCAATAACGGTTTTCACATTTGGGCTTATTGTGCAGCCTCATATACTAAAACAGACAAATTATGCCGATACCTTCATAGCCATAACAGCATTATGTTTCATGGCTTTACTCTCCGATTGTGTTTATCGCTTAACAGGAGAAATCGTAAGTCGATTTAGAAAAGAAGAGCTTGCTAATATTCTTCAGCGAAAACAGATAGTAGAAATTTCTGAGCATTCAGTCTCTGGTAAGGAATACAGCTCAAACTTAGAGTTTCATGCTAAACAAAGTGATGATATTTCAAACTCTCTTATATCTATTGTGCGGCAATTTTCAGAACGTATTCATTCCTTAGATATAGCAATGAGGGAGTTTATCTCTCGAAATCAAAATGTCTCCAATGCAGCAGGAAATATTATGGGAGTTTTCAATCGCCATAGAGATGGCCTAGAAAGCTACCGAAGTAAAGCCGAAAGTATCTCTTCTACCTCTCAAGAAATTAATTTCATTACAAAAAGTAAGAGAACACAGTTGGATGAGCTCATCTCAGCAACGAGAAATGGTGAAGAGCGTATGAAAAATTCGATCCTTACCATAGAAAAAGTAGCGGAAGACTCAAAAGATATGCTCAACATGATTTCGCTTATTATGGAAGTTGCGGAGCGAACAAATGTTTTAGCGCTGAATGCCGCTGTAGAGGCATCGAGGGCGGGGAAAGCCGGTGGAGGTTTTGCCATAGTTGCTAAAGAAATCAAAAATTTATCAACTGAAACCACTCAAAACACCGACGTAATTAGCAGATCGCTGCGATCAAATATTAAGTCCATCGAGGAAGCCGTTGAAATTATTCGCCATGCTGGCGACTCATTTGTGGGGATTAACACAAATCTAAATGATTTTTCAAGCGCAATTGACGACATCACATTTAGGGTTAATGCCTTATCAGAAAAGAATATACAGATGTCGACGGAAACAAAAGATATCCTAGGCCTTGTAGATGAAGTTCAGCAGGTACTAGAAAAAATGTTGATCTTCGTTGAGCAGAATACGACGAAGGTTTCAAGCCTTCAAAGTACATCTGAAGAGCTTGATCAGAGTATGAGTGAGCTTCAAGCAAAGGCCAATGCAATGCAAAATTCTGTTCAATATATCCTTAGTATTTATAAGGATTTCTCTTATTGTAGTTCAAGAGTTGGTGAAATCGCATCGGAACTCACTTCTACTCCCTCAGAAAAGAAATAAGAAAACGCTACTAGGTTATTTATAAAACAAGAGGTCAATCTACTATAGGTTGACCTCTTTATTTTCATTAATTTCTTTATAATACACAAAGAAAACGACCCCCGAAGGAGTCGTTTTTTTTTGATTGTGTGATAATTTTATCTTACCAGTTGTCAACCATATCATCTAACACTTGAGTGCCAGCAAAGTTAACAGTAGCTGTGAAGTAGTCAAAGTAGAAGAATGTAGCTTCTGAAACATTGATATCTTGAGCAACAAAGTCAATTTGGAAACCAAATATATCTAAACCACGGCGGTTCAAAGATGATTTAAACTGAATGACTGGATCTGGCACGGGAACAATAAGTTTCTTCCAACCTTGCCATCTCATCTCACCATTTCCTGCTTTAATACGCATTTCATTGTTGTCTAAGTCGCGCACTTTAACAGATAAAATGTGGTTTCGAGAACGTCCCACAGCCCAGAAAGTGAGGTTTTTAACAACACTTCTAATAATAAGAGGGAAAGGTCTATCGACAGACATCCAACCATAGTTTCTGCGGAAAAACACTGTTTTCACACCTAAAACCATTTTATTATTTTCGCTGGCAATGGCTTGTGGGGCTCCATCACGGTAGAGCACACGAGAAATACCATAATCAAAAGGCATTTTTGCCTGCCAACCATGAGGAATTTCAAAGTCGTCTACGAGAACTGTTTGAAGATTTTCATCAGCAACTTTAGATGTTCCAATATTTTCTGCTTCAGGATCATTAGGAATAATCGCCATATTCGCAGCATCTCCAATATTGCTTGGAGGGATTGTTGCTTGAATAATTTGTTGTTCTTGATTATCTGCGACTGCTTCTTCTTGATCTTGAGCAAACACAAAAGAGGAAACCGCTAGAATAGCAATAAGGGCTAAAACTGCATTCTTATTTTTCATGATATGCTCCTGAATTACCATAAGTCATTGGCAAGTTTTTCGCCATTGAATGTATCTGTAGAAACAAGTGTACTGGTTTGTAGAAGATCAAAATATACGTAGAAGGAATCTACAGCTTCGGTAGGGAAACTCCACAACTTGATCATCTCAAAAGTAAGAGGCTGACTTGCAGGAAGACGTTTTCTACCTTGAACAACACTTGCTGGGATAGTTGTACGTTTTTGACGCCATCCTGTATAGCGAAGATCACCTAAATTAAAGCGGTATTGATAATTTTGGTAGTCGCGAAGATAAACTTCAACCCACCAAGCATATTGTCCACCCCATGCCCACATAGTAATATCTGTAGCATGCCCTGTGAAAGGAATACGGTAGGGAACTGCTTCTGCATTAGGATCGGGAGCAGTGGATTCTTCTGCATTTTCTGCAGCTTGACCATTCTGAGCTTGATTCTCTTTATCCATTAAATAGGGAGCAACTTCAATCCAGTTGTAACCTTGAATAAAAAACTGAGCCTTGACGCCCAATACATACTTTTGAGGCTCTGCAGTATCAAGATTAATCCCTAAAGGCACATCCTCTGTATAACGCACGGCATTTTTTTCAGGATCGGGATTAGACATAACAGGTCGTGGCTCTTGTTGTGCTTCTTGACCTTCGGTGTTCTCCTCTTCAGCAGTTTCTTTTACTTGAACTGCCGTATCGGAAAAGCGAGGTTTCCAAACGATCGATCTAGCGCTATCAACACTATCTCCGAAGTCGGAAAGAGTGAAGTTACGCTGAATGTAGTTGGTTGAGAAAGGTTGCGCAAACGCAAATCCTGTTCCTAAACATATAACGGCTAAAAGCAGTTGAAGATTTGCCCTTTTCATTCGGGTACTCCTTCTTATTGCTTTAGACGGGGGTATCCCGCCTAAAACGTATTATTTTAAAATCTGTTTTGCAATCTTATCGACATTTTATCCTAATTACTAAAGTACAACGAAAGAAAAACTCTCAAATTAATCTATCCGAATTGTAATAGGTTTCGTGCCACCCCAGTAGCGTCCGCCAGAGGCGATGACTCTTCCATTCTTATCTTTATAATCGTAGGCCATATAGATATTGTAAGAGCCTCTCGCAAGGAAGGTCCCCCTTGTATTTGCAGCGTTCCAATATCGCGTGAACTGTGCTTGGCCATTGAAAATATCAAAATTGCGTGCAAAGCCAATAAGATTTCTCGAATTCATCACGGGGCGAGCCGAGCCTGCAGGCACAGCATAAAGAGAAACGTCGGCGAATGTAGCAGTACGATTTTGAAGAACCACCGTTACCTTTTTAGTAGAACGAGGCGATACTCTTTGTCCAGCGCGATCATTACCTACGATAATCCATGTCCCAGATGTTGTTGCAGCAACGGGGCGTGGGGCACGTGGCTTTGTAGCTTTCGGAGCAGCAGCAGGTCGAGGTCTCTCGACGATGGGTTCAGGCATTGCCATTGGAGGCTCGATAATGGGCTCTATAGGAATAATCACTTGATCCGATGTATAGGCCATATCTTGCTCTCTGCTTTGAGCTTGCGCCATCAACTGTGGATTAGAAGATACTTGTGGATCATCAAAAATCCCCCCTCTATTGGGGTCGGGGTTGGTACCTCCAGCAATATCAATAAGGGCAAGTGCATTTGTGATATTGGGATTATCGGCAACAGCTTGAGCATCTTGCTGAATAAGCCCAATAATTTGAGCTGTATCTGCGGGAGGAACTGCCTCTCCACCGCACGAAGCAACCATAAGCACCAATAGTAGTGCTGATGCGGTAACCAACGTGTTTTTCATTGTCTATCTCCTGCGTACTGCTAAAGCACTACATGATAATATTTTTTTTATGTTTGGTCAAGCATATTTTCTTTTTTTTTATCAATATTTTGTACAAACATTAAAGAAGAAGAATTCTGGTCTTTTCATTTTAAAGAAAATATGCTACAATAAGTCTTTGGAAAAACCCTTATAGAAGGTATCGCATGAAAAGTCCTTTTTCTTTAGTAATCGCAACCCAAAATTTACATAAAATTGAGGAGATCCGCCAAATATTGCCCTATCCCATCATCTGCCCTCAAGAAAAAAAGGATATCCCCGAAACAGGAGCAACTTATGTTGAAAATGCGCTTATCAAAGCACGTGCTTGGGCTCAGCATTATCCAAACTCTTTCATTCTAGCCGACGACAGCGGAATCGAAGTAGACATCCTAAATGGTGCCCCAGGCGTTATTTCTGCCGATTGGGCGGGGCCTGCGTCTTCTTAAGAGCTATTAATTAGTAAAATGTTAAATGAGATGAAAGAAGTGCCTATGGCGGAGCGTGGTGCCTCTATGGTATGCACAATGCTTTTGCTTGCTCCTAAGGGTGGGATATTTGTTAGTAGAGGGGAAACCCGAGGCCGGATCGCCCAGCAAGCTCGAGGAATACAAGGTTTTGGTTTCAATCCACTCTTTCTAAGCGCCGACTTCGGCTACGAAAAAACCTTTGCCGAGCTTAGTGCCGAACAACGAAACAGTATTTCTCATCGTAGTCGAGCACTTAGCGGTATTCGCGATTTTCTCAGCAACAACGCTTACCACATTTTTTTATAGTATTTTAAGGAGTATTCCATGTCTATTCCCCGTCTGATTGCCCAATACCTCGGCGATGAGTTTCCTCTTTCTCCCGAAGAAATAGCTGCCAGCACCCCTACTCGCCCAGCAGATGCTCCTGTAGCAAAAGTGGCGGCTTCTTCTCCCTCACCAGAAAAAATAATAGCAACGCCTCAAACGCCTAAAAAGCCTAGTGTGGCTCCCGTTGCGATGGTTGATCAAAGTGCTTCTAAAAGTGTATCTATAGAAGGAAAAGTTGGAGTGCCCGACGACCCAGAATTAAAAGAACTCTATATCGATTGTCTTAAAAATCTTAATTATGGGCTTGTTGAAACGGCAACAAACCTTGTTTTTGGTAGTGGAAGCCGTCATGCATCCGTGATGATTATCGGCGAAGCCCCTGGTGCAGATGAAGACGAGCAAGGCGTACCTTTTGTGGGCAGGTCAGGCTCTTACATGATGGATGTCTTTGCCAAGCATGGAATTACCCGAGATAATGTTTATATTGCTAATATTGTTAAACATCGTCCACCCAACAATCGTCCTCCTCAGGCAGCCGAAATCGAAGCCTGTGTACCTTATTTAGTAAAGCAAATCAATCTTATCAAACCTAAATTATTGGTTACAGCTGGCAATTTTGCCTGTAAATTTATTCTTCAAACGGAAACGGGTATTACCAAAATGAGAGGGCAAGTTCATGAGAGCGCCTACGGAAAGGTGTTTCCAATTTTACACCCATCTGCAATTATTCGAGGGGCCTATCCAAAAGATTTGTTTGAAGGGGACGTCGAAAAAATTGCGGAAATCATCCGCACTCTGTAGGAGTTTTTGTGCTTGCAGAAGTTGCTATTAATGTTCCTCTTTATAGTACGTTTCACTATCGTGTTCCCGAAGCTTTCCACGAAACTCCTCTAGAATTTCGCCGTATTGAAGTGCCCTTTGGCAGACGAAAAGAGATTGGGCTCGTGCTTCGACTTATCAACGAAGAAGAAATAAAAGATCAACTAGAAGGAATTACTCTTAAAGAATTTCACGCCCTACTCGATGAAGATGCCATTTTCACGCCAACGCTTCTTTCTCTGGCTCGAAGAACAGCAGACTATTATTTCACCCCAGTTGGAGAAATGATCTTCAGTATGTTGCCAACCCTCACTAAGAAATTAAAGCCCTATCAAAATCCTCACCCAGAAAGTTATCAACTATTCGAACCCAACGAAGAACAACAAGAAGCCTTTGATATAATGAAAGAATTTGTTGGCACTCAAAAAAGTTTTTTGCTGCAAGGAGTTACGGGCAGTGGAAAAACTGAAGTTTACAAAATGCTTGCCAGAGAAGCACTTGCACAAGGGAAAGATATCATCATCATGGTGCCGGAAATAGCACTTACCGACCAAACATTACGTCGTTTCACTGAAGAATTTGGAAGTCAAACAGCTCTTTTTCATAGCAGGCTCAAACCTGAAGAACGAGCAGCCGAGTGGATGCGAGTAATTAAAGGAGAAGCCAAACTTGTCGTTGGGCCGCGTAGTGCCATTTTCGCCCCTTTTTCCAATCTTGGCTTGATTATCATGGATGAAGAACACGATCCCTCGTATAAAGCAGGTAGTACGCCTAGATATCATGCGCGAGGCGCCGCTTTTTTGCGTAGTGCAGCCGAAAAAGCCCTACTTGTCTTTGGTTCTGCAACTCCATCTCTAGAAACTCGCTACGCTGCATCTACTGGAACCATTGGTCATATCCGATTATTCAATCGTTACGGCTCGAAACCCCTTCCTAAAGTAGAAATTGTCGACCTCACGAAGGAAAAATCCGGAAATAATCTTATCTCTCCCCAACTTCTTAAGGGTTTGATGAGTGGGCTTGCCGAACACAGCCAAAGTCTTATTTTTCTTAATCGTCGAGGATACGCCCCCTCGCTTCTCTGCCAAGATTGTGGCTATTTTTTCAAATGCCCCCACTGTGATGTTGGGATGACCTATCACAAAAGTCAAGCGAGCGTTCGTTGTCGCTATTGCGGATTCGAAGATCGAGCCCCCAGCACTTGCCCCGAATGTGGAAGTTTAGATATTAAAGAGATTGGACACGGAACGGAAAAACTTGAGGAAAGCCTTTTAGAGCTTCTACCCAGCGCAAGAATCCTCCGCCTCGATCTAGACACAGCCCGAAAAAAAATGGGAACAGAAAACATCCTTCGAGCCATGCACCAAGGCGAAGCTGACATTCTTGTAGGAACCCAAATTATCGCAAAAGGGCATGATCTTGCAAAAGTAACGCTTGTTGGAGCATTATTACCAGACATTATGCTATCTTTACCCGATTTTAGAGCCTCTGAACGCACTTTTTCACTGTTAACTCAGGCAGCAGGGCGTTCTGGTCGCCGAGATAAAGTGGGAAAAGCCATTATTCAAACATATTTACCTAATCATGAAGCAATATTATCTGCTGCAAAGCACGATTACGAAGAATTTTATAAAAAAGAAATACTTATTCGTAAAGAATTTGGGTATCCCCCCTTTACGCGAATGGGTCGCGTTGTATTTCGCTCTACCGACCTCACCATACTTAAACCCTTCATCGAAAAATTACGTTCAGCTCTCTCCCGCCATAAAGAAACTCGAACATCGCGAGGGCTAGAATTATTAGGGCCATCACTATGCCCTATCGAAAAAATAAATAATTATACCCGCTACCATATCTTGTTGAAAGCAGCGTCGCATCATGTTATTTTACAAGAAGTTAAAGCCTTAAAAAGATATTTTAATTCTCAAAAAGTGAAAGAAAAAATTAAAATGGAAATAGATATCGACCCAACTCAAATACTGTAAAATCTATTTTTCTTTTTAGTTTAAAATTTAACTTGATTTTATTATGCAAATATGTTATACTAGCGCAATATCAATTTCCAAGTATTATTCCACAGGGGCCGTCCCCAACCTAGAATTTCCCTTTTTTTCGGATGCGGCTCATGGAAGATGCCGATTTTGCTAAATTTTTGTCTAGGAGCCATATTTGAGCCACGCTACATTCGATTTGGAACGAACGTTCGCAGATCTTAACCTACCTGAGGATATATTCAGGGCTATCAACGATTTAGGGTACACAAACCCAACCCTTATTCAATCAAAATCTCTTCCTGCTTTAATGGATGGAATGGATGTCATCGGACAAAGTCATACTGGGTCAGGAAAAACCATCGCTTTTGGAATTCCTGCACTTGAAGCTATCGACCTCAATCTTAACGCGCCACAAATTCTGGTAATGTGCCCAACTCGTGAGCTTGCAAATCAGGTTGCCGAAGAAATCGGGCGCCTTGCAATCCACCGTCGCAAACTAAAAATCACCTCTGTTTATGGTGGAACATCTATCGAGCGTCAAATCAAAACACTTGCACGCGGAGTGCATATTGTTGTTGGAACACCAGGACGTATTCTTGACCATATCGATCGAGGAACGATTCAACTTGGTCAAATTAAAATGGCCATCCTTGATGAAGCAGACCGAATGCTTGACATGGGTTTTGTAGATGATATTAAAACGATTCTTTCCGAATCGCCTACGGAACGTCAAACCGTGTTATTTTCAGCGACAATGCCTCGCCCTATCATGGATATTGCTCGTCAATTTCAAAAAAACCCCCTCCATATTAAAATGGAATCAGCAATGCAAACAGCGCCTAGGGTTGAACAATTTGCCTTAGACGTCAGTGAGCACCAAAAAATTGAAGCTGCTTCGCGTATTCTTAAAATGGAAAATCCTCGCCTTGCATTGGTATTCTGTAATACCAAACGTAAAACTGATGAAGTTGTTGCGTCTCTGCAAAGTATGGGTATTTTTGCAGATGGTCTCCACGGAGATATGAAGCAAGCCCAGCGTGATTCTGTGATGCATAAGTTTCGTCAAGGAACAATCGAAGTTCTTGTGGCAACGGACGTTGCGGCTCGTGGTCTGGATGTGGATAACGTTGATCTCGTAATCAATTACGATTTCCCTCAAGATCCTGAACAATATGTTCACCGTATTGGTCGAACAGGGCGAGCAGGGCGTGCAGGAAAGAGTTATGCCTTTATGGGTAGACGTGACCGTTTTCAGCTCAACATCCTCAAACGTACAACTAAATCAGAACCTCAAATGATGAAAATGCCCTCGCAGCAAGATGTCGACCGCATCCAAGCAAGTCGCACCATCGAAAAATTGCGAGAAACCGTATTAAGTGAAGATATCAACCCTTACAAACAACGCGTGCAGGAGTGGGCAGAGATTGCCGATATCGATATGCACTCGATTGCTGCTGCTCTCCTCAAAATGCAGTCCGAAGACAGAGACGGCAGTGGTGGGGTAAAAAAGAAAGGGGCAAACAGTGGCTCTTATGGAGAAACTGGTGCCGAGCCAGGAATGGTTCGCTTTTTTGTCAACGTTGGTCGAGTCAATCGTGTATCTCCAAAAGATATTATCATGGCTTTGGTTCGCGAATGCAACCTTAGCGGAAGCGATGTTGGCAAAATCAACATTTACGACAAATTCACCTTTTTTGAAGTGATGGACTCTAAGGCTGAAATAGCTCATAGTGGCTTACAGCGTGCCCGTATTTGTGGAGTAAACGCTAGCGTTGAACCAGCAAATCAAAAATAAACTTCTCTGAAAACAAAATCCCTCCTTGCTTGCAAAGAGGGATTTATTTTATTTAAAGTAAAGCCCCCTATTAATGGGGGCTGAACCTTTGAATTAAGATGTCTTTCTTATAATTTAATATAACTCTTAGTCGAGAGTTGCCTGAATAGCAGTACCACCATTCACGGTGAAAGATCCAGATTTTTTATCTTCATTAAGAACAATAACAGTTTTAATGCTATTATCATCTTTATTTTGGTATTGTGCTTTAAGAGCTGAATCTGCTTTTTCAAATACAGCTTTAGAAGATCCCATTGTTACTTCTCGTCCATCTGAGTTAAATGTAGCAGATGCAGATCCCATAGTGGCTGTTCTACCTTTAACAGCATCTAAAAATGCGCTTTCTTCCGCTGAAGGGGCAGTGGAACATGCTCCACCAACAAAAATAATAGCAGTTAATACTGCGAGGTTTTGTAAGACTTTCATTATAAGTCCTCCTTATTTATTCGAGGGTAACCAACCCAAACGTTATAGACATTATCTAGCGATACACTACAAGGAGGAATAAAAGAAAAAGCTCACAGGGTGTACGCTGGTTACCCTCTGAGCATAGGACTAAAAACACTGTCTTTCGCTTACAAAAGAACGCACTAACCGCTGTGAGCAGATATGCAAAAGAAAAATATAAAGAATATGCAAAAGACAACAAAATCAAGCAGAGAGTAACCAGTGAAATTATATCATATAATATATTATGTTGTCAATACAAATTCTAGAATTATTTAGTAATGAGTAAAGCCCCCGCAAAAGCAGGGGCTTAGTTTTTTAGTTAGAACCTTTTTTATTGATGGATCGGAGATGACGACCTGGCTTAAAGTAAGGAGACTTTCTTGCAGGAACCTTTACGTTTTCATTAGTTTTAGGATTGCGTGCAATGCGAGGTTTTCGCTGACGAATACCAAAAGTACCGAAGCCACGAAGTTCAATTCGTTCATCTTCATTGAGTTTTTCAATTTCTTTTCTTAGAGTTTCGATGAATTTCGAAACAACAACTGTAAGCTGTTGCTTGGAAACTTTCGACTCTAAAATTTCCCCATCCTGATGAAGAATATCTACGATATCAGACTTAGTAAGTTTACTCTTTCCCATTTAATTCCTCCTAACCAGCGTAGGATTTTTTAAAGAGTAATTCCATAGCAGACTTCATGCGGGAGGTGGTATTTCTAGGGAAGACACCTTTTGTCCAAGCTTTATCTACTTTACTTTTAAAAGTATTAAGTGCTACTACTGCCTCATCTAAACTAATTGCTTTTTTCTCAAAAGCAGCTGCGGTATCTCTACGCAAGTGACGGATAAAGGTTTTCACTGCCTTATTACGTTGATTACGAATTGCTGCTTGTTTCACTCTAAATTTTGCCGACTTAATATTGGGCACGAACGTCCTCCGCTAACTATATTCATATATTGGATATAATTATAACTTATTTCTTTGTAAATTGTCAATGAATTTTTAACATTTCTACTTTGCCGCTTCCTTTTCTCGTTGTCGTTCTAGACGTCGTTGGCGTTGGCGTTCGGCAAAGCTCATTTTCTTAGGTTCTACTGGTTCCACCTCGGGAGCATTTGTTGGTTTTACCTCTTGCTTTGGAGCTCGTCTTGGGGGTGCTGCAGGCTTAGCAGGGGCAGGTTTAGCTGGTGCTGCTGGTGGATCGGCTGGTTTTTCTTCAACAACAGGAGGGGCTGGTGGAGCAGGAATAGGAAGCACTGGCCTATTGGTAACAACAACATTTTGGTAGGGGCGATCTGCTTCGGCATTAGGGTCTTCAAACGAGATAAAATCTGTATGGTGGACGGTTTTGGCATCCACTGTATACTCTGTATGAAAGCTAAGAAAACGATATTTTTGTTGCAAGACATTTGGTTTAAGCATAATATTAGATAAAACAATATTAGTTCGAATGACTTGCCCTCTTTTTAGCGAAGGAATTGTAATCAGTCGGAACATGTTTGAGCCAGTAAAGTCTACTGTCGGCATTAGTGTGATGCTTAAGTTTGTTACATCCTGTTTGCCTGTATTTTCAAGGTCGAAGAAGAGAGAATATACATCTGTTGTGTAGCGGGTGGATGTGACAATTTTTTGAGAGACGGGCATTTCCTCAGCTCTCTTTTTAAAGGTAGAAGTTGTTGTAGCGATGCCAAGCATCCATTCGAAAGCAGGATAACTGCCACGACGTCCAAACATTGCTTTGTAGAGGTCGTTAATGTATAGCCCTCGATAGTCCCCTAGGCGAGACCACATAAGCGTATCATTTTTCCAGCCATCAATAGGGGAGCCCTCTCCTTCTGCGAAATCATTGTAGTCTATCTGAAGAGAGAATACTACTCTATCGCGGTATGGGGCAACTACGGTGTTAAGGAAATCCATAACAGCCTGTCGCTCGGAAGTAGAAACTTTTACATCTAAGATAACAAAGCTTACTCCTGCTGATAAAGTCATCTGTAGTACGGCGGGGTTTTCAAGTAGATCATTATGTGAAAGCATCATAAAGTAGGGTTTGCTTCCTTCTACGGATGAAAGAATATCTCTCAAAACTCCAACTGCTTTATATTCCTTCCAACGCCTGAACATTGCGTCATCTGTGGGAATATTTCTAGTAATTCTATTAAAAAGATCTCGAAGTTCTTCGTTATAGGATTCACCCACAAACATTTTTGAGAGCCCAACAAACGTTAGATTATTATTATTTTGCAAGCGAGTTAACATCTGGATAATATCACGGGGGCGTTTGGCATCATTGAGAGATACAATACTGCGTTCTGCCTGCCCTGATCCAGAAGTATTATTCTTTGTTTCTAAATAATCTAGGCGAGAAATATCCATTCCGTCTAGTTCCATCATCTGAACAATAAGCCCAGTTTTAATATTTCTTTGAGAAAGCAATCCAGCAATACTTTCGCTTTCGGATATTTTTTCTTCGTCCCAAATCTCGTTATCATTGACGCCATAAGTTTTACTAAAAGCGCCTTGCAGAATAACAGCATCAACATTTAGTAAAGGCATCCATTCGTGAATAGAAGAAAACAGTGCTTCTTTATTATTGGGAGCTAAAATCCGGCGTTGGCTTACAGGTTCTTTTGATTCTAATCCTAAAAAAATCGAAGCTATAGGCAAGGTGTAGCTTGGTTTAGGGTTGTTGATCCACAAGAAAAGATTTTGATGAATCGGAACCGAAAACGCGCTATATTGCACCTCAAATTTTGCGGTAATTCTTCCTTGGTAGGTACTATCCCCTGGAAGAAAATCGGCACTATAAAGTTTTTGTATAGAATTAAATTGTAGAGGGATGATTGTTCTATTATAAATATCAGGCATAGGCGAGCCATCTTCTTTATAAACGCGAACGGTAGGAAGAAGATTCGAGGCGATCTTTCCCGTTTTTTTATCAGATAGAGCAAGTGTAAGCGGTATCGATTGATAAGGAGCATAATTTTGGTTTTCAGAAGAAAACACAATAGCATAGGGAGATTTAAGATTATCTCGAAGCATCTCGCCTTCTGTTCCTTGAATCACATCATACTGGGGGAGTTCTTTTTCAAGGATGGCTAATGATTTATCATTAAATATAATAAAAACAAAGGGTGAAAGCCATAACAGTAACGCTGTAGACAAAAGAGCAAGAATAAATTTGTAGGATACTCGCGGAGTATTATTTTCGGAGGCGGGCAAAAGAACCTCCATAAACAGGTTGTTTTCGTTCAAGATTTAGTGTTCCTAGGTGAATAAATACCTTGATAAAAGGATACCCTATAAGTAATAATATAGACATAGCAAATAGAAAACTATAGATCGAGATTGATACGCGAGATAACAACCTTGTATCGAGGAGAAATGCAAAAAACACAGACGACAAAGCCACTGCCCCCCCTGTGATAGCAAATAATATCATTCTCAATGCTAAAATCATACTTCCCCCTTTATGTAGGTTACTTAGATTATAGTTAATTTTGTGAGTTGTGTCAAATGAATCTTTGCGGTATTTAAGCAAAAAGGCTTGTAAACCGATAAATATATGAGAGGAATAATTATGATTTCTACAGTTTACATTGCTGGTTTAGGGCTCATTGGTGGGTCTATTGCCAAGAAATTATCAACTTTCAGTAATTTTCGCATACTGGGTGAAGACAACAATGCAGCTACTCAAGCAGAATCTGGGCTGTACGCACAGGCTTTAGAAGAAGCCGACATCATTTTTTTATGTCTTCCCCCATCAATGGTGGGTGATTACCTCAAAAAAAACCTTTCTTTATTTAAAAAAGGGGCGATTATCGCCAATTGTGCAGGGGTTCAGTCTCATTTTTTTGAAGAATGGGGTATTTTATTCGAGAGAGGAGTGGAGCTGATAGGCGCCCACCCTATGATGGGATCAGAAAAGGCGGGGTTTTCCCACTCGGATAGCCACTTATTCGAAGGAGGCTCGCTTATTTTGTGCGTTACCGAGAAAAATAATCCTGAGGCATTGCTGGATACTACCAATTTTCTAAAGGAATACCTAGGGTTTCATCATATTTACGTCACTGATCCTCAAAAGCACGATTCAGCAATGGCATTTGTGTCTCAACTACCTCATGTTCTTTCCGTCTTACTAATGCAAGCTCAACCAGACGACGTTGCTCAATTTGCGGGAACATCTCTAAAAGAAATGACACGTATCGCAGAAATCAATACTAAATTATGGACAGACCTATTCTTAGAGAATAAAAACCCTCTTATTGAGGTGCTTCAATGCTATGAAAACAAACTTTCAGAGTTCAAAAACATGCTGATAGAAGAAAATCAAAAGGGTCTCGAAGCCATTCTAAACCAGTCTACCGAAAAAAAAAGTTTGTTCTTTTCTAAAAAGGGTTGATTTATATCAAAAAAACATGGTATACTAAGTTAGTTAAATCGAGAGGAATCTTATGATCCGCTTAATGCAAGCTTTTTATTTTTACTTTTTTAGAATGTGCCGCTCTGCTGTCGTAAAATAAAATACTACCGCAGGTCGGCATTTATGCAAGGCTTGCGATTATAAAAAAATCAAACCCGTAGGCCTAGAGCTTACGGGTTTTTTGTATGGTAAGGAAGGACAATATGTCGGTCAATAAAACAAGCTCGGGGCAGCTTAAGCCTCAACAAGAAAATAATAAAACTCCAAAGGAGGACGAACGAATGATCGTTGTTTTGAAAAGTGATGTCAAAAAAGAGGATATTATAAGCCTCCACGAGCTTATTAAAAGTCACGGGCTCTCAACCAAGGATATGGATGGAGAGGGTAAATCCGTTGTCGGAGTTATCGGGGATCGTACAAAGCTCGACCCTCGTGTTGTTGAAGCTCACCACGCAGTTGAAAAAATCATCTTTGTGCAAGAACCCTTCAAGCTTGCGAGTAAGAATTTCAATCATATTGATACAGTTGTTGATGTATCTGGAGTAAAAGTAGGGCGAGGGCACTTAGCGTTGATTGCAGGGCCTTGTTCTATTGAAAGCCTCGATCAAATGCGCGAGATCGCGTTATCAACCAAAGCTAGTGGCGCAAATATGTTGCGTGGCGGGGCATTCAAGCCAAGAAGCTCCCCCTACTCTTTCCAAGGATTAGGCGTGAATGGGCTAGATATACTTGCAAAAGCGGGGCAAGATGCTGGCTTACCCATCGTTACAGAGCTGATGGCAAGCGAATTTCTACCCGAATTTATCGAAAAAGTCGATCTCATCCAGATTGGCGCCCGAAATATGCAAAATTACGAGCTTCTGAAAAAAATTGGGAAGACAAACAAACCTATTTTGCTTAAACGAGGTCTATCAGCCACATACGAAGAATGGTTGATGAGTGCCGAATACATCCTCAGTGGAGGAAATCAAAACGTTATTCTCTGCGAACGTGGCATCCGCACCTTCGAAACCTACACGCGTAATACGCTAGATATCCAAGCTATCCCCGTCATCAAAAAACTTTCACATCTTCCTATTATTATCGATCCATCGCACGCTGGTGGGCAATGGTGGATGGTAGATACAATGGCGAAAGCCTCTTTAGCGGCGGGAGCAGACGGAATTATGGTGGAAGTGCACCAAGATCCAGAGAATGCATGGAGTGATGGGCCTCAATGCCTGCGTTTAGACCGTTTTCGAAGCTTATCTAACGACTTAAAATTACTTAATACGGCGTTAAACCCCGATGTCGCGGCTAGAGTTTAAGCTTACGGCAGGCTCATACCCTGTTATCATCACCCAAAAAAACCTAACTGAAGAACTACAAAAGTTAATCCATGGCAAACAAGCCACTATCATCACTGATGAAACTATCTCAAATTTATATGGGGATAGTTTGGCAAAAGAGCTGGCTTGTTCTGTCATCGTGGTTCCGGCGGGGGAGCAAAGTAAAAGTTGGTCTCAAGCAGGAAAAGTGATTGAGCAGCTTGCCGAAAAAGGTCTTAGTCGAAGCTCGATTATCATCGCCCTTGGAGGAGGAGTTATCGGAGATTTAGCTGGTTTTGTGGCATCGGTGTACTTGCGTGGTATCGATTATATACAAGTGCCCACAACGCTTCTTTCTCAAATTGATTCTTCTATGGGTGGGAAAACAGGGCTAAATCTTGACAGCGGTAAGAATTTAGTAGGGGCTTTTCATCAACCAAAAGCGGTCGTCATAGCGACAAGCCTCTTGCAAAGCCTACCCACTGCCGATTTTATTGACGGGCTAGCGGAGATGATAAAGTATGGCTTTATCCACGATGCGAGTATTCTTGAAGATTTAGAAAAATATTCTGGGCTAGAAGAACTCCATCATCACCTAGAAGAACTGATACTAAAATGTTGCTCTATAAAGAAAAAAGTAGTCGAAGAAGACGAATTTGATACAGGCATAAGGATGACCTTAAACTTCGGGCATACTTTAGGTCACGCCATAGAGAAATCATACGGGCTTAGCCATGGACGTAGCGTAAGCCTAGGAATGATGCTGATTTCACAAATTGCCGTGAATAAAAAACTTGTAGCGCCGACGACTCTCAAAAAGTTGGAAAAACTACTAATAAAATATGGCTTACCTGTAGATACAAGGGCTTACTCTATGGAGAATCTTCTCGATTACGTAGGGCGGGACAAAAAAAATATAAATGGGCGTCTGCACCTCGTGCTTTGCCCAAACCCTGGGGAAAGTATCATCTACCCCGTGGATTTTTCATTTTTTGATAAGGGGACAAAATGATAATTTATCCTTCGATTTTAAAGGGAGAAGTGAAGATTCCACCCTCCAAAAGCATGGCACATCGAGCTATTATTTGTGCTGCACTAGCAAAAGGCGAAAGTATTATCGAAAATGTTGACTACTCCGACGACATCCTTGCAACAATGGGAGCAATGGAAGCCCTAGGCGCAACAATACATCGAGACGGCTCTACTCTCACTATAAACGGAGAAAATTCATTAAAATCAGGTGATTGTAGCATTCAATGTAATGAATCTGGGTCTACACTGCGGTTTATCGTGCCGATAAGCCTATTAAAAGAAGGTTCTACCCGATTTTTAGGCACGTCAAGGCTGGGAGAACGCCCACTCACCCCTTATAAAGATATCTGTAAACAACAAAATATCCACTTTGAAGCCAATAATCCAGGTTTAGACACCGTAGTAAACGGAAAACTAAAGGCTGGAGAATTTACTATTGCAGGAAATATTAGCTCTCAGTTTATCTCGGGTCTATGCTTCACCCTGCCCCTGCTGGAAGGCGACAGCATCATCCACATCGAAGGAGAGCTGGAATCTCGCTCGTACACCGACATGACCTTGCAAATGTTGAAACACTTCGGCATCGAAATTATTTGTAACGATTATAAAGAATTTAAAATCAAAGGGGGGCAACGCTACCTCCCAGGCCGCTACGAAGTTGAGGCGGATTTTTCCCAAAGTGCATTCTTTTTTGTGATGGGAGCACTTAGCGAAGGAATGACGCTGCTTGGGCTCAACCCCCAGTCTAAACAAGGCGACAAAGCAGTGGTCTCTCTCCTCAAAAAAATGAATGCGCAAATAACGCTTCAAAACAATAGCTATATCGTTTCTCCATCTACACTTAAAGGCACAACTATTGATGCCTCCGACTGCCCCGACATCATACCGGTTCTGGCAATGGCGGCGGCATGTGCTGAAGGGCAAACTGTTATCAAAAATGCACAGCGGCTTCGCATTAAAGAATCCGACAGGCTAAGTGCGGTGTTTACAGAACTTAGCACCCTTGGAGCGAAAGTTTTAGAATTGCCGGATGGATTGATAATTGATGGAGTTGCATCGTTGGGAGGAGGGAAAGTCTCGTCGTGGAATGATCATCGTATCGCAATGAGCCTAGCCTCAATTAGCCCTAAATGCAAGGGTAATCTAGAGTTAGACAACCACCACTGCACTGCTAAGTCTTTTCCATCGTTTTGGGAAGTTTTCCGTTCTCTTGGTGGGAAAACCGACTTAGTAGGAGGGTAATATGGCATCTCAATGGGGAAAGTACTTAGAGTTGAGTATATTTGGCGAAAGTCATGGGCGTGGGCTGGGGATGATTATGGGGCGATTACCAGCTGGCCTCGACATCGATACGGAATTTATTGGTAACGAAATGAAACGGCGAGCCCCTGGCCAGAGTAATCTCAGCACCCCGCGAAAAGAAGCCGACCAAATAGAAATCTTCAGCGGTGTTCTTAATGGGAAAACCACCGGAGCCCCGTTAAGCGTGTTTATCTCTAATACGGATACACGTTCAAAAGATTATACAAATATGCAAACTCTTCTACGTCCTGCACATAGCGATTATCCAGCAGGGGTTAAATATAAAAATCATAATGATATCCGAGGCGGAGGGCATTTTTCTGGGCGACTAACGGCTCCTCTGGTCTGTGCTGGAGCGATCGCAAAGCTTGCCCTGCAAAAACAAGGTATTCATGTGGGATCTCGCATTGCTTCTATCGCAAACATCCACGACCCCCTCAAAGAAGACGTAAGCTTAGCCCACCTCGAGGCATGGAAAAATAGTTCTTTTCCTACATCAAACCCAGAAATCCGCTCTCAAATGGAAGAACGTATCCTCAATGCCAAAAACAATCTCGATTCCGTAGGCGGCACAATCGAAGTATGGGCATTAGGCATGCCCGCAGGCATCGGCGAGCCATTTTTTTACTCCCTGGAAAGCTCCCTGGCCTCGCTTGTGTTTTCTGTGCCTGGTGTCAAGGGTCTAGAGTTCGGGGCAGGCTTCTTGCTTTCGGAAATGTTAGGGTCTCAAGCAAACAACACATATCGCATGGAAAATCAACAGCTTGTTGTTAAAAATAATATTCAAGGTGGCATTTTGGGAGGAATAACGATAGGCGCGCCTATCTCCTTTCGAGTGGCAATTAAGCCTACCGCCTCTATCGGAAAACCCCAAGAAACCGTAAATATCCAAACTTTAAAAAATGAAACGCTAGAACTTGTTGGCAGACACGACCCATGTATCGTGCCAAGAGCATGCGTTGTACTCGAAGCGGTAGCAGCTATCAGCCTTTGGGATATGATATTAGGAGTAAAGCATGAATCTTGAACAGTGCCGAGAAGGAATTAATGCCTGTGATAAAATCATCGCAGAAACTTTTTCAAAACGAATGGAATGGGTGCATCTTGTTGCCGAATATAAACAAAAAAACAATCTACCTATCCTCAACACGGGCAGAGAAAAAGCCGTCCTCGACGCCATCAGCCCTCTTATTTCGCAGCCTTTTCGTAGTTATGGGGAAAGGCTCTTTCTGCAAATGATGAATCTCTCTAAGGAATATCAAAGCCAATTCATCAATATGCAGCAATCACACCCCAGCAATGACATCATCGGATTTCAAGGGGTGAAGGGCTCGTTCTCCCACGAAGCCCTCGAGCAGTATTTTGGGCTAGAAGCAAAAACTATCTCCTACCCCCACTTCGACGACCTCGCGCAGGCTGTCTCGGAAGGAAAATGTGCCTATGGCGTCCTCCCTATAGAAAATTCGTCGGCAGGGTCGGTGAGCGAAGTGTATGATCTTCTCGTAAAACATCGCTTATCTATTGTGGGAGAACAAGTTATATCTATTCGCCACTGTCTCTGTGGGATAAGGGGTTCATCTGTTAAAGGGATAAGAAAAATTTACTCACATCCTCAAGCGATTTCCCAATGCGGGGCGTTTTTAAAAAGCCTAGACAAGGCCGAAGCAATAGAGGCCAGCAATACCGCTGCAGCAGCGCGCATTGTTGCCGAGCATGCCAACCCAAACGAAGCGGCGATCGCATCACGACGAGCGGCAAGCCTCTATGGGCTAGAAGTTCTCCAACCCGACATCCATACCACAGAAGGCAACCGTACGCGATTTGCCATTGTGTCGGCATCGGCAGGTAGCGAGCAAGCGGGGAAAATAAGTACGGCATTCACCCTGCACCATAAGCCTGGAGCCTTGTACTCTGTCCTCAAGATACTCGAAGAAGCAGGGCTAAACATGACAAAACTAGAGTCTCGCCCTATTCCGGAGCGGCCATGGGAGTACATCTTCTACCTCGATTTTGAAACGCCCAACGAGCCCAGTAGTGTTATTTCTGCACTAAAAGAAGTTTGTTTATCGTTTTTCATGCTCGGAATTTATCAAAAAAGAGAGTCATTATGAAGAATTTTGCTATTATTGGAAAAAAACTCGGGCATTCTCTTTCTCCGATTATCCACCGCTATTTACAAGAAAAAGAAAATATAGAAGGAAGCTATATCCGCCTTGAAATAGACGAAATCAAGACGTCATCTATTGTGTCGTCTCTTTTGTCGCTGGGTTTTAAGGGTGCCAATGTGACGATACCTTATAAAAAAACAGTAATTCCCTATTTAGATAAATTATCGCCTGAGGCTCAAAAAATTGGGGCGGTGAATACTATTTTACTTGAAAACGACCAATCTATTGGCTTCAACACCGATTATACTGGTTTTAATGCCCTTCTATTGAGAGCGAATATCGATTGTGCCGGTAAAGATGCCGTTATTTTAGGCACAGGCGGGGCAGCTTATGCGGTTGCCGCCTGCCTTCTGGATCGAGGGGTGCGTAATCTTACTTTTGCCAGCCGTTCTTCGCAGCCGGATATCTTTGGCTGTGCGGTTGTCCCCTACTCTGCCTTAAAGCAAGCACATATTGTGGTCAATTCAACTCCCCTTGGCATGGCGCCGTCCGTGGAGGCTTCTCCCCTCAGCAAACAACAAATAGGGCTTTTTGAAACGGCTATCGATGTCATTTATAACCCCAAAACGACGCTATTTCTTCAATATGCGCAAGAAGCTGGGCTAAAAAGTGCTGGTGGGCTAGAAATGCTTGTGGGGCAAGCAGTTGAATCGCATCGAATTTGGCATAATTCTGCGGTGAAGGCTGGTGTTTTTGAAGAGTTGATGGAGCTTTGTCAAAAGGCATTGATATGAAGAATATAGCACTTATAGGAATGATGGGAAGCGGTAAGTCGTTGCTATCAAAGATGTTATCACAAAATATTTCTCGCCCATTGTATAGCATGGATGCTGAAATCGAAAAGCAAGCCGGCAAGACTATTGTTGATATTTTTAAAGAAGAGGGAGAACCTGCTTTTCGCGCTTGGGAAAAAAAATTATCTCAGGCGCTATCCGAGCAAGAAGGCTTAATTATCGACTGTGGAGGGGGATTGATTACTCAAGAAGAATCTGTTAATTTCATCAAAAAAAGCAGTATTTTAGTGTTTATTCAGCGCCCTATTGATGATATTTTGAGTACAATCAATAAAAAAACGAGGCCTCTTGCTAAAGACGAGCAGAATTTTATCAACTTGTATCAAGATCGCCTTCCTTTATATCAAAAATACAGCGATTTCACCATAAATAATATAAAAATAGATAAAACTTTACAAGAATTAATAAAAATTTCGGGAGCATAGCATGAAACTTCTCGTGTTAAATGGGCCAAATCTCAATTTTTTAGGAATTAGAGAACCTCATATTTATGGAAGCAAAACATATCAAGATTTGGAAAAATTTATTCTCGAGCATGCGGCGGGGCATGAGGTACAAATTGCACAGCACAACTGCGAGGGAAAACTTATTTCGGCCATTCATCAGGCTTACACCGACAAAGTCGAAGGAATTGTGCTTAACGCTGCCGCCTATACGCATACGTCTGTGGCATTGCTGGACGCCATCAAAACGGTGGGCATCCCCACAATAGAGGTTCATATTAGCAATGTTCATGCAAGAGAAGAATTTAGGCACCGATCGATTATTGCAGCAGCTTGCATTGGAGCAATCTCTGGCTTTGGTTTTGATTCTTATCGATTGGCATTACATTATTTAATTACTTATCAAAAAAGAAATTAAGATAACGCTGAGGGGAGATGTTCTACCTCGATACATTCACCTGAGGATAATACCACTGCTGTCTCCACCGCATTTTGAAGTTCTCGAATATTTCCTGGCCAGGAGTATGCTCTCATTTTCTGAATAACTTCTGGCGTGAAGGATGCCGCAACTTTGTGATATTTTTCGGCATAGCGTTTAAGAAAAGTATCTGCCAATGCTGGAATATCTTCTACCCTATCTCGCAGTGGGGGAATATCCAACTGAATGACATTAAGTCGATAGAAAAGGTCCTCTCTGAAAGTTCCTTCGGCAACTGCCTTGCGTAAATCTTTATTGGTAGCGGAGATAACTCTAATATCAACCTTTATTGTTTCTTCACCACCTACTCGTTCGAACTCTCGTTCTTGAAGTACGCGAAGCAACTTCACTTGGACTGCAGCACTGATGTCTCCGATTTCATCTAAAAAAATCGTTCCTCCATCGGCTAGTTCAAAGCGCCCCTTGCGACGAGCCGTTGCCCCAGTGAACGCTCCTTTTTCGTGGCCAAAAAGTTCACTTTCTAAAAGATTTTCTGGCAAGGCACCGCAATTTACCTTGATAAAAGCCTCTTCGGCGCGCAGGCTATTTTCGTGGATGGCCGAAGCAAACAGCTCTTTCCCCGTGCCACTCTCGCCCATCAAAAGCACCGTTGCATCTGTTGATGCAATTTGCTTTGTTTTTTCAAGCAGCGTATGAATTATTGGGCTTTCTCCCACGATTCGTTGCAAAGATGGCTCTGCATTGAGGCGCGTAGCTAATGCCTGAACCTTTTCTTTCGCTTGCACATCGGAAAAAGCTCTATTAAGAACCAAAAAAAGTTTTTCTAAATGAACGGGTTTAGTGAGAAAATCGTAGGCGCCTTGCTTCATGGCATCGACGGCATCGTCTAAGCCAGCATGCCCCGTGAGCATAATCACAGGAATATGCGTGTGGAGGCGTTTAATCTCGGATAGAAGAGTAATTCCATCCATTTTTGGCATCTTAACATCGCAAATTATGGCATCTGGGAGTAATGCAGCGACTTTTTCAAGGCCTTCAGCGCCATCTTTGGCACCTTGAACCGTATATCCTTCTGATTTGAGGGCTAAAATCAGCCCTCCACGAATATTTTCTTCATCATCAATAACTAAAATACTCTTTTTCATACTATTTTTCCATTTTATTTAATTAATTCTAGCATATCGCGAACAGCTTGATCTAAGCCAACGAATATAGCCCGAGCAACAATAGAATGCCCAATATTTAAGGTTCGAATCTCTGGGATATCTGCAATTGCTCTGGTATTTGAATAACTAAGCCCATGCCCTGCATTAACAATTAAGCCTAGTTTATCTGCATGTGCTGCACAGGCAACAATTTGCTCCAAAATTTCTAATTGCTGGCTACCCGTTGCCTCGGCGTATGCCCCCGTATGAAGCTCCACTGCTTGAGCACCAAGCTGAGATGCCATTGTAATATGTTCGGGGACGGGGTCGATGAAGAGAGAAACTTCAATGCCTCTTTCTATTGCATCGGGGATGAATAGTCGCAGTTTATCTTCGTTTCGATGGAGGTCTAAGCCGCCTTCAGTGGTGAGTTCTTCCCTTTTTTCTGGAACTAAACAGAGTTCTTCTGGGCAGAGGTCTAGTGCCATTGCCATCATTTCGTCGGTAAGCCCCATTTCTAAATTTAGAGGAAGAGAGCATGCTTCATGAATAAGATAGGCATCTCGTTTTTGAATGTGGCGTTTATCTTCTCGTGTATGAATGGTTAGGCTGTGAGCGCCTGCATTTTGTACAAAATACGCTGCTTGAAGAGGTTCCGGGTAGGATGTACCTCGAGCTTGACGTATTGTTGCGACATGGTCGATATTGACCCCTAATCTTTTAGAATTTTTCATTAAGCATCTACCTCCTATTTAGAGCCTTATTATGAGGTATTTTTTTTATTTTTGCAAGTTTAAAAAAAACCTCTCCCGAAGGAGAGGTTTTAGAAGTTGGATTATTTATTGTAAACAATTTGGTCGACAACGATATCTTCGCGTACCTTAAAGGGATAGCGTTTTCTGATACCGGCATAAGCCGTAGGTACAATGATCAATGTAAATAGGGTTGAAACAGCTAAGCCTCCAAGAATAGATGTTGCCAGCGGAGCATAAGTGGCTCCGCCTTCTCCCAAGCCAAATGACATGGGTATCATCCCTAAAATAGTGGTAAGCGTCGTCATAAATACGGGGCGAATACGTCGCACGCCAGCTACGATAGCAGATTTATCTGGGTTCATACCACTGGCTAATAGTTGGTTCATGTAGTCAATAAGCACGATACCATTATTAATAACAATACCCACAAGTACCACTATCCCCGCTGCCGCAATAACGTTGAGCGACCTCCCCGTTAAAAAGAGGAGTAGGATAGAACCAAAGGCTCCAAATGGCACCGATGCCATGATAACAAAGGGGGCTATATAAGATTCAAATTGAGCTGCCATAAGCGCATACACGATGAAAATAGCAACGAAAAATGCGCCTAACAGAACGATCATCGATTCATTAATATCCGCAAAATCTCCACGAAATATAACAGATGTACCTGCTGGCAAGAATATTTTTTCATCAATTTGTTTTTGAATAGCTGCCACAGCACCTGTGAGGTCTTTTTGGAAAGCACCGGAAGTACTTGCCTTAACTTTTATGAATCGTGTTGATTGGCGTCGGCGTATACGTGATGGCCCCACCCCTTGTCGGGAGCTGACCAAGCTACGGAAAGAGGCATTTCCTGAAGCTGTTGGTATAGTTTGATTTAGCAATGCATCTACCGAAATACGATCTTCATTTCTCATGCGGACACGAACATCAATATCGTTTCCTGTAGGGCCCAGAACAGTTGTAGCTACGGTTCCACCAAAAGATGTTCGAACACTAGAGAATAAATCACTGGGTGTTAAACCTTCTCTAGCTAAAGAAATACGATCAGGGCGAAGGATAATTTCTGGGTTACCGGCATCCTCATCAACATAGGGTGATTCGATGCCAGGAATTGTCTTTAGTAGTTCGACAATTTGATTGGCTATTTGTAGTGTTGCAGAAGAATCATCGCCTTGAATATCCATCTCAATAGCATCGGCACCACCGGCGGATCCACTCGAGCTTCCCATTCCTCCAATACGAATACGATTGTCAACAGGAAACTCCGCTAAGAGAGGACGGACGCGGTTGATAATATCTACAACGCCTTCTTTACGTTGAGTTACTGGGATCAATTTAACTTCTATACGAGATTTAAATTCTTCAACCGTACCACCAAATAATGAACCAGTTTTAATACGTGTTCCGATTACTTTGATATTTTCTTGGCCGATAACAGCTGGGAGGCGTTTAACAATTTCAAGCGTCATATCTTGATTGTATTCTGCGCGTGTTCCCGCAGGATAAATAAGGTTGATTGTGAATTGTCCATCGTCATTTGTCGGCATATATTCCTTTCCAACGGCAACAACCGATAAGATAAGTAACACCATCACAATGGCAGAGCTTCCAAAAACGACTTTCTTTTTATTTTGAACGCTCCATTCAAGAATATGTCGATAAAAAATATCAATTTTATGTAGAATCCTATCATTGAAGCGTAATTTTTGTATTTCAGGTGTTTCTTCTTCGCTTTCATCTGCATCAAATGCTTCTACAGAAACATCTTTGATAAGCAGAGAGCAGAGCATTGGCACCAATGTAATCGATATCACTAGCGAAGAAAGCAACGATACCAAAACGGTAATAGCTAAGTCTTTAAATAGCTGGGTGATAAATCCAGGTACGATAAATATAGGAATGAAGACCGCTATTGTTGTAAATGTTGATGCCGTAATGGCTAACATCACCTCTTTTGCTCCGTTAATCGAAGCGCTATATTTGCCCATTCCCTCGGCCCTATGCCTGAATATGTTTTCCAACACCACAATGGACGAGTCGACCATCATCCCCACCCCGAGCGCTAGCCCTGACATAGAGATAATATTAAGACTGATATCCATAAAGTACATTACGATGAACGTTGTAATGATAGAAGTTGGAATAGAAAGCCCAATAACCACCAGCGAACGCCAGTCCCAAAGGTAGAAAAACAATACCAACATCGCAAAAATGGCACCGGTAAGTGCTGCAGAGGATACTGATGCTTGAGAATCCTCAACTGTTTGGGCGGTGCTAAATTGTTCAACCAGCTCAACTGTTGGAGGAAGCGAAGGTTTGAGGGATTCTAAGCGTTTTTTGACAGCTTTTGCAACTTCCACAGTGTTTGCACCAGAAGATTTTGTAACCTGAAACGCAACCGCTTCTTTACCATTGGCAAAAAATTGGATCGTATCTTCGGAGCTACCATAGCTAATATTTGCGATGTCGCCCAAAAGGATGGGAGTGCCATTGCGATAGTCGACAACAATATTACGTGCATCTTGAAGTGTTTTGATTTCGGCATCGGTACGCACACCATATTTAACAGAACCCTGATAAACATAGCCCCCTGAAATAGAGAGGTCGTTGGCTTTTACTATCTGAGCAACTTTAGAAGAATTAAGCCCATAGGCTTGCATTCGATTTTGGATGAGATCGATATGCATTTCTGTTTTCGATCCCCCATCTATTGATACAGATCCCACACCGGGCAGCTGTTCTAGCGATTTACGAATGGTATTATCTGCAATATCGTAGGCAGTTGCTGGATCAGCAACACCTACCATATAATAGCTCATAACTGGGATGAGGTCGGTAGAGAATTTATAGATCACAGGGTTATCAGTATCGTCTGGGAGGTCGTCCCGAACGAGGTCGACTTTCTCACGGGTTTGGAACATGGCATTATCCATATCCGTTCCCCATTTGAATTCCAATCCAATTTGAGACGATCCTTCTTTAGAAGACGATGTGACTTTATCAATATTTTCAATGGTTGTCAACACGTTTTCAAGTGTTCTTGTGACGGAGCTTTCTACTTCTTCCGGGCCTGCACCAGAATAAGTAGTGCTAACTGTTAATTCGGGGCGTTCAATATTGGGTAGAAAGTCAACAGGAAGCTGAAAACATGCATAAAGACCAAACATCATGACGATCATCAAGAGCATCGTCATGGTTACTGGTTTTTTGACGGAAACATCTATTATAGACATATGATTCCTCTTTTTCTATTGCAACGCACTAACTTTGTTCGCCGTCAGAACCAACAGCTGAGTTAGAATTAACAGTTTTTTCATCTAAAGGACGAATGGCAACTCCGGGGCTCAAATATTCTCGACCAAAAACAACTAGGGATTCGTTATCATTAATACCTTCCGAGATAGCAACTTGGTCGCGATAACGAAGAGAGATCGTAACAGGGCGAAGCTCTGCTTTATTATTAATGTTAACATAAATAGCGTCTTTGCCATCAGGTGTTTTTGTAATTGACGAATCTGGAACAACATACACGTTTGTTACTTCTTCAACAAAAATATAGCTTTCGGCATATATTCCTGAAAAGAGAGTTCGTTCTTGGTTGGTGATAATGGCGCGAACGGTAAGGGATCGAGATGAGGGATCCAATGATAAATCACGACGAACGATGGAGCCTTTGAAGATCTTATCGCCTACAGAGCGAGATTGGAAGAAAACCTCTTGTCCAACTTCAACTTCTGCAGCGGATGCTTCTGGAACGCGGATCACCGCTTCGATAATATTAGGGTTTCCAACAACTGCCAACGCTTTTCCGACAGTGACATCTTCACCTTTATTCACCAAAATACGTGTGACAACCCCATTAACGGGTGATGCAACTGTTGCTGGAGCAAATCGCGCGCCTACTTCAAAGCGGTCGATCGTCATAAGGCTTTGCCCTCGACCAACGGTGTCACCTTCTATGCGGATTAAACTTTGCACTTTACCTGTAACTGGTGCTGTGATTTCGACTTCGTTTTCTGCTTTTAAATCTCCATAGAGATCAAGAAACCGTTTCATTGATGATTTTTGAGCTGAGCGAACTAACACGGTGGTAATACGTTGTCGGGCGTTTGCTTTACCTGCATTTCTAGTTGAGATAACTCTAAACACAAGGACAATAAAAATAACTATTCCAATTATAATGAATATTGTCTTTCTATTATTTTTTTTCTTTGACGAGCTATTGGGCATCATCGAAGAGGTTTGATCTTGCTTTTTCTTAAAGCCGAACATAAAATTCTCCTTAATAAATTTCCTAGGGAAGAGGAACGTCAACGTCTTGAATACGGTTGACTTCGTTAATAAATCCAGGGAGAGGCTGGATAGCCTGCTGCAACCCAAGACGAAGACTGAGATCGTTATAAATAGCAGTTAAGAAAGACTGCCTTGTAGATAAATACGTTTGAAGAGTTTGGTTGTAGTCAATCAGCGAAATTCTACCGCCACGATATTGTGCAATAGCGGCTTCCGCTGCCCGACGAGCATTAGATTCGGAGATTCTCAAGGCTTCAACGCTGAGTGCTACCTGCCGAATATTAAGTAATGTGTTTTGAAGATCGGTGAAGCGTTGTTCTTGGGCATCTTGCAGGGCGATTTCGGCGTTTTGTCGCTTAATTTCTGCCGATTTCACTTGAGAAGCGATACCCGTACCTGGAATCCATCCTGTAAGTGGGATTGTCAATCGAGCCGTGGCGCTCAATGAGCTTCGGTATTGGGCATCCCCAAAGGTTGGAATAGTGACATCAGAGCCATAATTTGGTGAGAAACTAGCAGTTAACTCTACAGTTGGCATTCGTTGGGCATTAACTTGACCTTTAGAACTTGCTGCATTTGATACCGCCGACCGAAGAGATGCCAATCTAGTATCGTTTGAGTAGATGAAATCAAGGGATTCTTCTTCGTTGAATGCTGTAAAAGCCACATTCGTCACGTCATATAAAGACCCAGAGAGCAAAATTGTCTCATTCGATTGAGGTTTATATCCTATAAATCGGTAGAACTCCATCCGAGAATAAAATCGGTTTCGTTCTGCTTCGTAATACTGGGGCAGGGCATTATAGTAGTTTGCACGGGCTGTGTTTAAATCGAGGTCAGAAATACGCCCGTTACGAAATTGCACTTCTGATTCTTGCAACTGTTGACGAAGGAAATTAATATTTTCGAGGATAACAATGACGTCTTCATCGCGTAAAAACTGCTCGTAGTAGCGAATCACAGCATCATACATATTGGTTCGCACTGAATTTGTGTATGTCAATGCGGCATTGCGATGATTTTCAACGGCAATACGGTATGCATACATTGTGCCTAAGCCATTAAATGCTTTCCATGACAAATTAACAGAAGGCACGCTAATATTTGCTACAGGGTCTGAATTTGCGACACCTCCGCCAGCGGGCACCTCAGGATTAAGGCTCTTAGAGACGGACACCGCCGCTCCAACAGAAACAGTAGGCACATAAAAATCTTGAATAGACCCTATATATAGCGCCTTTGTGGAATCCATATCTTTTTTAGATTGCTGGATAGCTTTGTTATTAAGTGCAGCCATATTAATAACTTGATTCAATGTCCATGTATTGGTGTTAGCTGCAGGGTCATTGAGCCACGTATAATCATTTTTCGCTACTTTATCAATCAAAATGTCTATATCTACATTATGATTAGATATAATACTTTCGGGGAGTTTTTTGGGATCCATCAATTCTTGAGCATAATTAATATTTACGCTCAGTAAGGTAACACACCAAAAAACAGAAGATAGTATCTTCATTGGAATCTCCTTTTAAAATTCAAACAGTAAAAAGCTTCTTTTTACAATTATAAGGAATCTATAATATTTCATTTCAGGCAAAATCGAAGAAGCGTAGGAAGATAGATATCAAGGAAACCAGTCTAAGAAAGCATACCACAGGTGAAAAGAGGGGGGAGGCTGAACAGAAAGGTTCATCCGAAGAGGTGCCACGGCTTTAAGGATATATCGGTAATGAATATCCAAGAATTGTGGTATAGAAAATGATACGTTTGTTAATGCAAGATTGTTATCTATAGATGCATCGAAAGAAATGTCATAGTAAGAACGATTGTCCCTAGTATTGATGAGATGCTTTACCCCCATAAAAGAAGGGCGTAATGCATTTGGATAAACGTGCATTTTAGGAACAACATTAAGAGCTACGACATGGCCAATGAAGAAATGTAACACGAAAAGATAAGCTATTACTTGCTTCATATATCCACCATATTTTTTGTACTCATACGGTAAAGGGCTTCTACCATAAAAAGGATTTGATTATAATAAAAAACTTTTGCACTATAATGGATTATACATCCTAAATGCTAGCATTGTCAAGAAAACGGGGGCTTATTTATCTGGGAGCTGATTCACAAGCTTTTGGAAGAACTTTCCTCTTTCTTCGTAGTCGATAAAGGCATCAAAAGACTGTCCTCCCGGTGAAAAAAGGACAACATCACCCGATTTCGCATCATTAACTGCCGCCCAGAAGGCTTCTTCGAGGGTATAATCGGCGTTTTTAGGAAGATTCCATGCCTTTTTAAGCTCGGAAGCGATGGCTCCGAAGGGATAAACCGCTTTTGTTGTCTGTTTAATAAGCGGTTCTAGCTCATCAAACGG
Source organism: Brevinema sp. (assembly GCA_051653605.1). Lineage (GTDB taxonomy): Bacteria > Spirochaetota > Brevinematia > Brevinematales > Brevinemataceae > JBOFWL01. Next base: position 90,409 of record JBOFWL010000028.1, read on the forward strand.
CACTCCTTTACTTTTTCCCCCTGCCAGCAAGAGAACTTTCTGCGAAAAAGCCGTTAATGCCATTTTCAAGGCTTGAGGAGAGGTGGCTTTGGAGTCGTTATAGTATTTAACTCCTTTTTTTTCTCCTAAATATTGCAATCGATGCTCTACGCCTTCAAACGATGAGAGCCCTTCTTCTATCTGAGAGTCAGAAAGCCCTAAAAAACGCGCGATACCGGCAACAATCATTGCATTTTGGTATTGGTGATGCCCCAAAACCTTCAATTTTCGGCAATCATAGAAGGGTACACCCCGATTGAAGATCGTTTCGTTGTTGACAAACCAGTCGGCATCGGCTTTAGTATAAGAAAAATATTGAATTTGAGCCTCTAAGCCCTCGCGAAACATGGGGGTATAGGCGTCATCTGCATTGAGAAGTGCAAGATTGGTGGGGTTCATATGGTTGAAGATACCTTTTTTAGCTTTTGCATAGGCGTCTACATTGGGGTATCGGTCGAGATGGTCTGGTGCAATGTTGAGAAGTGCTGCGGCCTTAGCATGAAACGACGACGCATACTCAAGTTGAAAGCTAGACAACTCTAACACGTGAATATGCTCTTGATACTCCGAGCCAGCAAAAGCAAACAGCGGGGTACCGACATTCCCCGCCAGCAAGGTGGGCATCGACGCCGACAGCATTTTATAGAGCCATGTTACCGAGCTTGTTTTGCCATCGGTGCCAGTAATAGCCACGAGCCTCCGCGAGGGAAACTCCGATGTAAAAAAATCGATATCATTCGTGCATGGTATGCCTAAAATGCGCGCCTCTTGAAGAAGGGGTATCGTACTAGGCACACCGGGGCTAACAAAAACAAGTTCTGGTTTTTCTGATTTAATCAGCCCGACAGACTGATCGCCTAATTTATTAATCACGATGCCCAACTGTGAAAGTTCCGCAATCATGCTTTGTTTATCATTATTATTGATGCTATCTGTTACAATAATGCTATATTTTTTAACCGTCAAAAGGTAACGTGCCAAGGCATAAGATGTACGCCTTGTGAATCCAACAATAAGAACCCTCATAGTATTACAACAACTCTCCATATCGACGAATAAATGCCTTTTTAGCAACGGTTGTTGCCAGCATGTAGATGATTACCGTTCCTATTAAGAAGGGGAAATACACAAATGGCATGGGGTACATTTGCAATGCCTTACCAGCCCAGCTATAAGGAATAATTGTGCCTACTAAAATGCCCAAAGACGTCAACAAGGTGAGTTGCCATGATGCTCGACTTTGAATAAAAGGAAGATATGGGGTGCGAATCATATGGATAATCAAGGTTTGAGACCACAATGATTGCACAAACCAGCCCGCATGGAATAAGGCTTGAAATTGCCCTTGAGTACTCAATGCCAAGCTATGGTACGAGCCACCAAACACATAGGGGCCAATCACGAAGAACATCACACAGTATGTAATAATATCAAAAACGGAGCTTACTGGCCCAATCCACACCATAAAGCGGGTGATGGAGCGTGCATCCCAGCGGCGAGGAACTTTGAGATAGTCTGGATCGATGTTGTCCCAAGGGATAGAAGAACACGAAATATCGTAAATAAGGTTGAGTACAAGAAGATGCATGGGCAGCATGGGCAGAAAGGGCAAGAAAATCGATGCCACAAGCACAGAAAACATATTCCCAAAGTTTGAACTAGCTGTCATCTTGATATATTTAATCATATTTCCGTGGGTTTTTCGCCCCTCGATGACCCCTTGCTCTAACACCATGAGGTCCTTTTCAAGCAGGATAATATTTGCCGATTCCTTAGCAATATCCACTGCTGTGTCCACGGAAATACCTACATCTGCCTCACGCATTGCTGGGGCATCGTTAATTCCGTCGCCCATAAAGCCTACCGTATGCCCTTTACGACGAAGCGACGCCACAATACGAGCCTTTTGTTGAGGGGAAAGTTTTGCAAAAATATTAGTTTCATCGACAGCGCGATCGAGCTGGCTATCGTCCATGCTTTCAACGACTGCGCCGATGAGAGGGTTTTTAATTTCCAGCCCTATTTGGCGACATACCGATTTCGTCACGGCATCGTTATCGCCGGTGAGAATCTTTATCGTCACCCCGTACTCGGAGAGTTTTGCCACCGCATGAGCAGCGCTTTCTTTAGGGGGGTCGAAGAAGGCGAGAAAACCGATAAGTACCATGTCGTCTTCATCTTGCACAGAGAACACTTTATCGGCGGTAAAGCCAGATTTATGGGCAATTCCTAGTACACGCATTCCTTCACTGTTGTAACGCGCCACTGTTGAGAGAATTTCTTCGCGAATTTCGCTTGTGATGGGCACCACAGAGTTTTTATATTCTGCGGACGAACAAATAGAAAGCATTTCTTCGATAGCGCCCTTGGTAATGAGTTGAGTTTTTTCTTCTTTATCGGCAACGGCGATGCTCATCCGTCGTCGATTGAAGTCGAAAGGGATTTCATCTACTTTTTGATACTCAGAAGTGAGCCCTTCCATTCCACGGTCGCCGGCGTGGTTGATGATGGCAAGATCCATGAGGTTTCTCAAGCCTGTTTGGTGGTAACTATTTAGAAAAGCGTGTCTTAGCACACGAGGATCTTCATTACCATGAATATCCAACGAATACTCGAGTACCACTTTATCTTGAGTAAGCGTTCCTGTTTTATCGGTGCAGAGAATATCCATAGCGCCAAAGTTTTGGATTGCTCTTAATTCTTTAACGATAACATCATTATGTGACATCACTACAGCACCTTTAGCGAGGTTTGCACTGATAATCATTGGGAGCAGTTCTGGGGTGATACCCACTGCCACGGAAATCGCAAAGAGGATAGATTGTAGCCAATCTCCCTTAGTAAAGCCATTGGCGAACAAAACAATAGGCATCATTACCAGCATTACGCGGATAAGCACCCACGACACTGAGTTTACCCCTTTGTCGAAGGCTGATGGAGGTTTTTTCTTAGAGATATAGCCAGCCAGAGAGCCAAAAATAGTATCGTTTCCAACGGAGACGATCAGGCCTTGAGCCGAGCCACTAACGACGTTGCTTCCCATAAAGGCGAGGTTGTTAAATTCGAGGGGGTTATTAAATTGATCGGTGGAAGACATTTCAAATTTTTCAACAGGTTCGCTTTCTCCCGTCATTGCTGCTTGGCTGACGAAGAGATCTTTAGCGTAGATGATTCTAATATCCCCAGGGATCATATCTCCTGCGGCAAGATAGACAATATCCCCGACGACAAGCTCATCAATGGGGATTTGCACACGCCCACCAGGGAAGCGTTGCACATCGACAACGGTTTGAACCATTTGCTGAAGCTGCTCTGCTTGTTTCCCCGATTTAGTTTCTTGAAAAAACCGAAGAACCCCACTGGAGACGATCATGATAACAACAATCAGCGCTGGGGCAAAATTTCGGCTACCTGGTGCTGCGAGGAGGTAGTCGGTGATGAAGGAGACAATGGCAAGTATAAACAAAACAATAGAAAAAGGGTTAAAAAATGAATGCACAAACATTGATAGCACAGTATTACTCTTTTTTACAGAGATAACATTTGTACCATATTTTTCACGCATGAGCTCGACCATGTTTTCACTATGCCCCTCGGTAGAGGTTCCATATTCGGCAAAAAGTTGGTGGTTGTCATAGGCGGCGGCTTTAAGCAAACGCTTACGGGACGCTAAAAATAGATTGGCATCTTTATTATTGTTTTTGGCCATTATTCCTCCCGAATTTATATAGGTATATAATCATATTTACTAGCGTCTTATAAGACGCAGATAAGCCTTAAATAATGAAAGATAACCCAGCTAAATATAATAAGTAAAGGCTTTTTTTGAAAAAAATTTAATAGGTAATAGGAGAATTATATAAAATGCGGGCGCCCTCATAGAGAGCCCCCTCATACCAAAAACCAACAAGTTGAAATGCATCATTTTTACCAAGTATAAATTCTTATCCGGTATTATATCCCAAAATAACGATAAAATCAAGTGTTTAGCGTATTTTCAGGCTTGAATCAGAGGTATCTGCGTGCTATAATCTAGTACATTAAGTAATTTTAGGCTATGTCACAACAAACAGTTGATAAATAGCCATTTTTATAGGGGAGTATCAGAACTCCCCTACAAACTGTTATTTGCAGTTATCTATACTCATTTGGAATTTCGATATGAAATGTCTCACACAATAACTTCACATCATGTGCATCATTTTCATCAAACTCGTATCCCAGATGGAACATTACTTGACTATATGGTTCAATACAGGAAACCTCTATTTCCTCAATTCTTCCTTTACCCGAAAAAGTTTCTACCGGAAAACAATCCCCATCATAAAGAATTTCACCTTCGTCCGTATATTCAAAACAATGCAAATCAATAATTCTGTTTTTCAAATCTTCCCATACAGTATGGTTCAATGTTGTATATTCCATCTTAATCTCATAAAAGCCATTAGCTTTCATTATTTCTATAAAGTTCTGATAATCGTTCTTTTCTACAAAAATGTCAATATCATTATGGGCTCTTGACTGATATCCAAGAAGAGCATCTACACCCCAGCCACCATCAAGAAAGACTTTAATCTCCGCATCTATTGCAAATTGAAGAATCTGTTTTACATCTGTTATATTGACCATCTTATCATCTCCACAAATTCTAATTAGGCGACCAGAGGAACTGCTGGTCTGTTTGATAAATCTCTGCATTTAGCAGTTTTCAATGTTGCCAAAACAAAAGTTAAGAAGATGTAGGAGAGTTTTGATGAGTCTTTGTTTGAGGTTTAGCTGTTTGATCCACAACTGGCCCGGAGGTGTTGGATGTCAACGCTTGTTGCGCAACCGAGGCTGCCTGATTAACTGATGAAACGTTCATAAGATACTCCTTATTATTCGCAGGAAGGAAAAACCCTCTCTGATATTTAAAGGAAGTAATTGAAGATTCCGATTCTTTTTATAAAGTATTTTTTAGGGGGGAATGGTGAAAATTCGAGAAAATTTATTCAATCTAATGTACACCGACCAGAAGGACCTCTGGTTTAGAAACAATGATGCAACAAAATTACTTGTTTTGCTTCATGGAATGTATTCAACGCCTTCTACTTTCGAGGATTTTGCTATTCAATGGAGTAAATCTCACCCCGATTGGGACGTCTATTGCCCAGCCTTGCCCGCTGGCTGTAAAGACATATCTGTTTTGAAGCAGCTAGGCCCTTGGACATGGGATGAAAGCCTTGCCGTTGCCCAAAAAAAGCTGGATGATGCATCTAAAGCCTACAAAAGCATCGTGCTTGGAGGGCATTCTCAAGGAGGAAGCCTCTCTCTAGCCATTGCGCCTTTCCAAAATAACCTTAAAGCACTTATTATCATTGCCTCTCCGTTGAAATTGGGGGGAGATTCGATGTCATTTATGGACAATTTGGGAGTTTTTCTATCGACTCCTCTGAGTTTTATCATACCTAAAGGTATTGTACGCACTCCTAAGAATTTAGCAGAGCGAGCCAACGTAGAAAAATTCTGTGATTGCGAGGGTTGGGTATTTCCTCTTACCATATCCACTTTTAAGAAAGGGCTTGTTGGGGTTTGTAAAAACCTGCACGCTATTGATATTCCTTTATTCATCAGCTATTGCAAGCAAGATAAATTAGTTCCTTTCGAGAATGCGGAACAGCTAAGCCGTGGCGTGTCGAGTAAGCTTATTGTTGCTAAGCATTTTGACATCCCTAAAGAGGTAGAGCCTTACGGGATTAAGCACCAACTTTTGAATTATTCCCCGACAAAACAGGAGCTTGTTAAAGAGCTCAATCAATTTTTGAATCATTTTTAAGAGGATATAATGGCTCCAAAAAAACGACGACTCTGGCTTGAAGAAGCAGAACTTAAATTTTATAGAGTTAAACAGCATCAGGTGCGGTTTGAAGGGTATTTTGCTCAATTTATTGCTATTATGGTGTATTTATCTATTGGCACTATTATTCTTGAAACCGATAGGGCTTTAAATATTCAGTATGCGTCTTTATTTAACTACATGAATTTCATTATTTACATTGTCTTCACTCTTGAATATATTTACAAGCATTTCATTGGCACACAAAAATTTAGATACGTTTTCAGTCTGGGTTCTTTGTTGGATATTGTGGCACTGATACCCTTTTTCTTGCATATATTCGAGGTTTCTCTTCCTTTTAATACTCATCTTCTTCGTCTGGTGTGGATATTAAAGATTTTCCGCGTACCTCAATTTCAGCGAACATCTCTTATTCTTAAAAAAGTTTTTCAAAAAGAACGAGAAACTTTATGGCTAACTCTTTCTCTTTGTTTTGCGTTGATTTTGGTTTCGTCGGTTCTGATGTGGACAATTGAAAACCCTGCCCAACCCGAGCACTTTACCAGCATTATTGCCACTATGTGGTGGTCGGTATCAACGTTAACTACGGTGGGGTATGGAGATATGTATCCCATCACCCCTATTGGAAAAATGCTAGCAGCTGTTACTGCTATTATCGGCATAGGTATTTTTGTAATTCCAACAGGTGTTATTAGTGCTGGATTTATGTCCGAATATCAACTCGATCGTAATAAAGACCAATCAAAAAAAACTAAAGAGGAGAATTTAAATGAGTAATTATGCACATCCCCGATCTCTGGTTTCAGCGAGCGACTTAGAGGCATTGAGTAGCGACTCTAATGTTTGCATTATCGATGTCCGCGAAAAATCCGCCTACCAAGAAAGCCATGTTAAAAACGCTATTTATATCAACCGTTTGGAGTTTTCATCGGTTCAAGGGGTTGTCTACGACATGGTGGCCGACCGTCTCACCATAGAACGCCTGCTTTCTCGTTTTGGCATCACTCCCCAAACAAGAATTGTGATTTATGATGATAGAGGAGGAGTCGCCGCTAGCCGCTTGTGGTGGATTTTAAAGCTCTATGGGCATGAAGATGTCGCCATCGTTAATGGAGGCTGGCACAGCATTACGCTTTCCTCTACTCCAACCGTAACCACGGAAAAACAATACTCCAGCTCGGATTACCACTTCCCCGACACCTACGACAACAGTACTTATGCTCACCTACACGATGTTTTGGCTTCGGATCCTAGCAGTATTTTGGATGTACGCACCCCCGAAGAACGAGATGGAAGCGTCTTGCATCCTGGAGCCACTGCCCCTGGATGGATTCCTGGTTCGAACTACCAGTACTACGAAGAGTTTCTTGCTCCCCAAGAACAAGGATACACTTTTTTACCCTACGAGCAACTAAAAGAAAAAGCAGATGCCCTCGGGCTCAACCCTGAAAAGCCCTGCATTGTTTATTGCCAAGCGGGTTTTCGTGCTGCTCATACCTTTTTTGTGCTGCAAGAGCTTTTAGGGTTCTCTAAAGCGAGAGTATACGACGGCTCATGGATTGAATATAGTGCAACAAGCCTCCCAAAAGGTGTTTCTTAAGCCTTAGCGATTAAAAATATTGCATTTGTCTTAAATTTGTGTTAAAATAAATCAGATTTTGCATCTTCGTTATAAGGAGGTTATTATGGTAGAAGCTGTAACTAAAAAAGTGGATTATTCTCTTATTATCCGCTTAGTTCTGGGTATCATTGGAGGTATTGCCATTGGTTCTCTTGGTAAAGAATTTCCTGTGCGTATTCTCACAACTTTTTCCTCAATATTTGGTTCTCTGCTTGGGTTCTCCGTACCTTTAATTATTCTTGCATTTATTACCGTTGGAATATCTGGTTTGGGAAATCGTTCGGGCAAGGTGCTTGGGATGACTGTTGGCATAGCTTATTGTTCGTCTGTACTTGTTGGGCTTTTTGCTTTTGGTGTCAACTCCTTAATTTTTCCTCATATTCTCAGTGCTGGGGCGATTCCCTCCTTTGGCGAAGAAGCCTCGATTGCTCCCTTTATTAATTTCAGCATCCCTCCTATTATGGGGGTGACTTCGGTGTTGGTACTTGCCTTTATTTTGGGTATTGGGCTGTCAAAAATGGATAATTCCTCGCCTCTCAAGCTTGGTTTTGAGAATTTTAACACTATTATTGATGATTTCATCAAAAAAGTGATTATTCCTCTATTGCCTATCCATATTTCGGGTGTTTTTGCCTCACTTACCTACACGGGGAAGGCTTTAGTTGTGATGTCTAGCTTCTTGCAAGTGTTTCTTATTGTGATTGTGCTTCATATTACGGCATTGATTATCATGTATGTGATTGCTGGGGCGATTACAAAGAAAAATCCAGTCACCTGTATAAGAAATATGGTGCCGGCTTATATTACGGCTATTGGCACTCAAAGTTCGGCGGCTACTATCCCCGTAACTGTTTCTTGCATAAAGAATAATAATGTTAAGCCTCATATTGCAGAGTTTGTTGGGTCTTTATGTGCAACGATACACCTTAGTGGTTCGACGATCACCCTTACTAGCTGTTCGCTGGCAACGATGATACTTGCTGGGCATGCTTTTACGCCCTCAAGTATGATAGGATTTATCTTCATGTTGGGGCTTATAATGGTTGCAGCTCCGGGTATTCCTGGGGGCGCCGTAATTGCTGCGATGGGGATTTTCCAAAGTATTTTGGGTTTCAGCCCCGAGCTTACAACGCTCATGATCACCTTATACCTTGCACAAGACAGCTTCGGCACAGCCTGTAACGTCACTGGCGACGGGGCTATCGCATTGGTTGTCGATAAGATAGCCGATAATTAATCTTAAATTAAAGCAAGCTCTGAAAAGGGCTTGCTTCTTTATTATAGAGGTTTTTCATGTACCAAAAAGACTTAGAACAGCTCATTGGGCAGATGTTGATGATAGGCATCAGTGGAGATTTTCTTTCTTTGCAAGCATCTGAGGAACTTTCTTCTTATAATATAGGAGGCGTTGGCCTTTTTAATGTGTGCCCTGCCCCCAAACAAAGCAATATCACAAGCCCTGAACAGTTAAAAAAGCTGTGTAAGGATATTCAAGCGTGTAATTCTACCCCTTTCTTTATTTCTATTGATCAAGAAGGAGGAAAAGTCGCCCGCCTGAACGAGAAAAACGGCTTTAATCGCCCCCTATCTCCTCAAAACATGGCGATTTCTCAAACTGTTAGCAGTGAATATCATCAAATTGGACGAATCCTTCGCGAAAATGGTGTTAATTTCAACTTTTCACCCTGCATCGACGTCAACATCAACCCTGAAAACCCCATTATTGGGGCTCTTGGGCGTAGTTTTTCATCGGATCACACTGTTGTTTTCCGTAGTGGCTTGGAGGCTTGGCAAGCCCAAAAGTCGGAAGGGGTTTTGAGTTGCTTAAAGCATTTTCCTGGGCATGGCAGTAGTAGCAGCGACACGCATTTAGGAGTGTCGGACATCACTCTAAGCCATAAAGAGGAGGAATTATTGCCATTTATCCAGCTAATAGAGCATGGTTTTGATGAATTTATCCTCACTGCCCACGTTATTCACCAAAAATATAGCAGTTTACCTGCATCTTTATCGATAGAATACTCGAAAATGCTCCGATCATGGGGTTTTAAAGGCTTAATCATCACCGACGACCTAAAAATGGGGGCTCTTGAGAAGCATTTTTCTCTTGAAGACACGCTGATTCTTGCTGTCAATGCTGGAGCGGACATTCTAGCTTATTTTAATAATTTAGCGCCTTATAAGCCCAACTTTCTTAAAGAATCGATGAAAATTTTGGTTAACGCCGTGCATATGAAAAAAATTTCCGAGCAACAAATTATCGACTCCGCATCTCGTATCTCCTCCTTTAAGAAGAAAAGACTTCTTCATTAAGATTTTTTCAAAAAAACCACCTTTTTTTCTTAAAAAGCCTTGTCATTTTTATATTTTTTAGATAAAATAAAAAGAAAGCGGAGTCTTTCATGTTTTCCAAAACTTATAGTTATGATGATGTGCTTCTACGTCCCAATTACGTTGATTTTTCTATAGAAGAAATCAATATCTCTACCCGCCTTATTGCGGGCATTTTTTTAAAAACACCTATCATCTCCGCTGCGATGGATACCGTTACTGGAGCCTCAATGGCTGTTGCGATGGCGCGACTTGGCGGAGTGGGCGTTATTCACCGAAATCTTTCTGCGCTTGAACAAGCCGATAAAATAAAAAAAGTAAAACTTGCCTCTGTCGACCTAGAAGAATTTCCCCTTTCTACTATAGGAAGTGGTGGGCATCTTTGTGCAGCAGCAGCGGTGGGTCCGCAAGATTACCTCGAGCGAATGCCTCTTCTTATCGAAGCGGGCGTCGATTTTGTTGTTTTTGATGTTGCCCACGGCGATTCAAAATACACCCTAGATGCTATCTACGAATGCAAAAAACGCTTTGCTGTCCCCGTCATGGGCGGAAACGCTGCCACAAAAGAAGGTACGCGACGCCTTATTGATGCTGGTTCTGATGCGGTAAAAATTGGTGTTGGAGCTGGCTCTATTTGTACCACGCGTATTATTTGTGGTATTGGAATGGCGCAGCTTTCTGCAGTTTGGGAATGCGCCGAAGAAGCCACAAAACAAAATATTCCAACCATTGCTGATGGCGGTCTTCGCTATAGTGGGGATATCGTCAAGGCACTTGGTGCTGGTTCTTGTGCGGTGATGCTTGGAAATATGCTTGCTGTATCGGAAGAAGCCCTAGGCGAGAACGTGATGATAGATGGACGAATGTATAAAAAATATCGTGGAATGGGCTCGATGGATGCCATTGCACAAGGTGGCAATGCGCGTTATCAAGCGGAAAAAAATAAAGCCATTGTCCCCGAAGGCGTCGAAGGGCTTGTGCCTTGCGAAGGTTCTCTTAGCGATATCATGCACCAGCTGGTTACAGGGATAAAAAAAGGGATGTGGTATTGTGGCTGTAAAACGATAGAAGAAATGAACGCATACCGCCAATTTAGTGAAATCTCACCTGCTGGCTTAAAAGAAAGCCACGTTCACGACATTTTCAATGTTAAAAGTGCACCTAACTATAAAAGATAAATTTCTGGAGTCCTCATGCCTCAAATAGTAATTTTAGATTTTGGAAGCCAATCCACACATCTTATTGCCCGTCGTTTAAAAGATCTTGGCTATAGTGCGGAGATTTTGCCCTCGAACAGTTCGGCGGACTCTGTGAAAAAACTTGCCCCCAAAGGCTTGATTTTCTCTGGGTCTCCCGATTCTGTATATGAAAACACCTCTCAACGCTTTGATCCCACCCTACTCGAGCTAGATATTCCCAAATTGGGTATCTGTTATGGCTTTCAAAGTGTTGTTCACCACTTAGGCGGGCAGGTTGAACCCTGTTCGGTAAGAGAATTTGGCGATTGCCCTGTCTCTATCGTCCAGAAAGACCTCCTATTTGAGGGTTTCGACTCGAATTTTACCGCTTGGATGAGTCATGGGGATAGTATTACGGCTCTACCTGAAGGGTTCACCCTTACTGCCAGCTCGGAAAATCACCCCTCTGCTGCCATCTGCGAAAAACTTAATTTCTGGGGATTGCAATTTCACCCAGAACTTGCTCACACCGAAAAAGGAAAGGAAATTCTCCAAAATTTTGCCTCTCGCATCTGCGGTTTGCCCCCACTTGCTCAAAGCATGGAGGAGCACCTCAATAAAATTCGAGATCGTATCAACAAGCAAGCCGGCGACAATCCTGTTTTGTTATTAATTTCAGGAGGAGTGGATTCCTCTGTTGCGGCAGCTGTTCTTTTAAAGTGTCTTCCTATTGAAAAAGTGCATTTAATGTACATCGACACCGGATTGATGAGAAAAGACGAAACTACCGAAATTCGATCAATCCTTAATAAACTCAATGCAAAACACGTTCATGTTGTTGAGGCTCGCCAGCAGTTTCTTTCTGCACTTGCCGGAGAGGGCGACCCAGAAGGCAAGCGTAAAATCATTGGGAATATGTTTGTCACTGTGATGGAAGAAGCCGTGCAATCGCTGAATCTCCCCAAAAATTATTATCTTGCGCAGGGCACCCTTTACACCGATCTTATCGAGTCGGGCAAGGGTGTGGGCAAGTCTTCCCACCTCATCAAGAGCCACCACAACGTGAATGCGCCCTTTATTCAGGAAAAACGCAACTCTGGGATGCTCATCGAGCCGCTTAACGAGCTTTATAAAGATGAAGTGCGGGCTCTTGGGCTATATCTTGGGCTGCCAGAAACGCTGGTACACCGCCATCCCTTCCCCGGGCCAGGGCTTGGAGTACGCGTTGTTGGCGAGATCGACCCTGAAAAAGTTCGCATTCTACAAGAAGCCGATGCAATTTTCATCGAAGAGCTGCACAAACGTAATTTATACGAGCAGATTTGGCAAGCGTTTGCCATACTCATTCCTGCTAAAAGTGTGGGCGTTGCTGGAGATGTTCGTCGTTATGGTTGGACGATAGGGCTTCGCGCCGTTTCATCCATTGATGGCATCAGTGCTGATGTGTTTGAGTTTCCTTTTAAAGATTTGAAAGAGATTTCCGCACGCATTACTAACGAAATCCCTGAGGTTGCTCGTGTTGTTTATGATGTATCTTCCAAACCACCCGCTACTATAGAGTGGGAATAAAGGGTTTTTCCAGCTTAAAAGGCTATTAATATGAGAAAATTTATCATTATTTTGGCTATAACAATATCAAACACCCTACAAGCTAGAGAGAAAAGCATGATTTTAGCGATTAATGACACCTCTTTTTCGGTTACGCTAGAAGATTCCGCCTCTACACAGGCGTTAGAGGCGCTTCTTCCCTTAACAATCACCATGAAAGACTTGCATCAGAACGAAAAATACTATTATTTTTCTCAAAACTTACCAGTTTCGCCTCAAGCGGTGAATACGGTTTCAACTGGTGATGTGATGCTTTATGGGAATAATTGTATTGTTATTTTCTATGAAAGCTTTGCTACTTCCTATCGTTATACGAGGTTGGGCAAGATAAAAAATACTTCTGGTTTGAAAAAGGCTTTGGGAGCCGGTGATATTACCGTTAAATTTTCACTCTTACCTTAATGTGAAAAATTCCTAAAAAAACCCTTGACAAATAGAGTTCAATCAAGTTATAATACTTAACAAATTGTGCCTATAGTTCAGCTGGATAGAACGTCAGATTGCGGTTCTGAAGGTCTCAGGTTCGACTCCTGATAGGCACGCATTAGCCCCTTATTTAGGGGCTTTCCTTCTATATACTTTATTTTATCATTTCTCTCCCCAAGCCCATGCCACCTACTAAAAAACTATCTCCAAGCCAAGCCCGCGCCAAATGCTAGGGGCTTTTTGTTCTTTGCCCTTTCTATTTCATTACGCTGCTTAGATTTGGCTCGGTTAAGGTTTTCGTGGTTTTTTCATTACTTTTAGCGGGGGTTATCTATATTCCTTTACAGAACCCTCTAACTATATCTTAACCCCGTAACTACAAAACCCCCCGCAGCTGCGAGGGGTTTATTTCTTTAAATAATAAAGAGATATAGCTAGTTTAAAACTCCGTTCCTTGCTCGATGATGAAGTCGTATGCTCTTTGATATTCGGGATTGTTCGCCAAAAACTCCGCAATTTCTTCTCCATTACGGTTTCCGTATGCTGCGTAGTCTTCTTCGGTAATTCCTAGGTTTTGATAGAATAACTCTCGACTATCGTTGAGGCTTTGCGCTATTTCTTCGTCGCCCGCTGTACTTTGAGAGATACGCATTGCTTCTTCGTGCTGCATCATTGTGAATAAAATAAACACCTGAATAAAACGTTTAGGGCTATTAATTTGAATTTTATCTCCAATATTAAAGTCGATTAAACTCATAAGATTTTCTTTCTCTGCAGAAAGTTCATCTCCTTCGCTATGATAAACGGTGACTGGTTGGGTAGGAACTTCGTCTTTGGGTGCACAGGACACAATCAAAAACAATAAAACAAACACATATCTCATTCAGAATCTCTCACTAGAAAAATAGTTACATAATTATATCATACTTTTCAAAAAATAGGTAGTTTTTTATTATTTTTTACAAGAAATATTATCTATATTGTGTAATGCTTGAAATTTTTAGGGAAATCAACTATAATGATTGCAATTACGTCAGTAATAGAGGGTTGATATGTCTAGTGTTTCCAATCAAAGTTTGGGTCAATATCTCAAAGAAATAAGAGAAAGTAAAGGGCTCTCCATCGATGAAGCATCGAGAGAGACAAACATTGCAAAACGTTATATCGAAGCATTGGAAAGCGACCAGTATGATTTTATGCCTGCGGATATGTATACGACAGGCTTTCTATCTGCTTATGCCGACATTCTCGAGCTCGATCGCGATAGCATCATCGCTATGTATAATAGGGCCATCAGCAAAGAGCAGGATACCCCATTAAAAGAGCTATACAGCGTCAACAAAGATGATAGCTACATCAAAAAAGAGTATATTTACATTGGTGCTGGTATTATCGGAAGTATTTTCATTCTTTTTCTTGGTTCTTTAGGGCTTAAGAGCCTTAGTTCTTACCAATCTTCGCAGCCTGCCCGCCCAAGTAATAAGCGCCAACAAATTGTGTTTGAAAATCTTGCCACCGATAATTCCTTCTCATCAAGCCCTAGAGGTACTTTTACTCTCCAACGCGAAGGGAAAAACTATACTCTTCAGTTTCAAGGCGTGAAAAATAATAATCAAATTAGTTTTCGTTTGGGGAAGAATCAATACACCCAAAAGCCTGGTGATGTCCTCATTGCGGATCTTACCCAAGATGGTATCAATGACATTGGAATGGAGATTATCGACGTCGATGCCGATACCGTGCGTTTTAGCTTTACTATGCAGCAAGTCTCTGCCGATCTAGCGGCAACAACTGGGGCTTTGGGCTTTGATATCACTCCTTATAAGCAAGCCATTCTCAATGAAACAGCACTTGCTCCCATTGGGAATAACGCTACTTTCAATATTAAAATTCGCTCCCTTTCCGCAGTTTGGATTCAGCACAAAGCCGATGGGCAACCTTCTGTTGAAGTGCAGATGGACCCTAATGAAGAAATTTCGATTCGCTTTATCGATGGGCTTACACTGCTCATTGGAAATGCTGGTGCTGCCGACATTAGTTTTGCTGAATATCCTGGGCTCTCGTTAAAAGGGGGAGCTGTTGGAGAAAGTTCATTCTCTGTTTTCTATAAAAAAGGTGAGGGCGATAAGGTGCAGCTTTATCGAGCTCAATTAAAGTAGGTACTACATGATTAAAGGATTTATCTGGAATCTTCCTAATGCTCTAACGCTCTTCCGCTTGGTGACTGTGTTTGTTTCTACCGTTGCCATTCTTCCCGTAGGAAAATTAAGCTCAACTCGTTTTGTTATATGCTTGATTTTCTTCATGCTAGGAGCGATTTCCGATTATTTTGATGGCTTTTTTGCTCGAAAATTAAACTTGGTAAGCGAGTGGGGTGCATTTATGGACCCTCTCATTGATAAAATATTTATTTGGGCTTTATATATTTGTTTCCTTTTTATACCCGTGCTTCGCACCCCATGGTGGGCGGTTCTTATTATTGTTCTCCGAGATATTCTCGTTACATTTATACGTAAAGAGGCACTCAGGCTGAATATTCCTTTCAAAACATCGTTTATCGCCAAAGGGAAAACTGCTATTCAAATGCTTGTCGGGGTGATATTATTGTGTCATCTTTGGCTAACATATTCTGTGGTAGAGTTTTATAACCTTGGTTCTCCCGAGCGTATGTGGTCGTATGAGATAAAGCAAGTGCCTTCCTACATGATTATAGGCGTGGCATTCTTTACCTTTATCACGCTGATCGACTATGTTTTCGCCTTTCTT
Organism: Brevinema sp.; assembly: GCA_051653605.1. Lineage (GTDB taxonomy): Bacteria > Spirochaetota > Brevinematia > Brevinematales > Brevinemataceae > JBOFWL01. Next base: position 106,214 of record JBOFWL010000028.1, read on the forward strand.
AAAAGTAAGAAGATGGCGTCTTCTCTCTAAGTTTAATCTAAAAAACCCTTCCAATGGAAGGGTTTTTCATTTATAACAATAATTTATTGATTCGACAAAGCTATGAGTAATCTACCTCTACCCTCTTGTGCAGCTATATTATTGGGATTGGCTTTCAGAGCATCCTCGAAAGCTTGAAGCGCCCTCTGATTGTCTTTTGAATTTTCAAGTGCCTGCCCCAATGATGCCAAATATCCAGCTCGAGCATTGATATTGCCTGTATAACTGGCGGCGGCCTTAAAAGAAACCTCGGCTTGACGATAGTTTCCAATGCGAAGTAGCGCCAACCCTAATCGATTGTAGCCCGTTGCCGAGCGAGGATTAAGAGATTGTGCCCGCCGAAACGAATTAACTGCCCGTCGAGAGTCGCGCACGGCAAAATAAGCATCGCCAATTGCGGTGTGGATGTCAAACCGTTCTCCATACGTGGCAATCGCAGCATCTCCGGCTTCGGTAATTTGTTGAACAGTTGCGTTGGTAAGAGATCGAATTTGGGCAAGACGTTGCTCGAGCCCTCTTCTAATATCTTCTTGAGAAAAAAGAGGAGAGGCTAACATAACCAAAGTAAAAAGAGTTGCTCTCATAACAAAACTCCACATGTTTAAGAATATTTTTAATATTGTAGCTTATTTTCTATAAAAAGGCAAGCTCCTTACGCAGGAAAACTTGCAGAGATGGTAAAAAACAACTATAATAAGAATAATTTTTCATTATCAAGGATATTTCATGAAATACTCCCAGTCTTTTATCTTTACACAAAAAGAAAGCCCCCGCGATGCAGAAATCGAAAGTCATAAATTGATGCTTCGAGCGGGGATTATCCGCAAATCTGCGGCAGGTCTCTACGCTTGGATGCCCTTGGGCAAACGGGTTCTCGACAAAACCATTCAAATCGTTAAAGAAGAGATGGATAAAGCTGGCGCTTTGGAAATTCAACCGCCTTTCGTCACCCCTGGTGAATTGTGGAAAGAATCCGGACGTTGGGATGTTATGGGGCCTGAAATGGCTCGATTCAAGGATCGCCATGAGAACGACCTCGTGCTTGGCCCTACCCACGAAGAAGCCTTCACGATGATCGTCAAAGAATGTGCTCAATCATACAGAGATTTGCCCGTAACTCTTTATCAAATAAACACTAAATTCCGTGATGAAATTCGTCCTCGGTTTGGGGTGATGCGTTGTCGTGAATTTCTCATGAAAGACGCTTATTCCTACGACATCGACGAAGCTGGGTTGGACAAAAGCTATCAAGCCATGAGAAAGGCTTATCTTGCTATTTTTCAACGCGTAGGTCTCAATGCCGACCCAGTGCTTGCTGATAGTGGGAATATGGGCGGGTCTGGCTCCGAAGAATTTATGGTGCCATCAACGGTCGGAGAAGAAGATATTGTTAAATGTCCTTCTTGTGGCTATATTGCCAACAGCGAAAAGGCGACATCTCTCTATCCAGCCCACACCGCGGGTGCTAAAGAAGCTCCCATCGAAAAAATTCATACTCCAGCTGTCAAAACCATTGCCGAACTCGAGTCTTTCTTAAAAATTCCGGCAACATCTCTTATTAAAGCTCTCGTCTACAAAGCCGATGGCAAGCTAATTATGGCGTTGATCCGCGGAGATTTACAAGCGTGTGAGGTCAAACTGAAAGGTCTCGTCGGCGCTGTAGATTTTGAAGTTGCCGAAGCCAGCGAGGTTGAAGCAGTAATGAAAGCCCCCGTTGGGTTTTTGGGCGGGGTAAATTGCCCTCTTCCTCTCTATGCTGATGAAAGTATTCTCACAATGAGTGACGCTGTCGCGGGTGCCAACGAAAAAGATCAGCATTTTATCCATGTCAACGTTGCCCGAGACTTTAGTTTTGTAAAGACAGGCTCTTTCCACCTTGCTGAAAAAGGGCACCTTTGCCCTCAATGTAAAAATACGCCCCTAGATGTCTATAAAGGAATTGAAGTTGGGCATATTTTCAAGCTTGGATTAAAATATTCTGATTCGATGAAACTTAGCGTCCTTGATGCCGAAAATAAGGCGATCAAGCCCCTTAGTGGCTCTTATGGGATAGGGGTTGGTCGCGTTATTGCCGCGATCATCGAGCAAAATTGCGACCAATCTGGGATAGTGTTCCCCTTCAGCATCGCTCCCTACCACGTTATCATCACGCCCACCGACCCAGAACTTCTTACCCCCTCCGAAGAACTCACCACTCTTTTGCAAAAACAGGGTATCGAAGTGCTTCTTGATGATAGGGAAGAACGAGCTGGCATCAAATTTAAAGATGCCGACTTAATAGGCATTCCATTGCGAGTGACAGTTGGTCGCACTTTCAAAGAAAATGGCACCTTCGAGCTAAAAATACGCAAAAATGGAGAGGTCAAGGCCTTAAATAAAGAAGAAATTGTTCAATTTATTACTGAAACCGTAAAAAAGGAGCTTTCTCATTAAAAGAATCATTGGTTTTTGTCTATTTTTGCTTGCTTTTAGCCCAACTTTTGCTCTTTATAACTTAAAAAACAATGTTCCATTGTTCTATACTGTAGAATTTAGAGGTACATCCATTATAAAAGAGCTTCATAGTGCAAAAACGAACACTGATGCTGTGATGAGGTTTCAATTCAATATTGACATCGATGAACGCATGGACAGTCAGCACGAGCAGCTGCTTCTTTGGGAAATAGGTGCCCTTCAGGGGCCGAAATCGGAAACATATATTTGGGATAGAGCCATTTTTGGGCTTACCAACGATCTTGCCTACTCGGTGTTGCTGCCTGGTGGGCAGGGGCTTTCTGTGCAAAAAAATGGAACGATATCAATAGCTGGCAATATTCTCAACGCTTTTATGCCGTCCACAAACCTCAAAAATGATTTCAATCCTACTTTTTATATCACCAACTGGCTAAATCAAGAGGAAGTTGTTGAAATTTATCGTGAGTCTTGGGATTTTGTCAACAACGATGGGGAGAATACTCCACCCTTTTTTATCAAAGCAGAAGAACCCGTTCGAAGGATTCTACGTTGGTATGAAGATCGCATCAAAGCAGAAGAATCAACACTTTTTTGGTTTCAACATCTTCGTATTCGTGCGGGAAGAAAACACCGTAACTTACGAACTATAACGGATTTAGCTGGCGTATACGATATCGATCCATCCAGAGGTCTTCTAAGGCGAGCAATTGTCGTGGGGGATATTTTTCTTACCGTGCCTTCCTTATCATTGGGTTCGCGAAATTTATGGACACTTCATCTAAATGGGGTATTTACTTTAGGAGAACAAGAATGACACTACTTTCATGGAATGTCAACGGAATTAGAGCGATTGGAGAGAAGGGATTCCTCGATACTCTTGCAAAACTCAACCCAGATGTGCTTACTTTACAAGAAACAAAGGCCGAAGCCTCACAAATAGACCCTCTCATTCGCAATCCTCAGGGGTATGAAGGGCATTGGAACGCCTGTCGAACCCGAAAAGGCTATTCTGGCACGGGGCTTTTGAGCAAAAAAGCACCTGTAAGTGTTGATTTTGGCTGGGGAGAACCCATTTTTGATAACGAAGGCCGCACTATTATGGCAGATTATGGTGATTTTGTCTTTTTTGGGATCTATTTTCCCAATGGAGAAAGCTCACCCGAACGCCTGCAATATAAGCTAGATTTCTACGATTCTTTCTTAAAATATATTATCGAGCTGCGAAAAGCTGGGCGAAAAGTTGTTTTTTGTGGTGATGTCAACACTGCTCACACGGAAATTGACCTTGCTCGCCCTAAAGAGAATAAAAATACTTCAGGATTTCTTCAAATTGAAAGAGATTGGCTGGATAGCGTGGTAGAAGCTGGTTTTGTGGACACTTTTCGGGCTCTTCACCCCAACGAAGGCGATCGCTACTCTTGGTGGAGCTATCGTAGCGGGGCTAGAGAACGCAATGTGGGATGGAGAATCGACTATTTCTTTATCAGTGAAGATCTTATGCCGAATCTCAAAGATGCCTTTATCCTATCCGACGTCAAGGGCTCCGACCACTGTCCCGTGGGTATTGTCCTCGATGTTTAGCCCCCCAGACCAAATCATCAGCCTACTACTTGGTGGAGATCATGTCTCTGGCGAGGATTGCGCAAAAATTTTAGGAATTAGCCGTGCTGCAGTGCATAAAAGGGTTGAGAAATTACGCGCTCTTGGCTGGAATATCAGCGCCATAACGAATCGTGGTTTTCAACTGTGCCCCCCCTATCCTCACGCTCTCATCCCCGAAAAAGTCGCTTTATCGATCAAAATCCCCCTTTTATTTGACGAAACATCACCTTCAACCAATCAATCTGCTAAAATATTGGGGGTATCATCGCCTTGCGTGCTTCTCACACGCCATCAAGTGCAGGGAAGAGGCCGTGCTGGGCGTTCTTGGGACATGCAATCCGACCGTGACCTTGCATTTTCTGTAGTTCACCCCAGTTTTTTGCCGGTAACAAAGCTTTTTGGTGTCATTCGGCTGGCAGCTATTGCCGTTCATAGCGTCCTTGAGTCGTATGGAGTGATGTGCAAAATAAAATGGCCAAATGATATTATTACGGTTGATGGGCGAAAACTTTGTGGTATTCTTACAGAAAATATGTCGATTGAGACGCACTCTCACACTCTGATTATAGGGATTGGAGTTAATGGAAATAGCACAAATCTTCCTGAATATGCAGCGAGTGTAAGAGAAATGAGGGGAGCCGAGGTTGATATTAACGCCCTTGCCTGCGATATCATCAATAAATTGACGACGCTACTCGAAGAATTTCCTCAAAACGAAGAAAAAACCACTAAATTGTGGCAAGAAAACCTAGCTTGGGTTGGAGAAATGGTATCTTTCACCAGTGGAGAGACTATTCACACCGGTATTTTTGAAGGTTGCACCCCAGAAGGGAGCATAATTTTAAAAATAGAAGAGAAAAATCAAGTGTTTTTCAGTGGAGACCTTAGCTCTGTGAAGCTACGTCGTTATTCGTAGAATTTTCTAACGTGAAAAAATGACAATTTAATTCCGTGCCTCTAGATCGGGCAACAATCGGTTTAAGCACTACTGTTTCTGAATCATAGAGATAGCACAACAAACTTATAAAATCTTTACAAGAACCCTCAGAAAGATCATATATCTCACCTTCAATGATATCATCGCCTTCACTAAGAAACGAAATACCTTTATAGGAAGAAAGATTTCCTTTTGCTTCCGCAGAAGCTAAAAGCGGAATCCCTCTCATAGCAGAATGATGTGACCCTGCACGAATAAAATCACCACAAACAAAAATTAAGGGCATATATCCTCCCTATTTTGCTGTTCTCTGTTTTGGCGAACTCATACGACCAGAAAAAACCATAGCACTGCGGATTGTACAGACGTCTTTACAGCCAATTTTGCCATCTTTAACATATAACGTTGTATCCGTGTTCACCAATTGAGAGACTATTTTTGTGCCATCAGCATGTCCAAGCCCGATAAATCGAGCGAGGTCTTCTGGTCCCATTTCAAATTCATAGGATAACCCTTTCTGCAAGGGCACTCGATTTTTCTGAAGGAGGATTAATAGGGCACCATAAATACGAGCATTTGTGTCTGTCACAAGCAAGTTGGACAAGCGTCGATTGATTAGCCAAATACGCTCGGAAAGCAATTCGATAATACGACGCGCAATTTCTGGATGTCGTTGAATATAGAGCGCAAAATTTTCTTTATTAATTGCTAGCACCGTAACAGGTTCATCGGCGGCGGTGGCAGTGGCACTTCGAGGGCTATTATCTAAAATCGCCATCTCACCAAAAATATCTTTTGTTCTCATTATCCCCAGCAGAATATCTTTTCCATCAAGAAATTTTGTAATTTTCACTTGCCCTTCGAGAACAATATAAAGCGAATTTCCTTTTTCTCGTTCAATAAAAATTGGTGCTCCCGGAGGATAGATTTCTTGGGCGCCTGTACGTCTGGGTTGAATCATTTTAGGGTCATAGTCGAGTGCTTCGAGGGATTGATTGACCTTTGATTGATCTACGGTGGCCGATAGTTCTAAATATTTCGAGTAGGTATAACCAGCTAAAAGTTTTTGACCTGTATCTTTATAATAGTCAGCGGCATCCAGAAGGTCGGAGAAACTAGGGTCGATTCCACCAACATATTGATTTTTAAAAGTAAGATGAGTAATCGCATCATTGTAACGGCGTAAGCTGCTCGAAAAATGACGAATAATTTTCATAGCGATAGGCGCCATTTGTGCGATGAGGAGTTCGAATTGATCGTGACGAACGACGATAAGCATAGCATCTTCTAAAACTCTGAGGCTAGAAAGGTGCGAGCGATGGCTCATGCATTCAAGAACACTGAAAAAATCTCCAGGTTGAAGCACGGTATTATCTTCGCCCGTAAGGTTACTAATAGGATTTTCTTCGACCAATTTTCCAGAACGAACAATATAAAACTCTCCGCTTTCACCTTGATCTTCGACATATACATAGCTGCCAGCATTATAAGTAACCGTTTTAAACTGTATTTCTGCCATAGATAGAAGTCCTCTTAGCTTTTATAGATAGGAAATGCTGTGCAAAGTTCTAAAACCTCATTTTTCACCACATCCATAATGCTTTTATCGGTTTTTGAGCGAATTACTCGATCAAAAAAGTCTGCTATAAGAGCACATTCTTTTTCTTTAAAGCCTCTAGATGTAATTGCAGGGGTTCCGATTCGTACTCCCGATGGCTTAAGCGGGGGTGCTGTATCGTAGGGAATCCCATTTTTATTAAGAGTAATATTTACAGAGTCGAGAGCAACCTCAAGTTGTTTTCCACTTAAGCCAAATGGACGTAAATCCACTAAAAATAAGTGGTTATCCGTTCCACCAGACACAATTGGGTAGCCTTTATTTATTAATTCTTTCGCAAAAAAGGCGGCGTTATCAATAACTTGCTGTTGATAAGTTTTAAATTCTGGTTTTAGCGCTTCTCCAAAAGCTATTGCCTTCGCCAAAATCACGTGCATCAGTGGCCCGCCTTGAATCCCCGGAAAAATAGCCTTATCAACCGCTGCTGCATGTTCTTTTTTACAGAGAATAATCCCACCTCGTGGCCCTCTTAAGGTTTTGTGGGTGGTTGATGTGACGATATCCGCATAAGGAACGGGCGATGGGTGCAAGCCCGCTGCCACCAAACCCGCAATATGAGCCATATCTGCTATGAGGTAGGCACCAACTTCGTCGGCAATTTCTTTGAAAAGGTCGAATCGAACCGTTCTCGAGTAGGCACTAGCCCCCGCAACGATCACTTTTGGGCGAATTTCTTTAGCTTGCTCGCGTAGAGCGCTATAATCGATTAGAAAAGTGGTAGGATCGACATTATAAGAATAAGATTCGTAGATAGAACCCGAAAAATTAAGCTTGTACCCGTGTGTAAGGTGCCCACCAGCATTGAGATCCATCCCTAAAACGCGATCTCCAGGCTTGAGAAGCGCCATATAGGCACCCATATTAGCTTGAGAACCCGAATGAGGCTGCACATTAGCGTGATCCGCATGAAATAGTTGTTGAAGACGTTCGATAGCAAGCACTTCTACGGCATCTACCTTCTCACAGCCACCATAATAACGCTTGTTGGGGTACCCTTCGGCATATTTGTTGGTAAGAATAGAGCCTTGAGCGGCAAGAACTGCGGGACTGACAATGTTTTCGGAGGCAATAAGCTCGATTGTTTCTTGTTGGCGTTGAAGCTCTGAATTTAAGGCACAATAAAGAGCAGGATCTACATCCTTAAGAAAACTGGGATCAATATAGTTATTCATATTTATTCTCCTATCAACTTTCCAACGTAAAAATATATAACCAGAACATTATAGAGCCTTTTTAAAAAAAATTCAAGAGTTATGCAATTATTGTTTCGTGTCTTATGGTATTAAAGAAATATTGTTAAAAATATATTGACAAATAACTCATTTTTATTTATAATATTCAACATAAACAAGCCCGCCCAGGTGGTGAAATTGGTAGACACGCTAGCTTGAGGGGCTAGTGGCCGTTTAGGTCGTGCAAGTTCGATTCTTGTCCTGGGCAAGTCCACGCGGACAGCAAAAAGGTTAAGCTCTATAGGCTTAGCCTTTTTTCATTCTAGGTGCCTTGGGTTCAACGCTTCTATTTTTCGCTATCTTAGGTATGAACTCCTTACATTATACTCAATCTATGGGTTGCTACGCAAGATACTCGGCATAATTTTAAATATTTAGAATAAATCCTCTTAATCGCTATGAATTAATGAAAGTCTTCGAGCTGCTGTTTCTTTGTTAAGACATGCCCCATCCCGCCGCTAGCATCAAGTTTTCCTTAATTGTAATGAGTAGATAAAATCAAGAAACACCCACCAAAATTTAGTGGGTGTTTTTAGTTGGTATTCATTCTAACATAATCGAGAAAATCTATATCTAAATGGCGCTGTTGTTATCAGAAAATTAGCCAAGAATAGCTTTAAGCTGCTGAATCTTATTCGTTTGTTCCCAAGGAAGATCGATATCGGTTCGTCCTATGTGTCCAAATGCAGCTAGATCTTGATATTTAAAAGAAGGCTGCCTGAGGCTTAATGCTGTTTCAATTCCAAGAGGAGAGAGATCAAAAACCTTGCCCACGGCATCGGCCAATCGCATCTCAGAGAGAGAGCTTGTGCCAAAAGTATCTATTTTGATGGATGTAGGCTGAGCCACTCCAATGGCATAAGAGAGTTGCACCTCGCATTTATTGGCGTAGCCGGCAGCAACAATATTTTTGGCTACCCAGCGAGCCGCATAGGCAGCAGATCGATCCACTTTGGAAGGGTCTTTCCCCGAAAATGCTCCTCCCCCATGACGAAAATAGCCACCATAAGTGTCCACGATAATTTTTCGCCCTGTAAGCCCTGTATCTCCATGTGGGCCACCAATTACAAAACGCCCTGTAGGATTAATATGATAATGCTTTACCAGAGAAGGATCCATTTTGTATTCTTTTAGAACGGGAAAAATAACCTTCGTTTTGATATCTTCATGAATCTGCTCTTGGCTTACATCCTCGTTGTGCTGAATAGATACAATGACAGTATCCACATATTTGATTTGATTATTTTCATATGCGATTGTAATTTGAGATTTAGCATCGGGGCGCGCCCAAGCAAGAGTTCCATCTTTACGTAATTTTGTGAGCAAATTAGTAATAGCGCGAGAAAGCACTAATGCTAGTGGCATCAGTTCTGGTGTTTCGTTAACAGCGCCTCCAAACATGATCCCCTGATCTCCAGCCCCACCAGTGTCAACTCCCATAGCAATATCTGGGGATTGAGCATGAATAGCATTTAAAACGCCGCAGTCCGAATCGAAGCCCATTCCATGTTTATAGCCGATCTCATCAACTTTATCACGAACAATTTTTTGGATATCCACATAAGTTTTGGTGGTAATTTCTCCCCCGACAATAACTTGCCCAGTTGTACAAAAAACTTCGCAAGCAACTCGAGAGGATGGGTCTCCTTCTAGGCAAGCATCTAAAATAGCATCAGAAATTTGGTCAGCAATTTTATCTGGGTGGCCTTGAGAGATACATTCTGAAGTAAAGTATATAATATCATTCATATCTATTCCTTGAGAAGGGTATTTAATTTTAATTTATGGATTCTGAAATTTTTCAAAGTTTTTCTATTTTAAGAGGCATCACTATATCCTGAGGTTATTTAATTGAAGTTTTGATACCCCTTCCTACACAAACATGAAGCCTTTGGGTATTATACATTATCTTTCTTCCTTTTTCAAGTTAGCCTATAGAAAAGAAAATATGGATGCCAGCTTATTGAGTTTTTGAAAATTCGGAGAAAACCCTCTCTATTGTCAGCTGTTTAATGGGGAGGGAGATCCATTGAGCGGTAGTCGTTTTAGCGGCATCTGGTGAAAGTTTTCGATTTATCATTAAATAAATAAATGCCCTAGTAATTAGGGCATTTAAAATATTGTAAAATATGCAATTAGACAAATCGGTTCTAGCAATCAAGCAGTTTAAGCTTAAGGAACAATTCTCTTACCGCGATAAAGAAGATCTGTGTTAGAATCAACAAGAAAAAGAGATGTTGAGGTGATGATAATTTCTCTATCAGTTTTATGAACATCGGCTTGACCAGCGCGAACAAGCACCCCATCATACAAAGCACGATCTGTGCCTTCATTTTTAAAAGTAAAGGTAGCAACATAGGGATCTACTACGTTTGGTCTGGATTTAAACTCTAATTTCAGCACTCCGCCTTCTTCGTATACTCTCACAGGCCCAGGTTGAGAAATGAACTCTCCCAATACGTTAACGTAGCCGATCGTATCTCGTCGCCCTCTCCAATAGGTATCAAGCATTGTTTGGCGGAAGCTTGTAGGCGTTGGCATAGGATTTTCTGGCCCTCGATAGAGAGTAACCAATTTTTCCTTAGTTGTTGAATGAACATCGGTATGCCCATAATTATCATAATAATATAGAGCTTCGTTGTCTATGTATATCGCGCCCACAAGATTGTCTGGCACAAATGCGAGGCTTTCTTGAACGACAGCCCTAAAATTAGCTCTGGTTGGAGAAACCGCTTGTGCAAAGCCGTGAACTTGCGCTCCACGGCCATCGTCTCTTGTTGCAATACGAAAACTCAGAAGGGGGATTCCCGCAGTGTTGTTTGTAGGTGAAAACAGAGCAAAACGAGGAGTAATATCGGTGGTGCCACCATATGGATTAATAGGAAACGACCAATATGCTTGTCTAGATTCAACCCATTTACTGGGCATATTATCAAGGAAAGCCCTCATAATAGCCGTTGGCAACGTTTGATCCGGAACAGTACTATTAGTATTATTATTAGTAGTAGTACTGTTCGTTGTCGTCGAGTTTCCTGGAGTTCTGCTTTCTTCTGAATCGAGAACATCTCCATCTATATTAAAAGTACTTGCTTCACAAGAGGCCAACATAAAAATGCTTGCCATCAAAAATAAAAAAGGTTTCATCCTTTCTCCTTTTGACTCTTCACAAAGTAAAGAATCAATATATAATATGATTAAATCGAGTATTATAGATTAATTATAGAGAAATGTCAACACATTAATCAAATATAGTAAAATAAAAAATGATTAAAAGTTGAAATACTATCTTAATATCAATTATAATTAAAACTGTTTGGGGGTAATAATGTTAGATACATTTTTGCAACACAAGATAAAAAAAGCAACAACAATTGGGGCAAATGCTCTTATCCAGAAAGGCCTCACAGCCAACATGATTACCGTTTTTGGGCTATTTACAGGCCTGATGATTCCTTTTGTCTTTTGGCTAGGATATCCCAAGTGGGCTGTTGCTGTACTAATTTTTACGGGCTTGCTAGACATCCTAGACGGCACTATGGCAAGGGCTCAGGGCGGAGGAACACCCCGAGGCGCTTTCATGGACATTTGCTTCGATCGCGCGGTGGAGTCTTTTTTCCTAGTGGTGATGGCTTTTCATTTTCCCGATGCACTATTGGGCATCACGCTATTATTGGCATCTTTTTTTGTATCTATCACCGTTTTCTTAACTTCTGGCTTGCTCGTACCTAAAGAGCATTTTAAGAGCTTTTACTACATTCCAGGGCTTATGGAACGCACCGAAACCTTTATTTTATTCGGATTTATGATGGTTTTCCCTCAATATATGATGCAAATGACGATTGGAGGGGCTATTCTCGCACTTTTATCTTCTTCAATACGATTTATTCAAGTATTTTTATTCTTAAAGAAGTTAGAAAGCCAGAAAGAAGCGCCTACTCATTCATAATTTTATTTTTGATTACACAATTAGCCCAAAAAAGCATTATCAATATAAGAACCCCCCCGTTTTTAGCGGGGGGATTTGTTTTTTAATTTGAATTATTTCTTTCGAAACATTTTCACAATTGGGTTCTCGAGTAAGTCATCTATCATCGCCGATTTTGCCAATCGGGAAATAACTTCTCCATATCCTGGGTAGGCTTGCATCACCGAAGCGAATTTTTTAAATGGGATTTTCGATCTCATTAAAAATTGGATGGGCGTAATAATTTCTCCAGCACGCTCACCAAGGCAGAAGGCACCGACAATTTTGCCTTTAACACAATAAACTTTTAGTAAAAAGTGCTTATCAAACGAAGAGATAGCTCGATCAGCATGCTCCGCATCCGCCTGATAGACATGAAGGCTATCCCCAAATTTTTTCCAAGCATCGGACAAAGTTAGCCCACATCGAGAATATTCTGGGTCTGTAAAGACGATAAAGGGCGGAGTATCATTTTCATAGGACTGTTTAACGAGGGGAAAAGCGATATTTCGAGTGATAACCTGCCCATGACGGCCTGCGACATGAGAAAAACGAAAGCCATCAACGCAATCTCCGGCGGCATAGATGTGTGATTGAGTGGTTTGCATGAAGGAATTCACCTGAATACCAGTGTTTTTCACCGTGACACCAGCCTTATCTAGGCCGTAACCCTCAGTTCTTGCCCTTCTTCCTGCAGAAATAAAGGAATATTCAGCCAAAATTGATTCTTCTTTACCATCCTGAGAGTATTTAATCTCTACTCCAGGATCTTTGGGCATCATCTCGATAATATTTACGTTCGTAATAACTGTGACTCCATGATCTTGCAGAGACTGCATCATTGTTCGTTGAACATCTGGGTCTTCATTGATTAAAAGTTTAGGTAATTTTTCTAAAATTGTCACTTTAGCCCCTGATTTTGCCAAAGGAAACACTAATTCTAGAGAAATCACCCCTCCACCAATGAAAATAATGCTTCTAGGGATCTCTTTTAGCTTGAAAAAGCTCTCATTATAGAGGTAAGGGGTATCTTTAAGGCCTTTAATAGGGGGAATAATGCTCTCTGCACCTGTTGCAATTACAAAATTGTCTGCTGTATAGAGTTCTCCATCGGCTTCAAGCGTTTTAGAGTTGATGAAAACAGCTTCTTTCTCTAAAACTTCAATGCCAAAGCCCTTCATCACTTCGGGGTTTTCATGGAGGTATACCGCCTCCGAAACGGCGCGGGTTTTTTCAAAAGATTGAGAATGAATAAAGGCTTTTGAAGGCACGCATCCTTGCCAAGTACATTCGCCCCCAAGTTTATTTCGCTCGATAATAAGCGTTTTTTTGCCTATTTTTGCGGCACCAATCGCACACGTAAGGCCTGCAGCCCCTCCTCCCAACACAATAACATCAAAATGTGGCATATTGCCCCCCTACTTAATATTTTTTTGTTCATTAAGATTCCAATCATACTCGTAGCGAGCTACAGTAGCTTGCTCCAAGATAGCAGAAGTCTCACTGTTGGAATATTTTTTCAGTGTTTGAATAATTTCTTTAAAGTTAGATCCAAAATCTTCTCCATACCAATCGAAAAGGGAGCTTAAAACAACGCGAGATCCATCTTTTCTCACCCCTCGAGCATGATTTACATAGTTTCTGGTTGCAGAATTTGCCAATTCTTCGTAATTTTTGGCAGTTAAAGCCTCAGAAAGTATATTTGGACACCCAATACTGGCACAATTAACTAAGAAATGAATGCGATAGTCTTTCCAAATAGGTCTGATGATACCATGTTCGATGTTATTGAGAGAGATTTTTTGCCCAACCACAGTGATATTTTTAATGTCCCAAGGGCCTGTTTGAATAAATCGATTAGGGATTTGGCGGATGCTTCCAATAGGATAATTTTCAAGAATAAGGGATATCGTTTGAGCATTATATAGGTTGATCCAATAGGGTAGCTGTTCTTTTTTGGAGTAATTAGTTATAGGAGTTGATGTTAGCTTCTTAATGTAATTATTCAACAGTGCCTTATCTTCGGTAGTCACTGCATCGTAGCTTACATAAGCTATGCCATTTTTAATGCCAATATTACGCCGTAAAAATTCGCTAAATTCAACATGAGAAATAGTTTTTGTATCCGTTTCAACGCTTTGATTCCAGAATGGAATAAGAACCGATTTGGGAGCCCCAAAAACAGGGATGCTCATCAAAAGAAGAATAAATAATTTATTCATCATTTCCTCCTATTTATACTACAGTATAACAAAGCTTTATAAAGCGATTCAAGAAACTTAGCAAAATCAAAATACCCCCGCTATGAACGGGGGTATTTAATATAGAAATTATTCGTTGAGAAGAGCCAATATCTTTTCCGCAACTGCTTCTTTACCAGGGCGGCATTTAGTATGCACGGGCTCGATTTTGTCGCCAAGCGCGTTTGCATAAGGCTGACAACCAGGATAACCACATGCTCCACAATTAAAGTGAGGCAAAATATCGTAAATCTTTGCTGCAAGAGGATTTTCTTTAACATAAAAAATCTGCGTAATCAGAGAAATAAATATCCCCAATGCCAAACTAACAGCCGCTAGCACCAATGTGCCTTTCCAAATAAGATCAGGTGTCATAACTATACCTCTTTTTGGGCAATAATTTTTTCTTGAAGCTCCGTTGCGGGGCATCCAAGTTGAGATGGACATGTCGTACAGTAGAAATCTCCACCACCTCCACATCCATGAAAGACGATCCCTTTGCTAGCCGCAAAAGAGAAGATCAACGCTAGTAGTGTAAATATAAGGATAAACCCTACAAAACCAATAAGCACGGGAACGGGAATAGGCATAATCGCCTCCTATTGTGTTGAAAATCCGCTGAAGCCTAAGAAAGCCACCGCAAACAACGCTGCAATAAAAAATGCAATCGGAGCACCTTGAAATGCTTTGGGTATAGGAGCATTTTTAATTCGCCCGATAGCCGTTGCCATCAATATTAAGGATAAAAAGAAGCCTGTAGATGCGGAAAACGCAAACCAAAGCGCGCGACCATAATCTAGCCCCTCGGTGATAACAATAAGAGTAACAGCCAATACAATACAGTTGGTGGTAATAAGCGGCAAGTAAATACCTAAAGACTTATACAAGCTAGGGCTTGTTTTCTTCATAATGGCTTCTAAAGCTTGCACTAACGCTGCAATCACCAAAATAAAGAGCATTGTTCGAAGAATCCCCAGCCCCAATGGCGCCAAAAGGAAATGATACAATGGCCATGTGATCGCAACCGCTAACACCTGCACAACTAAAACAGCAAAACCCATTCCAATTGCGTCTTCAGGCTTTTTTGTGACCCCAAAAAAAGGACACAAACCTAAAAAACGAGCGAAAACCATATTGCTACTAAGTGCTGCCATGATGAAAATAATAGGATATGAAGCTGTGGCCATGTTATTCTCCTTTTTGAGTGGAAGACTTTACTTCCATCGCTTTTGCTTTGGCAAGCCGTCTAGCTTTGACAATAGAAATTTGCTGCAGAATCGCTAGATACAAGCCCATCACCAGAAATCCTCCAGGAGGCATCTTGAGAAGAAAAAGCGGATCTGGCACGATATGTAAAACGTTAATAACAGTAAGATATTGCTCGTTGGCGTCCACAGGGGGGAGGGTTTGCCCAAAGAGATTCACCACATGAACAAGAGGATTATTGGGATCTTGAATAACAGGATGAGTGAAATTAAGCACCACTCCTACATTCTCCGCCATCTGAAATGACAAAGTCCCATTACCAAGCAACTCTCTCAAAACAGCAATAGAAACAAGCGCCAATGTGTATCCAACACCCATTCCTAGGCCATCTAAAAGCGATGCAAAGGGCTTATTTTTACTTGCGAAAGCTTCCGCCCTACCCAAAATAATACAGTTAACCACGATAAGAGGAAGATATACTCCCAACAATTTATAGAGAGACTCCGTATAGCGACCCATCAGAATCTCAACAACTGTTGTAAATCCAGCTATGACAACGATATAAGACGGAACACGCACCGAAGACGGAATAAGTTTTCGAATAAGGGAAATAAGAACATTGGAGCAGGTAAGTACAAAAATTACCCCAACACCCATCGCAAGGGCGGTTGACACATTTGCCGAAACAGCCAATGATGAACACAACCCAATCGCCAATACATAGATAGGATTTTCTTTAAGAATTCCTTTTTCAAACTCAGACCAAGAAGATTGACTTACAAACTCAGCCATTTATGCCCCTCCTTGAGTATTTTCTTGCAGCATGGGCTCATCCTCGATTGGTTCTCCCACTGCGGCTTGCGTTAATTGCCCTAGTTTTGGACTTTGATCTAGAGAAAGTCTGTAGAGTAAAAAGGCTTGTGCAATATTACGCGTCACTGCCCCAGAGCTAAAGCTAGCACTGGCAACCATATCAAGCCCATTTGACGTCCATTCCGTACGGTCGGTAGGAATTTCACTACTGAGCTTTCCGATAAATTGACGCTGAAATTTTTGTTCGATAATACGCTGACCTAAACCAGCTGTTTCACCAGAGGCATCAAGGATAGAAATTGCCTTTACGGTTTCCCCATCCACCCCTATTATAGCGATAACAGGGCCTCCAAAGCCGCCTGCATTAACTTTGAATACACGCATCAACTCTGTATTCCCATCAAATACAGTCCAAAATGTTTTAGAAATAGAATTCTCCACCCCAGACTCTAATTCGAAATCTTCGGAGTTGATTTGATAATCAACAGAGACCTTGCCCAACATTTTTTGAATATCTGCCACAGGATTTGGTGGAACATAAGTAGCATAATACACATAAAGAAGGCAGAACGTCACCACTATCGTAATAACAACCAACGAGACAACGTTTTTTATATGAAATGCAACACTTCCTACTTGAGGTTCTGTGCTTGCAGAGACTTCCGTACTCATAGTTTTGCTCCTAGTTGGCTAGAAGTACCTCGTTGCAGTGCTTTTTGAGCACAAAGCGCAACAACATCGGTTTCGCCACTAATTTCTTCTAATGATTTGCCCACAAAACGAGCATAGTCAAAGTTTATATTTTTACGTTCGGATACAGGATAAGAAATAATATCCATCGCTATAATTCTGTTATCCTTAATTGCTATCATCGCCGATACTTGAAGATCTGGAGTAACAGGCGCCGATACCAAATGGGTTTCCGCTAAAACAGCATTATCTTTGCTAATTGTATAGTGGATAAGGTTATTTTGCTTAACATTTGCATCTGCAAAAGTGGCATCAAGACCTTTCACCGAGGCGATGAAATCGCTATTTTTCTTCACTTGATAGATCGCCATCATCCCAAAACTCAAGATAATCAACGCAAAACAGGTATATAGTGCCTTGCGATAGAAGGGATATTTGGGATGCTGTGGGTCCGTCCATCGTAAAATGAAGGGCAACAAGAGGTTTGAGGTAAGCAACGCAAAGGATACTCCTTCGGGAAACGAGAAAAACAGCCTGATACAGCCCACAACCGTTGTGAAAATCAACGCATACACGAATTTCCCAAGGTTAGTGATAGGGCTAGTAATGGGATCCGTCTCCATATAGACAGAACCCAGTAAGACCCCTCCGATTAACACCCAATGCAATGGGTCGCCCGCAAAGAAACCAATAGGCCCATAACCAGCAGGCCCTACTCGAACCGCACCAAAAATCCAGCCGAAAGCCATCGCCATTCCCCAAATAAGAAGAGGAACACCAGGCTTAATTACTTTAGTTGCAACAAGATAAACAAACCCTAAAAGAATTGCCCATTTTGCCGACTCGCCCATAACTCCAGGAAGATGCATCCCAGAGAAAAGGTGCCAGTAATCCATAAATTGCGTGGGGTGCAACATACCTTCGGGCATTGCTCCACTCTTATACCACGATTTCACGGTTTCTAGGTAACTCGTTCCTGAAAGAATATCATAATAAGGATTAACCGTTTGTGAAAAAGAATATTTAGCAAACAGCGGTTGGATCTTTTCTGCATAAAAGGGCAAAGCCTTTATATCTCTTACAAAAACGTACTGGTTGGCTTCCCAATATGATAGCCCACCATACTGCATTAATGTAGGAATAGTTGGCCGTAGCGATGTAGCCCATAAACCCGGAAACCCAGCAACAGGCAATAGCCGCCCTATAACAGCAGGATTAATAATATTAAAACCTGCTCCTCCAAACATCATTTTACCAACTCCAATACCCACTATTCCAGTGAGAAGAAGAGGATACGAGCCTAAACCTGGCCGCATATTAAGTGAAATAACTATCCCTGTGATAACAGCTGTTAGATCTCCTATGGTAGACTTACGACCTTGCAATACGTTACACAACCTTTCGGTGAGAACAGAAGACACAACACATATAACCACAGCTCGGAGCATGGATATGCCCCAAAGATATGCACCTATCGATACGGGAAACATGAGCGCGATAATGAAGTGCATCATATCACGGCGCATGGATTTGTCCATCTCGCCTGCAAAAGGAAAATCCTGCAGTGCTTTTTGGGACAGAATAGCCTCAGCCATCTAAACCTCCATTTAGATTATAATAACTAAACTTATTAGTTATATAGTCAACTAAAAAAATTATTTAAGAAGACAACATTATAACAGATTCTAAAAAATATACAAATATTTTTAAAATAAAATTCCTCAATTTTGAAACATTTTAACTAATTTTTAACTTACGCTCGGACTGCCTTTGAATATGGATAAGTCTATATCGTTTTACATCATTTGTTTTGAGACACTCCACCATCGCCCATACCGATTTTCCAACTAAACCAGCCACCATAGACTCCATCCCACTATAGGCAGGTATACAAATTTGATATCGAATACCAGCTACTCGCAAGTGCGCAAAACTAAGCTTATCTCTTGTACGCCACACCCTCTCTACAACACCACGCATCTGTAATTCTTTCACCCAAAAACTACTTAATTCCTTAATCGCTAGCTCGCTCATCCCTTCTCCTTTCTCCTTTCTGAATAATAAAAACCTCTTAAATATTGACAACAACTAAAAAAATATCTATAATAGAATAACAATATTCGTAAAAGAATATTCATTTTTCGATACTATCATATTCGATTTCGACTAAAATGTCAATCGTACGTGAGAAAAATTATCAACGGTGGTATTTCCTTATGGGATATGAAGAACGCTTAAAGGCTTTAAGAAAAGCTCTTGGAAAAACACAGCAAGAGTTTGGTGATATGCTTGATATGAAACAAGTTAGACTATCTAGGTGGGAGAACGGTGCTTTCTCCGAGGAAGTGGAAAAGTTGAATATCCTAAAAGCTCATGGGGTGAGTATGGATTGGCTTATTTCTGGAGAAGGCGAGATGTTTTCTGGAAATAACTATAGCGACACCATAAAAATTCGCTACCCAGACCTCTCCGCTGCCGCCGGCCCCGGCGCTTTGAACTTCGAAGAGCTTTCCGCAGACAGCTACGTAGAGATTTCACGTAAATTAGTCGATCTTTCCCCTGCCGAGCTTAAAGAATGCTTCATGATTAAGGTGAGAGGACGCTCGATGATGCCAGAAATCGAGCATGGAGACCAGCTTTTAGTGCGATCCATCTCCGATTTGCCCGAACATGCCGAGGGAGTTTATCTTGTTCGATACGATAACGAGCTTTACGTAAAGAATATTCACTACGATAGGCGGCGGCTAGTAATGCAGAGCCTCAATAAAGAGTTCGCTCCCATCATCATCGAAGACAAAGAAGACTCCGATATTAAAGCTCAAATACTCGGGAAAGTCGTCCTCGTCATCAAACAATTTTAAATTATTTTTTAAAAAATATTCGATTTTAATTTGTTTATAATTGATTTCGAATATTAACCCTATATCTTTATAATCTCCACTTTTATTTTATCTCTACAAAAATACTTCTCACACAAGACCCCTCGCTAAAATTTGCACCCCCTCTTGTGTGGGATTTTTTTTATGCTATAATAGCCTCCGTTGTGAGGAGGTAAAACATGATCGTCTATATGCGTCAAAAAGCAGAGCAACTGCTAAAGCAGGGGCTTTCCCTGAGCGCCGTGGCCAAGGCCACTGGCTGCGATCGTTCCACCATCGCCCGCTGGAAAAAACAACCATTCTCCCCAGAAGAGAACCCGCTTATTTGGCTTGATAACCAAATTATTCGATCCATGCAAAATATCGACCGCCTACAGTCTGAAGAAAAAGACTTCAAGATAGAACGCGATATTCTCGAGGACTTTATCAGTATGAAGAAAAAATACGATAGCAGCCTCGACCGTTATGGTGAAACAAAAAGAGTTTTCGAGGACTTCTCCCTCTATATCTCTCGGGAACACCCCAATAATGCCCCTTTAATAGCTCAAATGATGGCCGAATACGCCGAATTTCTGGGGCGATAAATGGCTCTCTCTAAGGAACAATTCATCAGGAAAATGGCTGGACTCTCCGCAAAAATGCAGGCTGTAGGCTCGTCAACAGGCTCATCACCTTCGTATGACTCCCAAAGCGGTTTTTGGAATTTCGTCCATCGCTATTTACCCCATTATTTTACCGAAGATAGCCCACGTTTTCACAAAGAGATTATCGATCTTCTAGAACAGGAAAAACCCTGCACCGCCATCGCCGCTCCAAGAGGCTTCGCCAAAAGCACCCTTGTAAGCTTAGCTTATTCACTATGGAAAATTATTTCCGGCGATAGAAAATTCCTCGTGATCGTCTCCGCCACCGATAAGCTCGCCGCCGACCTTGTAGAGTTTATCAAGATAGAGCTAGAGACTAACTCCCTACTGATAAAAGACTTCGGCCATTACCTTGTTCATTCCTCAAAAAAGGGCGACTTCACCACAAGAGATACCAGAATCCTCGCCCTCGGTAAAAAACGAGCCTTGAGGGGCTTCAGAAGCAGGCAACATCGCCCCGACCTCATCATTCTCGATGATATTGAAAAAGACGCCGAGGCCTACAGCCCAGAAATGGTTCAGCAGACACTAGACCTCATCCTTCGCGGGCTGCTGCCTTCCCTCGACCCCCAACGCGGTAGGCTCATATTTATTGGCACCATCCTACGAGAACGCTCCGCTGCCGGCATTATTTTAAAATCGTCCGAGGAGCCTTTTTGTAAGTGGGTTAGAGCTATTTATAAATCTATCAATACTTTAGAGAACGGATCAGAGCAGAGCCTTTGGGAACAACGTTTCCCTTTAACAAAACTAAAAGATATTCGCGCCTCCATGGGCATCGATGCTTTTCAGACCGAATATCAGAACTCGCCGAGGCAGGATAACTCCCAAATATTTAAACCAGAATTATTTATCGAAAATTCTCTCAATGAGAATACTCCCGTTGGAGTTTTTATCGACCCCGCAACAGACAAGCTAACTAAAAACGATTTCAAGGCCGCCGTGTTTGTTTCTAAGCAGGATAATCAATTTGAGATTCTAGATGCCGTTTTGGTTCAGGGTAGAGACGTAGAATTCTTTGCCCGATTTACCGAAACCTTCCGACGCTATCAACATCGCATCATCGCCGTGGGCGGTGAAGGAAACGGATTTCAACAATATTTTTTGAAAGATCTTCAGCAATTCTTAAAAGACTCAGGGATAACACTATCCATAAAAGTATGTAAATCATCCACCAATAAAGAATTAAGAATCGCTCGACTCGCTCAATACTTTGAAAGTAAGAGACTCTTTTTTAGCCGTGGAGCCTTAAACTCCGCTTGGGGTAAAATACTCATTGAACAGCTAGAATATTTCCCTCAATCTCATGTTCATGACGACGCCCCCGATGCCTTAGCCGGCGTTATCGAATTATTAGAAGGACTTTCCAAACCCTCAGATTTTATCGCTCTCCCAAAAAGAGCCAAAAAGAGTTTTTAAGGAGTATCCATGGCACCTCGCATTCAGAAAATAAAAGACTCCGCATCGAACAGGATGCTGAGCTTTTGGGGACATATCCCCAACCCAAACAGACAATTTTTTCGACGCATGGGCGTTTCTTTCGATCAGGCAATGAGAGATGTTTCTTCCGTTGCCGAGGTAGAGGCCGCAATGACCGCAAGAAAAAACGCCGTACTAGGCAACGAGTGGCATATTGCCGGTGATGATTTCGCCAAAGACATCGAAGATAACTTCAAGCAGATTGGCATTCACTCCATTTTTAACAGCATTTTCGACTCGATTTGGAATGGATTTACCGTTCTCGATATCCCTCTTGTTAAAAAATCGGGGAAAACCCTATACGGTGAGATTCTTTCTCTGCCCTGCGATTGGTTTTCTTTTGATAAATCTAGCAACCTCGTTTTTAGCCGCGAAAAAAACTCCCGCCCCGTTTGCTTAGAAACAGGCAACCCCGACAAAGAAGGCGAATTAGTTCGCTATTTCCCCAGCTACCACAACCCCTATGGCGAAAGCCAATTATCCCGCGTTTTCTGGCCCGCAACTTGGCTTAGAGGCAACATGGAATATTGGGCTTCTTATATAAGTAGATTCGGGGATGACAGCATCTTGGTTCATACAGACCTCGCTTCCGCCGACAAAAAATCCGAGCTGCTCAAGGCCGTGATGGACTTTCGATCCAGCGGGGGCATGGTTGTTGAAGGCTCCGATACCTTTGAGATTTTAAAGCATGATAAAAGCTCATCTTCTCAATTGTTCAAAGACTTTGCCCTTATTTGTCGAGAGAGTATCAGCAAGTTGATCCTTGGACATGGCTCGGCTTTGGATTCGACACCAGGAAAGCTTGGGTCGGAAACTGCCATCGAACTCGTTCGCGCCGACATTCGCGCCGGTGATAAGAGACTCATCGAATCCGTTATGAATTCCCTCATCAGGCATATCTTCCTTATTAATGGATACAAAGATTCAGACCTGCCTTCGTTTCAATGGGCCGCCGAAGACGAAGAACAAAGAATAGCCAGAGATAAAGCTCTGTACAGCATGGGTGTACGTTTTTCCCCCAGCTATTTACAACGCGTTTACCGCTTAGAAGAACAGGATATTTTAGGAGAAAACAATGTTTAAAATTACCATTTTAAAGACCGGCTCTTATTACTCCACTCAGGGTAGGGAAATTGTTATTAGCGATCAGACCTTAGCCGATATCGCTCATAACTCTAACATCGCTGATGCCCCCGTTCGTGGACTAGACCATGATTGCGTCCCAGTGGCAATCCTTGCCAGCAAGGGTAAGCTGGAAATTGAACTGCCCGAAGACTTAAAAGACAAAAATCTTCAGGCTTGTTTAGTCAATATCAGTGACAACGCCCACGCCTATCGCTTACAGCATATCGATGCCCTCGACCACGACTCTCCTCGTTTACTCATCAACATTCAAGAAGCCCTAGGTTGGAAACACATTTCTTTTTCAATCGCTGGCGAAGAAGGCGTGTTTCTTCCTTTTAAAAAAAATTCCTCCCCATCTAGCCCTTCTAACCACGAACTGCTCACACGGCTTGCTCAGGCCGAAAAAGAGTGCCGACAACTTCGCGAAGAACTAGCCCGAACCTGCGTCGATGGCGAAATTTTAGAGTGGGAGTGCTGGAAAGAGTTTCCCAAAGCCATGCAAGAGAGAGTACGCGCTTTCGCCTTAAAAGAAATTGAGGCCGGAAAAGACCCTAAGGTTGCCGTCGCTTCTTTCGCCGAACACCTGCCCGATAAAAAACGCTCCCGATTTGGGACGCCTGCATTCACAAATTCACCAGAGATACTCGGTAAAGAGTTCGCTCTGAAAAAGGCTGAGTATGAATCTCAAGGATTCTCGCCTTCCGTTGCCTATGACAAAGCTCAAAAAGACCTTCAAGGAGAGTGTTTATGACCAATTTCGAACAGATGCCTGCCGTTTTACATCGGCTCGCCGAGGACTACCCCCTCAATCGTCGCTATGCCTTTGGGATTTTCCCAGCTTATGAGGCTTTGATAGCCAAAGACAGCTATAAAGCCGCTAAATTCGGTGGGGAATCCCTCAACCCAGAGGACTTTCTTCGCGAAAATGGCAAAGAAGCCAAACGTTATAGCGAAATACCTCATCAGACCGTCGAGGTGCCTGTTCATCGCTATTCCATCGAAAGCTCCGTCGACTGGAGCGAACATGGACATCAAGAACAAGAAATGAAAAATCAGCTTCTTCTTCTTGAATCTCGAACAAAATTCGCCATGGAAAAGCTTTTTAACAGCATCGAGGCCAGGCAGATTGATCTAGCTTGCGACGCCTCTTTATACCCCTCCGACCACGTTATCAAACCCAGCAAACCTTGGGATGATGAGGACTCCGACCCCATCGCTCAGATTGAAGAAGCTAAAAATCTTATCATGAGCAAAATCGGCATTAAGCCCAATCGTCTTACCATCTCCGATAAGGTTTGGCAAAAACTTCGGGTACGCCGCAACTTGCTTAGCACTCTCCCCGATACCATGCTGAGAGCCGGCCTGACCCCAGAGGCCTTCGCCGAAATTTGTGGCGTTCAGCATGTCGTCATCGCCGATACCATGTGGAAAAAAGACGGCATCATGTCTTCGCCTTGGGCTAATAATGCTCTTCTCTGCTATAACCCTTCCACCCCTTCCGACCCCCAAAATGAACCAATGTTTGGGGTTACCATCATTCGCCCCCTAGGATATAACGACCTCAGATTCTACACCGATGACGCCAGAAGCTCCGAGGTGTTCGCCGCAGATAGATACCTAGGCTGGGGCATCATCAACCCCGAAGCCGGTGTTTTATTTAAAGACCTCATTTAGGAGCCTCTATGGATACCCCATATTGCACCATTCAAGATATTACCGATGCCATTCGATTTGATGTCCTAAGCTCTTGGGCCAAAGACGATAGCAGAGAAAATGAAGCCCTCGTTTTATCCCGCATCCATCAGGCCATTGCCAGAGCCACCGACGAAATTAATATTTATATCGCTAAGGTGACTCGATTGCCTTTGAAATCAATCCCTGCTTCACTAAGAGATTGCTGCGTGAAAATGGCCATTTATAAGGTCGCTTCACGCAAGGGGATTATTAAAGATGGCGCCGACGCTTCTTTACGCCAAAACTATGAAGATGCCCTCCATATGCTCGATCGCATCGCTTCCGGAAAAGCAGGCCTCGGCTTAAACCTCGATCATCAAGCCCTCACCAGCGCCAAAGATAATATCGCCGCCACCTTCCCCCCCAGCCGCATGAGAGGACTAGGATGACCTTAACAATCCAGCAGATGATTCGTAACCTCGTTGCCGACAAGCTAAACATTAACTTAGGGGATGTTTTTCTTTCAAAAGCAGAAAACTCTCGCCTACGCCCCTTGCCTTCTGCTTTTATTTCCTCTAAAGAAAAATCGCTTTCAAATGCCCCCAAGTGGGAACATCCTCCTTCAAATAAAAGCTTCATCAACATTCGCCGAACCCATTGCGTTAACGAAATTTTTGAAGTGTTGATTTGCCGACAAAAACGAGAAGATGCTCTTAACGATATTTCTATGCTTTTAGCGGCGTTAGAACCAAAAATTATCCTGGATAATACCATCATCAGAATGAGCATCACTCAGACTTCTATTCGCGATGGACACGGAGATTTAGACCATGCCACCGCTTATATTACAATACTCGCTGAGTATGGAATTTACTACAAAACAGTGTCTCATCCGCTCAAAAACATCAAAATAGACCTAGTAAGACCTCCTAGGTAGCTGTTTTATCAAGCTAAGTGCGTCGGTAGGAGAAGAAATTGAGGATTTGATTTCTTTTTTGCCTTCTCCACCGCCACTTTTTTCATTAAAAACCTTTTGGGATCCTTCTTACCCCTCATCATAACCCAAATAAACTCGTTCATCTAAGCATTTTACACGCCATCCTCAAGGATAGGCAGGGAGAATTAACATATGTGGAGCAATGTAGAAGAAAAAATTAACGATGGCGTCGCCGGTATCAGCCCTAATAGCTCGCCTTCTATTGCATTCGTTGGAACCGCCGAAACAGGCCTTGTAAACACCATTTATAACCTTGGAAAACGCTCAAACACCCAAAACCTGCTGGGAAAGGGCTCTCTATCCAACACCATTCAAGATTGCCAAAAAAATATGGGCGATGACTCCATCCTCGCCATCAGAGCCGAGGGCGATATCAAAGGCTTGATAAGCACCATCAGCTCCAATGCCGACAACATCGTACTAGGCGGAGACCCTCTTTTCGACGCTGAGATTATCATAGAGGCCACCTGCGAAAATGAAGTTTTCCTCATGGTGGATGGGGTGAAATCTTATCTACCCGTTCTCGACGATCATTATATCGTTGTCGGTAATACAGGCCTTTCCGCCGTACTGCCAGAAACCATCTCAAAAGGAAATAGGTGGGAGTTCTCTATTAGCTCACCAAAGGCTTCGTTGGAGTCGCTCAAAACTGCCGTCGATGCTTGCTTAGAATTATATACTCCCGAAATTGTTGTTATTTGTCAAGATAGCTCCGCCACCGATGCCTCTTATTGGAATTCCCTTGCCGAAAACTACTTCGAGACCGATCACAAACCCCTATTGTTTTTGCTATCCTCCGATCTCGAAGAAAATCAAAACTTGGACGACGCCATCAACAATAAAATAGCTCAATTTAGCAAAGTAGACGCTCGATTTGTAAGCGTACTATGCCAACGTGGTGAAATCGTCGATGGTTCGAATCGCTTCAAGCGTTCTCCCCTAGGATTGCTCGCCGCCACCCTCTCTAAGTGCAGTGTCAATCAGAGCATCGGTGCCACCAGATATTTTAACGTCCCCAACTACACCATTGACAAAGAGTGGTCGAATGTTCATAGCCGCGCCCTCGATGAAGCTCGTTTCATCTCCCTTAGGACTTACGCCGGCTTGAACGGCATCTTCTGGAGCAACGGACGCACCCTAGCCGGAAATTCTTCCGACTATCGATTTATCGAAATTGTTAGAACCGTTCACAAGGCCATAAGGCTAGCTAGAAACGCCTCTCTTCCTTATATACACGCACCCGGCGACGATGTAGGACTTGGGAATTTACTAGCAGAAATTCGCTCCGCTCTCACGAAGATGACCAGCGCCGATGAATTATACGATTTTGAAGTTAATATTCCTGATAACCAAGATGTAGTTAACAACGGCGTTCAGGTAGAAATTTCTCTGTTTGGTATCCCCATTATTAGAAAAATTATTCTGAATTTCGCATTCCAGTATCTACAAGACAACGCCTCTTAATTTCGTTAGTTTCAAACCAGAATTTTAGCAATCAAACCGCATAGGAGTAAAATATGAGTGTTATTGTCAACGGAAAAGCCTACGACTGGGGCGATATTACGGTTTCTCTTCTCCCTTTAAGCCCCGTTCTCATCAGCTGTTCCTCGATTAGTTTCGATGAAAGCCTCGAGGCTTCCCCCATTTACGGAAAAGGCCGCGCTCCCATCGCCTATGGCACTGGTAAGTGGTCGTCTTCGGGGAAGATTTCCCTTTTGAAAACAGAGTTTGATCTCCTCCAAAAAAGCGCTCAATCCGCGGGGGGAATACTCAATATGGACCCTCGTGTCACTACCATCAACATCACCTATGGCCCTAATTTACAGGGAGTTATACCCATCTCAACTACCACGTTAATGGGGGTACGATTTACCAAAATATCAAGCAACGCCTCCTCCAATGATAAAGATTTGAAGATTGATCTTGACTTCATTGTTCTTTCAAACATACTTCGTGATGGAATCCCTTCTCGATCTGCCACCATTAAAGGCTAATTTTTCTCATTAAGTGCGTCGGCCTCGAAGACCACCTTCGAGCCGCCACTTATTTATTTAATAAAAATACATCCAGAGAGAATAATATATGGAAAATTTATCAGAAAAAAACTTTCACCCTCTTCCTCAAGCCGCCATCGATGCCAAAAATCAAGGCCACTCCGTTTTTGCCATTAGCTCCGATAATGGAGATTTGTTTTATTTTAGAAAACCCACCAAGCAGGAAGTTATTCTTTTTCAAGATAATCTCGCTAGAAACAATAATGTTAGCCTTGTTCAGGAAAAATTGCTGCGTTCGCTCTTTTGTGGCAACGACGCCCCCGCTCTAGATAGCTACCTCAACAACAAACCTTTCGCCGTCGGCGCCATCTTTAACGAAATTACCGCCGATATGGGGCTAGCCGAAAATTTTACCAAGACCACGGTTTAGATCGTGGCGTAATACAGACCGCTAGCGCTAGAATAAACGCTTTTTTAGGCACCAAAGCTCATCTTCCTCATACCCCAGTTGAATTTATGAGAATCGGAATCGACCCTATTCTACTCGAGGACGAACCCAAACCCGATCTCGCTGAACAGGCTGCCATGGCTAAACTCATTATGCACGATCTAAAAGATATCATCAAAGCCGCCATTTTAGAGGCAATTTCGGAGGTACTAGGTGATCAATAAGCTAGAAAATATCTTGAAAATAACAAAATTGGCGAGAATTTTATCGAAATTTCATCTTTTAACAAAATTAATCCCTCAAAATAGCACTACAAACAATGATTTTTTCTCTATGCCCATGAAAAAAACTCAACTTAAACCTTTTTTCGTCGTTAAAGAAGCATTTTCTAGATATCAGAGCCCCCAAAAAACACCGACTAGCCTAATTAGTTTTTCGCTCAAAAAAATTTTTCAAGAGGGAAGAAAAAAAGACCTTGCGATCGCTTCAAATTTTAAGAGTAATTCTTTTATGAAAGAGATTTTTAAAGATAAGAGCCTGCTTCGAGCTTCTCGTGATTTTCAAGAAAAAATAGGCGAAAGAGACCAAAAAATTTTCCTAGCAGGAAAAAATTCTTCGATTCTAGGAAAACATTTTCGTTTTTCTCATTCTTCGGTGATCTCTCCATCTCTTTTTAAAGACCATTTCAAGCATCCAACAATGCCCTTTTTTTCCCCTCAGAGACCAAATTCTCCTCTTTCTTCCCATTCTGTAAACTCCTTCCAGACAAAGTCTCTCAAAAAAAATGATAGCCTCGTTCATCAACTATTTGGAACCACGATGACCAGCCCAGATATTATTTCAAAGATTTCTTCTAAAATAAAAAACGTTGCTGGCTCCCAACACGCCGTAGATAATAGCAGAACCTTTAATATTGCAAACGTAACTATCGATGGAGCAAATATTTCCGACTTTGAGAGCTTCAAAATAGAACTCTCTTCCGCCATCAACGATTAAGGAGCCAACCATGATTTTAACAACTGACATCAAAACCGGAAAAATTCAATTGAACGGCCAAACCATGCCCGGGATTTTTCAAAATCTCACCGTCAACGGAGAACTCATCATCGATAAAAACTCCTCCGCAGGCTCGAATAAGGTAAGAAAAATTATGCGTGGCTTCGGTGATAACAGGATTTCTATCCAGCTGAGCCTCATTGATAAAAATAATTTAACAGGCTTATTTACTGGAAATTCAAGCATTTACAAACAACTAGAAGAACTGGAAAACCTATTCAGAACCGTCAACAACACCAAACCCATGTGCTTCACCATCAACCACGAGCATTTGAACGCTCGAAAAATTTCTAAAGTGATTTTTAGGGGACTATCGTCTTCTGAATCTAACTCGTCTGAAAAAATAGATGTGGTTTTACAGTTTGAAGAATTTATCGAGGCGGAATACAATGAAACTAGCAAGAATTGATAGCTTTCTCGTTATTGGAAAGAAAAAAGTGAATAGATATTTCTCTTATTTGGTATCAAATACCCTAAATAGCACCGTTAAGACAGCTTGGATCACCATTGAAAAGGCTTTTTGGCTTGAAAATAGCCTTCAACCCTCCATTGGAGACCCTGTTTCTATAGGAATTGTATCAAATAGCGAGGATGAAAACATTATTTTTCAAGGATTCCTAAAAAAATTCGGAGAAGAGGGCGCTTGCTTGATGATAGAAGCAACTTTTCAGGCTTTAAATCTCGATGTGGACGATGAAACTCTCCTAGGCTTGAGCTATAAAGATGCTTTTTCACGACTTTGCTCTAACGTTGAATTCCAGACAGAAAATTTTTTTCCTCAACAAATTATTATTCAAAAGCCTTCAACCATAACTTTCCCTCGCCTCATTTCAAGCCTATCCTGCGCCACCCAAAAAAATGTACACCACTATCTTCGACCCAATAACTCGCTCATCATTACTTCATCCTTGGGTGAGGGCGCTGACTACTCCATCGACGACATGCTTCTTTCTTATAATTTTAACGAGATTAGCTCTTTTCCAATCCCTCAAATATCAATCGGCGATACCGTATCTTGGCTCTCTCAAAAAAAAATCGTCACCGGAATTCGCTGGAGCAACTCCAATATTTGCCGCATGACGCTTAGCGTCTCAAACCCCCTTTAAGGATAACTCATGCTTATCGAAAAATTAGAACGTTTCATTCGTAAAATTATGCAGGAGCAAGCCTTACCTTGCCTTGGAAAAGTTGAAAAAACCTTCTCCGACTCTGGAAAATATTTTGCCGACATTCGCCAACTAGACAACGAAAAAAACAACACAGCCACCATCTACAAAAATGTGAAAATACCCAAAATGTGGGGCGCCGAAAATAGCGGGATTTGGATGACGCCTTCGAAAAACGCTATTGTTATTTTAAATTTCCTCAATGGAGATAGAAATTATCCCATCATCAGCTCCATTCTAGGAAATTCGCTCGAAATAGAACACCCAGAAAATGAACTTATCATTAAGCAGGGCGACATGGAATTGAGGTTGTCCGATAAAATTACGCTGAGAAATGCCCATGCCTCGCTAGGCGACATTCTTGCTGATATCTCCGATAAAATCTCCAACCTGAAAACCATCGGCGCTCCCTCCCCCCACACCATAAACCCCGCACAGATAACAGAGTGGAAGCTTTTAAAAGAAACAAAGATTAAAAAACTTTTTAAGTAGAATTTTAGAGGAGTTTTTCATGGCTTTAAACCCAACATTATTGGCTTCTCGGTTAAACCTGCTCTCAACAGAAAATAAATCTCAAGAGCAGTTGTCTGTAGAATTTGCCAACATCATCACCGAGTACATCAAAACAGCAAACGTCATAGGAACAGGTTCGGGCTCCAATGGCGGAGGCCCCATTTCTACCATCGTCACCGGTAGTTTACAGTAATTCCGAATTAGTTTTCGTTTTCATAGGAGAAAAGATGACTATCAACCCATCCATCAGCACCGATATTAAACTGGAAAATGGAGAAATCTCTCTCGGTTTGACAGACTTCCAGCTGGTAAGTGGCTCTCAATGCATTATTCAAGACATAATCACCCGCTTATCAACAGATATCGGCGCTTTATTCTACGCATCATCGTTTGGAGAAAGTATTCTTCGGTTCGTACACGCTCCTTCAAGCTCCGCCTCCGAGTTGAAGGGGGCTATTCTTCGCGCTTTGCAATCCGAATCCAGAATAATCCCCAATAGCGAAGACATCGCTATCTCTATTTCTGTTGATAATCACTTTTTAGCAGAGATTTCATTCACCCTTTTTGACAACCCAAAACCCATTAATTTAACCCTTTCCCTAGGCAATGACCTAGAAATATACGAGGTATAACATGCTCACAACAAGCCCCCTTAGCTCGAAATCGAGGGAAGAATTAGTCAACGACATCTCGAAGGAGACCATTAAATCTATCCCTCAGATTAGCAACTACAACAAAGGCAGTGTATTCCGCTTATTTATAGAAGTTGTCGCTAGCTTTCTGGCAACAATATACAAGACCTTAGATAATCTCAAACCACAACGCTTTTCCCAGACCGCAACAGGCGAATACCTCGACCTCAAAGCCCAAGAACTAGGATTATCGCGTAGAAACGCCACCAAAACTCGCGGCTATGTTATCGTGTCGAGGGAGCAGTTTTCAGACAACCTTAAACTACCCGCCGGAAAGATTTTTTCCTCCAAACCCGACAGCCTAGGCAACAGCCACCGATTCTCCACCCTCCAAGAGACCATCATGCCTAAGGGAGAATCAAGCATTAGCGTTCTGGTAGAAGCCGAAACAGCCGGCTCTGATTTCAATCTTCTTCCCAATCAGATTAGCGAAATATCTACCCATATTAGCGGTATTGACTCCGTCTCTAACCCCAGCAATTGGATCGTATCCGCCGGAACCGACACCGAAACCGATGAAAACCTCAGACTTCGATGCCTCGCCGTTTGGAAGGGACTAAGTGGCTCAAACAAAGACGCCTACATTAACTGGGCAAAAAGCGTTGAAAGCATCGAAAATGTAAAGGTTCTCCCCCTAGCAAGAGGCGCCGGATCGGTGGATATTATTTGCACAACCTTCGGAAACGGTATTCCCAGTGACGAGCTTCTTGCCCAGGTGAGCAATGCCATCGAGCTGAAAAGACCCATAGGTGCCGACGTCGTTGTACGCCCACCCACAGAACAGATATTAAATGTCGGCGTTGAGGCGATTTTCTTGCCCAACTACAACATCGAAAAAAGACTCATAGAAGATAAGGTTCTTGATTATTTTCGATCACTTAGCATTGGTGATGACTTTGAACCTTCCGCTCTTTCCGCAATGATTATGCAGATCGACGGCATCAAAAGCCTTCGATTATCGCACAATGATACCATCAGAATAAGCGAGCTTCAAATTGCTAGACTAGGAACCCTCACCATCACCCTAAGCAATGCAAGCGAGGCTTAAAATGATTGTCGAATTATTATATCAACTGGCAATCCCGCTAAGGCAGACCTCAGCAGTATTTAGGGCTTTATTCACTGCCATAGCCAAAGAGTGCGATATCCTACTTGATTATGCAAAATCGCTAACTTTTCAGTGCTTCCCCAAATACGCAGACGATATTCTGCCTTTCGCCCTTGAAAGAGGTGTTACTCAGATTAGAGGAGAAAGCCTTGCTTCGTTTAGCCACAGAACAGAAAAGGCGTTTTCCTTCTGCACCGCTTCCTCCACTAGAGAAGGCATTATCCAGCTTGTAAAAACGTTCACGCTTAAACCCTTTACCATGAGAGAAATTTGGCAAGATAACTGGACTCTTGCCTCGCCAACAGAAAAACTAGGACTGACCACCCAACTAGGAGGAGTTCAATCTGCTAACACCTTCGTACTAAGCTTCTCTTCTCTCTTATTTAAAGAAAAAGAATACATCCATCAGATTATAGAACTCTACAAGCCCGCTCACATACGATGCATCATCATTGCCAACATTCAAGACGACTGGGTTTTAGGAATAGACGAAGAAAAACTAGGCAAAAATACCTACCTAAATTAATATCAAGCAAATAACAACAGAGAGGCTCTTATGAGTAGCATCGAAAAAAAACAATTCTATAATGGTCAAAGCGTTTCAAAAGACGATATGAACGCCATTCTTGACTACACCAGCCATAATATAGAACAAATCCTATCCATCCATTTAGGTTTTGGCGTGATATCTGGGTTTAACCTGAGCAACGAGGGGGGATTTGCCCTCGGTGTTAGCGCCGGACTTGCCTATGCCAATGACGGAAAAAAACTCGTTCTCGAGAGCGGTAAACAGATAGACCTCACAAACCTTGCCCCCAATGTAGGCACGAAAACCGTTTTAGTAGGCATGACTCAAGACTTTAACCCCTCTAACCCCGCCACCGACAACGAAGGAAACCTCGTTTATACCACCCTGTCCGAAACCGTGAAGTTTGTTCACGGAGAAAGCCTGCCGTCCAATACCTTAGCATTGGCTAGTGTAGAACTTTCTTCTTCGGGAATTTTGATTATCAACAATATCGCCCCCGTTTTAGAAACATCAAAATCCACAAGCAACAGAACTAAGGGATTGTTTTCAAGAAATCAGAGCTTAGTATTCTCTCGTGAGGATGGATTCGAGTGCGATTTGGTTCATGGTATATGGAGAAAGCCCGTTTTCAATCCTCAAAAAAGCGATGGCTACAGCAAAGACGACATCATTTGGCTACTTCCTCCCGATTACCGCACGCTGTGGACTCCTCCATCAACAGAAGTAACATACCCTTGGACGATGCCTGCTGACCACCCCTACAACTTACTAGGTAAAGAAAAAACCTACCTTGCCCAAACAAGCTTTACACTACAAGCAATTCGTTTACGATCCACCAAAGACAACAACACCGACAACCCCATCACCAATAAAAGCTGTATCGGCTCGTCGTGGGTGGTGGATGAACCTCGGGCTTTATGTGAGGAAAGTAATTGCACTTACAATAATGTTAATGTTGACTCTGTCCGCTTTGCAGGCGGTGGAATGGAGCATTATGCTAAACAGTTCACTCTTGTAAGAACCCCTTCTGGAGGAGCATCAAACGGAACGTTTACCTTTCCTATGCCTTTCAAGGTGCTAACTAACTTAGAAGCTTGGAAGGGTGTTAATAACGCAGGTGCCGGAGCATATGATAGGTCAACTGTGTTTGTCCAGTCGTACGCAACGGGATTGACATCTGCAATAATAGCATCGAGTGCGACGGTCTCTGGTTCTGATGACTACATGACTCGTGTTTCTGTAAGAGCAACAGGCACATGGTATTAAGGAGAACAAAATGATAGCATATATTAATAAACACAATATCGTAGTTTACATTGCCCCAACAAAGGCTGATGAAATTCAAGCAAATAGCAAGGGCAAGCTTTTATTTACTGAGGGCGAGTATGACTCTAAAACCATGAAATACGCTCATGTATTTGGCAAAGGCGAAGAAGTACGCGCCGTAAACAGCGATAGCCTAGCCATTGGCGATGAATACATGCCCCCTTCTACTAACATCGTTGAAGAAAACCCAAAAGATCGCTCTTTAAAAGAAGCCATCACCGCTAAAAAAGCTGAATTAGCAGAGATTCGCCAACAAATTCTCAAGGCTCAAGCCGATGAGGACGAAGCCCTGATAGCAAAGCTTCGCCCAAAACGAGATACTCTTAAAGCAGAGTTGGATACCCTCAACAATGAACTCCAAAAATAGCACTCTCACCCGCTAAGGAGAATATATGAATTGGAATGACCTTTCATCTTTATCATCATTTGGAGATTGGGGCGTTGTACTAGCTTTTTGCGGCGTTTTTGGAAGTGGATTTGTCTTTGTTTATAAAGAGTTGAAAGAACAGAATCGTCTTAGACAACAACGAGAAGACAATCGCAAACAAGAACATGAAAAAGAAATCCTGATGCTAAGTGCCAATCTCGAAAAAATTTCTAAACGCCTCGAAAATAACGACACCCGCACCGACTTTGCGGAATCTCTAGGGCTTTATGCTCATGAACGACTCGATGAACACCTCAATGAGAAACAGCTATCCATCCTCAAAAAAGCCAGCCGATCAACGTCCTCTAGAGAAACCAAGGAGTAAGTTTTTCATCTTAACTCATTAACCCCCTTATAAATAGGAGATCATCATGAAAAAATGGTATCAACCATGGAACGGACTAGTAGACAAAAACCACAAAGGCAAACCCTGCATGATACACACCCCCGTTATTAATACCTCTAAAAATGAAACAAAACACTGGGCTCAGGACATTGCCTCGTGGCATGTGATGCTCCCCCCAAAAGGAAGAGGCTGGAAAAACCCCGGCTATCTTTTTGTTATTGAACGCGATGGCAGCACCTATTATTGCCCAGAAACCTCCCTCAACCAATGCCATTGCCAACACGGTGGCAATAACCGCGCAAGCTTTGGGGTTTGCTTAGTCGGCGATGGCTCAAAGCAAAAACCCACCATGGCTCAATTATCATCTCTATCAAAAGTGATAAACTCCATGCACAGCAAGGAGATACGCTATCACAGAGATTTTTCGCCAAAAGAATGCCCCGGAGACTGGGTGATCGATACCATTCAAAATTCACCTCTAGCTAGCTTTGTAAAGAGATATTAATGAACATCAAGTGCTATCTAGTAGGGTTGATATCGGGGATTATTCTGGCAATATTAGCCATGATTTTATGGGGGAAATCGGATAAGATAGACTTAGTCTCTGAAACGTTTTCTGTACAAAAAAATAACCAAGAAATTCAGCACCCCACCAATACCCTAAAAGTGAATAAGGACTCTGTCATCTTTAAGTATGACATCCCTTCTGAACATTATGGATTAATTAGCGGAGCTTTATCCGTTCCTAGAAGCTCTTTTTTGTATAAGCACAGCCTCTCTTTTGGAGCAGTTGCCCTTAATAACTCGGCACTAGCTCGCGTGGCTTATTCATACAAGAAAATAGAACTATCTGCCTATCTTGGATATAATTTCCAGCTTAGAACCCCCGCCTATGGCTTCGGGCTAGGCGCTAAGTGGAATTTCTAATCCTCCATAAAAAAAAAGCCCTCGAGTTTTCTATAGCTCGGGGGCTTTCTACAAAATATTTCAATATTTAAAAAATTAAACCTGCACTCAGATTTATTCTCACATTTTGATCATAAAAATTTTCATCCCTAGCAAGACCCATTGGAACAAAATAATACCCCATCTGCAAGCCAAAACTAACGCCCACATAACGATGAAAGTTATAAATTGCTTTGAATTCAAGCTCGCCGCCAAGTGTGAACGGGTAAAAAGACCTATTTTGGGGAATATTTAAGGGGAAATCGAACGACATACCGCCATTTGCAAGCATGCTCCAACCAATACCCGCCAATGAGCTTCGATAATCGAAAAGATACTGCGAACCTCCCAAAAGAAAGCCCAAAATAGGCTCTTCCAAGCTGGGAGAGGTGCCATACCCAAAGCGAAACTGCAGCAAGGGGGAATAGCCTCTTGCATTTTTTTTTCGATTTTCGGTATATATATTCAATGCGACAAAACGATTGACAAAGACTGCATTATCAGAAGAAAATAATTTAAAATTGATATCCAAGCCCATAGAAATAGCTATTTCAAGCGTATGCGCATAGTAACGATAGCGGTAATAACCGTTCTTTGTTAAAATATTGTTGACATCAAGGCGATACAAGCCCGATCTGCCTCGAAAAACAGTGCCAGGAACTTCTATGGCATCAGTTTTTACAAGAACATCTATACTTTTTTTGTCTTTTGGAATGAGAATGCTTCGATCTTGGGAAGGTAGTGTGCTATTTTCTTTAAAAATACCGTCGATATCAAGTAAAAAATCGTCGCGGTATAATTTTTTCACCACACCCGAGACCGGGGGGCCTTCTTTAGGATGAATCAGTACCGCTCCAAATTCTTGATTACTAAGAGTAAGATTGTGAGAAAGAAATGGTTTTTCAGAAGGTTTTTCAGGATTTTGGGCATGAAGGGCACCACTTATTATAGTAAGCAATAACAGGTATTTTTTTATCACAAAATACTCCCTTTATATTAATTAGATAAAAACCCATTTTAAATAAAAAAACGCAGGTTGTGCGGGTCCTTATCATAAGTTGGGGCGAGGAACTCAACAATTCACGTATCCCTTAAAGAGATGCAATTTCATCGAAGGTTTTTTGCCCCGCAGAAAGGTGTAGACCCCACATTACCTGCATTAATTCAATTATAACAGAATATAAAAATAAAATCAATCCACTTTAAAGATTTTTCAATTCATATTCTCAAAAAAGAAATAATTTTAATAACAACTATAAAATTATTGCATCAAAAACTTGACTTTTAACTTGTATATATTTTATTATTTATACAGCTTTAAAATGTACCTAGGGGGGACATAATGATAAAACGTGATCTACACATTAAAAATCGCTATGGCATTCATGCTCGCCCCTCATCCATGATTTCAGACCTTGCAAACAACTTTAAAAGCTCCATCACCATCGAAAAAGAAGGCCGCACCGCCGATGCTCGAAATATTATGAGCTTAATTCTTCTATGCGTCGAGCCTCAATCCGTTATCACGGCTTACATCGATGGCGAGGATGAAATCGAGGCTACGGCAGCCCTTGTTTCTTTAGTAGAAGAAAGACTTTTTGATGAATAAGCAATAAAAAAAGCCCCTTAAGGGGCTTTTTTTATTATTTTCCAGTATGTTTATCAACAATTTTATCATGTTTTTTTCGGATTTCAGTAACCATCACATCAACAGCTTTGTCAATACTCGCTTCGGGGGAATCAAACTGCCCAGTCGAATGAAAATCA
Source organism: Brevinema sp. (assembly GCA_051653605.1). Classification (GTDB taxonomy): domain Bacteria; phylum Spirochaetota; class Brevinematia; order Brevinematales; family Brevinemataceae; genus JBOFWL01. The sequence continues at coordinate 144,124 of JBOFWL010000028.1, forward strand.
CCAAAATCACTTGTCACCTTACAATCTGCTTTGAATGTAATGTGCTCTTGAGCAACCGTAATATTTACGTTGTGGATCCGAGATGCAAAGGGTGCAAATCTCGTTTGCACTTTGCTATCAATAAAATCCTTCAATTGGGGGGTGATTGTAAACTTTTGACCAGCTACGATAATTGTCATACTTGCCTCCTAGTGTTTCTCCTGTATTTCCTTTAACTTGATACGTAAATCCTCCAATGCATCACGGTGAATTTGAGATACACGAGATTCTGTAACCATAAGAATAATACCAATTTCTTTGAGAGTTAACTCTTCGTAATAGTAGAGAATTAGCACCTTTTTTTTATTATCTGGAAGATCAGCAATAGCTCTGCTAATCATCTTTTTTAATTCCGCTCTTTCGGCTACTAAATTTGGATTTGAGGCATCCGTACTTTCTAAGGTTTCCTCAAACGACATAGGAGCTTTATCTCCCCCGTCGCCTACAAACCAGTTTTCATCCATGGAAATAAGAGAATTTCCAACCCTAACAAGGCGTTTATGATAGTCTTCTAAAGTTAAGCCCATTGCACTAGCTATTTCATGATCTTTCGCAGCACGCCCTAATTTTAGCTCAAGCGCCGCTGTTGTTTTTTCGATCTCTTTTGCTTTCCCTCGCGCAGAACGGGGAACCCAATCGATATTTCGAAGCTCATCAAATATTGCTCCTCGAATACGAGTAACAGCATAAGTGCGAAAATGGTTTTCTCGATTCGGATCATACTTATCTATTGCATCCACCAGACCAAGTATTCCAAAGCTGATCAAATCATCCGACGTAACAAAAGACGGCACGCTAGATAAAACCTTGCGCACGATAATGCGTACTAAATCCGCATTTTTTTCAACAAAATAATTACGAATCGTAATATCTCGTGAATCGACATACTGTTCCCACAACTGATCTTCAGTAAAAATTTCTAAGTGTTCGTATCCCTTCAAAGGATTGGTGCTCCAATCAACATAATTACAACCATTATAATATATTTTTCCTGATTATGCAAATTTTACTGCTTATCATTCATTAAAACCTTTCGCGCTGCCAAAGCCGCTTCCTTTGCATTCGTTCGAACACTTCGTGTGCTACTTTCAACATTAAATCGCCCTGAGGCGTCAATTTTTGATTGAGTTTCAGCTTTTGGATTAATATTCTGCTGAAAACCACCCGTTTCTAATTCAAAATCTCCCTGAATTGGCGATTCAGAAGCTGAATATAGATCTTCCATGGTAAGATCGTCCTCTTCATCGCTTACGGTGAACTCTGTTGTAGCCTGTTGCACCGGCATTTTATGCAATATATCTTTATCTAGATGATGAAAAAAAATACGATTTATTTCATCCGTAGAAAATAATACAGTAAAAAGATACGAAGCCACACCCCAAGCTGCAAATAAGCCTAGAGCTCCTAAAAAACCACCCCAGAGTGCAAGCATGATGCCCTTCTTCCCCACAATATTTAGCAGAAAAAAGAGAACAAATCCTGAAAAAGAACTTATGATCCCCATTGGTGTAAGAATTAACCGAAAAAACATGGTATTCTTCCTTTAGAAAACATCGATTTTTTTATCATAACTTGTTATAATAAAAGTGTCAAGTATCTGACGTCTATAACTTATTGGGGGAATTGTGAAAAAACCAGTCATTTTTTTGATTTTATGGGGGATTTTATCCGCGTGCTATATTTTCCCTCAAAGTTCTGGTGGAATTTTATCCCTTCGTTTAAATCTTTGGGCGCAAATGAATATTACCGCTTTCATTTTAGCAGGAAGCGGCGCTGTACTTCAAATCCTCTTACGAAACCCTCTCGCCGACCCATGGCTACTTGGAGTAACAGGGGCTTCTTCACTTGGGGCAACGCTTGCTTCTTTTTGGGCTTTAGCTCCTATTCTTATTTGGCGCACATCTTTCTCATTAGTGGGCTCTTTTATCTGTATTTTATTCCTATTTTATGCAGGACGAAAACATCGAGCCGAGTTATTAATTCTAATGGGGGTAGGCATTAACGCATTATGCTCCTCATTAATAGTGATTATTCAAGGCTTATTATCACCCAATAATTTAGCCGTTTCTTTTATGAGAATTTCTGGCCATTTTTTAGAACGCTCGCTGGGAGAACGCTTATTACTTCTCCCCGCTATCATTTGTATTTCTTTTGTTTTAGTTCGATTTAAAAAAGAGCTTTTTATTCTAGCAGGAGGAGAAATATCTGCTCAGAGCGTTGGCGTAGACACAAAAAAGATATCCCAGCTATGTATTGTGATTATTTCCATAGCAGTTTCGCTGGTATCAGGAGTGGCTGGAATGATAGGCTTTATCGGGTTGGCGGTGCCTCATATTATCAAGCGTTTTCTCGGCTTTGAATATATACTCGACTTACAATACCTTATTCCTATCTCAGGCTCTCTGATTATGCTTGGCGCCCTTGCCGCAAGAACAATACCCTCAGGAATTTTTGTGCCTCTCGGAAGCGTACTTGCCCTTTTTGGTGCTCCCTTCTTTATATTCATTCTTTATAAATCTTACCAATAAAAAATCCCTGCTTTTGGCAGGGACTTTTATTTTACTTAAATTTATATGCAACAATAAACCGAACATAGAGAGGATTGGTAAAGCTTCCTCCTCCATTAATGGGGAAATACATATCAACCCCCCAGTGCATTCCAAAAAACATTTTTTTCCAGTAGATATTAACCGATAGTGGCAACACAAACGTTGGCCCAAGTGCTAACGTTGCTGGCTCCGCGTCGAGAGAGAGATGAAAATTAACACCAACCATTACAAATGAGTAATGCACTCCTGCTCCAAAAGAACCAACCCCAAAGTTTGCTCCCCCTTCTAGGCGAAGATATTGCGACCAGCCTGATGCGATAACAAAAGTTGGTTGCACATCAAAAAAAGCTCCACCAGCTTTTCCTAATTGAAAAGAAGTTAGAAAACGAAATCCAGCATGAAAGGGTGAATTTTCATGATATCCGATTTCTCCACCAAAGTAATGCCCGTGAAGTTGACTAACAGTAGATGCGTGTGTCATTGGTATCATTGCAAACATAAATGCAACAATTAGCCCACATCTCTTTAAATATTGACCCATAATATCCTCCAAATACAGAATAGAAAGAAATTATACTATAATTTTATAGCTTTGTCTATTTTTAGTAATGGCACTTCATACAAAATTGTTTATCCAATAAGAACATCTTTTATCAGCAGCGATGGGCTACCCGTAGAAACAGGTAAACCATTTTGCCCAGCTTTTCCGCAACCACCTAGGCCACCCAGATGTCGGAGATCATTCCCAATTCCAATAATATTATTAAGCGTTGTGAAGAGATTACCCGAAAGCACCACATCACGGATCATTTGTTTGATACGCCCCCCTTCTACTTGATAGGCATAGGCCGCCGTAAAAGTAAAGGTTTCGAGGTTGGTCATCCCCCCGAGGCTACCGCAGGCATAGATGCCATCACCCAGCTCTTCTAGCAATTGCTCGAAGCTTTTAGAACCGTTTTCAATATAGGTGTTTGTCATACGGGGGATGGGAGAATAAAATGGCGATAAAGCCCTTCCATTGCCCGTGGGCGATTGCCCCATCTCGTACGCCGTAAGCCGAGAATGCAAATACGCATTAACTCTTCCTTCTTTAATAAGTTCTCGTCGTTGTGCAGGCACTCCCTCATCATCGTATGCACACCAGCCACAAAGATTATTCTGACGCCCATCATCGGTAATATTGAGCTCTTCAACCCCAAGCCTTGCTCCAATTTTTATCTTCGCCAAGACATCAGGATTGTCCGCAAGAAAATCGCCTTCACTCATATGCCCAAAGGCTTCATGCGCAAAAACACCAGCTAAATCTGGGTCGAGTAGCACTTTATAAGTTCCACCCTCTACCTTAGGTGCCTTCACGAGGTCGCGGACTCTTTTTTTGACGATTTCAACATCTTCTTCGATGCCGTCTAAAATCTCCAGCCCACCATAGGTGCCTCGACTAACATAAGCAGTTTGCAAGGTGCCTTCTGCGGCAATTGATGCAGCAACACTCATTCCCAAAAAATGCTTTTTTTGGTGAATATCACTACCACTATTATTTAGGTAATTTTTATCTTTGGTATGATGCGTAAAAGTGACACGCGACGATGTAAACGCGGGATCTTTAAGGAGATCGTACATCTTCTGCGCATAATGATATTTTTCTTCGAGACTCATCTCCCAAGGGTTTTTAAGCATAGGGTTTTCAATGCTATCAACAATTTTAGACGCCGGAACCAGATGCCTAGCCCCCTGCCCCAAAATGTGAACACTCTCTTTGACCCTATCAACTGCCGATGCAAAATCGCCATCATTGAAGGACGCAAAGCCTGTTGCCCCGTGATCAAACATTCGCACTGATGCTGATATTGTATCCGAATTGGATATTTGCTCCACCTCGCCATTGGAAATCGTCACACTTGCTCCAACGGTATGCTGCGTATTGATTTCTACACTTTCTGCTTCAACGTTTTGGAGAACTGATAGAGCTTTATCTTTCATCATAATAGGGTTCCTTCTACAAGTGCTTCTTGAGCTGATTTTATCGATACAGGGAGAATTTTCCCAATAAGGCTTTCTTCACTATACACAGCACAGACAACATTATTTCGAGTTCGCCCAAGATACTGCTTAATAGCTGCCTCAGGATTTTGAAGGCTATGTTTACTTTCTCGGTCGAACAACACTTCGGTTTGCGAACCCACCCATTTTTGCATTTGTTGCGCCAAAATCGTTCGGTGAATTTTTACCAAGGCATCAACCCTTTTAAGTTTGACGTCTTCTGGGACTTGATCCTCAAATTTTTCGGCTGGGGTATTAGGACGCGTATTATATCGATAAATAAAGGCTTCCGAGTAGCCAATATCGGTGAAAAGCTTGTAGGTATCTTCGAAATCTTGATCGGTTTCGGTGGGAAAACCCGTTAAAATATCCGTTGAAAGTGTAATCCCTGGGCATACCTTTCGGATTTCTTCAATTTTTTGGCGATACAACTCGTTTGTGTAGCCTCTTTTCATCAAGCTAAGGATTCTGTCACTCCCCGATTGAAAGGGCAAGTGCAAGTACGAAATAATACTTTTATGTGTATTCATTAATTCTGCAGTTTCGAGTAAAAACTCTCTGGGGTGAGCCGTAAGAAACGTAATACGAGGAATAGATGTTTTCGTTGCTAGGGCATCCAGAAGATCGGGAAGACGTTTTCCTTGCCATCGGTAGGTATCTATCGTTTGTGCTAGCAGGCATAATTCTAGCACACCTTCGGATTCTAGTTGCTTTGCATTCTCGATAACATCTTCGAAAGGTCGATTCTGCTCTTTCCCTCTTACATGAGGGACGATGCAATAAGAACAAAATTTATTACATCCGTGCGCAACAGGAAGAAACGCTTTGAACGGTGTTTCTTTCGATGGTTTCGCTGGCATAAACGAGTACGCCGAACCAAAACCCAAATGCGTATGCGCCGCTTGAAGATCATCCATATAATTGAAGACTTCGTCTTTAGCGTAGGTACCCCACACTATTTTTACAACATCAGAAAAACGTTTTTGCATCTCCATACCAACATTTTCACTCATACACCCCATCAGAATGACATTCAAGGGGCGTGAAGACGCATTATTATAGGCACGAAAAAAGCCTAAACGCCCCGCTATTCTAGCTTCGGCCGTCTCCCGAACAGAACATGTATTGATGATGACAAAGTCGGCATTCTCGTGAGTATCCTGCACAGTATGCCCACGACGTATTGCATCCGATTTAAGAGAATCTGCCTCTGCCAAGTTCATTTGGCAGCCGTAAGTTTCAAAAAAAAGTGAAGCCATTATTGATATATCCTATTTTATTACTAATTGTTTTATTCTACAAGGTTTAAAGGGAGATTGTCAAGCCCTAGCGAATAATACGGTACGGCGTAATAACCGCTTTATTATCTGGGTCTATCCCTTTAAAGAGCCCTATAACCGTCACTCTGTTGCCATTGGCGATCTCTTCCATCCCTCTTATCTCCACCGCAGCAATGCCTTGCACTTGAGGGCTTCCATCATATCCAATAAGAAGATCGAAGGATGTCGAGCTGCGGCCTTGGTGATTTACCTTCGCCACCACTCCTTCCCAACGAACCACCACACCCTTATAAAGAAAGGGGCGTGAAGCTAACTCCGTATAGGAGGGAATATAATCGATATTTTCGTAATTAGCCTCGCCGATAAAGCCTTCCAGCACATAGGCGCGCTCTTTAATTGCCTCCGAGCCTTCAGATGATAGAATCTCATTAGCTAAGATACGGGACTGGTTAGGTTTATTCATCGAAATTAGCTCTCTTAGTTGAGCAACCTTCGCTGAGGCCGTTTCATCATCCATAGGAGGAAGAAGATTCTCCCTCGCCTCGAGGATCTGAGCCATGCCAATAATAGTAGGGTTAGATGGAAGCTGCGCCGCTGCACGATTTCGAATATTTAGTTTTAAAATGCCGTTTCTAAGGTAGGGATAACTCCAAAAAAGCAAGCCCACCAGTAAAAAAATAAGAATAGGTATCAGACGCCACCCAATTTTTTTAGCAAGATTTTTAACAAAAAGAGAAATGTTTACTCCATTAGAGGGCATAGTAACCACGATCAACGACGCCAATGCCACCGAGCCTTTGGACAATCGGATAGCTTCGAGGGTTTTATCCAGCAGGGGAGACTTAATATTATCCGTAGCATCAAGTAAGACCTCGACAGCTTGAGTATCTTTTCCATCGCCTAGGTAGGCTAACGCTAAGCCATTATAAGCTTCGGGGTCGTACGCCGCACTTTGGATTAATTCTTCAAAATAAGAAGCCGCCTCTCGAAAAAGAGACTCGCGTAAGCATATATACCCCATGCCTTTAAGGGCGATAGGATCATCCATTTCTTCCCATTCTTTACGGGCAAGTTTATAATTGCCACTGCAAAAAGCAGCGACAGCAATTTTATGTTTTTTTGGAGCAGTGCCTTTAAATTGAATATGCATCATTTCCTCCCGAGTTCTTCTTTAATTATTATAAGTTTTTTTTATGATTATCTCAAACTATAAGAGAAAACATTGACAGAGAGGGCTTCTTCTTCTAGAATATAAGAAGGAAGTAGGAAATCCGTTTATTGTTAGAGGTGATCATGTTTTGGATTTTTTTATTCTTTTTTATTACTCCTATCTCAGCACAAAATGCTCCCACCAATATGCAAGTTGGTGTGAATGCACAAGTTTCTAAGCTTGAGTTTGGTAAACCTTTCTCCGTATCTTATGTTTTGCCCCAGCAGATTATATCAATTATCAGTGTTGACACCAATGTTGTCGACCCCATTACAACCCGCATTGGGGGATTATCAATTGAGGGGACATCATTTACCATCGAGGCAGCCTATTTTAGTGCTAGTTCCTATGAGTTTCCATCGTTTTTGGTAACCGCATTAGATACCCAGAATAATACAAATCTTTTTTATACTCCAGGATTTACTGTTCCCGTTTCCAACGCCATTGATACGACAAATATTCAATTTGCAGATATTATCGACCCTCCTTTTGTATGGAATCATATTTGGACGATAGCAATTGCCGCTTTACTTGCCATTATCGCAATAATTATCCTACTTAGCATGAGAAAACGCGTTGTTGCACCTAAAAAAGTCGACCCTATCGAGCCTTTCCGCCAGCTTCAGCAGCGATTAAGCCTTCTCGAATCTCAAAAAAGCTCCCTCACAGAAGAAACTTACAAAATTTTCTATGTAGAACTCTCCGAAGTGATACGTGGCTTGCTCACACTAGAAGTTATGCCACTAGCCCTCGAAAGCTCCACCAGAGATATTTTAGACACCTTGAAAAAACGACGTATTCCCAGCTCGCAGCGGGAGCATGCCGCATTGGTTCTTCGCACCTGTGACGCCGCAAAATACGCAAAAGCCGTTTTCCCTCAAGAACACACCGATAGAGTATTTCAAAGTGCCTCAGAACTCTTTAGAATCATCCCTCATACCCATGAGCCATCCCAGGAGCGTACTAAATGAACTTCGAAAATCCTTGGTATCTTCTTTTTTTATTGGCCATTCCTCTTTATGTCATCCTTAAATATACACGCATTTTTCGCAAATACCACAAAGACGCCGTTTTTCCCTACCCTTGGATCTCTCTTGTAAGAAAAGATAATTTTGCGCCTGCGTTTCGTATTTTACATGACATACTAATTTTAAGCTCCGTTGCCTGCTTGGCTATCGCATTGTCTAGGCCTCGAGGCGGCACCTCCATAACCGACGAAAGAGCCACCGGCGTTGATATTGTTGTTGTACACGATGTTTCTGGTTCGATGGATTTTGTTGACGAGCCTCCGGCAAATCTTCGACGTCAGGGCGATCATTTTTTTGATATTGATGGCTCGCTAAAAGATAAATCTAGAATTTCCAGTGCAAAACGAGCAATAAAAAAATACATCGACTTACAAGACCAAAATAGAATTGCCCTCGTTCTTTTTGGCACCTATGCCTTAACAAAATCACCCCTAAGCTCGGATAAAGAGTTGATCAAAACGCTCATTGATGAGATCGGAACCTTCGTCGATGGGGCAACGGCTATCGGAACCGGCATTTTGACAGGGCTTAACCGCATTAAAAGCTCCGAAGCAAAGAGTAAAGTTATGATTTTGGTGACAGATGGCGTTAATAATGCAGGAATTGTTGATCCTCTTACCGCGGCAAAAGCTGCTCGCGAGTTAGGAGTTCGGATTTACACAATCGGCTTTGGAAATCATAATGCCTATCTTGCTCCCGTCAATCAAGAACGCACCGTATATACCCTAGGAAATACAGTAGAATTTAACGATGAAGTTCTCGTGCAAATTGCCGATATAACTGGAGGGAGATATTTCTCCGCGCAGGGCGAAACAGCTCTGCAAGATGTATATACCGAAATTGATAAACTTGAAAAAAGCGAATATAATATCCGTCGTCGAGTCCTTTATGAAGAAAAATTTTCAGGCTGGTTAATAGCTGCCTTTACCTTATTCTGCTTATGGATAGGAGTCGGCACAATTGTTCTACGCATTCCATAGGAGGCTTCCATGAAGAAGCAAAGTATCTTATCTGTGAATATTTTATTCATCCTTAGTATTATTTGTTTTCTATACGTGACAAGTTGTAATAAAAGCACGAAAAGTACAACATATCCATGGGCTGAATCGCGAAAAGATGCTCTTATTTCATTAGAATTAGAAGATCTTCGTCTTAATTCGCCTAAAAAATTCACGATTTCAAAAGAAAACGGAGTTTTAAGAGTATCTAAGCCTATTTTTTATAAAATATCCCCGAATCGGATTGCAATTTTCGCCACAACATTCATGAATCTTAAACCTAAAAACATTTTTACAAATGTTTCCCCCGAAGAATACAATGCTTACGGGCTTAATACTCCTCAAATTCGATTGCATTCAAAAATCAAGGGGCTTCCCGATTCAACTCTTATTTTGGGAACGTCAACAACGCTTGGTGGGGATGTCTATACCGCCCTCGAAAGCAACAAAAATACTGTCTACCTTCTCTCTAATGAGGAAGCTTCCATTATTTTAGGCGGGCTTAGCAGTCTCCTCAACAACACCCCTTTTGATACCGAATACGACGATGAAACACATGTTATGTTTAGAAATTTAATGGATGAATCATGGCATTTTGTTAAAACGAATAGTTTTTGGGTTCAACTTCCAACGATGGAAACCAATAGAGACTGGGGTATGCGTAGATTTCTCCAACAAGCAAAAGATTTTCGCTTCGAAACCAATAATATTTCCTATGATATTTCACCAAATGAGCTCAGTAATATAGGAATCGACATGAATACTAGCCCTTACTTTAAAGTTTCAGGAAATAATTCAAGCTACAGTATTTATGTTGGCAACGAACAGAATGGCGTCTATCAAGTTTATATTCCAGAAATGCAAGCATCTGTTATGGTAGGCTCGGCCTTTATCAACCAAATTTTCCGCCTATCGATGGAAGACCTCGCCCCAACAAAACGTTCATGATAGAGGATATATACCGCTTGTTTCTTTCTTGCCCTCAAGCTAATGGCGCACTTGTATTTGAACAAAATACCTACTATGGGGTATTATTCAAAAAAGACGTTGAACTTGCCATTAAATCGGGGGAGTACAACTTTAATATAGCAGCTAGCCTTGTTATTATTCCGATTTCTGAATTAGAAGAGAACATCTTCTCAGCTCGCCCCCGATCTAAAACAAGAATTCCCTCGCTGGATATTATGGGAAAGAATTTAGAATCGTTTTCTTACGAAGAATTTGTATCAGAATTCCACCCTGGAGACTTTCGTATTTCTCTTATTGAAATTTTGAATGACTACGAATTTCCATTACTTATCCTTAATCGATTCAAAACAGCTGTCTACGCAAATCCAGCAGCAGAAAAAATTTTCGTCGATCCAAAGGGAAAACGGATGAGTACGATTCTAGAAGACTTCATCATCGAAGCCACTGAAAATCGAATTACCCTCATTGGTGGAGGAAGTATATGGAATATGCAAGTTTCTCATTCTCAAAATGAGCGGAGTTTATATTTTATTTATCAATTTATACCGCTTAACCATAACGAATTTTAAAATTTATACCAAAAGAAAACCCCTCCAAATTGGAGGGGTAATTTATTAAGGATTATTCTGTTGATGCACATCCGCTTTTGCACGCCTTTCCTGAGAAAGATTTCGGATATCATTAATGAAAACAAATATCGCAATAGCAAAAAGGAAAATTAATCCAGCTTGTTCAATCCAAGAAACAACTTTTTCCACCCGAGCCGACCAAGGAGTATAACTAAAAGCTGATTTAACTGCACTCAGAACAAGAATACCACCATCAAGCCCTGGAAGTGGCATCATATTGAAAACGGCTAAGGCAATACTCAACATAACAGCAAAACGAATAAGCAAAATAAAATCGAGTGTTTGTGCTATTGTTCCCGTCATAGAGACAATTCTTACGGGCCCTGAAAGATTTTTCTGAACATTCACTTTGCCTGTAAAAATTTTCTGAATCGATACCAACATTTGATTGATCTGCACATTAAGTTCATGCCCTGCAAGCATTAAGCTGTGGTCAAGGCCACTACCTTTTACGGTTACCGCAATTAATTCTGGATCACCATATTCAATACCCAAGGGGGCACTGCCTAGCGTTAATTCATAATCAAGCACCTCATCACCACGGCGGATTTGAATATGGATCTCTTTATCTTTTAAAATCATTTTTGATTTTTCAAGATCATTGAAAATATCTTGAGCTTCATGAGCATAACGAATATTTTGTCCATTGATAGAAATAAGCACATCGCCAATACGTAGACCAGACTCTGCTGCAAGAGAATCTTCTTTAATGCTAGCAATTTCAGCAGGTCGGATAGGAGCCACGCCTAAAAAAGATAAGCCACTATCAACCTCAATTGGAGTAAAGGAAACCGTTGTTTCTTTCCCATCTCTTACATAAGTGACCGTAGGCGACTCTTTTTGATTAAGCAAAAGCGCCATCGTAATATCATTAAAATAACGAATAGGTGCTCCAGATACAGCTATGATAGTATCTCCAGATCGCACTCCAGCTTCCCATGCCGGTGAAGGCAATTCTTTCTCCTGCTGCATAACGGTAGGAGAAACCTGAACAATATTGGAAATTTGACGCTCTGTGTATCCAATTTGAAAAATAGCCACAAGGGTGACAAGAGCAAAAATAATATTGAATAAACTTCCCCCGATAATAGCCAGAAATTTTGCCCAGAAAGGTGCATTCATCATCGATCGTGGGTCTTTTCGGGTTTCTTCGTTGTCCTCACCAAAGGCGCAGAAGCCACCAAATGGAATCCATCCTATTTGATAAAGCGTTTCACCAAATTGACGACTCCAAATTGCTTTTCCCATGCCAACAGAAAAAACATCCACCCTAATACCACACATTTTTGCCATAAGCAAGTGTCCAGTTTCGTGAATAGCCACTAAGATCCCTAGCACAAGAAGAGCGGCAATAATGCCAAATACAAACATCAATGTTTGAGGACTGAATAATTGATCCATAATGCTTCCTAAGGTTTAAATTTTTAAATGACGATGCCAAAGAGACTGCATTGCAATCGCCGCTGCCACCGAAACGTTGAAGGAATCCAAAAGTTTTGTGGACGCTAACGCCTTACGATGCGTACATAAATTTTTTATTCCCTTTCGGATGCCTTCCCTCTCTGAGCCAAGTATTAAACAAATGCCGGCATCATCATTGGGAGTACTCTCTAATGGCTCTTTAGAAGCTCCATCTAGGGCAATAACACTAAAACCCTGCGACTTCATCGCTTCTATCTCTGTTTTGAGATTGTCAACATAGGCTGTTGGAAGCTTATATAAAGCTCCAGCCGACGATCTGACCGTTTGAGGAGTGATACGCGCACTATTATCCTTGGGAAGCAACAGCAATTGCGCGCCCAACAATACCGCAGAACGCATAATCGCCCCTAAATTCCCTGTGTCTGTAACACCATCTAGCATTAATACGCGTTTATAAGTGGTATAATCAGATTCATATATCATATCTTCGGTAATAATATTTGCTGGCAACGGCATTTCCGCAATAACACCTTGATGTTTTTGAGTGCCCGAAAGCTTATCCATTTCTTTTTCTGAAATAAATTTCATTGGCACATCAGCATCACGAACCATGCGTCGAAGCCCAGGGTATTTATCCCCTTTTTGAGCATCAAACCAAACGGTAGAAAGGTGAAGCCCCTCATTAAGAGCTTCTTCTATAGAATTTCGTCCGTAGACTATCACAGGCTATCCTTATTTAACGAGACGCTCGGTTTCGAGAGCGATCATCAGTTCTTCATTTGTAGGAACACATAGTGCGGGAATCTTTGCATCTTTAGAAGAAAGATTAACCAATTTTCCACGAACACCTGCATTAACTTCTTTATCCATCGAGATACCAAGAAATTCTAAGCCTTCACAAGTTTCCTCACGCAAGAGAGGATCGTATTCTCCCATTCCCGCTGTAAAACAAAGTGCATCAACTTTTCCTTTAAGCACGGTGAAATAAGAACCTATGGTTTTACGAAGACCATTTGCGAGTAAACGTCGAGCCAATAAAGCACGCTCATGATTTTGCTCGTAGGCAGCATGTTCGATATCTCTCATATCACTAGAAATTCCAGAAACCCCTAAGAGCCCACTTTTTTTGTTGAGAATATTTGACGCATCCGCCGCTGTGAGGTTTTCTTTTTCCATAAGGTAGAAGATTGCTCCAGGGTCGATCGTACCGGAACGAGTACCCATTACAACCCCTTCAAGCGGTGTAAGCCCCATTGATGTGTCAACAGATTTACCATTTTGAACAGCACAGACACTAGCTCCATTTCCAATATGACAAATGATGAGATTTATATCTTCAGGTTTTTTATTCAAGAAGCTCGCCGCTTTTTGAGTAACATAGGCGTAGGATGTACCGTGAAAACCATAGCGTCGCACTCGATATTTTTCATAATACTCATAAGGAAGACCATAAATGTAGGATTCCTTAGGCATTGTTTGGTGAAAAGCTGTATCAAAAACCGCCACTTGAGGCACATTAGGAAGCATTGCTGAACAGGCTTCGATGCCCATAATGTTAGCAGGGTTATGCAAAGGCGCAAGATCGGATAAATCTCTTAACGTTTTCATAACGGTGTCATCAATTTGCACGGATGAAGAATATACTTCGCCACCATGAACCACGCGATGCCCAATAGCATTAACTTCTGTTATAGAAGAAAGAACTGCTTCATCCCCTTTAAGAAGGGTGTCAAACATCATCGCAATAGCATCTTTATGATTTGTACAAGGAAACGTTTTTTTAATTTTAGGGTGGCTACCGTTTTCATAGCCAATAAAAGTATCACTTAGCCCAATTTTTTCGACAACACCTTTTGCAAGAACAGACTGATCTGTAGTTTCCATCAATTGATACTTAAGAGAAGAACTTCCTGCATTGAGGATTAAAACTTTCATAATGCAACCTCCCAGGTTGAAAATGTTATATTATATAAAATTACTAACGAACGACAGAACCAGAAGGAATATCCCCCGGATCGAGAATAAATAATTGAGAATGATCTGCCGTAGATGCCGCAAGCAACATCCCTTGACTTTCTTCTCCAGCCAGTTTTGCTGGTTTAAGATTGTAGACAATAACAATCTTTCGCCCAACGAGTTTTTCTGGTTCGACAAACTCTTTAATTCCTGCCAAAATTTGACGATTTTCTTCGCCCACTTTAACTTGGAGCTTGATTAATTTTCGTGATTTTTCTAAAGGAGTTGCCTCTAAAATTTCTGCAACACGAAGATCAATTTTAGCAAAATCTTCGATGGTAATTTGAGGTTTTGCCTCTGAGACACTAACTTCTTGTTTTTGTTCTGAATTGTCTTTTTGGGGTTCCATTGACAAGCCTGCCTTATGATAGAGTTTTTCTTTTTGTGCGGTAATTTCCGCATCTTCAATTTTTCGGTAGAGAATTTCCGAAGCTCCAAGTTTTTGCCCTATAGGTAAATAATGGGAAAAAATTGTCTGGAGTCGTTCATCTTTAAGAGGTGTTTCCTGCCCCAACATCGCCCAAATTTTTTGAGCTCCATGGGGAAGAATAGGATACATTCCAAATGCCAAAATTTTAAGGGTTTCAAGACAAACATTAAGCACTGTTGGTAAACGTTGTGGATCGGTTTTCCGCAACTCCCAAGGCTTTGTCTCGTCGAAATAACGATTCCCTTCGCGTCCAAGATCCATCATCAGCTTACAAGCCTCACGAACTTTATAAGTGGCAAAAGCATTGAATAATTTATCAAGGATTTGCTGAAGGTTAGCAAAATGCCGCTTATCTTGATCGGTGTACATTGCCGCAGGAACGCTTCCTCCTTCTTTATGAATAAAAGTGAGGGTTCGATTACAGAGGTTTCCGATAATATTTGAAAGCTCATCATTATTTCTAGCCTGAAAAAAATCCCAAGCAAAGTCTGCATCTTTATTTTCGGGAGCATTTGCCGCAATAGCATAGCGAAGGCTATCTGCTGAAAAATCGTTAACAGCATCTTTTACCCACACAGCCCAATTTCGACTTGTAGAAATCTTTTGCCCTTCAAGATTTAGATATTCATTAGCAGGAATATCATGAGGAAGAATCCACGGATTGTTTTTGCCTTGCCCCATAAGAATAGAAGGCCATATCACCGCATGAAAAGGAATATTATCTTTTCCGATAAAATGGATCATTTTAGTATTGGGGTTTTGCCAATAATCCTTCCATGCATCAGGGCGGCCTTGTCGTTCAGCCCATTCTATAGTAGAAGAAATATAACCAATGGGAGCATCAAACCAAACATAAAGAACTTTACCCTTAGCTTCTGGGTCATCCAAAGGGACCGGAATACCCCAATCTAGGTTTCGAGTAATGGCTCTTTCGTGCAAGCCTTCTGTTCTAATCCAGCCTAAGATAAATTTTGTAACGTTATCTTTCCATTGAGGCTTATTCTGGAGCCATTCCACAAGATTTTGTTCGAAATCCTGTAATTTAAGATACCAGTGCTTAACTCTTTGTACAGAAGGTTTTGTGCCACTCAAAGCACTGCGAACATCAATGAGCTCGAAAGGAGTAAGAAGAGAACCACATTTGTCGCATTGATCCCCTCTTGCACCTGTGTCGCCACACTTAGGGCATGTTCCCTCAACATAGCGATCGGGAAGAAAACGTTGCTGTTCCTCATCAAAAAATTGATCTTCTTCTTTAATAGAAATATGATCATTTTTAAGAAGATTTAAAAACATTTCTTGAGATAATTTTGCATGAGGAGCTCGCGCCGTACCCGAAAAATTATCAAATTCTATATGAAACGCATCAAATGCGTCTTTAATTTCTTTGTGATAGCGATCAACAACATCCTTAGGGTTTATTCCCTCTTTGCCGGCGGTAATAGTGATAGGCACTCCATGCTCATCGGTACCGCAAATATAAAGCACATCATGCCCAGCAAGCCTTTGCGCCCGGACAAAAATATCTGCAGGTAAATAGGCCCCTGCAATATGCCCAACATGTAGAGGACCATTTGCATAAGGAAGAGCCGACGTAACAAGATATTTATTCATTTTATATCCTTAATATCAATATTGTTGAGATGAAATTTGGCGATAAACATACAGAAACAACACAATTCCAAGGCCTGCTGCAATAAAGTTAACGTCGAAAGGATTAACAAGAAGGATGTTAAGATAGGGAACTTGATTCATCCACTTGAGAATAGGCGTATCGAAGATCATATTGAAGAGAAACCCGCCCAAAATACACCCAAGAGTACCAACTATCATCCCCGCTCGAATACCCCCGAAGAGGTCTCGACACATAAAACGAGCGTATAGGTACCCACAAATGAGACCTAGACAGCCCATAACCGCCATTGAAAATAAGAATTCAAAAAAGAAACGCATTTTAAGCCTTTTGATTTATTTTTTGGAGAAAATCGAGAAGCATCTGGTATCCAAATCCGAGGAAACACGCCGTAACAATATACTGCTGAAAGAAATAGTAGGACTGTGTTTCTAAAGAGCGTGGATCCACAATAAAATTAATAAAACTTACAATCATGTAGAAGAAGATAAAGGATGAAATCACAAAGTAGAGCCACTGAATTGGGTCTCTTCGGAGAAACCAGACTCCCCCAACAATAGCAACAATAAGATTAATTAATCCAAACTGCTGCACATGGTATCCAACAACGCCCCAAATTTGCCCCAAAGGATTAACGTAATCAGGAATACCCACTGGGTACTGCTTACGAAGCATATGATTAATAAGAATATCTATCGTCTGCGTATCTCCCCAAGAAAGAGGCTTTGGCTCTGGAAGGGGCGCAATAGCTTTTGCTCGAACCCAAAGATAAAGATACACTGAAATCGCTAACACAACTAACCATGCTGCCCATGAAAGCACAGATAAAAATTCATCAACCCAGTTTTTATCGTAGGCCCCTGTGAGGCTGGATCGATTAGATATTTGTATCATTGAAACAATTAAAGAGGGAATTAAAACGATTACCGCATGAGCCCCTAAAAAACGGAAAGATAGTATACCTACTCCAAAGAAAACAATCCAGAAAACAGCGTGTAGAACTTCCGAAGACTTATGATAAGCATAGTTTTGAAGAGTATACAAACTTAAAAAAGTAGGCACGATAAGTATAGAGGTAAGAATATAAGGCACGTGCTCTGGGAAAACCAATCGATATTCTCCTGGCCCACCAAGCCCTGGAAATAAAATATGAGGCTTAATCGCTGATATCCACAAAAGGACAAAAGCAATGAACACCGTCACCCCAAGCATGATAATACAAATTTGACGCTCTTGAAATTGCCGAATAAATTGATCGCCTTTAAAGGAAATAACTAGCCAAATCACAAGAGGAAGCATAATTCCCCACGATATCACATACCAAACAGGCAATTGGTGAACCGTAATCGAAATCCCCATAACATAACTGAGCAGAAGCGTCATTCGAGGAGCAAGCCAAAGCCGCTCATCCTCACGAGACGCAATGATTTCTTCGTACCATAGTCTCATTACAAAAAACATTCCTGCCACAAGTGCTGTATTAAGAGCATAGAATTTTCCGTCCGTAGCACCTCTCCACAAACCTCGGGAGAAAATTAACGCCAACGTCGCCGCAATAGCTGGAACATGTACCAGAAAATCAAATCCCTTAACATCTCTATTAAAACCAAGAAGTTTCACCATAGTAAGATAGGTAAAGAGAACCGTAAATGCTCCCGACGTAACTGAAAGTAAATTTATTTTGTATGCAATGTCTGGATGGCGAAGAAAGGTAAATAATTTACCAATAATACCATAGAGAGGATACCCTGGAGGGTGTGATGCTCCCATATTATATACGGTTGTGACAAGCTCTCCGCTGTCTCCCGCCGTCATAGAAGGATTTACGGTTAAAAAATAGGTTACAAAGGCAATAATGAAAGCCAACGCCGCGATGGGTAGATCGATCATCTGAAGAAAATAGGGTCGATAACCTTGTGGGTAAAGCCTGTCAAACAAAATATGTTGATTTTTCACAAACATCTCCTGCAGTAGATATACAGTTTTAAGTATAAAGGTTTTTAATAAAATAATCAAGCTTTAAATACAAAGACAAGTTCTGTACCTGCAGCATTAGCGATATAAATAGTGACATCAAAATAATAAAAAGCCCCTGCATGGAGCTTTTTATTTTATATTCGATGATGTTTGAACACCACAACCGCAAGGGGGCCTATATCAATATTCATTGATGAAGCTTGACCTTGCCATTCAGAATGCTCCGCTTTTCGGCCTCCAAAGTTGCCAATATTTGCTCCTCCATAGAGAGATGAATCTGAATTGAATACCTCCTGCCAAAAGCCAGCTTGAGGCACTCCAATGCGATAATCGCTTCGAACAATAGTATTAAGATTACAGACAACCACAAGCATATTTCCTTCTTTATCCCGTCGAATAAACTGAAGCAAGCCACTTTCTATATTATCAACATCAACCCATTCAAAGGTATGGGGATCGTGGTCGCAGCGATGCAATGCCGACTCCGACCTATAAAGAAAATTGAGGTCTCTCACTAAAAATCTCATTCCTTTATGAAGAGGGTGAGCGTTAAGATGCCAGTCGATAGAGCGATCTTCTGCCCATTCGTTCCAAGGTGCAAATTCTTGCCCAGCAAAGAGTAATTTTTTCCCAGGGTGACACCATTGATACGAGAGCATTAATCGAAGATTTGCCATTTGCTCCCATTCGCCGCCTGGCATTCGGCTTAGCAATGTACCTTTACCGTGAACCACTTCATCATGCGAAAAAGGAAGAATATAATTCTCCGAAAAGGCATACACCAGCGAAAATGTAATCTCACTGTGGTGCCATTTACGAAAAATAGGTTCGTGCATGAAATAATCAAGCGTGTCGTTCATCCAGCCCATATTCCATTTGTAGGTAAAACCAAGCCCTCCGTAATCCGTTGGTGCGGTGACCTTTGGAAAAGAGGTGCTTTCTTCGGCAATCGTCATTACAGAGGGGTGATAGCGATTGACTTCCGCCTGCAAGCTTTGTAAAAACTCTATCGCTTCGAGGTTCTCTCGCCCTCCATATTTATTAGGAAG
Organism: Brevinema sp.; assembly: GCA_051653605.1. GTDB lineage: Bacteria > Spirochaetota > Brevinematia > Brevinematales > Brevinemataceae > JBOFWL01. The sequence continues at coordinate 163,393 of JBOFWL010000028.1, forward strand.
CCACTCCCCTTCATCACGAGAATAATCTAGGTAAAGCATTGATGCCACTGCATCTACCCGAAGCCCATCTACATGAAAACAGTCCAACCAATAAAGGGCAGAGCCTATCAGAAATTGCCGAACCTCGTTTCTTCCATAATTAAAAATATAAGTATTCCAGTCGTGATGCCACCCCAAGCGAGAATCTAGATGCTCGTATAGAGCCGTTCCATCAAAGCGGGCTAGCCCATGAGCATCAGCAGGAAAATGCGCTGGCACCCAATCCACAATAACTCCTATATCCTGTTGATGCAGGTATTCAATGAGATATTTGAGGTCGTCCGGCGTACCATAACGAGAAGTAGGCGCATAGTACCCCGTAACCTGATAGCCCCATGAGCCATCAAAAGGGTATTCGCTGATAGGCATAAATTCCACATGCGTAAACCCGTGATCCTTAATGTACTCTGCAAGCGGGTAGGCTAAATCTCTATATGACAATATATTATTGTATTCGTCTCTTATCCACGAGCCTAGATGAACCTCATAAACACTAAGAGGTTTGTCGTAGCAGCGAGACCTTTTATTCATCCATTCATCGTCGTTCCATTGAAATTCTTCATGATGATAGACAATAGACGATGTTTGAGGACGATTTTCAGCATAGTAGGCGTAGGGATCGGATTTTTCAAGCAATGCCCCTTCTTTTGTTTCAATAAAAAACTTATAGAGCTCGCCTTCTCCTATATGAGGAATGAAGATTTCCCAAATACCCGAAGCACCTCGAGGGCGAAGAAAGTGTCGTTCTCCATCCCATCCATTAAAATCTCCAGCAACACGCACGCTTTGAGCTTCTGGCGCCCAAACAGTAAAGCACACACCATCAACCCCTTCGTGAATACGTGGGTGAGCCCCCATGAAAAGCCATGGTTTTCTATGAGTACCTTCGGAGAAAAGATAGATATCATAGTCATCAGTAAGCGGAGGAAAAGAGTATGGGTCGACGCTGTTAACTGTATTATTAGCATAGACATAACAAAGAGTATAGGGTTCTTTTTTGGTTATTGGCGCACGAAAAATACCATCATCACCTTTTACAAGAGAGATTGGCTCGCCTTTTTTAGGAACATAAAATATAGCTAACGCAGCATGATTAAGCGCTCTTATTTCAAACCCTGTTGAAGTTTCTTGAACTCCCAAAACACCAAATGGATTACTCCTAATTTCGCCCCATATACTCATATTCAGCCTCCTTCACCTCAGTACACATTATACGTTTTTTTTCATAAAATGCAAAATTTTTATTTTTTTTAGGTAAGAATCTGATTTCATTTGACTTTAGGGTTAGAAATAGATTATGATTACGGTAGCACATAGTATATTTATGTGGTAAAGTAGGAGGTTTCTATCATGATGAAACATTTACAAAATGAAGTTCTCGAAGAAATGAATGCTGTGAAAAATTTTATCGAAATGGCAATTGTTTGTCATAAAGCAGGCTTTACCAAAGCTGCCGATTTCTTTCTTAGCCAAGCCGAGGAAGATTGTCGTCATGCCTTTAAGTACGCCCGTGAATTAGATAAATTTGACGCTGTTAAGCCTGCCGATTTCAAAGCTGCTCTTGCGGCAATTCGTCATTACCAAGAAATGGAAAATGCTGCGGCAGACCGCTTGCTTGCTATTCGCGAAGAAATGCATCAAGAGAAAGAATTTAGATTGACACCTTTTGTTCTCGAAATGCTTAAAGACCACACAGAAGAAGCCTACACAGCGAAAAAACTTCTTCAAAAAGCAGAAGTGTTCGAACGAACCGAAGACTTAGCAGCTCTTGAAGATGAATTCGAAGCTCTCAAAAACGCATCATCCGACGAAGATTAATCGGTAGGGAGGAGTTCTTTTATCACTTCTCCAAAGGCAATTTCTCTATACAATTTTAAGGCAAGGAAAGTATTCCTTGCCTGTTTTTTTGTAAGGGTTATTTCGTTGATAAGCTTATCTTCGCCATCGTAAAAAAATAACATAATGGTATCACCGCTAGCATTCTCAACCATAAAGCGAAACAATTTATCATGTTCTGGAGTGAAATTATAGGTTGTTAACAATCCGTTAGAAGACGTCCACGGAAAATCAATGCTATTTTCTTTGTTTCGTCGATAGATAGAAATGCTTGCTCTTTTAATTTGGCGAGATGACGTATAAGAGGGATCCAATATTCGAATAAGCAGACGACTATTAGTGCCGGAATTTCCTTCAAATTGAATAGGCGAACGAGCATCATCAGAAGAAAACTCAGCCCGCCCCGTGCGAACATCATAAGATCGAATAATCTCTCGATAACGAACCGCTTGAAGCCAATTTATCGAAAAATCCTGCGAAAACAAGCTTAAAGGAACAAATAAAACAAGAAAAACAAACAAAAATCGCATCGTTTAGGGTATCTCAACCCGTTGAAGCATCTGTCGAATGATTGTATCGGGGGTAATACCTTCAGCTTCCGCCTCGAAAGTTAAAGAAATACGATGTCGAAGCACTTCGTAGGCTACAGCCTTAACATCTTCTGGGATTACATAGGCTCGGCCATCAAAGAAAGCCTCAGCCTTTGCCGCCTTAAGAAATGCCAACGAAGCTCTTGGAGATGCTCCATAACGTAAATATTCTGGGCGAATTTTAACGCTTTCGGGATCTCTTGTTGCAAAAACTAAGTTTACAATGTATTCCATAATTTTTTCATCGGCATAGATTTGTTTAACAAAATCTTGTAATTCCAGCACTTGTGCACGCGTCATAATCTTATTTGCTTCTGGTTGTAAAACACCGCCCATCCGAGAAATAATACGTCTTTCTTCCGATCGCGTTGGGTAAGATACCAGCACTTTAAGAAGAAAACGATCCGTTTGTGCTTCGGGAAGCACGTAGGTACCCTCTTGTTCTACGGGGTTTTGAGTGGCCATCACAACAAAAGGACGCTCTAATTGATAAGTAGTATCACCCAAAGAAACAGTGCGTTCTTGCATCGATTCGAGCAAAGCAGCTTGAACCTTAGAAGGGGCTCGGTTGATTTCATCAGCAAGAACAAAATTCGTAAAGATAGGCCCTTTTTTAACTTCAAAACGCCCCGAGGATTGATTGTAAATCATTGTCCCTCGAATATCTGCAGGTAGCATATCTGGAGTGAATTGAATGCGATGAAAATCTAAACCCAAAATATGAGATAAAGTCTGAACTGCTAATGTTTTAGCCAATCCAGGTAACCCTTCTACTAGAATATGGCCTTCGCAAAGAAGCCCCGTCATCAGTGACTTAAAAACACTTTTTTGACCAACTATGACCTTCTCATACTCTGCTTCGATACGAGATAGAAGTTCTTTTTTTTCGGAAGCCAGCTCCGTAATACGGCGTAAGTTTTGATCCATAATATTACCTCATTACTTGCTCATACTTTTATTTTAATGATTTATTGTAGATATGTCAAGCTACTAGAAAGGCAAGTACGGCAAGAACCAGAGTTCGCCATGCCGCCGCCCTTACCAAGCCAAAGCGATGAAGATGAAAATATTCAATAAAAGAAATCATGACAATTAAAAGAGTGGAGGCACCTACCGCTTGCCCCAAGGCTAAAACCATGGTTTCACTGTAAGAAAGTTGGTAGCCCATAGCAGCTGTAAAAGCAAGAAAGACTAATGGATCTCCCCTCTTGACAATATCAATTATACTATCCCCAAGTTTGGTGTTGGGTAAAAAAGTATTAAGTACCGCCATCAAAACCCCAAGTACACCAACCATAAGTAAAGAAAAATAGACGTTAGAGGCGAAAAATATGCGTAATGGCCAGCCAATAAGACACATTAAGAGTAAAAATAACGTAAAACGTAGCGATGTTAACAATGATTCTTCTAATTGATAGGGTAAAAATAGGAATAAAGCCAATCCTAGCCCCTTAGATAATGCAATATGATCCAAAAAGGCGCCTTTAATAAATAAATCAAGCACTAGGATTCTCCTCGAAAAATGAAATAATCCCTAAAATAACTGCCATCAATAAATAGCTAATCGCTCTTAATTTAGGAAAAGAAAAACCCTTGAGAATCTCAAAGCGTGCTCCCCATCCCGCAAAACGAAGATCTATCGCCCCTGTTTTCAATATTTCTCGAATGAGAGAAAAAACAATAATCAAAAAAATTAAAATCACGCCTTCTCTCATCATACGATATTCCCTTTCAATCGACGATACTCTATCCATCTGCACCAAACCCAAAATAAGGAAAGGTGCCGCAGCCATGCTTGCCAAAGCTCGATAGAACAGCCCCTCAACGGCAGTGGAATCGATAAGGGAAATGTTGTGTAAGTATAGGGTCATTAGTAGAACAGCCCCAAATAAAATAATGACATAGGCTTTTTCTACAGTGAAAATTCGCAGTAAAGAAAAACCCAGCACGACAAAAAGGGGATAAAATACAATCAAGGCTAAACTAATAATAATAGCGTGTAAGGTGCTATCTATACTATAAATAAGAGAAAAGGCTGCAAGCGCTAAAAACCCTGTCCAGCGTATAGATTTCATAGAACTTCCTTAAAAAAGAATGCTATAGCTATTAAACATAACGATACAATCAAAAAATATGCGAGCTCTTTCAATTCTATCGTTGGTCGAAGTGGCGGAATCTTGGCAAGATATTTATTTCCAAAAATCTTACGTTCTGGATAAATTTCAATTAGCGGAAGAAAAATACTCGCAAAAACAACGCCATAGGCCCAAGGGGCTTTCGCATTGAAAATAAAAGCAATGGTTGTGATAATCGCGCATAAAAAAACATGCATCCATTTTCTCGAAAATTCTAGCGCCGTGGGCTCTCTTAAAAGAAAAATACCCGCAAAAAAGAGATTTTGAATATAAATAATATCTGTTTGAGAAAAAACAATATGTTGAGTCTTTATCAGTGGCACAAGTAAAATAATAATGCCTAAAACGGTGTAAATAATAGCCAATGAGAACGAAATAACATGTATCAAGCTAAGAATTACTCCACAGAAAAGCACAACAAATATCGTTCCCCCAGGTAATCCTCCAACAAAAATGGTTGAGGAATCCCTACCTGCACCTTGAATCAATATTAAAGAGGCATTCAACCACTCATTTAATGATAATGCTTGCATATGAGAAAATACCGTTGATTGATAAAGCATTTTATGAGGAAAAAATAAGATCGTCAATAAAAAAGTGAGGGCGAGAGGGTTGAAAAGAATACGACGGTTCGGGCTAAGAAAAACTCGAGCCACTAAAAGATAAAATATTGCAGCAAAAGCACTACCAAACCATGGCATATCTACGGGCAACATAGCTGCAAGAAGGAATAATTCCCCTATCCACCAAGTTGTTTTGAAAAAAAGCCCTTTCTGTGATATCTTTAGGATAGGAACAAGTAGTAAAGCCGTAAGAAATAATGTTGCTACGTGAATCAAGATCCCAAAACCATAAACAGCTAAGGAACCTAAAAGAATGATAATCCCCATAATAAGCATTGTTGGTGCAAGAAATACAGTAGCATAAGATTGCCGAAAAAATGGGGCTTCGAGATAGGCGTTTTCTAAAAATCGTCTAGGCATTGTCACGCCCCCGAGAAATAATTCTACCTAAGGGAATATGAGATGGACAAACATAAGAACACACATGACAAGCCGTACACTCTTTAAAACCATATTGCTCGGCTCTGTCAAATTCTTTATGGCGTAGCATATCATATAAAAGAGCTGGATTTAAACCTACAGGGCATGTTTCTACACATAATCCACAATTTGTACAATCAAGAGGCGTCTTAGGCACTGCTGGCATATAAACCAAAATCGCCTTGGTATCACTATCAACCCCCATTTTCGGGTTAACAGCAACACCGGAAAAAGGGCCTCCTTTAATCATCAGGTAAGACTCTGGTGCGGCATAAGGACGCAAGAAACTATAAATAGGCGTTCCTAAAGGAACAGTACATACCCCTTGAAATTCAGCAAAGGGCCCATCAACCGCAAGAGTTGTCTCCGTATGTGGCTTACCTAAATAAAGTGCCTCATACGCGCTATAAAGCTCTAAAGGGCTAAAAATTTCGGTAGAAAGCTCGGTATGAGGAAGATAAGAAGGAAGCTCTTTTCCAAAAAGTTGGGCTAGAATAAAGCGAGGAGTTGCTTTAGGGTAAGTAAGAGCAAGTTCATGAATGCGAAAGCGGCGAATGCCTTTTGTAAGCCGAACAACTGCATCTTTTAAGCCAGACCCTTTAGGCAGAATGATAATAATTTCTTTTGCCCCACAAGCATAGCGTAAACCCTCTGCTCCCAGTAACACCTCTTTTGTAAATTCGGTGAAAATGGCAGTATCGGCACAAAGAAGAGGTTCTATCTCAATAGCATTAATGACTATATAATGAATTTTTTGACAAGCCTGAACTGTCTTTTTCCAAACGGGAGCCCCCATCATTCTTAATGTCTCAATAAGATTAAGCGGAGGCCTCTTTAGAGGATTTTTAACAGTATAAGTAAGCGGACGTGCATCGAAATCTCGGCGAATATAATAATATCGCTGCCCCCTATGAAGCACGATATTTTCAATGCTTCCTTTAAAAGGAGAATGAACAAGTAAATTTTCCCCTAAATCGGAAGACAAAGCCTGCCCTTCATCAACATTAGTACCAATTTGGAAAGGGCTCTCCCCCAACGGGAGGATAACTTGAGGTATTTTATCATAGCGTCTAATAGAAATAGGGCGAGGACTCTTAAAATCGAGAAAAGACAATAGATGTTTCATAGTATCCTCCCAGTATATATTAGGATATTTTACGGGATATTTGATAAAAAATCAAGCATAAGTAGGAAAAAGACTTGCTCTATAAGGAAAAACAAGCTATAATGGATTTAGTTTATTTTCTCGAAGAGGTTTCCATGTCTGATACTCCAGAAAAATCCGGTGATAAAAAATATCATCGACGACGACGTTTTCATAAGAATCATAACCAAAACAAGCAAGAAAACGCAGCTCCAACAACTACATCGCCTAACCAGCCTACTGCTCAATCAAACAATAAAACAGCTTCTGTAAATTCTGCTAAGCCAAATGATAACCAAAATCAAAAGTCGTCATCACATCAACAGAACAAAAAAAATAGAAATAAACAAAAAAATCATAGGGAGAAACCTCCTGTTTGGGGCGTTGAAGAGTCATTCAAAGCTCCGGCTATCAACGAGAGTAAAGAAGAACTCCTTAAAATTCTAGCAGATGTCAATCCCGAGGAATTGTTGATGTCGTCTCTTATTCAAAAAAGACGGCCTATGAAAGTCAGCCTTGCCAATCCTGAAACTCCAGCTATCGAATCAAACGAGCCTACGGTAACAATCGATATGGTTAGTAATTGTCCTATTTGCGGCAAACCTATTCGAGAAATCATGTATGCTCTTCACGATTACGACCATGATAAGCTAGCCCACTTCGATTGCGTCTTTCGAAAAGTGTCAGAAAATGTTAAAGACAAACTTATTGAAAAGCGTTATTTAGCCTACTTGGGCAGTGGTGCTTTTGGAATTATGGAAACTGTCTCTCCAAAAAGTAATAAAACCACTCTTATTGAAAAAATTTATCCTGGTGCACCTGTTGAAGAACTTCTGCATGCCGAGGAGAATTTACCCGACGAAGAGCTTTAATGAGTCGAACATGTACGGCATTAATTCTCTCTAAAAAAGGTTTTGGTGAAGGAAATCTTTTGTTAAATGTGCTTGATGAAGAATATGGACGTATCTCACTGGCTGCTTACGGCGGGGCTTTAGAAACAGGCTCTCGACGAGCTGCTCTCCTAAGCGGAAATCTTATTAATGGCTTGGTGCAGTCCACCCCTCAAGGTGAGCGTATCTCCGAGTCTGTGGTGCTATCTTCCTACGACAATATCCGATCCGAGCTAAAGCCTATGGGGTTTTTCTTATTTACGTTAGAAATATTAGATATGATCCTGCCTATCCAGCTTCCTCTGGAGAATTTTTCAAATTTACTTAAGGCTTTATCGCTTTTTGATGCATCAATTGATGAGAAATTCGTCTTATTTTATATTACAGGGCTTCTTTATCAAGAAGGATGGATGGAAATACCAGAAAAAGAACGATTAAGCACTCCTGCTTTACGGTTTTGTCGAGATGCAGGCCTTAATAGTCCAGAATTTCTATCGGGAAAACATATATCTGCATCACGAAAACATGAAATCGTCTATTTTATCACTCATATGATCAAAAAAGCCATAGGAAAAACTCCAAAATCACTAGAACTTCTCCGATTTGAATAAAAGTCCACAATATTGTGGACTTTTTCATTAATATAGATTTCTAAGCTGCGAGCCTTTATAAAAGAAAGCTAAGATAGAATCATAAGTAGCGCCTTTCTTAGCCATCGCTTCGGCGTCCCATTGCCCCATTCCAACACCATGACCATATCCTTTCCCTTGAATTACTAAAAAACCGTCTCTATCAATAGAAGAAATCTCTGCAAGAGTGCTTTTCATGCGAGCATAGCCCAAATCTTGGCGGACTTTATAGGCATCTACATCCATAAAGTAGCCAACAGCGTCTTCTAATCGAATTTTATTAATGCGCCCCGAGGGAAAACGGCTTTGAATCGTCACTTTTTGAATTGGTCGAGGCATTGAATAGAGATTTTGAAGGTCGGCAACATTAATTTTATGCTCCCAAAAGGCTGAAGGATCGTTCTCTGCCACATACGAAGCACTTTGCTGAAGATAAGGGGCTTTGTCAAAAATTTCAACCCCCGCAGAAAGAGAACCACCAGACGAAGAATGGAAATAAGACTTAACAATTTCTCCATTGAAAGTAAGCACTAAGCCTGCCGTTTCATTAACAATTCGATTAACAGAGGGATTTTCCGTTTTCATTCCTAGGTAAACTTGAGACCTTGTATCAGAATAAAGATCGAAATCTTGCTGGCTAGCACCTCGACGCTTGACTTCATGAAGGGCATAACTGCGAGAGGCAATAGCTTGAGCTTTTAGCGTTTCTTTATCCCATGATGCATAAATTTCTTTAGGGACAACGCTATATAGGTATTCCTCGAGATTTACAATATTTATAAGCTGCAAAGCTGTTGGAGTTCGGACAATTTTAAAAGAGCCTCGAAACCCATCCCCATTATATTGAAAAGATTTCAACATCTTACCATTAACGTAATCTGTTTTGACAAGCGTGCCGTTAACAAGCATTCCTTTAGGGTGGTGTGCCACATTAACAATTTCTTCTGTCATTGCCGTAAATCGACCGACTTCTAAAATATAAGTGCTAGAAGGAATTACTTCTATTTGATTTGTTTCTTTTAGTAAAACTCTTACATTGATTTCTAGAGGGCTAGGTTGCCCATTCCATACAAAAGCACTATGACTTTCCATACATGCAGCAGGCAAGTATAACACCAAGCAGAGAATAAATCGTTTCATTAAGGGCTCCCGAAATTTAATAGTTGTGTATCGGCAAGCCAAAAGCAAAACTTAAAGAGTAGAAAATTCTGTGAGAAGAGAATCGATATGCTGATAAAGATTTTCTAAGCTTCCACTATTATCTAAGGATAGATCCGCCTGTTTCTGTGCATCAAAAAGAGGCTTTTGAGCCGTTATAACACGATCAATCCACTCCTTAGAATGCCCTCGATTTGTCAAGCGTTGGCGAAGAATATCAAGAGGCACAAATATAGTTAGAGTTTTATCAATAGGATATTCGTGGAGAACTTTATACAGATTGGCACCTTCAATAAGCGTGTTTCCTTGAATAAGTGAACGTGTTTTTTGATGAATAAGAGGATAGAGGAGGTCTTCGAGCTGTTGAAGTTTTGCCGCATCACTAAAAACTTTAGCACCCAATTTTTGACGGCTAGGTAGCCCATTTTCGATTACATCGCTGCCGAAAAGTTGTTCTATTTCTAAGCTAAGAGTATTTAGTAATTGATGAGTAAGATCATCTTGATTGATTGTTGTCCACCCGTTCTGGTAAAATCGCTGAAGAACAGTACTCTTGCCCGAGCCAACGGGCGCGTATAAAGCTATGACCATCTTATTCTTTAGAGGAAGGGAAGAAACTATCTTGAATATTTACCGGCTTCGCAAGACGGATAGGACGGTAATAGCCACTCACCGCTCTGCCAGTGATTCCTGCTCTGTTAATATCTAGCGTCCAATCAACCCATGTTTTAGCTTCGGGAAGAATCGAACTTTGATATTCAAGAAGATATTCTAGCGGAGGTGATTTTTTTATCGTATCTACAAGGTTGACAATAGCGGCAGCATCTCTTCTTGCATCAAAATAGCGGCCATGTGTGGATTGAGCTAGTAGCTTCCATACAGCTTCGTTTTTCCCTGTGCTATTGATTACATAAATAGGAATGTTATTTCTTTCAGCATAAGCAGATAGAACATCAGCGCCATAGGTTGTATTTAAATCACCGCTACCCTCTGTAAAGACAATTAATGCTCGATTTCGAAGATTATTAAAGAGTTTAGTGGTTTCATCATAAATAATTTGATCCATCATCTGAGGTTCGGGCTGAGCTGGGCGTCGATTGGTGATAAAATTCCAAGCGTTAAGAATCGCCGCATTAGTCACCGTAAAATATTCTGGTTGATCATCGGCGATGACCATACCAAAACGATCGTCACCGTTAAGATTCGACACAATACTTTTAAAAAAGTACTCAAATTGAGGCATATACTGCTGATAAGCCGAAGAACCATCAATAATGAAACTAAGTAGTAGTTTCTCTCTATATTTTTCTGTGCCAGAGACAACAGGGCGTTCCATTGGTGTATTAAATTCTTTAATACTAAATTCTTCCGGCGTAAGCCCCATAAATGGGGTGCCATCCTGATGACGCACCCGAACAACGGCATACATATAGGGATAGTTGTCTGTATTCATTTGAACAAGATCGACGTTGAGGTTAGCGTATAGCACAGACGATGGAGCATACAAAGCCATTACTTGACTGTTGAAGTCGGTTCGCATGATAACGCCATCTTTATCTTTGATGAGGTCGAAAGGTGAGGAAAGCCTATTATCCTGAACCATAAAGGATCGAAAAAAATCTTGAGCGATATCATAGATGTACAAGCCACCTCGTGCATCAGAAATATAAAGATTATCATCATCCAGAAAAAGCCCTCTAGGCTCTTGAAGCAGTTCACTTCCTACCATCTTAATAAAGCGACCCTCATTATTGAAAACAATCAATCGCCCTCGACCATCTACCGAAATATCAGTAACATAGATATGGGTATCGGTTATTTCAATATCGGTGGGGCGGAATAAATATTCTCCCCCAAAAGTGCTTACAAAAGTGCCATCTTGAGTAAAGCGGTCAATGCGGGCATTCCCACTATTAACCACATAAATATAGCCTTCTTTGCCCAATCCTAAACCCATCACGCCAGAAAGTTGGCCATATCCAGCCCCTTTCTCCCCAAAAGATTTATTCAAGGACCCAGTTATATCTCTATTAAATATAAATATTTTATCTTGTTGAAAATCTGCAACGTAAAGCAAGTTTGATGTCGTCACAATCCCCGTAGGATTTTTAAGAACAGAAGGAAATAAAAAACGTCGCCCATATTCTCGGCGAATAATATTCAGCCCATCAAGCTCTAAAACTCCACCGGTAGCAAAAGAAGAGATGAATTTTCGGTCGGTAAGCTCATCATAAGTTACAAAAGAACCACGTTGTAAACGATGCGCAGCTTGAGTAAAGCCATCAAAGTAGCCAGTAAAGGTATAATCAAGAGGCATTACTTCGAGCTCGGTTTCCGAAAGCATAGAATACACTTCGTTAAGTTTGGAAGTTACTTGATAATCGGCAGCCCCAATAGAAACAAGGCCTTCCCAAGATGAGGCAGCATTTTGAGGATACCCAGCATAAAGATAGGCTAATCCTAAACGATACCGTGCCGCATAATTGCGAGGTTCGTGGGCGATAGATTTCTCAAAAGCTTGAATAGCCGCTGCATAGCGACGTTCATTGAAGAGAGCGATCCCCGTATCGAGTTCTTGGGTGGATAAACTCTCTCGCAAAATCTGCTGAGAATATTGAGCAAAAACAAGCATAGGAAGAGCGATAAAGAAAAAGAAACTGGAGCGGATATATTTCATACTGCCCGTATTATAGAAGATATCCTCATTTTTAGCAAATTTTGTTAAGTTTGACATACCCATAATCCGAAAAACGAAAGAAATAGAAAGGAAATTTTGAGGTACTCTATGAAAAATACTTTATTCCTGATCGCCCTTATATCGGTTTTTCACCTACCAATAGGTGCACAAACATTAAATAATGCTCCGGCTCCCAGCCCTGATTCTTCTAATAGCCCTGGAGGCCCTTCTTCTCTCACTTCTCAACGAATTCCAGTGGTGCCCCTGACAGGAGCTTTTTTGGATAATTTAGCAAATACCGTGTGGTTGGCCTCGAATATCAAGCGTAAAGAAGATTTTTATCTCTTCTTTCAAAGTGGTACTCACTCTATAACCGTTACCGAACGTGGAGGAAACCCCGATCTACCCGAGCGAGCCTTCCCCATTAAAACCGTTTCCGAAAATATCAATGATAACTCGGCCGTTGTTATTGTCGCATCTCAAAATCGTTTACTTTACTACTCTTTTCGCTTAATTACCCCATATTATCTTTTGATTTCAGCTGGCTATGAAGCTCAGGAAGCTCTAGAAGATATTACTTTAGGGGACTATTTTAATGGGGGATATGTTCTCCAGCTAGTTTATTAATTATAGGAGATAGATATGGTTAAGGCTTTTATTCTTTTTATCATGATGTTTGCTCCTATATATGCTATGGATACAGATGAGCAAATTACTCTTAAAGCGCCTGTACCAGAAGAATTAGCATCGTCCCCTCTTATTGTACGAATCAATAACGAAGAACGCATCTTTCCCCAAACAATGGAAGAAATCTTTCTTAAAAGAGAGTTAATAACTCGCAATGTGGCAGATGGAGCCAATAGAGTTCCTTCTTATTTACCAGGAATTCTCTCAAATGACGTTTATATTTTACCCTTAGAAATTCGATCTCAAGGGCGTCGTTTTACGGTGGCAAACTTTTTCTTTCGTATTCCCAAATCGGGAACGCCTTACCTTTTCCGTTGGGAAGAATTAAACTTTATCAATCGCAGTATTCTTCGCTATGATTTATTTCCAGATGTTCTTCGCGCAGTGGGGTATATAGACAACTTAGTTGCCCCACCCTCTCGCACAAACATAACAAATCAAGAAGAAACAGCAATTTCTGACACTCAAAGTTCTATAAACGAGTAGATTTTTATTTTATTGGCGAAGGATTCCAGCCTAAAGCTCGGAGTTCATCGCTTTGAATAATCCATTCTTGGAATAATCCATCCAAAAAGGGTAGCTGAGGTAGCTTTTTTGCTCTTGTAAGCGTGATATTCTCTTGGCGAGCAAAAAAAAGTGATGCTTGCTGCCAAGTATAGTGGTTTTCGATGACAGGATAGGTCTTATTGACTGTTTGAGGATTATCTAGGCACAGTTGCACAGCAGAGCAAAGATCTTTAAGAGATACCAGTGAAATCGTTTGAGTTGGCAGCACAGGATAGGCTTGATAACGTTTCATAAAGCGAATTAACACATTAAATCCACTTCCCTCTTCTCCATACACGGCGCATGGCCTTAAAACAGTAATCTGATGTTTGTCTCTATACTTATCTAGAATTTTTTCAGCCTTGAGTTTTCTCTTACCATAGAGGGTAATTGGTTTATTATCTTTATCTGGCACAGCAGCAAGAGAGCTGAGATAGATGAATCGCGTTGGTTGAGCCAAAGCTTGAAGTACATTTTCCAAACCCTGAATAGCAACTTCATCGGAATCTCGAGATATAGTATTTTTAATCAATCCAGCAGAAAAGATAACTTCATCTGCATCAATAGTAGGGATAGTGCTTGGAAAACGAACATCAACGGGAGGTATAGAATGACGAGAATAAGATATAATATCTCTATTTTGGAGATAACGACTTAAGCCCATTCCAATATAGCCCGTCCCTCCAACAATGATGCAACGCTTCTTCATTAAGTTTTTTTGACGGGTTTTACTTCAAAAAAGATCATTAAAATCGCCATGGTGATACATCCTACTACAACGCAAATATCGGCAAAATTAAAAGTATACCAACGATGCTGATTAATTCCGAAATCGAGATAATCAACAACGAAGCCTCTTAACATGCGGTCAACAATATTTCCCAAAGCACCACCAAAAATACTTAGCAAAGCTATTTTAGCTGGAGTATGAGCGGGCGGTTTGAGTAAAACATTGGCGCTTTTGTAAAAGTAAGCCAGCACACCTAAGGCTAATGTTGATGTGGCAGTTAAAATAATATAGGAGTAAGGTGGAGGGACATCACGGAAGATGCCAAAAGTAATCCCTCTATTTTGAACATAAGTGAGACGAAAAAAGTCGCCGATTACTTGGTGTGAAGCACTCACGGGGTAAGGTTCTCCTCCAAAAAAAACGAGAATCCATTGCTTTATCAACAAATCTATTGCCAATAGGGATAATGGCAACGCAGCCCACAACCATTTTCGATTCATGATTTTCTCCTAAAAATTACTAAGCAAGCGCTTTCACACAACGAGGACACAGTTCGCTACTGTCAAGGCTTGTTTCCCAACGCCAACAACGAGCACATTTATTACCTAAAGCATGTTCAGCACTAATGTTTAATGTATCTGCAGCAGTGATTTCTAATTGAGAAACGATTAACATTTCTTTTAGACTTTCTTTATAGGTATTGAGTAATTCAGATTGTGGAGAAGCTATTTTCACAGCAGAATCCAGTGCAGATCCTATTTTCCCCTCATCTCTGAGATGTTGTAAAACTTCAAGCACTTGCCCACGAATATCCATTAAAACAGCCATATCTTTGGCTAAGGCATCATTTTTCCACTCGGTTGGAATAGCAGGAAAATCTTCGAGATGCACACTTTCCTTTTTATGAGAAAGAGGGGCATGCCCATAAACTTCTTCCATAGTGAATACTAAAACCGGAGACATCATTGCCATCAGATTTTGCAAAATATAGAATAATGTCGTCTGCGCTGAAAGCCGTTCAGGGCTATTAATATCTAAAATATACAAGCGATCCTTAAGATAATCAAAATATTGCCCACTCAAATCGATGATAGAGAAGTTGAAAATTTCACGATAAGCTCGGTGAAAGCTTAATTCTTCCATATATTTTTCGTAATCGGCTCTTACTTCGGTAAGACGGTGAAGCATATAGCGATCATTAGCCGATAGTTGATCATAAGGCAGTGGATTGCTAAATCCATCAAGAGATCCTAAAAGATAGCGGAAAGTATTTCGAAGTTTTCGATATAAATCAACAGTTTTTTGAATAATATTAGAGCCAATTCTTAAATCTTTGGTGAAATCTTCGGTTACAACCCACAATCGAAGCACATCAGCCCCAAATTTATCGTAAACTTCGGAGGGAGACACCGAATTTCCGGCGCTTTTATGCATTTGGCGGCCATTTTCATCCAATACCCACCCATGAGAGCACACCGCTTTGAAGGGAGGCTGCCCATTTATGCCCATAGAATTCCACAATGAAGACTGGAACCAGCCACGATATTGATCGGAGCCTTCAAGGTAGAGGTCTGCAGGGTTGCTCATGTTTCGTTTGGTGAGCACGGCGTAGTGTGAAGAACCCGAATCAAACCATACATCAAGAATATCTTCTTCTTTGATGAAATTACTACAACCACAAGCACATTTTGTACCTTGAGGAAGCAAATCTGCTGCAGGGGTATCAAACCAAAAATCTAAGCCTTCTGTCTCTACGCGGCGAGCCACACTTTCACAAATTTCCTCTGTAATAAGAGGTTTTTCACAGTCGGTACAATAAAAAGCAATGATAGGAACACCCCATTTTCGTTGGCGAGAAACACACCAATCAGGGCGATCCTTTAGCATATTTGCAATACGCCCCTCGCCCCAAGCAGGAGTCCACTTAATTTTAGGGAGGTATTCAAGGGTTTTGATTGTAAGTTCTTTGTCTGCAACACGATAGAACCATTGAGCTTTTGCTCGGAAGATCACAGGCGTCTTTGTTCTCCAATCGTGAGGGTAAGAGTGATGAATGTTCTCCGTATAATAGAGGCGACCTTTTTCTTTTAAAAACTCAACAATCAGAGGATTTGCATCAAAAATCATTTTGCCCTGCCACTCGGGCACTTCTGCGGTATAGCATCCCTTATCATCAACAGGCGAAAGAACATCTAAGCCATATTTCTGACCGGTTTGAAAGTCTTCAGTACCGTGGCCTGGGGCAGTGTGAACAATACCCGTACCTGCATCGGTTGTTACGTAATCGGCAAAAACAATTTTAGATTGGCGGTCGATCCAAGGGTGCATTGCTGTTATTGATTGAATATCTTCAAGGGAGAGAGGAAGAGTAGCGGTTTCTGTGGCACCGGTTTTAGCAAGCACTTGTTCTTTTAATTCGGTGGCAAGGACGTAAGTATGCCCTGTATTTGTAGTGACTGCCTCGTAAGAAAATTCGGGATGAAAACAAACCGCTAAATTTGCAGGCATCGTCCAAGGCGTGGTTGTCCAAATCATAATGAAGGAATCTTTGGGTAATTGCGTTATTTTATGATCGACAATAGGAAAAAGCACATAAATAGAGGGAGAAGTATGATCGTGATACTCAATTTCGGCTTCTGCAAGCGCTGTACGCGAGGCTGGGCTCCAATAAATGGGACGCAAACCACGATAAATAAGCCCTTTTCCAACCAATTTCCCAAAAGAAGAGATAATTGCTCCCTCATATTGATTACTGAGGGTAAGATAAGGGGATTTCCAGTCTGCGGTTACCCCTAAACGCTTAAAGCTATCACGTTGACGATTAATAAATCGCTCGGCATAAGCACGACACTTAGCTCTTAGCTCTTTAGACCCCAAAGAATCTGGGGATAATTTTAATTCTTTAAGCGTATTTTGTTCGATAGGTAAGCCATGACAATCCCAACCAGGGACAAATGGGGTTTGAAACCCTTGCAAAAACTTATACCGATTGATAACATCTTTAAGGATTTTATTAAGCGCTGTACCAGTATGGATATCTCCATTAGCGTAGGGAGGACCATCATGAAGAGTAAATGTAGGACGCCCTTGATGCTCATCCATGCGTTTTTGATGTAGATCAATCTCATCCCAGCGTGAAATTATTTTAGGCTCTTTTTCAACGAGACCAGCACGCATATCAAAGCCTGTTTTAGGCAGATTGACAGGAAATTTTGACTTTTCTTGACCCATTTTAAATCCTTATAGTTATGAATTTTGAAGTAGAAACGAACTTTTTTCAGTATAGCATATTTTTGTAAAAATTTCAATCAAGATGGATAGTTGCGTTAAGTCGTAGAGTATGTTAGGATATAGAAATAAAATTCCCCTTGTTAATACAAGGGGAATTTAAAGGCCGAAAGAGGGCCTAGTAGTCATTACTGAAGAAGACCCAAAATCTGTTGAGGTCGTAGATTGGCTTGTGCTAGCATTGAAATTGAACTTTGTGTGAGGATTTGATCCTTCACAAAAGTACTCACTGTTTGAGCCATATTGGCATCCCGAATGCGAGATTCAGAAGCAGTTGTGTTCTCATATGCAACATACAAACTTTGATACATACTCTCAAAGCGATTTTGGTACGCTCCTAACTCAGAGCGTTGGCTAACCACACCCAGCAGGGCATTGTCAATGACCCCGATCGAGCGATTCGCCTGTTCGGCGGTAGATGTTCCTACCAATAAATTGCCGCCGCCGTCTCTGAGACCAAGTGCTTGAGCACTTGTTTCTCGAATATAAACCCTCACATTATTGTCCATGTTTGGGCCAATATGCATAAGCATACCGTTATTCTGAGTGGCGGTTGCGTCTGTAGCATTACCGGGCGCCTGTCCTTGCTGCTGAGCTGTAGGACGGGCAAATGCTCCGGTGAGCATAAACTGCGTATTGAATTGAGCGCTCTGCGATACTCGATCAATTTCATCAACTAATTGACCAATCTCGTTATTCAGATACCCTCTATCCTCATCAGTATAAATACCATTTGCTCCTTGAACAGATAGCTCGCGAATGCGTTGCAAGTTGTTGGTTAATTCTTGCAAATAGCCTTCTGTTGTTTGGATAAATGATACTCCATCTTGCGTATTCCGCATAGCTTGACCTAAGCCTCGGATTTGAGTCCGCATCTTTTCAGAAACGGCCAATCCCGAAGCATCATCGGCACCAGAATTAATTCTCATGCCTGAAGATAACGCCTGCATCCCTCTCGTTGCACGAGCATCGGCTGACGAAACCTGTCGGTTAGCAAAAATAGAGCTGATGTTGTTGTTAATAATCATAGACAAATCCCTCCTTGAATTGACAAACCTTCCTTGTTTTCTTCAATGCTCCGGCCCTCTTTCAGTGCCTTTTTCAATGAAAATAAAACGTTAGGTTTTGTCGCTCCAAATTGAGAATGCTTGATTATAACAAGCCCAAACCCCTCCTAAAAGGAGGGGTGCAGGGCATTAAAAGCTAATCATTATCTCAACAGCATGAGAGCCATTTGAGGACGTTGGTTTGCTTGAGCCAACATCGCCACAGCTGCCTGAGAAAGAACTTGGTTCTTTGCAAGCATACTGGATTCTTTAGCCATATCTGTGTCACGAATACGTGATTCTGATGCTTGAAGATTTTCAGCTCCAACCATCAACGAACGGCTTGTAGATTCCAAACGATTTTGGTAAGCACCAAGGTCGGCTCTTTGCGCATTAACTCGTTGAAGAGCTTGATCGATAATACCGATGCTTTGGTTTGCTCCATCCTGTGTGGCGACAGAAATTGAATCCTCAGGATTAGGACCTGTTTTCAAGCCTAATGATGTGGAATTCATTGTGCCTACATAAGCTTGAATACGTTCATCCATGTTTGCCCCAACGTGCAAATTCATTTCAGAAGCAGCTTGTGCCTCAGCAGTAGGACGAGCAAAGATACCAGAAAGCATTTTCAAGCCATTGAACTGAGCTTGTGAACCGATACGATCGATCTCTGCGATCATTTGAGTGACCTCACCTTGGATGTATCCTCGGTCTTCGGCAGTGTAAATGCCGTTGGCACCTTGAACAGACAGCTCACGGATGCGCTGTAGGTTATTAGACACTTCCTGCAAATAACCCTCTGTAGTTTGAATAAACGAAATACCATCCTGGGTATTTCTGAGCGCTTGGTTCAAACCACGGACTTGAGCACGCATCTTTTCAGAGACAGCAAGACCAGAAGCATCATCCCCAGCACGGTTAATACGCATGCCCGAAGATAATTTCTCCATATTCTTGTCCACCTGTGCGTTATCTAAAGCAAGCATACGATTGCCGTAGATAGAGCTGATGTTGTTGTTGATAATCATGATATCCTCCTTGATTCATGGCTTTATGACTATTTTAATGACTTTTTATCAAAAATATATAAATAAACGCTAAAGCTTCCGGTGAAAATACCGTAACCTTTGACCATGTTCAAGTATCGGTACTTCACCCTTCGAAACTTGAGTTTTTATAAAAAAAAAAGTGAAGTTTTTATTTTTTTCACCGACGAGTTGATTTCATCATTTTTTTCGAGTATCTTCCTATTATATAAAAAAAGATCTCTTTTAGAGATCTTATATTTTAGGAGAAATTAATGGCTAAATACTTTTTTATTATTTTATATGCTGTTTTAATTGGAACTATTGCCACATCTTGCAACTTATCTAATGATATGACTCCTATATCTTTAAATTCTCTCACTAACCATTTTGTTATTACAAATACTTCCACCAGTTTTATCACCAACACGCTTCAGATAACTATTACAAACATTTCTACAAATATTTATACGAATGACATAAACTCTGATATTACGAACATCAAAACCAATATTATTACCAATAACATTACCAATGTTATAACAAATACCCTCACTAATATCGTTACAAATATGATGGACGGGCTTTCTAGTGATGCTCTTGAAAATATTCGTCTTGTGGAAAACCTTTTTCCTCGCCGAAATATTATTTATCAAAAAATATATGGAGAAAAGCCTAATATTCTCTATGAAAATTTTTATATTTATAATGATGAAAGAGTAGCTATTATTCAATCGGGGATACAAAATAATATTTGCTTTGTTTCTGGTTTTTTAGGTGATAAACAGACATTCCCTATCAATTCTGTATCTATTAAGAAGGCGTCGAGCAGCGTTGATATTGATAAATCTTTGTATAGTGGCTATGTTTTTAGCACTATTAAGTTTGATATGGGAGCATTAATTTTTAATACGTTTCGAGAAGAAAACACAATAGAGCAAGCATTTTTAATGAAAATAGAAAGTTCTACCTTAAGAGTTATCCCTCTAATTAATCTAGGAATATTTTATCAGATAGCAGGTAAAGAAAAAATCTACACGCGCATTCCATAAAAAACACCTTCTATATTAAAGAAGGTGTTATGAAAGATATCGAGTATCTGTAGAACTAATGATATTTTTTAAGCCCTGATGAACCGGTAAGCTCAGTTGAGGATCGACATCAAGAATACTTGCTGCATCTCGGGAAGCAGCATTAAGAATTTTTTCATCTTTAATGAGGTTTGCAAAGCGGAAGAACCCATCCCCAGTTTGTCGAACGCCTAGCAGGTCGCCCCCACCTCTCATCTTGAGGTCGGCCTCTGCCAAAGCAAAACCATCATTGGTGCGCGCAAATGTTTCTAGCCTTTCTGAGACTTGCAGAGCATTTTCATGTTCGGGGTGAACCCTATTTACTGCCAAGCAGAATGACTGATGCCCTCCACGCCCTACACGCCCACGAAGCTGGTGTAATTGGCTTAAGCCAAAGCGTTCTGCACTTTCGATAATCATTAACGTGGCATTAGGAATATCTATTCCTACTTCAATAATCGTTGTTGCGATTAAAATATCAAAGCCACCTTTTGCAAAACGTGCCATCACCGCATCTTTTTCATCCTGTGTCATTTTGCCATGAATAATCCCATAACGATGCGGGGTGTTTTCCTTATAGAGTACGGCAATTTCTTCTACCGAAAGCGCCGATAAGCTATCACTCTCATTAATAAGAGGACAAACAACAAAAGCTTGTCTTCCTTTTGATATTTCCTCAGCAAGAATCTTCCATAAGTCGCTATAATCGGCATCGGTGAAGACACGTGTTTTAATATCCTTGCGGCCTGGAGGAAGCTCATCAATCAACGAAACACTTAAATCTCCATAAAGAGCTAGCGTCATTGTGCGAGGAATTGGGGTTGCCGTCATCAGAAGCAGATCGGGTGCTTGCCCTTTTTCCATCAACGCACTCCGCTGACCCACGCCAAATTTATGCTGCTCATCAATGATAACCATACCTAAATCATTGTAATGTATATCTTTTTGAAACAAAGCATGAGTACCTATTACCAGCGGTATTTCCCCAGATTTAAGCCCAGATAAAATATCCCCCCTTTGTTTGATGCTCCCCGTTAAGAGCGCGCAGGGAATTCCTAAAGCATCTGCCATGGGTTTGATTTTTTTATAATGTTGAAAAGCTAAAACCTCTGTGGGAGCTAAAAAGGCCGCTTGATGCCCCCCTTGCGCAGCCAAAAACATAGCGCCAAAAGCCACGATCGTCTTTCCACTACCAACATCACCTTGAACAAGTCTATGCATTGGGTGTGGTTTAACAATATCCTGATGAATTTCGGATAGCACGCGGTTTTGAGCCCCCGTGAGACTAAAAGGAAGAATCTCATACAATCGAGACAGACATTCTATTGAAGGATATTGGTGTGTTTTCAATACTTGTTCTTCGGAACGTCTTTTTTTCTCGAGGGATAAACGCAAAGTAAGTAATTCTTCATAGGCGGCATATTGGCGTGCTTTTTCAAGCACCTCAAGATTTTGGGGATAATGCAAGGCTTTGAGGCTTTCTTTTCGATTCATCAATCCTCTTCCTTTTAAAAGAGCAGGAGGAAGAATTTCTGGAAGTTCTATTTGAGAAAAAGTTTTATAAATGATTTTATGAATCTCTTTCTGGCTTAATCCTTCCGTAAGGCGATAAATCGGGACAATCCTATTAAGAAGAGGGTTTTGCCCTTTTTTTTCTACCGAAACAAACTCAAAAGAGGAGCTTTGAATCGTATTGAATTTAAAATCAAACTTAGCAAAAATGAAAAAGCGTTCTCCAACGGGAAGGCTTTTGGCGAGCCCTATTTGCCCCCAGCCCACTAAAGCAGCCGTAGCACTGCCATCAGAGATAACTATTTTGGGCATACGGGTTAATTTGCCTCGAAAACGAATAATAAACGTTTCGTGACGCACAACATCCGCCTCAATAAGAACGGGGCGTTGGTAGAGGATGCCATCGGAGATGGTTTCAACATGGCGACGATCATCATAACGAATAGGTGTATAAAGAAGAAGTTGCTCGGGGGTGATAATACCCATGCGAGCTAAAAGCCCTGCCTGTCGAGCTGTAAATACAGACTGAGGAGGCATTAGAGCCCCTTAGCTCGGGCTTCGTTTTCGCAATCACGGGCAATATTAGCTATCAAAGCGTTAATATCTTCGCCTTCTTGATAGAGTTCTATCAGTAATTTACTCAAACGAGACTGGGCATCGGATTTATCAGAAATCGTTGCTTGATGCCCTAGCGTTTTACTTTTTTTCAATATTTTTTGCAAACGCATAGATGGAGGAAGATTTTTAGGAATCCCATCAAATACACTTTGACGATCCGATTTTTCTTGTTTTTTAAGGTCTTCCCATTGGCGCGAGACATCCTCAGGTGTAGAGACGATACTATCTCCATACACGTGAGGGTGTCTTGCTACAAGTTTATTTCTTGCTTGATCAATAATTTTTGAAGAAGAAGTGAAGCCTTCTTGCTCTGCAATCCTCATAAGCATCAGAAGCATAAAGAAAACATCACCAAATTCTTCGGTAATATCCTCTGCATTTCCCATTTCAACGGCTTCTAATGCTTCGTATGCTTCTTCTAAAAATGGAGGCGCAAGTGTTTCTAGGGTTTGGCGTTGATCCCAAGGGCATTTTTCACGAATAGTGCACACGACATCCCATAAGCTTGCAAATGCATCATTAATAGTTTTTTTGTCCACTGTCATCTCCATAGCCTTGTCGTCTAGGATTATTGTTTTTATTATAGCTGGGTTTATCCCCGTAGCTTCGGCGTTCTTGACGCTCGCCACCGTCTCGGTAGCTGGGTTTATCCCCATAGCTTCGGCGTTCTTGACGCTCGCCACCTTCTCGGTAGCTGGGTTTGTCCCCATAGCTTCGATGTTCTCGACGCTCGCCACCTTCTCGGTAGCTGGGTTTATCCCCATAGCTTCGATGTTCTCGACGCTCGCCACCGTCTCGGTAGCTGGGTTTATCCCCGTAGCTTCGATGTTCTCGATGCTCTCCGCCTTCTCGGTAGCTGGGTTTATCCCCGTAGCTTCGATGTTCTCGATGCTCGCCACCTTCTCGGTAGCTGGGTTTATCCCCGTAGCTTCGATGTTCTCGATGCTCTCCGCCTTCTCGGTAGCTGGGTTTATCCCCGTAGCTTCGATGTTCTCGATGCTCTCCGCCTTCACCTTTTAGAAAAACTCTAGCTGGCCGACGACCAGCAGTTCTTTCATGCAGTGGCTTACGAGCAGGAGTAAAGTTTGGGTTTTCGGCATAGGCAACTAACGTTTTGAGAATACCCGATAAGTAAGCGCCTGCTTTTTCATTGCTTAAGGTATCAGAACAAATAAGGATTTCTTTAACAATTATTTTAGGCTCGCTTTGATTATGCTCAAATTCGTAAGCACCAAGAAGAAGCAAAGCTTGATCTATAGGAAACATAGCACTAAAAGGACGATTATGAATTGCTTTACTCAAATGGGCGATTAATTTTTCTTTATCAGCGGTAATTACAGAAACAGTTTCAAGAACGTTTCGAATGATACGCCGCTGAACTTCTGGAGGTAAAGAGGGATAAATATCTTGCACATCGTATTTTACGATATCTGGAACTAGAAATTTTACATCTTCTTCACTAGTTGGTAGACGATCCTGTTGTAGGCCTTGAACAATTAGTAATCGCTCGAGGCGTTTGGGATTAAGGGGATACGTTTTTATCATTATACTTATTTTACCCTTGCAGCTGGAGAAGATTGATCTCCACTGGCAATAAATTTATCAATAACAGATTTATAAACTCCAGGTTCAGCTAGTGTAAGTGGGACTTGCCCCTCTTTCACTCGTCGAGCTACAAGTTTACGGACAGCTTCTTCTCCTCTTTGGGTACGGAGAATTTCATCAATACGGGGGGCTGCTTCGTCGTAAGAAAGATTTCTAGGTTCGATAATATCCAACACTTTAAAAGAAAGATATATTGATCTCTTAGAGCTTTGAATAGGAATAGGAATAGGAATATAAATTCCTCTATTTTTAACAACAGAAATATTTGTTACGCCCAAATTCAGCGTTTTCTGAAGAGCAATTCCCACAACTTCCTCGGGTAGCCCCTTTTGAAGCACAAGAATATCTGGGGTAAATAAGCCTGTTTCTCCAGAATATCGTGTAAATCGTATTTTATTAAATTGACGACGAAGCGCATTAAAATCGGAGGATGTATTAAGCGCTTGCCCCAATGATTTCATATCTTCTTCGATTTCGCTAAGTTGGCTAAGAGAAAGGCGATCTGAAATCTCTGTAGCAAAGAAAATTGCATTAACCTTTGGAAAAGGAGAATCTTTCATATCTTTTTTATTTTTATTATAGAAATCTTGTTTTTCCTTTTCAGATGTGGGAACATTAACAACTTCTCTAATTGATGCCTCACCATACATTAAAGCCCGTTTTGTTTTATCAGAACGCACCGCAAGCCGAAACATCTCTGGAAATTTCTCATAGATTTGGCGGCGTTGTTCCGCTCCTTCTTGAGCACTACTGTTAGTAATATAAGACAGTGTTCGGCGAAATTCGGTCTCTGTCATGTTGTAAGTTGGATTATCTAAACCAAGTACAACGAGGCTATTTTGATAGAGAAGCGCTTCTAATGCATCCGTACTTGTAGGCTTTCGTCCTCCACCCGTTGCTTCAAGAAATTTTCTCATTTCCTCAACGTCAAAAGTAGTAATGGGAATGCTTCCCACGGTGAGAATCGTCTGAATTTGTCCGTAAGAAGTGTTTCCAGACAATAACAGTAAAAAAATTAATATAAGCTGGTACATACCCACCTCCATCTATTAGATGATGCTTATTATAACACATTTTTTTTCAAAAAAATAGCAAAAAACCATTTATTTTACATCATTTGAGTTAATTGAAATCCACGGAACGCTATAGCCTAATACTTGCGCTGATTGCTGCTCCCATAACGGGGTTTTGCTGCTACAAAAGAATTTTTCTAAACCTTGACCCTCTTCATAAAGAGAGGCAAAATTACTGACAATAGATTCTGCAGGAGATATAACAATTGTTTGAGGTAATAATTGCCTCACAATATCTTGAATAATGACATAATGTGTACATCCAAGAAGTAAAATATCTAATTTTTGAGGGAAATCGGAAAAATATTGAATTAATTCCTGCTTTAATGACTCATAATCGCCAGATTCTATTAAAGGAACAAGCTTCGGAGCCGCTTTTGGAAAGATTTTGCAGCTCGTACTATATTTTTTTATCTCTTTTTCGTATGTTCCTGCAGAAATACTTGCCTGAGTTGCTAAAATACCTATGGTTTTAGGAGAATATTGAGTAAATATCGTCTTAATAACAGGCTGGATTACATCAATTACGGGAATATCTGTTTCATTATAAATTGCTGGCAACGCATAAGAAGATGCCGTTCCACAAGCCACGATAAAAGCTCCACAACATCCATCTTGTTGAGTTAAAATTCGCACAGCACGCGCCAAAATATCGCAGATCTGCTGCTGCGATTTATCCCCCAATGGAATATGAACATTATCTGCAAAAAAGATGAAATTTTGCTTAGGATAAGCTTTTCTTAAAGACCGGAAAACGGCTAAACCACCCAATCCTGAATCAAAAACCGCTACATACTGAACCACAAAGAATCCTTTTGATGTTAAAAACACATTTAATATGATAAGTATATCAGAAATAAAAAAAATTCGCAAACCTTATATTAAATCTTCTAAAAAAATACCGATAACAACAAAACCGGCTGTATTTCAATAAAATTGAGGAGGAATTATGGGGCTGTTTGATGATCTCCCAGGGAATTCTTTTTTAAAAAAACTTCTTACTGGTGAAGAACCCGACTTTGTTGAGAGATTTCTCACTGTAAAACAAAAGTTTGAGCGTGCAACAGACAAAGAAGATAAACGAACTTTTCGTGATCAGCTTACTGGGCTTTTCTGGGATCTATACCAGCGAGTAGGCTTGCAAATAGGCCCTCATATTGCCCCTGCTAAGAGGCTATTTCTTCGTTTTGGAATTATCGATATGAGATATCTTTCACCTGAAGATCAACAGAGAATCCTCGCAGTTTCAACGCAAGCCCCCGATTATAACTCTGAAACAGTTTATTATGCAGATGAGTGGCTCCAAGGTGTTCGAGAAGGACGCATTAAGCCTTCATCTGGGGATGAAACCGAGAAAAAAGGGCCTGCCCCTGTCCAAAATATGGGGGGGATTAATCCTAAACGGGAGAAATTTTCTTCTCTAATTCAAGTAGAACGAGATCGATATCAACGCTTTGTCGATGAAAAAAACCATGAATTGCGTCGATTACATGAAATCGTACAAAATCTTGAAATCGTTCATACAAATACAGAACTGGATATTTCTGGGCTTATTACCGCAGAACAAATGAAATTTTTAGACGAAATTAGTGATATTCAAAAAAGTATCCGCCGTATCCAAAAAGAAATGACGGCAACTATTCGTATCATCGAAAAAGCACATAACCAACTTCGAGAGTTGGATGCCAGTGAACAAGGCAATATGATGCCCGGTGGATATGGAGGATATGGAGGAAACGACGAACTTGTCCGCGATGAAATTAGCAGTATTCGGCAAATGCACAAGATGACTGTTGGTAGACAAGGGAATATGTTTCCTATTCTAAATTCATCGATTATCCCAAAAGAAGCGAAAAGCCCTCTTTATAAAGATTTCGTCAAAGAACGCCTCGAATACTGGCTAGACCTCGACCCAGAAGCATTTAATCGCGTCTACCGTGGCGATACCATGTCTATCACTCCTTATATAGTGCTTGTGCCTGGATATGGCACCATCGGCATATGTTGGGAGCCCCTCGACAAGGATAACAAGCAATTTGGCCGTGGACGTTGTGCGTTGCCTATATTCAGTCGAAGCCCCGATGTCACACTTTTATCTTCGATAGGGGATCTTCGCTGGCAGAGTGCCAAAGAAATTGCTTCTTACTATTGGATGGAAGAAGGATTAACGGGACGCTATTACGAGTACTATTTATCCGCTAAATTAAAGGGCGATTTGCGTTTGCTTTTCATCACCGATTATCTTCTTTGGATGACAAAAGAAACTCAAGGCGTTCAAAAATTAGAAAAAGATGCTCGATACGTATTTTGGCGATTTGTTCCTCTTCCCGATGAGAAAAAAGTATGGTTATCACAAAAAGGATATTACTACGCTCAACTATGGCAAAACGAACAAACTTGGCGGAAAGGTCAGGAAAAATAATCTAGTAGTAAGTTAATCTAATGAGGGGTTCGCCTGCTGAAACAATACCACTATCTCTAAGAATAGTAACTTGGGCATTTTCGGGTTTCTCAACAATAACTAGAGGCGATATTAGTGTTTCTGCATGATTATTTAGAAATTCGAGATCTAATTCTATAAGAGGAGTGTTTTTTTCTACCTTGCCTTGCATTGGGGTTAACGCGTTGAAACCTTCACCCTTTAGTTCGACGGTGTTCATCCCAATATGAACCATTACCTCGATATCGTTAATAGTACAGCCTACAGCATGCAAAGTATGAAAAATATCAACATTACACGAAAAAGGTGCAGAAATTATCTTTGACTGAGGAAGAATACAGACTCCCTCTCCCATCATTCCTTTTGCAAATGCAATATCTGGTGTCTCACTCAAAGAAAAAACTTCTCCATCACAAGGAGCACAAATTTCTAACACTTTTTTTTTCTTAAAAAAACTAAGCATAAGTACCTCAATTGTATATTTTATCATTTTTAGGGAAGCATACTTGCTTATTTTTTAAAATTTTGTATAATAGGTAACGTAAATGTTTAGTTATAAAATAAGCTTATAATAGATATCATAAATGATTTTTATGTATTGTCAAGTTTATCACCAACATCTTTTATTTTAAATAGCCTTAAATAGCCAACAAGCAGGAGAAAATATCCATGGACGTGCATTTTTTTAAAAACCGTCAGGAAATTGTACATCAATGTTCGCGGTTTCTTGCCAATGAGATTTCCTCGGCAAAAACCTTTGTACTTGGATTAGGCACCGGTGCTACTGTTTTATCAGTATGCGAAGAACTTGCTTCTATTTGCCAAAAAGAAAATATCTCATTAAAGCACGTTGTTGTTTTTCATGCAGGAGAATATGTTGGAATATCTCACAAAGATCCATCATCCTACCGCAACCTCATAGAGCAACGTTTTTTTAGTAAAGTAGACATCATTAAAGAAAATATTCGCTACCTCAATGGTGAAAGCGTCGACTTATCTGCCGAATGCGAGGCCTACGAAGACGCCATCAAAGAACATGGAGGATTGGATCTTTTTTTTGGTTCTTTAGGAGAAAACGGAAATCTTGCCTTCAACGAGCCTGGCTCAGCATTGCATAGTCGTTCTCGTCTCAAAACCCTGAGTCAAGAAACAATCCAGGCGGATGCTCGATTCTTCGATAATAATCTAGCGCTTGTGCCAACACAAGTTCTAACTATTGGTTTACAAACTATTTATGAAGCAAAAAAAATCCTCATAGCAACCTATGGGATTAACAAAGCTTTTGCCGTGCAAGAATGTTTAGAACACCCCGTAAGTGCGTCTTCACCGGCATCGATACTGCAAGTTCACCCCGACGTTTCATTTTACGTTGACCCAATTGCAGGACGCTATTTAGACGGGATATGGCGTCTCCAACAACAAACAAATGGAGTATAAATGTTATGAGATTAATTATCACTCAAGAACAAGCCGGAGATTGGACTGCCTATTATATTGCAAAAACCATTTTAGAATCATCCCCTAGCAAGGAAAAACCCTTTACATTAGGTATTTCTGTTGGATTTTCAATGCTACCTATGTATAGACGCCTTATTCAATTCCATAAAGATGGAGTTCTTTCGTTTGAGAACGTTCATTTTTTCACGACAGGAGAATATGTTGGGCTTCCCGATGGGCATCCTTCTCTTTGCAGAGAGTTTATTAGCGAACATTTTTTCAATCATATCGCTGTAGAAGAACAAAATATTCATTTTCTCAACGGACATGCTTCCGATCTTAAAAAAGAATCTGCTCAATATGAAGACCTCATCAAAGAAATGGGGGGAATTCGCCTCTGGATCGCAGGTTTAGGAGACGATGGGCATCTTGGATTCAACGAACAAGGCTCTTCTCTTCAGAGTCGCACCCGAAATAAAACCTTATCGTTTAATACTCGCGTTGCTCTCTCTAAATTTTTCGACGGTGATATCAATCAAGTGCCTTTCCAAGGCTTAACCATTGGTATTGGCACGATTCTTGATGCCCACGAGATTATTTTATTAGCCGAAGGAAAACAAAAAGCTAAAGCACTTGCTCTAACTGTAGAAGGCGGAGTGTCTCACATGTATCCGGCATCGTCTTTGCAAATGCACCCACATTGTACGGTATGTGCCGATGAAGAAGCTGTTGGAAACCTTAGAGTACAAACCTACCGCTATCATAAAGAAGTAGAAAAACGATCTATTTCACCCCAAGTTCTCATTAAGGGATTGTATAAATCATACTATGCTCTTACGGGAGCACGCGTTTTTGATGGGGAAAAATTCCTCGATAACGCTGTGGTTATTGTAGAAAACAATCGTATTCGCAGCGTCGAGCTAGACCTTCCTACCGATACTGTCATCACAAAAATAGATTGTTCAGGTCGTATTATCGCCCCTGGGTTTATTGATCTTCAAGTTAATGGCTGTGGTGGGGCTGATATCAATGTAGAAGTATCCATCGACACCCTTAAAACAATGCACCGTATGTGTTTACGTCATGGGGTTACCTCGTTTGCGCCAACGCTTATTACTTCAACCGACGAGCGTATGATGGAAGTCATCGACCTCTTCAATCACCTCGAACGCCCCGAACTTTTGGGAATTATTTGTCTCCACCTAGAAGGCCCCTACTTCTCGAAGCAGAAAAAGGGCATTCATGATGAAACCCTCATCCGTAAGCCCACGCAAGAAATGTTAGATCGTATCATCCACTGTAAGGCTCCCTCTAAAATTGTGACGCTTGCTCCCGAAGAAAACTCTGCTGCCGATATCGAAAAACTGGCTAAGAGTGGGGTTATTGTTTCGGCTGGGCATACAAATGGTACCTATACCGAAATTAATGAAAAAATTCCTGCTGGTATCACGATGGCAACACATCTTTATAACGCAATGCGTACTTTTGATAGCCGCGAGCCTGGAGCCGTAGGTGCCGTACTTGATAGTAAAAATATCTATGCGGGTATTATCGCCGATGGTATTCACTGTAACTATGGGGCTATCGATATTGCTTATAAAACGATTGGCTCACATCTATTTTTGGTTAGTGATGCGGTTTTCCCAGCGGGAACAACAATCGAAAAATTCATCTTTGCCGGCAAAGAGATTTTCCACAAAAATGGAAAATGTGTTGATATCAACGGTACTCTTGGTGGAGCTGGAATGATGTTAGATGAATGCCTCCGCAATATCGTCGAGCACGTCAATATTCCTCTTGCTGAAGCACTCCGCATGGTTTCGACAGTGCCAGCTCACGCAATCCGCATGGATAAAGAATTTGGATATATTAAAGACGGATACATGGCTAACCTCACTATTCTCAACGAAAGCGACCTATCCATCGCTGCTGTTGTTGAAAATGGGAACTATATAGACGTTTCAACCTTATAAAATTAATTTAAATAAAGTTTTCAGGAGCCCTTTTTATGTTAGTACAAGGAATCCCCGCCTGTCCGGGAATTGTTTCGGGCAAAATTTTTGTCTTATCTGCACCAGAGATTGTTATCAATCAGCGTCCTATTGATCCTGTTCAGGTTGATTTAGAAATTCAAAATTTTTATCGTGGGCGAGAATTAGCAAAAGCTCAGATTGAAAATATTCGCAATATTACCCTAAAAAATATTGGGGAAGAAGAAGCTGCAATTTTTGAAGGTCACTTAGAGATTCTTCTAGATGAAGAGGTTGAAAATGAAATCATCGCGTTGGTGAAAGACTCTTTAGCCTCCGCAGATTTTGCAACTCACCAAGTTGCTGAAACCTATATCTCAACTTTTGAGGCAATGGAAGACGAATACATGAAAGCTCGCGCGGCAGATATGAAGGATATTTTCCGACGACTAACCGCAAATATCCTCAATATACCTCTTCCTTCGCTGGCTGAAATTGATGAACCTGTCATCATCGCCGCAACCGACCTCACTCCTTCTGATACTGCTCAGATGGATCGCACAAAGGTTCTTGGCTTCATCACTGCAGAAGGTGGGCCTACCTCTCACGTTGCTATTATGAGTAGGACTCTTGTTATTCCAGCTATTGTTGGGGCAAGAGAATTGTTAAAATATGCAAAAGATGGGTTAAAAATCATTTTAGATGCTCAAGAAGGAGCAGCGATTATTTCTCCTACACCTGATGAAACTAAAATCTATGAAAGCCGCGCTAAAAAATTTGCTTCCGAACAAGAGTTTTTAAAAGGGCTTAAAGATTTACCCGCAATTACAA
Source organism: Brevinema sp. (assembly GCA_051653605.1). GTDB lineage: Bacteria > Spirochaetota > Brevinematia > Brevinematales > Brevinemataceae > JBOFWL01. Next base: position 195,412 of record JBOFWL010000028.1, read on the forward strand.
AAGATGGCCATACTCTCGAGCTTTGTGCAAACGTTGGAACCGATATCGATGCACTTCCTGCTATCGAGCAAGGAGCCGAAGGCGTTGGGCTTTATCGCACCGAGTTTCTCTACATGGATCGCTCAAATTGGCCTACCGAAGAAGAACAAACCATTGCTTATAGTAATGTAGTTCGTGCATTTAACGGTAAACTTGTTGTCATACGAACACTTGATATTGGGGGCGATAAAAGCCTAAGTTACTTCAAATTTCCTCATGAAGAAAATCCATTTTTGGGCTGGCGCGCGCTTAGAATTTGTTTAGATAGACCAGATATTTTCAAAACTCAGCTTCGTGCTATTTTACGAGCATCTGCTCTTGGGCCTGTTGGAATTATGTATCCCATGGTGATTTCCGTAGATGAAGTCCGTCGGGCCAATCATCTTCTCGAAGAGTGTAAAGCCGAGCTTCGCTCTGAAAAAGTGCCTTTCGATGAAAAAATCCAACAAGGTGTTATGATAGAAACTCCCGCCGCAGCCATGCTTGCCGGTGAATTAGCAAGTATCGTCGATTTCTTCAGCTATGGTACGAATGATCTCATTCAATATACTCTAGCTGTCGACCGTGGAAATCCTCATATTACAAAACTTTATGAAAACTACCACCCCTCTGTGTTACGCTTAATTGCTAAAGCCACAGAAGATGCTATTGCTAAAAATTCATGGGTTGGAGTTTGTGGAGAAATGGGGGGAGATCCTCTCGCAACATTATTTTTCTTAGGAATTGGGGTGAAAGAACTCAGTATGAGTGCCATTAATATCCCCAAAGTGAAGCAGATTATTCGTTCAACAACCAAAGAACATGCCGTTAGTGTTGCTAAAAACGTTCTCACCATGACTTCATCACAAGAAATTCAAGAATACCTCAAAAAAGAAGTAGATAAAATTATCTAAATACACTATAAGGAGCCTAACATGGCAACAGGAACAGCAGTTATTAAAAATGAAACAGGTCTACATACTCGTCCTGGCAACGAATTTATTAAATACGTTAAAGGCTTACCCGGGGTAACCGTTGAAGTTGAAAAAGCTGGCAAACGTATTAAAGCAACATCATTACTTCAAATTATGAGCCTTGGTGTTAAAAAAGGTGATGAATTGACCGTTTTTGTTGAAGGCGACAATGCTGATAACGTTCTTAAAGAAATTATCGTTTTCTTAGAAACTTTAAAAGACTAAAAAAAAGCCCCTTTATTGGGGCTTTTTTTATTTATTATCTAAATGGAAGTTGTTCTTGCCCAGATACTAAAACTGGCTTATCTTCTTCTAGAGGCTTTTTTTCATTCCACAAACGGTGAAAGCGTCGCAAATATACTACCACAATCGTTATTTCAAGAGCGTACCTTACTAATTCTTGAATAAAAATCGCTGCGTACGCGCCCGCTATCCCCCAAGATAAAACTAGTAGGAAAAACATCTGCGTGCTTAATCTCACCATATCACAGGTAAAACCAATCAGTAAATTCCACCGACTTTTGCCAATAGCAAGCAGCGTTGAAATAAAAATACCTGTGTAGATAACTTCAACAGTAATAAGAATAAGCCATGGGATATTTTCCAATATTTTTTCGGCAATGTAGGGGTCGTTTGTAAAAAGGCGAATAATCTGCACTCTGAAAATCACTAAGATAGCGATCATCGCCAATCCAAAATAGGTTTTCATTACAAAAGCTGCTCTCAAAATAGCATACAGTCGATCGGTTCGTTTTGCTCCAAAAGCTCTCCCTATAAGCGAGGTTACTGCCGTATCAAAACCAAGGAGAACTCGAAATGAAAAATCACTCAACATAAATCCAACGGTAAAAATAGCTCCACCTAATGGAATAGCACGATTTATCATCATAATTGCTGTCGAAGAAACAAAACTCCATGAAATATTCATCCCACTTTGAGGAATAAATAGTAGAAGTCGTTCTTTCATATACCATCTCAGTGGCTCTTTTTTTGTAAAATGCTGAATTCCAAGAATATTGTTTTTCCAATAATACATAGAGATAACAATAGCGCCAATAAATTCAGCGACAATCGTTGCAAACGCAGCTCCTTTAATTCCCCACCCTAGCGTCCAGATAAAAATTGGATCGAGTAAAATATTAAAAAAGCTCTGCAAAAGCCCAGATATCAAAAGAATTCTTGTTTTTCCTTGAGCCTCCAGAACAAATGCCGGTACAATATAAAAAATAACTCTAAAGGAGTACACCCAGGTAAATACCGAAATGTAATCCAGCGCTTCCACTGCCGATTCTGGAGCAAGATTCATGGTTTTAACTAATAATGAAGGTAAAGGGAGAACTTTCCAAATAAATAAGTAGGCAAATGATAGAAATAATCCCATTATCAATGTTGTTTTGACAACTTTTGAAGCATCTTTATGTTTTTTGGCTCCCAAACGTTGAGCAACCATCACCGTTGTAGACGAACCCAACCCTAGCCAGATCGAATCAAACAGCCAAATCGGCACCGTGATCGACCCCAAGGCCGCTAAACTTTCGCTCTTATATTGCCCAATATACATGCTATCGATCAATTGTTGAACATATTGCGCAGTTGATCGAATACTCGCCGGGATACCTATCCCTAAGATAAGTGGATAAATCTTGCGAGATAATTTTTTAATGTGTAAGCTATTCACAGCTCATACTCCTAATGACATAGTAGTGAGAAAAATATTAAAGAGAATTAGTACTTCTCTAATATAAATTTAGCAAAAAGAAGAGTCTATACAAAACTATCTGCCCTCACAGGTGCAGACATAAAAAAAATTCTCTATTTTAAATAGAGAATAGAAGAAGTCTATTATCAGCTAGATTTCATATTGTTTGATCATTGGTGAAATGACTATGTGGAAAACCACATTCGCACAGCGATTATAATCATTAGAATACAGAAAGATCGACGAACATATATCATTGCGTTATCTGGTATAACATTATTAATAACATAAGCGCTGATAAAAGTACCTATAAAGGCACCAATCCATAATAACGCCGCAGATTTTATACTAACATTACCCGCTCGAAAATAGGTTATCGTCCCCAAAATAGAAGGAGCAATAAGGAACATGGCAAGAGATGTGCCTTGTGCCAGCCTTTGATCAAAACCCATAAGCATGACCAAAGCTGGTACAATAACAATTCCCCCACCAATTCCAAATGCGCCGCTTAGAATACCAGCGAGAAGACCAAATAAAATAATTGAAATATTCATTTATTCGGCTTATCCTTTATTAGGGTTTTTTTGTAGCAATAATATCAGGAGTTCCGTCGTTTTTAATAGCGACTTTTGTCATATCAACATTATCTCTGCTTTCGCCAAGTTCGAGAGAAGTGAAATCGCTATCAATAGGCACATTGATTTTCTTAGCTGCAAAGTATAGACTGTCGTTTGAAATAATCATTCCAACATAACCTTTGAAGATTATTCCATTAGGTGATAACAACCATCTTGAAAAGACAGCCTTATCGCTACTATACACACTTTCTAAAACAAAAGTTGTTATGCTAGGAACACGAAGAGTATTTGTGATTATAACAGCTGTTTCTCCATTAGGAAATGCAAAATTCCCATTTTCGATAGCATCCACAAAACCTTTAGCAACTACAGAATTAACTGGGCTTCCACCTGTTGAATCAACTCTTTCTGTAAGTGTTTCTTGATTAGTTGTAGCACTACAACCAGCAGCTATTAACAAGGTAAACAATATTTTCTTCATAATATCCTCCTTTGGACAAAATACAGTACATTATACTACAAAACACAATGGTTTGTCAAGAACTTTAAAGTTGCGTGATTTCTCAATTTACACTATAATATTTAATCATGCTGGAGGCATTTATGATAAAATATACGTGGCTTTTTTTTCTTTTTCCTATTTTTATTTTCTCAAATGAATTTTGGATCAACGTAGAGCAGACGGGCCCCCGAGAAATACTTTTCAATGTAGAATACGATGGAAATCCTAAGGACATTATTCTTCCTCATAGAGTAAAAATTGTTCAAGCTATTAATTCTAATCTTCTTAAAAATGTAGGTGAAGATTTAGATGAGGATATCACTGATAATTATTATTTAGAAGAAGCTGAAACTATCACTTTTTCCTATAGTATTTTTCTCACAGAAGAGCCCGAATATGGTAATTTAATCGAAGATTGGTATCCTACCGTTAAAGGGGATGAAAATTCTTCTTATAAATTAACAATTACCGAAAATAAGGCTTTTATTTTCCCTTATAGACAGTTGGACGATGGCACATACTCATTTTCCACTGCTGAAAAGCCTAAAATGGCAATATCTCGCTTTGTACGGCTTCCAGAATCGGGCTTTCTTCCTGTCACCATTTATAGTAGCCTTGGTGTTGATGCCACGCATGATGAAATCCGGCGTATTTATGAGCATAATGTGAGCATTTATGGTTATCAAAATATCAATGAAATTGTTATCGTCAATAATCCCCGTATTCCTGAAGATATTTTCTGGACAGCAGGCAAATTATTTATTTCTATGCCTTCTCGTGGGACGATCAATCAATTTTCACGCCTCATCCCTGATGCTTGGATGAACGTTGTTCCCAGTCTTAGCGCTCGCCTCTTTAAAATGATAAAAGATAGTGTGTTGAGACTCAAACCTCTCAGCACTCCTCCAAATAATGAAGGGCCTTATGTCAGCGATCCTTTATGGGTTGAACCTGTTGGATCCAAAAGTTACTATAGCTCTTTGTTTGAAAAGGGATTAGACAATAATGGTAGCGGTATCGAACTTGTTGATGTGAATGCTGCGGCTCTTATTGAAAATAAGTCGATGCTGTCACTTGCCCAAAAACATATTGGTGTTGAAGACTTCTTTGCGGGAGTGAAACAAATGTTTGAAGTGCGACTAGCCGCTGAAGAAAACAAACCCGACTACGAGCAACTAGATTGGGATTCTCTTCTTCAAGATAAGCTTTCCGAGCCTTTACTAAGTTTCTTCAAAAAAGATGCTTTCCGGCCTGGATTTAATGCTTCTTTATCCATCGAAAGTAATATGGCCATTCGAAATAGCCAGTACATCCCTAATTTTAGTATACAACAAGATACTGGAGTAATTTCTATAGAGTGGAACGGGAGCAACTCTAGCCCTCTTAATACAGATGCATTATGGGTTCAACTTGATAGAGATCGTTTAATTCCTAGATTAGACTATTTAAGTAGCTATATGACCCGCGACACCAACGAACAACGCATTAGGGAAAAAGTAATGATGGCGGCTCAACGCCTCAAAAGCCCTTCTGTTTCTGGGTTTCGAACTCACTACGAGTGCATGAGTTTTCCTGCCCCAGAGAATCCATATGATGTTGCCGAAGGCACTCCTGTTTACGTGGTAGTCAGTCTAGTTTCGACAATGCATGGTGGAACGCTGAAACCAGCAATTCAAGAAGCATTTTTTATTATGAACGAAACAGAACGCCCTATGCACATAACAACCAGACTTAGATTATAAACATAGAAAAGCCTCCCAGTAAAAGGGAGGCTTTTTTTATTATAAGTTGATTAATGATCGTGGTCGTGATCTCTATCACCAAAAATATCTGTAAAATTACAAGAAATATGTGATGATGATCTGCTGCTTTGAGCTAAAGATTCTCCCGAGAGAGTTCTTACTCTACGGATCATGAGATCCTCATAGTAGGGCGTAACTGCAATATAGTTAGCAACTTGCTGAGGCGTTGCCAGCCTGATAGCCTCTCTTAAAGGATCATGCACACCATAATTGACGCCTGAACTATGAAAATACCCCATATTGTGGGTGACTTCATGTAAAATAATGAGAGCCATCTCTTGAACTTGCCCCTTAGTATAATCTGTATCATCTCTAACCCAGATAATATGGCTAAAGCCACCAACTGTAGCTTCTGCTAGCACATTATCATCTAGGGGGCGTTTTACCAATGAAATTGAAAAGTTAATATTTTTAATTTCATCAAGTATAACTTTTGGTGATCGAGGCGTCATCCCATCATTTTCAAAAAACACACCATTGAGCATTTCTTGCTCAAAAACTGGGCTATTAACAACAAATCGGATCATATCAAACACATCTGCAAAAAACAGGCGTTCTGCAAACGAAAACTGTTTGCCTTCTCCCGTATTTTGAAAAAAATTGAAGCCCAAAGAAAATTTAGGATATAAGCTAGTAAATCCTGTAGGATTTTGTGCCACCCATGGGTTTCTCTTATTTAATTCTATAGGAAATGTTTCTAAAGGATTTTGCCAAAAGCTAATGTACGGGTTAAGGTACTGTTTTCTTTGATATCCAGCTTCCGGTCGCTCTGGTACATCTACTGCATCTAGATTTTCAGACATTGTAAAGCTACATCCACTCATTAATAGTAGAAGGCACCACGACAGGAAATACTTCATATATATCCACCTTATTTTTTAAAATTAATAAGAGAGGGTAGATATTCCTGAGGAGCTTCAAAACCAAGCAGATTACATAAGGTAGATGCAACGTTTGCTAATCCGGCAGGTTCTTCAACTTGAGCAAGAACATACTCTCCATTATAATTGGGGTCGAAAATTGTAAATGGGACAGGCGCCAGCGTGTGAGCTGTCATTGGCGATTTCTCACCTGTTTTTTTATCTACTGACCACATTTGATCGGCGTTACCGTGATCCGCAAGGACGATCATAATACCATTAGTTTTTTTAATTGCATCTGAGAGGCTTTTCAAGCCTTCATCAACGGCTTCTACTGATGTTACTGTTGCTTGGTAGTCGCCTGTATGTCCAACCATATCACCATTGGGGTAGTTGATACGAATATGTTGAAATTCACCACTTTCTATAGCTTTAACGGCTTCTTCTGTGATTTCTTTAGCTTTCATCTTAGGAGCTTGATTAAAAGGAATATTATCCGACTTAATCTCGACATATTTTTCCATTGATTCGTTGAGGTAGCCCGATTTATTTCCATTCCAGAAATAAGTAACGTGTCCATATTTTTGGGTTTCAGAGATTGCAAATGTCTTGATACCATTATTTACGAGGTATTCTCCAACAGGCCGTTCAATATTTGGAGGAGTGACCAAAAACAATGGGGGGATTTTGAGGTCGCCATCGTATTGCATCATACCAGCAAACATAACATTTGGGCGCGCACCTCTATCAAATTGAGTAAAATTGTCTGCCGTAAACGCAGAAGAGATTTCTAAAGCTCTGTCTCCGCGGTAGTTGAAAAGAATTACACTATCACCATCGCTAATTTTACCAATAGGAGCCCCATTGCTGTCTACAACGACAAAAGGAGGATTGTATTGATCGTTTCGTTCTGCATCTTCTTTATAGAAGGTATCGATGGCTTCGGTAGCACTGGTGAAAGAGCGATCTGCCTTACCATGAACATGGAGATTCCATCCTCTTTCAACCATAGGCCAATCGGCATTATAGCGATCCATAGTGATAACCATGCGGCCACCACCAGAGGCAATAGCATAAGTAAAGCCATATTTAGATTTAATTTCAGTAAAGAGTTCTTCCATGCGAGCAACATAGCCTGCAGCAGAGCGTCCACCGACATCTCTTCCATCGGTAAGGGCATGAATAAAGACTTTTTCAACGCCTTGCTCTGCAGCCTTTGAGACCATTGCGATTAGCTGATTTATATTTGAGTGCACACCACCATCAGAGAGTAGCCCTAAAAAATGGAGTGCAGTCTTTTTTTGTTTGCAATTATCAATGAGTTGGCTCCATGTGCCTTGAAAAATAGAGCCATTTTCGATAGCTTGATTAACCAATTTTGCGCCTTGAGCAAAAATTCGACCAGCCCCAAGAGCATTATGGCCTACTTCGGAATTTCCCATATCATCATCGGAAGGCATTCCCACTGCTGTACCATGCGCCTTTAGAAGACGATGAACAGGACCGGCCATTAAGTTGTTTAAAACTGGGGTTTGGGCGCCTTTGACAGCATTCCCATCGGCGCTATCGGTGAATCCAACTCCGTCCATGACAACTAAAACAACTGGGCCCTTAGGCTGGAAAGGAACTTTTTTTAAAGTTAGTGACATTTTCATCCTCTTTTATGGTATTTAATCATGTATACTCCCTAACATTATACTACATTTTGGTTTTTTTTTCAAGAAAGTCAACTCATAAAAAATATAAAATCCTTGAGTTCGGTATGATTTTTTGATATAATATGAGTAAAGTAACTTATTCTTATTGTGTACTTTTTAAGTGTTAAGATATTTCTAATTCAGTAAAATAAATCCGTATGAAGGAGTGCTATAATGCCAGAGGTAGAAAATTTTGATTCAATGTCATCTGTTCAACAGCTCAAAATAATTAGCGAAATGTTGGACGCCGATGTCCGCCCTATGCTGGTTATGGATGGTGGAGATATGGAGATTGTTGATCTCAAGCCAGAAGGAGATAATCTTCTGCTCTTTATTCAGTATCTTGGCGCTTGTGATGGTTGCCCTATTGCATCGACAGGAACTCTGTCTGCAATTCAGCAGTATTTAAACGTCAAAGTATCCGAACGTATAGAAGTTGTTCCCGTATAGAAGAAAACCCAGCTAATAGCTGGGTTTTTTTTAAGTTTTTTTAAAGATACGGCCTGTGTTTTCTAACATATCTTTAGCTTCTTGTAGCCTGAGGTCTTTCGTGTAAACCCATATTCCCACCATAATAGTAGAACGATCCACAATCGAAACCGCCATCAAAAAAGGATTAGGCGTATCCTCATACAGTGAAACAAGCATAAAATTAGTATCTTGCTGCTTTACTATATATGTTGTTTCGGCCAATCCTAAAACGCCGCCCAAACGCACTCTCACTCTACCACCTCGACGAAGCTCTAAGGTATAGACATCTAAGTTTTGAGAACGCCACGTTGTGCCTTCTAATTGTTGAAGAACAGGCTTAGACGAAAGAGGATTTGGAGCACTGCAAGATTGAAATAAAAATAATATAATAAAACAAGCTACTTGTTTCATAAAAACCTCAAAAAAATATCGGGAATAAATCCCGATATTAGTATTTAGCAAATGCTAGTTAGCTTTTTTAAATTCTTGAGCTAGCGTTTCATGTTGAGCAACGGCCTCAGAACCTGCTCCGATGTGTGGCGCAATAGATAAAGTATCTTTATCTTTGACTTTCAACGATAAAACAACACTATTTGTAAGATCATCCACCGTAAACACAAGCATATCATCTGCTTCAGAAACAATTGTCATACGTGCATTTGACATTACAAATTGAGCATTCATACCCAAGTTAACGCCTTCTGGAGTAAATTGAATAAAAGCTTCTTTATAAGCAGGGATTTCCCACTTAGTATTTTTCAAACGGTTGACAATTCGCCCTGAAGGTAACGTTGTATCATATCCAGGAATACCAGTATTGGTTTGATTCGGATCTTTCTCTTTTTTACCACAAGCAGCAAAAAGCAGCACAAGCACAGAACAAAACGCAATCTTTTTCATAAACTATCCTCCAAAATGAGAAAAACTAACATAGTCATATAAGTATACCACAACTCACAATAGATTTCAATTTTTTCGCTTTTTATTCTTATTCTTATTCTACAAGATTAGCAAATTTCATGCCATGAGAAGCTTTGATAAGTATAGATCCTTTCTTCTGATAGCAATCCTCAAGTTTTACTTTAAGGGTTGATAGCTCTTCAATAACTTCGTGAGGAATATCTAAGACGGTTGAAGAACAAGCTTTAGCCATATGCGGGCCATGAGCAAATATATAATCTGCGCACTTTGTTTCCTTTATGTACTCGATTATCTCTTGATGAACCTGTGGTGCAAATTCATCCAATTCGAGAATATCACCTATAATCGCCGTCCGAGGCTTGGGGCTTTTGCCTAGCACATCCAACGCCGCTTTAAACGAAGGAAGCGAGGCATTGTAATAATCAGCAATAATTGTGGTTTGATTTTTTGTATAGATGTTCATCCGCTCTGGCAAGGCAGCCATCGACTGTAATCCCTTATGAATGAGGGATGAGGGAGTATTGAAGATTTCTGCAAGGGCGATACTGGCTGCTAAATTTAATATTAGATGCGTACCGGGTAAAGGGCAATAAAATTCTTCATCAGAATAATTTTTATGAGTGAAGATAAACCCTTTTTCAAGCTTATCTGTTTTAATAGAGACGTCAGACGGGCGAAAATAATGAACTTTTCCCCGAGCTTTTTTGGTAAAAAATTCACAAAAAGGATCTTCCTCATTAATAAGTAAAATTGAGGATTCATCCATCCCTTCGACAATCTCACTTTTAGCTTGAGCAACCCCATCTAATCCACCAAGAGGGCCGGCATGAATAAGATGAATATTAGTTATAATAGCAATTTCAGGCCTCGATATAAGAGAAAGCCGCCCTATTTCGCCTTTACTATTCATTCCTGCTTCTAAAATAGAGACTTTCGCCTCTTCTGATGTCTCTAAGATGACAATAGGAAGCCCTATTTCGTTATTAAAGTTCTTTTTTGCGGTATGAACAGGGTATTTTTGTGCTAAAATAGCTGCGCACATGGCTCTTGTAGTGGTTTTCCCAACGCTTCCCGTAATAAGAACATGAGGAATCATCAATCGAATCTTATGCGCCGCTGCGAGTTTTCCTAGGGCTTCGATTACATCTGGCACTTGAAAAACAATCGCATCTTTGGGAAGACTTATTTCTTTACCAATAATGAAAATACGAACACCTTTTTCATAAGCTTGAACGGCATAATCGGAGCCATCAAAATTTTCTCCCTTAATACCTAAAAAGCAACTGAGATCAGGCTCGGTAATAGTCCGCGTATCTGTGAGAAAATAGCGTACAACGAAGGGACGAGAAGATTTCTGTTGAAGAGCTTCTTCAACAAAGGTGTGATCAAACAATGTTTTTTGATCCCAAAACATAAGCACTCTCCTTGCAAAAAAATCAAGACAACTGTATAATATTATATATTAAAGAGGCAATAATGCAACTGCGTTTTTTAGGAACAGGAACCTCATCAGGAATTCCTGTATTAGGCTGTGTTTGTGATGTATGCTTGTCAAACGATCCACGAGATCGCCGCTATCGATGCGCATCCCTTTTATATATCGATGATAAGCGTTTTCTTATCGACGCAGGCCCGGAGATACGTTTATCTCTTATTGAGGCTCGTGTGCAATCTGTTGATGGCATCCTAATCACGCATGAGCATTTCGATCATCTGGCTGGGCTGGATGATTTTCGCCCTTTTTCATGGTACAAGCCACTCGAAGTGTATTCTTTACCTCGAACTTTGGAGACTATTAAGCGTCAATTGTATTATCTTTTTGATGATACTCCGCTACAAGTTGGTGGCGGGCTGACTCAGCTTAATCTTCACTCTGTAACACCTCTTCAACCCATTTTTTGTGCTGGAGAAGAAATCTTACCTATTCCAGTTATGCATGGGCAATTACCCATTGTTGGGTGGAAAATAAGACAACTTGCCTATCTAACCGATGTTAAAACGCTTCCTCAAGAGAGTATTGATGCGATTAGAGGAGTCGACACATTGGTTATTAGCTGTTTGAGAAAGACAGTGCATAGCACCCATATTAATTTGGAAGAAGCCCTGCACTATATAGAGCAAATAAAGCCTAGAGTTAGCTATCTTATCCACATGAACCACGAAGTAAAGCATTCTATTTGGGAAAAAGAGCTGCCTGAAGGGGTATTTTTAGCTTACGATGGCTTAGAAATCACAATTCCTGACAATTAACGGCGTTGATGATGCTTAGTTTGATTATCAACTAAGTCGTGAAGATATAAAATCGTCTGGTCGAACGTTGATTTTTCGGTAATACCCTGTCTTAAATAGGCATTTATCATGTCCATTTTGATGATTGCCTCATCTAAAGTTGGGTTGCCTCCACGAATATAAGCCCCAATATTAATAATATCTTCGTTTTCTTTATAAACTGCCATCATGTCTTTTAAGCGAGCTGCCATGCTTAGGTGTCTTTCGTCGGCTATGTCTTTCATAGAACGAGAGATAGAAGCATTAATATCGATAGCAGGAAAATGCCCTTTTTCGGCAAGGGTGCGAGATAGCACTATATGCCCGTCTAAAATCCCACGCGCGGTATCCGAGATGGGTTCGTTTCCATCATCTCCTTCAACCAAGACGGTGTAAAAAGCGGTGATGCTAGCCTTATCATCGTTGCCTGTTCGTTCGAGAAGTTTTTGAAGAGTAGAAAAGACGCTAGGAGTATAGCCACGTAAAGCTGGTGGTTCTCCCAAAGAGAGCCCAACCTCTCGTTGAGCCATTGCAAAACGAGTTACTGAATCCATCATAAACATCACGTTTTTACCTTGACTACGAAAATACTCCGCAATGCTGGTGGCGGTGTATGCACCCCGTAAGCGGAGAAGTGGCGGCTCATCCCCAGTAACAGCAATGATAACAGAACGAGCCAAACCCTCGGGGCCTAAATCATTCTCTATAAACTCTTTAACTTCTCGCCCCCGTTCTCCAATGAGAGCAATTACGTTGACGTCGGCTTCTGTATTTCGAGCGATCATTCCCAATAAGGTACTTTTCCCCACACCAGAACCAGCAAAAATGCCAAGGCGTTGTCCGCCACCGGCACTTAGAATGCCATCGATGGCGCGAACCCCCGTGACCATAATATCGTCGATTCGTTTACGTTGGTAAGGGTTGGGAGGAGGATTATCTAAGGGGTAGTAGTCAGAAACCTGCACAGCACCATTGCCATCGAGAGGCTCTCCAATGCCGCTAAGGACGCGACCAAGAAGCTCATCTCCACAAGGTGCAAGAATAGGACGAAGAGTGTTTTCGATTTTCATGCCTGGAGCAATCCCTGAAAGGTGCCCCAATGGCATAAGAAGAGTTTTTCTATCACGAAAGCCCGCTATTTCAGCCTTAATTGGCGTAGCAGCATGGATAATACACAGGTCGCCAATGCTTCCCGTGGGGCCATCGGCCTCAATCATAAGCCCATTAACTCCTAAAATCTTTCCATAAGCTTTTAGAGGTTGACTACGATCAAGCGCATTTTGATATTTTGCAAAAATTTCATTCATGGTTGCCCCCTAAGAAACGGAGCTATTATCATCTTTAGGTGTATCTCCAATAATAATTGGTTCGATAACGTCGGCAGCCCTTGTATCTAAAGGAGTTGGCTCGATAACGGTATCTGATTGAGGAGATTCTGATGTATTTTCATCACTTGGAGCCGTATATCGCATCTCTTCGGGGATATCATTACCATAACTTCCTTGATTTTGAGCAAAATCGGTAGGAGGAAGGTCTTCAGCCATTGTTTTTTCTTCTGTTTGAGGCGTTGCTTCGGGAGATTTAGGCACTTTAGGCTTAATAGGAACATAAAAACGCATTTGACGCTCTAATTCTTCCAATTGAGTATTGATAGTAGCATCGATGTCACCCGTATCAGATTCAATATAGACACCACCTGGCTCGATCGTAGGATCTTCAATAAATTTAAGATCGGCTCTTGCTTCAATAAGATGAATAAATTCGTCTTTATAGGATGCTGCAAGATTGTAATCTCTAGGAGAAACACGGATAAACAGTGTCATTGCCCCTCGAAGTAAGCTTAATGCTGCTTTAGTATTTTCAATGACAACTTCTTTATGTTCAATCGCAAGTTTTTTAACAACCTTATTTACCATAGTAAGCACCAAATTGATAACCTGCTGTTCACTATGAAGAAGGATTCGTTCACGTTCACGGGCTGTTTCTGCAACCACAGAGTGAAGGCGTTCTATGACTAGTTTAATATCATTTGTTGCTGTTTCATAGCCTTCCGTTCGCCCCAGATCCATGCCTTCGGCTTCGGCTTCTTTTTTAAGCTTATCAGCTTCTTTACGAGCGAGGGCAATCATATCATCAGATTCGCTTTGAGCTTGGCTAATAATTTTATCAGCTTCTAGTCTGCTCTCTCGAAGAATATTTTCTTTTTCGGTAACTGATTTTTGGATACGATCGAAAGCATGCTGTTCAGCATCTTCCATAACTTTTTTTGCCTCATCCCGAACTTGACTGAGATGGCGTTCATTTTTTTCGAGATCTTGACGTTTACGTTCTTCAAGTTGAGCTTCATAAGCAGAAATCTCTGCTTTCATTTGATCAATACGCTGAGTTACTGTCTGTTCTTCGTCTTCTTGCGAATTAAAAGAACGAGTAGGAACGACAACATTATTGTCGGCTCGAATAATATACTGACCTTGCTTTAATACGCGAGCATGAGGATCAAAGGGTACGGATTGAAACTCCACAAACGCCTCTCACTATTGAAAAATTAGACAACAATATCGTCGTCACCACCGCGGGCGATAACAATTTCACCCTGCTCTTCGAGCTTTCGGATGACAGACACAATTTTCTGCTGGGCTTCTTCGACTTCTTTCAAGCGAACTGGCCCCATAAATTCCATATCATCTTTGAGCATTCCCGCTGCCCGTTTAGACATATTGCGGAAAATCTTCTCTTGGACTTCGGAATCAACTGATTTAAGTGCTTTTGAAAGATCATTGTTATCAATATTACGCATAACTTTCTGAATACTTTTGTCGTCGAGAGTAATAATATCTTCGAAAACAAACATTTTCTTTTTGATTTCTTCTGCCAAATCGGGATCATCTTCTTCGAGTGTCTCAATAATATTTCGTTCTGTGGTACGATCGGCGTTATTAATAATGGCAACAACCGCATCAATACCCCCAGCTGAAGTAAAGTCTTCGGAGCTGAGCGTCGACAGTTTTCTCTCCAGCACTCGCTCCACCTCTCGTAAAATTTCGGGAGATGTTCGGTCCATTGTTGCGATCCGCTTCATTATATTAGCTTGTAAATCGGTGTTGAGTGCAGCTAAAACCGTTGCTGCTTTTTGAGGCTCGAGATAGGACAGAATTAAGGCAATGGTTTGAGGGTGTTCATTTTGAATGAAGTTAACCAGATGCACAGGGTCTGTACGTCGAATAAAGTCAAAGGGTTTGGTTTGAAGAGACGACGTGAGGCGGTTGATAATATCCACAGCTCTTTGCGAGCCTAGTGCTTTTTCAAGAACCTCGCGGGCATAATCGATACCACCACTCATGATGAAGTTTTGAGCCATCATTAGCTCTTGGAACTCCATCAAGACGGAGTCTCTTGTTTCGGAATCAACTAAATCAGCGCGCGCAAGCTCAAAGGAAATTTCTTCAATTTCCTCTTCTTTCATGTGTTTAAGAACTTCGGAGCTCACTTCTGGCCCTATAGAAATTAAAAAGACCGCAACCTTTTCTTTTCCACTAAGGACTCGTTTTTTTGATCGTTTATCTGCCGGTGCCGCTTTATCTGCTGCCATGAAATTTCTCCCAATGACCTATACTACTTTTATTATAATGAATTCTCACAAAAAACGCCAACTATTAAATATTTTCTAAAAGCCAAGTGCGAATGAGTTTGGCTGTTTCTTGTGGGTGCTCTCGCACTGTGTTAACTACGCTCTCTAGAAGCTCGTTAGAAGCTCTTTCTTCCATAGAGAGTTCAAGCCCTGATTTCTCAGCTTCGGCTCGACGCATTGCTGCTTCTCGTATTTCTGCTTGTTGACGAAGTAATTCTTCTTCTTTTCGTTGTCGACGAAGCTCTAATTGAGTCATGATGATGCGGAAGACCATTGTAATCACAATAATAGCGATTAAACTAAGTAATCCTGCGATAATCAAGCGTTGGATTAAGATACGACGACGAATCGCTGCATCAGCAGCTGCAAATTCGGCACTACGATCAAACCGCAGAGGTCGAACAAAAACCTGATCAAGCCGTGCTGCATTATAACCAACTGCTCCTTGAACGATTTCCTGATAACTACGAAGCTCTGCCGTATCAACCGGTGTATAGGAGCGAATAACCGAGCCATTAGAAAGGATTTCTTGCCCTTTATTATCTCGTTCTATTGTCCAAACGCCATCAATAGCAACAGAAACTGATACCCGTCGAATCTCGTAAGGGGATTTTTCCTCTTGAGATTCTCTTGTACCTGTAGTTAGGTTTCGGGTTGTCTGATCACGCTCATATTGGTTGAAACGATCTATTTTATCTTTTAATCCAGGAGGCACGTTATCTTCAACGCCTGCTGGCCCTTCGGGGATATAAGAAGGCCCTCGGTATCTCTCTGTGGTTCTATCATCTGAAACGGTAACTTCAAGCACCACTTCACTATCGTCGTAAGGGGTGAGAGGATTATCTGGGCGAATAACTGTAGGAATCAACTCTTTTGAGGTAGATGTTCTTTTATTCCAATCGAATTCAATATCGGCGCTTACTAGAAATCGATCTTGGGGGAGAGAAGGTCGAAGCGCCTCGGTGATGCGGGCGGTGTAGCGGGCTCGTTCTCTCTCCATAACGCGTAGCTGTTCTCGAGCAAGACGAAGTTGTTGATCACCATCGTTAGGAACAAGTAAATCGGAAAGCACATTACCAGCATTATCAACAACGACAATATTTGCCGCCTTAAGATTAGGAATTCCAAAAGCAACGAGGTTAACAATACCCGAAATTTTGCCTTTATTTTCGGCAATATCAGAGTAAGGGGATGGAGTAAGCACCACAGAAGCCGTAGGCTCAGTTTGGGCGGACGAATACAGCGTCTGATCGGGGAAAGTAACCTGAATACTCACATCTTCGATATCGGCGAGGGTTTTGATGTGTTTTGTCATCTCACCAATAATAGCACGTTGAAGATTGACATCTCGCTCGAAGTCGGTGGTTGTGAAGCGTTGAACATCAAAAAGTTCCCAACCACGAACATTTTGAGGAATAATTCCTCCCTGTCCGAGTTGCATACGCACTTTTTTTGCTGTTTCTGGGTCGCCAACAAGAATGTATTCATCGCCTCTAGTATCGAATTTAACATTCATTTCTTGTAAACGAGAAGTAACCTTAGCATAATCCTGAGGTGAAAGAGCACTCTGGTAAAGGAGTGCCTGCACGCCTGAATTTGTAGCAAATCTACTTGTAAGAGCAATAACAGCGATGATTAGCACTACTCCACCAACAAGAATACCTTTTTGAGGAGTATTTAGGTTTTTGAATCGTTCACTAAGACTACTAAACAAGGCTTTCCAGTCGGGCATAGCAATCTCCTTATTTTTTAATTTATTAATTATTTTATGCAAAAAATAGCTATTTTTAGTTAAGTTTGTGCTATCCTTTGTCGATAAATACGATAGAGATTATCTATACAAAAAATTCTATCATATTTATAATAAACGCCCCTAAAACTAGGGGAAGTTTATTAGCGAATATTCATAATATCAGTAAAGGATCTACTTGCGCGATCTGTCACTGCTTTAAGAAGCCCAAACGAAAGCCTAGCCTTTTCCGTTGCAATCATAATATCAGCAACGTTCACGTTGTCCGGAGAGATGATAGCTGCCTGTTGTAGTTTATCTGCGGCGGTTTGGTCTTCATTTACGGTATTAATAGCTTTAAAAAACATATCGCCAAAATTTTGTTCTGTTGATGTTGCTGTGCTAGGCATATTTTTTTGAATATGTCTTGGGTCGGTTGAATTCATTTGTAGGGTGATGCGTCCTTGAGAATTAATTTGCATGAGTATCATCTCCTTTTATTCGCTTCGTTGCTTCTTCGAGAAACTGATCAAACGATTTTTTAATATCGTCGTTACCTTCGTTTTTGTCGAGATTAGGTTTTAAACGTGTAATGGGTTCTATGGGTGTAAAGGGTTTAGAAATAGGTTTAATGGTCATAACTCACCTCAAAAAAATAGCCAACACATATTATATCTTGATTTAATCAATAATCGCAAGTTTCTGAGCATTACAATCTTTTCCTATGAAAAAGAAGCCACAAGGCTCCTTTTATCTCTTTAAGAATTCAAATTTAATATCATTCCTTTTAATGATGTGTCGTTATTCGAGTCGTAGGCTTGGTTAGCGATAGTTTGGCTTGCCAACGATTGTATTTCTTGTGCATGAGGGAAGATTATATGAGCGTTCGCGCTCTCTGATATTGTGGCATAGTTAGAGCTTGCAAGCATTTCATAATCAACCATTGAGTTGTTTACTGCTGCAGGCTGTTGATTAAGTATTGCGGGAACGGGGTCAATTGTTTGCTGGCTTCTGGGTTTTATTGGCGAGATAGGCTGCACAGGCACAAAAGAGACATGTGGCACCCCTACGATTGCTGAAATCATTTAACCGTCTCCTGTTCTATTATGATCCTAAGCGTAATGCTCTATCAAACATTTGTCGCCCCGACTCGATGAGAGTAACATTGGCTTCGTACGAGCGGTTGGCGTTGATCATGTTAACCATTTCTGTCACTACATTAACGTTTGGATAAGCTACGTAGCCTTTCCAACGGCCTCCACTGATGGCGTCTGGGTGGGTTGGATCATAAACCATTCGAGCAGGGCTTTCATCTTTAGTGATGGCATTAACCTTAACTCCTCCGCCCATTTCTGGTTGAAGAGCCTCTGGCACGTGCGGGCTTTTGAATACAGGAACACCTTTTCTAGGCATCAGCACCACTCTAGATCGCTGAAACGGGCCACCTTCTGTTGTTCTTGTTGCATTGGCGTTTGCAATGTTGTTTGCAATAACATCTATTTCCATCCGCTGGGCGGTCAAGCCTGTAGCGGAGATATTCATACTTGTAAATAAACCCATAATAATGCTCCTATCCTAAAACTTAACGTAATGCCGAATCAATCAGGCGGATATTACGGTTATAAATTTCTAACATTAAGTTATAATGAAGAGAATTTTTCATAGCGTCGGCGCTTTCTCTATCAATGTCGACGTTGTTTCCATCATTTCTATAAGTTGTGTCGTATTCTACATTTATCTTAGGTTCTACCTTGGTAAAATCGATATGTCTATTGAAAGAAATATGACGATCATCTGTCATTTTCGTGGGCATTTTAGGGGGAACTTCCGAAGCCACTGCTCGACGCAATTGGCTTTCAAAGGTGAGCTCTGCTCTTTTATAACCTGGAGTATTAACGTTTGCAATATTATTAGCAATGAGGCTACGTCGTAATACTGTTGCTTGTAAGCCTTGTTCCATCATTGCTGCGGTTCGACCCATGCCAGTGGCTGCTTTTCCAAAAACCATAGAATCCTCCCTCGGGAAAAATATTTTCTCTTTCTCTATTATTTTCGGAACAAATTTAAAAAAGATTAGGATTTTTTATAAAAAATTTGAGTTTTCACCTATTTTTTTACGATACATTAATGAAAGGTTCCGGTTGCGGCATGAAAACCCGCACCACCCCTCGGTATCCCCGAGGGGTTTTTTACGCCAACTTACTTCTATTATAAAGAACAGTATATAATAAAAATGCCTCTATATAAAGAGGCTTTTAATTTGAGGTATTATTCTTGAAAAAGAATAGTTATCTTTGTTGGGTCTGTAGAATCCCAGGGGATGGAGGCAGAGGTGCTCTGCGCTACCGTAAAACCAATCTGAATCGGGGTGAATATCCTCAGGCCATAGTACTGTCCATTTCTGGTGTAGATATAGTCTTTTCCTTTTCCAGATATCCTTGGCCCCACAAAAAAATAAGCATTGGCACTTTGGTCTTGAAAAATCTTTGAGTCGCTGGCATACCAAATCTTAGTTCCATCCTCTGATTTATATACCATGCCTGCCACTGCTACTGCATCTATCGTTAACGAATCCCCCAGCTGATCTTCCCCTATGGCAAGTAGATAGTCGCCTAGGTCTAGCGAAGATATAGCGCAAGAAGAAAAAATTATACAAAAAATAATTAAAAAACCTTTCATTGGTCCTCCCCGTATTTCATATACAAGAAGATACTTCTGAAAGGCTTAAAATCCAAAATATCTACATAAACAGAGACGACTCAAAAAAAGCGCCACATGCTAATAAAACAACGATGAGGGGAAATAAACGGTAATTACGGCTATAAGATATATGAGCGCATAAAATAATAGCTGTTGTTTCGATAAGCACATGGGGAGGGAGCCAAAAGCCCAAAAAAGACCAGAAGACCCCCAAAAAGAAGCCATTCATTGAAAGTTGCACAAGCGGTAAATAGCGATGAAGCCTGCCTAAAAGGATCATCAACAATGCATTCATAACATTAAAAACCCATAGTGCGATCATAGATTGAGGAATTACAGAGAAATACCGGCGAGAAAAACTAACTCCTATCGTTACTATCAAAGGGAAAACCAAGGATCCTAACCATCCTAAAACAACAGAAAGAAGAAAAACTTTAATACTTTTCATGGCAATTACTGATTCAAACTATCAAGGAAGGACAAATAAGGCTCGAGAAGCTGTACATTTTGATAGAAAGCCTGTTTGGCATCCATTTCATCAACTAATTTTTGTAAAGAGCTATTCTTGGCATCTCTCGATAATCGAAGAACCAAAACGTCCTTCTCTTTTGAAAGAGCAGGTAAAATTGTTTTAGCATCTTTTAGCACATCGGGGTCTTCGCTTAGTTTGATGTATAAGGCTACAATATACTCATGATGAATACCAAATTCTCGCTCATTAACAAATCCAATACCGTTCAATATGTCCTTTAAGTATTCATGACGGAAAACATACTGGTAGAAAGCACTGTTATCTGGGTCTTTAGCAGAGTCAATTCCCTCTTTCGTTTTAAGAAAAGCTTGTGATGCTTCCAAAACTTGAGGTAAAACAAGCATATAGTTACTTAATTGGGTTGAATCCAAGCGAAAAATAGGTAAATTCGCAGATTGAGAGGGAGATTCTGTAGAATTCCCACAGGCAACAGCAGAAAGCAAAAGTAAAAAATAAAAAAATTTCATCTATTTCCTCAAATTTATAGTTTTTTTATTATAATAATAAAACCAATTTTACCGAATACTAATCTAATATTGTGTAATAAGTCAAAAGGAGACTTTATGAAAAAAACATTCCTCAAAAGAATTCCCCTAAAATTGCTTGATAAATATATCAGCAACCCACAAATCATCGGCAGGTATCATCGTTTAGAATGTATTCTTCTATGGCAGCAACACCAAAAAGGTTTTTTTCACGCCGATTTTTTGGGAATGATCTCTATTCTTAACGAGGAACAACCCGAAACTATCAGTTTTCGTCAAATTTATCATCTTTGCCGGTCTCTATCATGGCATTAAAACCCTAATCTTTTAAATTCTCTATCAAAATCTGCCCGTGATTTTTTAATTATAATGGGTCTACCATGCGGGCAGGAAGGTAGAGCTCCCATATCCACCCAATACTGAATTAAGGCATCCATTTCAACCTTATTCACCGAGTCCCCCCTCTTAACAGAGCCTTTGCAAGCAATGCTTTTCACCGCAGAATCCCACAAAACCGCATCCGTAAAATCGAGCGTTTCATCGGCAAGTTGTAATAAGTCCATCAATACAATTTCGACATGAGCTGGCTCTAATAGCGCCGGCAAGGCTTCTATCGCGATCGTTGTTTCCCCCACCCTATTGAGAGAAAATCCTAGATGTTCTAAATTTTTCTGAATATGTTCGATTTTATCAGCGTCCTGACGTGAAATTTCAAGTACAAGGGGGATCATCAAGGCCTGTGAGGCTAGGCCTGAAGCATAGTGATTTTTTATTTTTTCATAGCGAACTCTTTCGTGCATAGCATGAAAATCGATAAAAAACACCTCATTCCCCTCATCATAAATAAGATATGTCTGTAGAATCAAGCCAATAAAGCGACTTTTCAATAGTTTTTCCGCAATAGTAGGAGCATTTTGTGGCTCGACTCTTGCAAAAATAGAGGGATTTTCTTCGATTCTGTAACTTTTAGGAAGATAAACATCATTTTTAGAAGAAAAATCCCTTGTAAAGGAAGGTTTTTGGAGATTCGAAGGTATAGGTATACTTTTAGTTTCTGGGTAATATTGTTCAGAGGATGTGGATGAAGAGGAATCCTCTGTCTTCATTAAGCCCTGTCTTAAGGCTCTCCGAACAACCGAAGCTACTACTCCCTCTTCTTGAAATCGAATTTCTCTTTTTTGAGGATGCACATTGAAATCAACAGTATCTGGGGTAAGCGTAAGATAAATAAAACAAGCTGGAAAACGCCCCGGAGGCAGTAGATTTCCATATGCAGCAACGATTTGCCCTCGAAGTTGAGCCCACTCTATAGGGCGTTTATTGACAAAAAGAAATTGATGAGAACGCGATGGGCGATACCAATCGGGTGGGGAACAAAACCCCGTAGCAAGAATTCCCCCCTCTTCCCAGGAAAACGCTTGTAGTGGGGCATCGGGGAAAATAGCGTGAATTCTATCATAAGGGTCTTGCACGGCCGGAAGATTATACATATCTCCATTTTTTCCACTCATCCGAAAAGCACATTGAGGATATGTTAAGGCTTTTTTAATAAATTCGCTGGTGCAGGCTCGCTGTTCGGCAGAAGAGGAGCCAAGAAATTTTAAGCGTGCAGGCAAGTTTTCAAAGAGATTTTCAACAGTGACAACGGTGCCTTTATTCATTGCCTTAGGCACAATTTCTTGTTCCACGCCAAAATCAATACAATATTCTAAGCCATGATCGGCATTTTCCTGGCAGGAAGCAATACGCAACAAGCTCACTCCTGCAAGAGATGCCAACGCCTCTCCTCGAAATCCATAGGTATGAAGATCGTTTAAATCATTAATATTTAATATTTTACTAGTCGCATAGAGAATAGGAGCTTTTTCGAGATCTTCTTTATTCATGCCACAGCCATTATCGGTGACAGAAAGAAATTTCTTGCCCCCTTCTTCTAAGGTAACATGAATCTCACTCGCCCCCGAATCTAGAGCATTATCCAAAAGCTCTCTTAATGCCGATGAAGGTCTTTCGATTACCTCTCCTGCGGCGATTTGTCGCACAGTTTCTGAATCAAGAATTCTAATCATTTTATGCGAAGAAGATTTACTGTTTTTGTTTTAAGCGCTACTATCATAAAATATACGCCTAGAAAAACCATAGGCAATGTGTAGATCATTCCAATGGTGAGCCATCCACCATAAAGGTATCCAATTTGAGCATCGGGCATGCGGAAAAATTCAACTATAAGCCGAGAAAATCCGTATGAAACCAAGAATGATCCCGTTAGAAAGCCTCGATTATGAGAGCTGGGGCATTTATAATAGAGTGTTTGCTGAATAATAAACGTCAGTATCCCTTCTAAAAATAGCTGGTATAGTTGTGAGGGGTGTCGAGGAACGTTAACATAGGTAATTCCGTCGCGTGTAATAGCATTGACGCCGTCCACTAGCCGAAATTTTAACGCATCAATAATAGGTTGAACCTCTGTTTGAGGAATCATCGATGCCCCGATATGCCCAAGATCAAGCCGCCGAGGGAAATACATAGCCCAAGGCACCGAAGCCGCCCTACCGTAGAGTTCTCCATTGATGAAGTTGCCCAATCGTCCAAAAGCCAAGCCCAAAGGCACAGAAACCAATGTTATATCTGAAAAATCAAGAAGAGAAAAGCCTTTTTTCATTACAGAGCGCCGATTGATAATACAAATCCAGCAACCAATATATGTTCCTATAAAGGCTCCATGAAAGCTCATCCCTCCTTCCCAGATTTTTAAAATTGCAACGGGATTTTCTAAGTAATAGGAGAAATTATAAAGAAAAATGTAGCCAAGTCTCCCACCTATTAGTACGCCTAGCATTCCATAAAAAAGAAAGTCGTTAAGAAGAACTTCTGAATTTTGGGGAGAGGGCTTAGCAGAAAAATCAATTCTTTTTGCCCTGATTTCCTTTGTTGTCCACCAGAAAAAAAAGAGGAAACCAAAAATGTACATCAGACTATACCAACGAATGGCCAAAGGCCCCAAGGAAACTAGTACTGTATTAATAGCTGGATGAGTAAGATACATATTATCCTTCCTTTATATAGATTTAATCGATAAACTCGGCATCAATAAAGCCGCGTTCAACGTTGACTCGAGTTAGACGAATCTTCGCTGGATCTCCTAGTCGATAACTTATATTACCTGCTTTTGCGCTGAGGGAAACTTCATCAAACACCACATAGCCTTTCATATCACTATACCGAACCATTGCTTCGATTCCTGTGTTATCAACTTCTACAAAAATTCCAAATGAAGCCACAGAGCTAATAGCACCTGTAAGTTCTTGTCCTTCAAGAGGTTTCATGTATCGAACGGCTTTTATTTTGAAGAAATCCCGCTCGGCTTCCATGGCAACTCGTTCCATTCCTGAAATATAAGTACAGGTTTTTTCCAACCAAGAAAGTTCATAGGGGGAACCCATTCCATAAAGAAAATATTTAATAAGTCGATGCACAAGAAGATCTGCGTAACGGCGAATAGGCGAGGTAAAATGCGTATAGAAAGTAAACCCTAAGCCAAAATGGCCAATATTTTCAGCTTGATAAACTGCTTGTGCCATCGAACGCAATGTTAGAATTTCCGCCGAAGCGAGCATAGGAGAATCTTTCAAACCAAGAAGAAAAGTTTGTAAATCTTTTGGTTTAGGAACATCTGGCAGTTTAATTCCCTGTTTGGCAGCAAAGGCTTTAAGATTAGCATATTTTTCTGGAGGAGGAGTATCATGCACTCGATACACCCCTAAGCCTTTATCATATAAGAAGTTAGCAGCAGCAATGTTTGCAGACAACATAAATTCTTCAATGAGTCGCTCTGAATTTTGTCTATCTTTAAGATAAACTTTTGTAGGAAGACCATCCTCGTCGAGGATAATCTTTTTTTCTTTAAAATTAAAATCTATCGAGCCTCGATTTAGCCGATTTTGCAGTAGAAGTTCAAACAATTCTGCCATCAAGGTGATATTTTCAGCCAATTCTGGGTCTTGTTCGGATGCCCCATCCATAATTTCTTGAACTCTATCGTAGGTCATCCTATAGCGAGTACGTATGGTTGATGCACAAATTCGATAGCCTCGCATAAATCCTTCTGGACTAAAATCCATAAAGATGCTCATTGTTCTTTTATCCGTTTGAGGATTGAGCGAGCAAAGGTCGTTTGACAAAGTGGGAGGCAACATTGGAAGAACGGTGTTAATTAAATAATAGCTATTTGCGCGAACACGGGCTTCGTTGTCGAGGGCAGATGAGGGCGCCACATAATGCGATACATCGGCAATATGCACCCCTAATTCATAGCCATTATCGGTTTTTTTAACATGAACGGCATCATCTAAATCTTTAGAATCAGAACCATCAATAGTAATAACGAATAAATCTTTAAGATCTTCACGGGGAGGATCCTGATATTTTTCCCAGTCTTTAGCTTCAATTTCTTGTAAAACAGCACTAGAAAAGTGCTTAGGCAGATCGTATCTCTGGATGATGAGAGGAAGATCCTTCTCCACTCCTTCCAAACGAATAGGCGGACGAGCTACTCTATCTCCCGAGGAGTGCGATTTACCCTGAGAAAATTTAGACGCATTTACGATAACAATACTTTTTTTTGCTTTATTGAAGCGCAAAGCACCACAACGCTCCCAAGTATTTAACATACCGTGGAGCGCTGTTTTAGCTTTTGGCGACTTAATAGAAAATTTATTATAAAGCTCTGTAAGCTCTACTTCTTTTTTATCCGACAAAAATCGGATAATCATTTGTTGATCCAAGAGATTCCCCTATTTTTGGGCGGTTACTTTTTGGTGTTCTTTGATAATAACCTGAGTAAGAACAGGTAGATTTGCATCTTTCCATTTAAGGGATCGTTCTTCTGCAGCTTTACCCATCAATACAAGAAATTCTGCTTGCATACGGGAACCCTGTATAGCATTTTCCACCTGAGCGCGAATTTCATCTAGTTTTGCATAAACAGGTGTACCATCATCACGGTAGGTACTGATTGGCTTTTCAGCTAAGTTATCATAATAATCTTTGACTTCTGCCGCAGTAACGTTTGTATCGATACGAGCCAATAGATATTCTTCAATGATAGGATAAGAACTTTCTGTGTCGATCTGTTGAACTGTCATATTTGATAATTCTATCGTTTCTTTATTGCGTGCTTGATTAGGGTTATATGAACGCAAAAGAACCCCTAATTGAACAATATATCCAGCTTCTGAATTTGTATCAGAAAGAAGTTGGACAACTTCTGCTGGCTGAGGTGCTACGGCTCCGGGAGGTGCTGAAGCAAGAATAAATTCGCTTATTTGGGCGATGGTGTAATTCTTTTTCCAGAAGCGAGCAACAACTGTTGAATCTGTAAATGTTTCAGGATCAACTTCTTGCCCTTTATCAGAGGAGTAAGTAAGGTTTTCTGGATTATAGTTATATAAAACTTGGGCATTACTAATAATATAATTAACCACATATGTTTGGAAAGCTTGACCATTTTGAATGTCTGGGAAATCTTTTAATTTTCCAGCTTTAGCAGGTGTTTCAACATAAACAATTTGATAAAATTCTGGGTTAGTAATGATTTCGTTGTATAGGCCTTCTCCTGCTTTTTTCTGGAAAAGAACATCGTCAAGATCAGGGTAAGAACCTTTAAGAACATATCCCATGTAGCCGTTCATTCCTCGAGTCATAAAATCTTGAGAATCGCTTGCAGCAAATGAGCGAAAATCTTGTAGTGGGTTTTCTGAAGTTTTAACGTTTTCTAAAATCTCAGATAAACGAGCTAGCGTAGCTTCATCTTCACTAGGATTAGGGGATCTGCTCATCAAAATACGCGATGCTGTAGCTACCATTAATTGTTGATTACTAATATCTTTATAGATATTTTGCGCACTTTTTGTATTCATATTACGAAATGAAGCAGTTTTAAGAGAGGTTTTGAGTAGTGTAGCGTAGTCGTCTGAATCTTGGAAATTTGAGATATTCAACGCTTCTAAAACAATGAAGCGAGGTTGAATTGACACATTTTGCACCACTTGACGAATTGCCTCAATGCTATCGAGGCTATCGATGGCTTCTTGAGGAACCTGAGGTAAGTTAGGACGAAGAACATCCATAATGTCGCCAATACGGACTGTCTCTACTTTGCCTTCGTTATTTGTATATGTTGCAAGAACTTTTCGATCTGCACTACCCATAAAGAAAAATGCTATTCCTGCAACTACAAATACAGCTATAACTGCAGCGGCAATACTCAGCATCTTCTTATTATTTTTGCAACAATCAGCAATCTTTGACATATCAAATGACTTTTTAGTTGATGTTTTCACAGATTCCATAGGGGCTTGCATCGATTCTGCAGTATGGCTTGTGGTTTCATTTACAGAAGTTTCTTGCTCCTTTATGGTTTCCACTGTTGCTGGTATCGTTTCTTGTTGAGAGACAGTTTTCTTAGAACTTGCCTTACTATGGGACGTTGTCTTCGAATAGTGGTTATTGCGTGTTGTAGATTTCTTAGGTGCAGAGTTTCCACCACTACTCTTCTTTTTGCTGGAAGAATTGGAATTTTCGTTAGGCATAGATTTTTCTCCTAAAAATATATCTCCTTATTGTAAATGATTTGCCAATAAAATGCAAGAAGCGAGCTCTGCATTTGCATTTTTTAATTTTTTTTCTTATACTTAAGATACTAAGGAGGAGATATTGTGCTAAAAGTTTCGTTATATGATTTCGATCGTACAATATATGCATATGATACAGGGACTCGAATATATTTTTACCTTTTCAAGAAAAAACCATGGTTGCTTCTTTATATACCACATTTTTTGATGGTTAGCCTCCTACATATTTGCCACATTTTGCCACATAATACATGGAAAAACCTTATGTTAGTGCCCATGAAGCGTATTTCTTTGGTGGAATGGCGCCGATTAGTGCGTGGTTTCTGGAAAGAAGCTAAAAAAGATTTTTTTCCATCGGTAGTGCAAGCAATGCAAGACGATAAAGCCAAAGGGATGGAAATAGGAATAATTTCTGCTAGCCTAGAATTATTTTTAGAGCCTATTAAAGAGATTCTAAAGCCAGATTTCATCATCGGCACAAAAATTAAAATCAATGGAAACAAAATCCTCAACCGTATTGAGGGTGAAAACTGCAAAATGGAAGCAAAAGTGCGGTATTTTCATGCTCATATGGCAAAAAACTACCCTGAAAAGCAGTATATTCTCCATAAAATGACATCAGACTCGTTGCATGATCTTCCTTTATATGAGATCGCCGAAAATCAGTGGGTTGTCGACAAAAATGGAGCCTTAGAACCGGGGCTTCCTCAAAAATATAGCGTTGATATGATGATAAAATAAATATAAAATTACAAAAAGAGGAATTATGAGTGCTAAAAACTATGACGCATCATCGATTGTTGTTCTAGACTTTCCCGATAATGTTCGAATGCGCCCCGATATGTATATTGGGGATAGAAGTATAGAAGGGTTTCACCATTGTGCTTATGAAATCATTGATAACTCTGTGGATGAACACCTTGCGGGTCACGCACAAACTGTTACCGTGACGCTTCTCCCCGATTCTGTGTTGGAAGTTTCCGACGATGGGCGGGGTATTCCTATTGATATGCACGAAACCGAAAAAGTGCCTGCTGTTGAACTTGCAATGACAAAACTCCACGCTGGAGGAAAATTTAATGCTGATGCCTATCAAGTTTCAGGAGGATTGCACGGGGTAGGTCTTAGTGTGGTGAATGCTCTTGCCGAATTTATGGAAGTAGAAGTACATAAAGATGGAAAAGTATGGAATATTCGCTTCGAGAAAGGTGTTAAAACAAGCTCGTTAAAAGAAATCGGTAAGACAACAAAACGAGGTACGGTGGTACGTTTCAAGCTAGATCAAACTATCTTCAGAGACATCACTCACTACAACCCAGACGTTATCGTCTCTCGATTAAAACAAAGCGCCTTTCTTAATCCCGGCTTAACGATGGTTTTCATTAACAAAAGCATCAAAAATGTCGAGCCACAAACATTCAGCTTTATGTATGAGGGAGGCTCTGCCGAGTTTCTAAAAAATGATATCAACTCTGAGTGTTCAATGCTTTTTGCAGAACCTGTACGTATTCAAACAGAGCAAGATGGAATATTTTTAGATATCGCCCTTCAATATCGCACCGGAAATGACGACCCCATCGTGATGAGTTATGTTAATACAATTCATACAAAAAGCCATGGATTGCACGTAGATGGCTTTTGGGCTGCCTACGAAAAATTAATGGTTACCTACGGGGATCGCCTTAAACTCGATAAAAAAGGCAACCGCATCACAAAAAAAAGCCTATCTATCGGGCTTACCTGTGTTATTAATAGCCGTGTTCCCAGTGCCGAATTTAAAGGGCAAACAAAAGATAAACTTACCGAGCCCGCACGAGCTCATACGATTATTAAAAATCTCTGCGAGCATATGCTTGGAAATTATTTTGAAAAGCATCGAGATATCACAGAACAAATTATTAATAAAGCTGTTTCCGAAATGGAAGCCCTAGAAAGCGCGCAACGAGCCTTAGAAAATTCTCGATCAGGAAAATTAAAGCGAAAAGAAGCTCTTACTATTCTTGCAGGAGTCTTGGCAGATTGTACCAATCGCGATCCTGCATTGAGAGAGATCTTCATTGTAGAAGGAAACTCAGCTGGTGGTTCGGCAAAGCAAGGGCGTAATCGAGAAACTCAAGCGATATTGCCTATGAGAGGAAAAATTCTTAACGTAGCTAAAAAGCAAGATGCCTTTAAAAGTGATATTATTCGGATGATTTTTGCAGCCTTGGGTATTTCTCCCAAAGTAACGCAAACAGATGAATACCTCGAAAAATTACGCTATCATAAAGTTATCATTATGACAGACGCCGATGTCGACGGTTCTCATATTCAAATCTTGCTTCTCACCTTCTTTTATCGCTTCATGCCCGAGCTTATCAACGAAGGCTATCTCTACATTGCGCAACCTCCTCTCTACCTTATAAGTTCTGGTAAAGAAAAGATTTACGTTTATTCTGATGGAGAAAAAGACGAGCTTCTTCGCACTCAATTTAAAAATAAAAAATATGAACTTCAGCGATATAAAGGGCTTGGAGAAATGAATGCGGAACAACTTTGGGAAACAACCATGGATCCAGCTGCCCGAAAACTTCGAAAAGTTGAGATTCAAGATGAGATTCTCACCAGAAAACGAATTGAGCTTCTTATGGGAGACGAAGGAGATTCTGACCAGAAAAAAGAATTTATTCTATCCAATGTAGATTTTGTCACAAATATTGATGATATTGGTTAAAATAATATGATTTTCTGGACATCAGCCCCTATTTGGGAGTATAATTAGGTATAGGAAAGCTCTTGTAGCTAGAATAAAGGAGGCTTCGAATGAAAAAACACTCGTTGTATTCCACCCTAACCGTAATTTATGATGTCTTGGAACATTCACCACCCTTATAGACTAAAAAATAACCTCCCGTTGTGGGAGGTTATTTTGATTTTAGTGATAAAGAAGTTCTCTAAGTAGTTTATCCATGCGAAGTAATACTTCTAGAGATTCCTTGGATAAAGTTTCGGTGGCACCTGCTTCGGTAATATTAGGCACGCTGTAAAACACTTCTCCTTCATGATTTTGATAAACCGCTAATCGAAGGGGAAGATATAAGCTCATCACGGGGTTGTCAACCATAAGCGGAGTGCCTATGCGAGCATTTCCAAAAATATATAGCTTTGCTGGTGGTAGAGAAAGCTTGACAGCCTCTGCTCCGGCTTTGTGGTCGACGCTTGCAAAGATTGTCAAACCTTTTTCTCGAAAAAACTCTTCGGCCCGTGTAATAGCTTCGTTATAGCTATACTTCTTTTTTGCAGTCATGCTTTCGCCATAAGCAGTTGACATGCTAAAAACCATCATCAAGGTTAGTAAGAATTTCATATACCCTCCTAGAGTACCGCCTTCCCCAATGCTATCTGAATAAGAAGAAAAATTCCCACTCCGACAGGGAAAAGATTATACAAAACAATATAAATCAGCAAACCCTTTGAATCACCAAAAATATCCTTCATTTTTTGAAGTTTTACTACAGTATGAGGACGCCTACGGACAATTAAAATCCCAACAAAACCATACAAAAGGCATAGAAAAGAAAGAATCATCGAAATCCAAGGCATTTTAATCTCCTTTAAGTGCGTCTTTTACGTTGATATTAAATATTACGCTAGCTCGAGTTAGCGGCCAGTAGCGAAATAGAGGGCGACCATAGATATTTCCACGGGGGACAAATCCAAAATAGCGACCATCGTAGCTATAATCGCGATTATCTCCCATAACAAAGAAGTAATCTTGTTTGGCTGTCCAGCTCTCTATAACTTTATTATGCATTCGAATTTCGCCATCATTAAAAGTAACAGGGCGACCTAGCTCTTGAGAAATCAACAAACTCCAGAGATATCGTTCATAGTAGTTTGCCATCTCACTAAAGACCACCTCATCTCCCTTTTTAGGAATACGAATAGTAGGAAAAACCTGTTGAACAAGTTCATCTTTATAGCGAAAAAAGTCTGGGCTTTCAAAGAGCCTTAAGGTATTTGTCCACACATTTTGATAAGGTACGCGTTGAACAACACGTTGTTTATTGTGATCTTGTTCGGGGAAAATCTCCATGCGAGTTGTACCTTGATAGCGACCCCTATTGTAAACTTTTTGTTCGACTAATCCTGCGGAAGATTTTGTTAGCTCAACTCCATTTTTATAGAGGATAGCGTTAGTCATAGCGAGGCTATCTCCAGGTTCGGCAACCACGCGTTTGACCAATATCTTAGGATTATCAAAGGTATTATCTTGATTGATAAGAGATAAGGTGATAAATGTAATAAATTCTTGCATCTTACCGGGGGATCGCCACTCTGGGGAGAGGAAAACCACCATATCATTAGCTTTTGGCTTACTAAAAGCGGGTAATTTCCATCCTAATACAGGAACATAAGCCCCTAACGAAACTTTTTCAACCATTAATGTATCCCCAACAAGTAGGCTCGGCACCATACTTTGGGAGGGAATTTGGCTGGCTTCTATAACAAGCGTGCGGATTAGAAGTGCTAAAAGATAGGTAGATACAAAGACTCGGACATTTTCCTTAAATGTTGCTTTAGGTTTATTGGGCATAACTCTCTCACAGATTAATTTTTTTTTTCAAATAAGGCATTACACCATGCCTGAATATAATTCGGGCTGGCTCCCTCGCTGGTTTTCCCACGTAAGCTTAATAGAGATTCATCAATCTCTAAAAGATTAGCGATCTTTTTTTTGATAGAGGCGCTCACTGGTGAAATTTTAGGGGTATCGGCGACGATAAGCATATCGATATTTACAACTGTATATTCTGCCGACCAAATTTCCACAGCCTTTTTCAGAAATATTTCACTAGGAGCATTTTTCCATTGTGGGCTAGTATTAGGAAAGAGTACTCCAATATCTGTATTAAAAGGGCTAAGTAGTGTATCTGTCAAGGCATGAAAAAGCACATCTCCATCAGAGTGGGCTCCCTCAACAGCCTTATCGCAAGGAATAAAAATACCACCTAGCATCAAGCCCTGCCCCGCCATCAGACGGTGGCTATCATAACCTAGAGCAACTCGCACTTAGGATTCATCCACGAAAACGATGCGACCTGCAGAAGTTTGTAGCATTGACGTCACTTTAACTCGGACTTTTTGACCAATAAGATGAGTGCCATTTGCCACAACTACCATGGTTCCATCCGCCAAATAGCCTACTCCCTGTCCAGATTCTTTCCCCTCTTTGAGGACGTCCAAATCAAATTCTTCACCGGGGAGATAAACTGGTTTGAGGGCATTAGATAAGTCGTTAATATTGAGGACAACCACGCCCTCTAAGCGGGCAACCTTATTAAGATTGTAGTCGTTGGTGAGGATAGCGTAGCGTTTTTCCTTTGCAAGAACAATTAGCTTAGCATCCACACCCTTCACATCGGGGTAATCCTTACTGATTACTTTGAGGGCAACTTGTTGTTTTTCCCTCAAGGTATTGAGAATATCTAAGCCACGTCTTGCTCGAGACCGCTTGATGCTATCTTGGCTGTCGGCTAGGGCTTGAATCTCATTTAGAACAAATTTAGGAACAATTAAAACGCCACTGATAAAATGGGTATCTACGATATCGCTGATCCGTCCATCGATAATAACGCTAGTATCTAGCACTTTAAAATCGGTGGCACTGGTGGTGTCTCTATCTTCGTTATAAGGGGCCTGCAGCACTCCACCTGGTTTTTGATTGGATTGCAAAGGCATATAAAACCCTAAATAAGAAAAAGTGGCGATAAAATAAGGTTCGAGGTTAACAGTGACGAAGTCTGGAGGAAAGATTTCTAAAATAAATTGCCAAACAAAACGCCCTGTGATAACACCAAGCACAAAACCAAGTTGAGAAAAAAGAAAAATACCTCTTTTTTCATAAAATAGATGCTCCATCAGCATCATTGAACAAAGCGTAATAAACGCTGCAATCAAAATCCAAGGATTACGATTACTATAAATATAATGTACCGCACCGACTGCCAAAACAATAATTACAGCGCCACGATGTTTTTGCCAAAGTTCTTTCATAAGAATCTCCGTTATGCTATTAAAAATAAAAAATACAGCACATTATAACACACTGACCATTAATTTGCAAGACGCCCTGCCTCCTTTGTAAGCAAGCGCAAGCGTTTAGCCAACGAAGAATCTGGGGTTTGGGATAGTCTCCAAGCCCAGTTGCCCCCCAATGTTGAGGGTACATTTATTCTTGTTTCCCCACCTAAGCCCATGATATCTTGCAGGGGAGCAATAGCGATACGAGCTTTGCTTTTCCACGCAGCATCCACATAGGCCCAAGCGAATTCCTCTGCCTTAGGGTTGCTAAGATTTAAATAATCACACGCTGCTTGAATGTCCTCTTTAGCCCCCTCATGAAACCACCCAACAACAGTGTCGTTATCATGGGTTCCGGTGTATACAAGGCAGTTTTCATCTCTATATTTATGAGGCATATACTCACTTTCTTGACCAGCATAAAACGCAAAAAGAAGCACTTTCATGCCTGGGAAACCTGTTTCTTTCATTAATTCTTGAACTTCTGGGGTGATAATGCCCAAATCTTCGGCAATGGCATTAATTTTTCCCCATTTTTTATTCACGGCAGCAAATAATTCCTTTCCTTTTGCCTTGATCCACGTCCCATTTTCTGCAGTAGGATGCCCATAAGGCACGCTCCAGAAGGCTTCGAAGCCTCTAAAATGATCGATTCTCAGCATATCGAAAAGCTCAAAGGCTCCTTCTATTCGATCAAGCCACCATTTAAACCCATCTTTTTCAAGAGCATCCCAATTATATAAAGGATTTCCCCAAAGTTGACCGGTTTCACTAAAGTAATCGGGAGGAACCCCCGCCACAGCAGAGAGTTGGCCTTCTTCATTAAGTTGAAAAAATTCAGGAGATGCCCAAAGATCGGCGCTATCTTCAGCGGCGTAAATGGGTATATCTCCAATAATTTGAACGCCTTTTTGGTGAGCATAATTTTTTAGCTGTGCCCACTGATCATAAAATAATTCTTGAATAAAAAGATGAAAATTAATCTCATCGCTAAGTGAGTTTTTTAATGTATCTGTAAGAAGATGTTTATAAGGAGCCTGCGCCCACTGAGAACGAGGAGCATCATTAAAATGGGTTTTTAATGACATAAAAATGGCGTAATCCTTGATGTGAGGGTGCTTGTTGGCAAAGGCCTCACCATTGTAGTTACTTTGCAGATAGGCCTTTTTTAGAAGAAGCATCCTCGTAGCACGAAGCGACTCATAATCAACCTTTCCTCCCGTATAAGAAGGAAAATCACTCTCATCAAGCCATTTTTTATTAATGAGAGGCCGAATATCAATAAAAAATGGGTTTCCCGCCCAAGAAGAATAACTTTGATAGGGGGAATCACCAAATCCTGTGGGGCCGCAAGGGAGAACTTGCCAGTACTTTTGCCCAGATTCGGCGAGAAAATCAATAAATTCACGTGCTTCTTGCCCTAAAACTCCACTATAATCAGCTCCCCAGAGCGAAAAAATAGGAAGAAGGATTCCAGATTCTCTCTTCATAATAACACATCCTTATTTATTTTTGATTACACCTATTCAATATTTTTCATTATTCATTTTTACTAAAAAACAGTGTAAAACTATAATAAAATACCCTAATATAGAAAAAAATGACGCTATATTCATCAAAATAAGCCTTTTTTTCTATCATTTAAGAAAAAATACTATTTTAAGAATGAAAATAATAATTTTTCAGTGTTAATCATAGATAAAGTTAAAAAATTATCAATTCTGTCACATTTTTACTAATTTATTAACTATATATATCTAAAATTTACTGTATATCTCTCTTATTTTAAGAGTACTTTTATTATATTAGATATATATTAAAAAATCCATTCTTAAATAAAATGATAAAACCCCCTTGACATTAGTAAAAATTTATTATATAATATCGAACGTATGCAGGGATACCCAAGCGGTCAAAGGGATCAGACTGTAAATCTGCCGGCAGTGCCTTCGATGGTTCGAATCCATCTCCCTGCAACTCTAAGTCCACCATTTTATCTGGTGGACTTTTTTTATCGCCCCATAGCCCCGTATTTTGGGGATAGAACGCAATTATAAACTCTCAATTAATTCTAAGATTTCACAAAATTGTTGCCCAAACGCCGTTTCTCTCAAATCACTATTTTTGGCGGTGGCACTTTGAGAATTATCCCATATAAATCTACTGCAAAGATAAAGACCACCTAAATTAGGTAGCCTTTATTTTTACTCTGTTCTACTATATCTTGAAATACTCTCTTTGTTCTCCCCAGTCCATAGCATAACAATTACACAGCATATGAGTATTCCAGTTTTCTGGGTGCTGACCTTCTATAATCCTATTCAGAATATCAGGTGCTAGAAATCTCATATATAATATCCTATCCAGCCGGCGCTTTGTTACTCTTAATTCTTTTTCAAGGTCTTCCACTCGTTCTCCAGATAGTAGTCTTTATGGTAGAATAAAAATCTCTAAATTTTCATCAATAATAAGGGAAGCATGTCCAGCAAGAAAGGTATAAAGCCAGCCATTAAGGAGCACCGCACTAGGGTTTTTTGCCTGTTTGAGCATGGAGATAAGTAATATATTTCTATTAGAATCTGTGGCGCTTACCCTAAAGGCGAGAGATCCATAAGCGGACAGGGAAACATCTGAGATTGGTATTGGGAGTAACTCTTGGGCAAACAATAGTGAATTTATAAATATACTAACAATATTTATGAGAGCGCAGAAGTATTTAGATAAGCATACTCTACCATTAGGAGTAGGGAGTGAAACAGATTGTCATCACCTTGTTATTATCGACTAGAATGATGCAGGGAGTAATACTCCATATCTCGTTTTTGAAAGCGCTTCAATTGGCTGAAATACCCTAATAAAAAAGCCTTTTGCAGGAATATCCAGCGTCAGTGACTGTGCATTAGTGTAGTAAACACGAAATGTGTCTGGGGCAAAATCATCGCTTCCATCCGAATTAGCAGGTAGTAAAACGGGGTACACAGGCTCCGTAAGCAGAATATTTGTATAGATACGAACACCCTTAGCTTCATCATACCACGTATCTGAGTAATATTCATCAACGATAGGAAAAAGATCCTTAATATATTGCCCTCCCGTTTCTTTATGAACGTATAGCCGTTTATTAAAAGAAAGGCTCCCCACATACTGCAGACTAATTTTATCTTTGAGATCAAAATCGTATTCATTATAATCATAGTCGAAAAAGAGGTGTTCGGCTTGAGCGTCCTTGATAGAGATGTTAAACCCATTAGTAGCATATACTCTAGCATAATAGTAGGAATTAGAAATAGGCTCATAGTAAATATCAATAGAATTTGCATTATATTCGGGAATATTGGGGTATTGAGAATCTAAAAGAAAAAGTTCAGGGGGATATTGAACGTCATGGGGGGTGTGAGGAATAAGGGCAACTTCCAGCTTGGGAAAAGTATTTCTAGCTTCTTTAAGAAATGCTAAAATTTCTTCACTAGTGAGTTTTTCTTCCGTAGCCTCAGCTTTAGTTGATGCTTTAGTTTGCTCTGTTACTTGCTCAACAGCCTCTTGCTCTTTCATTGCCTCAATGGCAGATTGCTCTTTTTTAGCGCAAGTGGTTAATAATAGCATGATAATGAGTATTTTCATAATAGAATTGAAAAAATAAATAAATCTTGGTATAATACCATAGGCACAATTTTTCCTACTAGTGTAATCACCTAAAGGCCCTCGTACAGGGTCTGCAGGGGCTTAGTCTAGAGCTAGAATTAAAGGGGCAAACTATGAAAGTATTTATTATCCTCTCTCTACTATTAACAACATGCGCTAAGGCTGAGCAAAGCGAAGCACCCGTGGCAAACCCAGAAGAAGTTGTGGAAGAACAACTATCTCAAGACGAAACTGTTGATATTGCAGTAGCTGCCACAAAATATCAAGCTAGAGAAGACCTAACAAAAGCCGAATATGATGCCCTTCGCCAGCCTGTCC
>JBOFWL010000029.1:0-1157 GCA_051653605.1 Brevinema sp.
GCCTGATTTATGACTCGTACAAAATGAAATTTGCTGTTTTTTATTTTCCAAGGGGGCCGTTCTCTGTGACTGCAAGATGTCAGAGGCCACTCAATACCAAATTGCAGAGGAACAGAACACAATATTTACCCAGAAAAACAGGAGCCATGCCACTGAACAAAAGAAATGGGAATACTCTGTCGGTAAGAAATGAAATTACCAGTGCGCAAAATGAATATTGATAAAGGTTGAGGGGAAAGAGAGAGACGGGCTGGCATGTAATGACGGTAATAACAGAGCAGTTCAAACGCCAGAGCGAATGAAATATCACGCCAGTCCATTTACAATTCTCTAGCGAGCGCTGAAGTTGCGGGGCAATCTATTCCATTTCCGAAAGGAACTCCGACTGGGAAACACTATTTTCATCAAGCAATTTCTTGCCATTTCACAGCAATGACTACAGTCCAGCTAAAAAAAAACAAAAAAACAAAACAAAAAAACACTACATGCGCATTTATCGGTAACCAACAGCATTAGTTGTTGGTTATTAGTTATTAGTTATAGATTAAAATCAGTTCCAAAACCTAGTGAAATCACAGCTGCATTTTGAAAGCTGTAAGAAAATTAATTACACTTCCCCCTAAGATACCTTTTTTCTTTTTTTGAGGGGACAAATTATAAAGCTTTATCGGTTGTATCATTAGGGAAAGAAATCCCATAATGCAAGGAGAAGATAAAGATAAAGATAATTAAATTAAGATTATTAATATATTTACTTATTTATAGTTAAGTAAAAAAACATCTTAAACCAGACTAAGCTGATCAGGGGTGCGTTTCCCAAAAGCATCGTTAGCCAACTAACATCGCAAGTTCCGTCGTTACTTACATAGTTCAACGATTTGGTGTTTCCCGAAACCATAGTTCAAACGAACATTCGCAAACTGCATTGCAAACTTGTGTGGTTGGAACAACAGCTCTTGAGCTGTAGTTAGAACCATAGTTCCTGTTATTTTGCTGTGTTGGCGTCACTGATTTCGCCGCAGCTGGGGTGTGTTCTATTAAGAGTTATCGACCCTATGGACTACTCCTTTCAAAGATTTCACCATCCACTTTGAGTGGTTTGGAAGACTTAAAATCGCGGTGCTCAGGTTCTTTGAATTTACTTATGTTTATTTTTA
>JBOFWL010000030.1:0-2850 GCA_051653605.1 Brevinema sp.
GTTCATAGACTTCCATTACCTTAGTCTCTGCAATATTGGCCATGGTGTATTCGTTCTTACCACCCTTCATCACCTTCTCCAGATTCGTGAGTGTAGATTCCAAGTTAGCAGCCTGCACTAGGTAAATAACTTTGGAACGCTTCTCCTGACCACTCTCTTCATCGAGGATAATAAAGGATAGCTTGGCCTTATACCATTTGTCATCTTCTTCATTGCTACTAAAGAATACCTCCTTGTAGGGTGCAGGGTTTATATTCTTGATTTCAATGCTACCACGAACAAAGCTTTTCAGTTCTTTCATTGTGCGATTTTCAGCCTCTGCGAAGCTTGCGGCATCAATAGTATATACCTCATTGGCTCTCTTATCCGTCCCATCTTCCATCTGCTTGAGATAGCTGACCGTCACCTCAAACCAATTGGCTCGTTTTGCTCTCATATAGTTTACCGTTTTTACATTTATGCTATTGTTAGTAGATACATTATATAGTAGTCACTAATTATAGTATTTGTTGTAAATTAATTATTTATACCCCATTACGCATCTCTTTATGCATTGTCTCAGTATTCGCTGCAGCCTCGAAGTTACGTGCTGCTACATCCATTGGTGTATCTACTCCTGGTTTGAAATAGGCTCTTGCCCTTGGGCCTTCTTGACGGTGATGTTCCATATAGAATTCAGGAACGCTATGGCTATGTAGTCCTCTGCTTAGTTCACCAAGTACGGTTGTACCTGCCAAGAATGCAGCTCCTATTTTTACGCCTAGTCCAATACCGTCACCTCTACTTTTCATATCCACCTCTGGAAATACTTTAGAGAAGAGTTTCATGCGGTGATAGTCGTCAATGGCCATGAACTTATCGTACTGTTTCTGCGTAATCTCATGGCTGACGACCTTTCCATCAATGACGGCGGTCATCCGATATTTCCCTTCGCTTTGTGAATCTTTCTCTTTAGCAGTTGCGGAAGCTGGTGTATTTTGATTGGCAATAGGTTCTACACGAATTTCATCCACCGATACTTCACGTCCATGCCTGCCTTCACGATACCATCCTTTGTTATCATTGATGTATTGTAAATCTTTTCCGTCCATTCTTACGCCTCCCTCTTGGAGTGAACCCAACTCAGGCCGTATGGAGAATTGTTCGTCTTGAATATTCTGTTTCTCAACGCCTTGACCATTTCCTAACTCTTGAGCTGGTGGTAAGCCAATACCTAGTTGTTGGTTAATCTCTTGTTGAGCTTGCTGAGTAAGTGGAATGTTTATGCTTTGCTTACTGTTGAGCATGTCCATCGTAATATCGTTCTGAAAATCCTCCTTGAGTATGTCATTCAATATCTCCAAGCGTTGCTCTACAGGAACCTCTTTAATGGAGTTACTAGTAAGCTTTGTCAACTCTTCAGGGTTTAAGTCGTATTGTAAATCTGCTTGTGCTCCTGCAGACTGAACCTTTAAGGTTTTATGCTCGCTATCAATAATCAATCCATGTGAAGCTAAAACCTTCTCCCATTTTTCATTGGTGAAATAGACAGGTGATGTGATGACCTCTTTATAGGATTGAGCCGGTTGCGTGGTTCTTGGTTTGACTTCCACGGGTTTGATTACGGCTTGGAGGTCTTTCAATACATCTTCCTTGGGTTGTAAAGCGGTTGCTTGAGATCCTTTGTAATAGAAGCCGTATCCTCCACTTTGAAGTTCACCAGGTTTCATGCGTCCATCGGGACGATTAGCAACTATAGGAGCACCTGCTGGATAATAGAGATTTCCTCCGATACGTCTGAGGTGAAATCCATCTTGCTGCCTTGGTGTCCATCCTAAGAATGAAGCGGGACCACCCATACACGTAGCTCTCCATCCTTGACGGAAAGTGGGTGCAGGATTCCGCCCATATTCGCCAACCCCAATACGATAACCGTGAAGACCCATGGCTACACGCCCATTGGCATTTCGAGCATGGACGAAGTTCTTAGGCATATCAAAGTCATTGTTCACAAGGGAAGTAAAGGTGTTATAGGCCTTTTTGTTGGCGAAATTGGTTCCCCAATCCGTCAAAGCTTGTAACTGTTTCTCACTAATGTTATAAGATAGTAGCGGAGAATCGTGCCCTTGAACTACAAGCTGGAATCCATTGCTACTGGCATGGATACGTGCCTGCATACCATTCTTGAGTAAGATTTCCTGAAGTTCAGGAGAAAGATCAAGCGGTTGTGGATTTGTATTTTTTCTGATTGACATGGAGTGTCGTTTTATGCCTCACCATTTACCATTGCTTCTTCGAGCTGAGCATTTTTGAATTCTACGAATTCGGATGCACTATCATGGTCAATGGATTTACCTCGGCTTTCACAATACGTTTTATATTCACCTTTCCATTCTCTCGAATGGTGGTTGACGTAATCTAGCCAACCAAACTCGCCGCTTTGAACTTTCTCGACAAGTTCTTCTTCTGTATAAAATTTCTCTTTTGCCATGTATCCTTACATTTTGTGGGTTGCTTGTGTTCTGTGGGCTTCTCCTTTGCGATTTAATTCTGCCCACATCTCTTCTGTGTATTCCTCCTCGGGTATATAGTCAAGATTGTCACTATCATCCATTGTCCAACAACCATAAATTCCGAAGTTATACTTATCCCACTCTCTTTTAGGCTGAGTTAACCATAGTTGTTCATCGCCTTTATTGATACGAATACCTGTGAGGTCATCCAAATCAATACCAATGGTAATAGGCACATCGTCTATACTGACAGTAAGGGGTTTGCCATTGCTAAGACAATTGAGTTCACCATTGCTTAAATGGAAATAGTCTGTGATAAGCTGTAGGTTTCTACCAATAACAGGTGTAGGAACAGACA
>JBOFWL010000031.1:0-1239 GCA_051653605.1 Brevinema sp.
ATATGAAAGAAAAAATGGCTATCATATTGGAAGATGGCGGTGACATTGACTGGCTCATCAAACAAATTGATGATGGGGCGATGGAAAACTACAAAAATCGACTCCGTGAGGATATGCACATTTTCAGTAATGTTCCCAATATGACCGATGAGGCTTTCGGTGGCAATCTTTCCGGTGTTGCGGTTTCCTATAAGCTGTGGGGACTTGAACAGGTCTGTGCCATTAAGGAGCGTAAATTCAAAAAGGCTTTGCAACGGAGAATTGAGCTGATTGCTCATATCCTCAATATACAGGGTGGAAATTATAACTATATGGATATTGAAGTGCAATTCCGCAGGAATAAGCCTCAGAACATTTTGGAAATTGCTCAAATCATTACAATGCTTTCTACGGAGCTTTCTCGTGAAACAAGGCTTAAGATGCTACCGACCATTGAAAATGTGCAAGATGAGCTTGATAAGCTGCAGGAGGAAAAGCAAAGCGATTTGAATGATTACGGAAATCTCGGGGCTTTTGTAAAAGCCTTTGATACCTCCAAAGCTACCGCCGAGGAGGAACTGACCGATGAGCCTACGAGATAGAAACTATTGGATAGAAAGAGCCAAAGAAAAGGTTATATGGAATGAGGAGCAAGCCAATGATGCAGTTAAGGAGATTATGTTCATCTATGATGAAACTGCAAATGAGGTTGAAAACCGCATCAATGCCATGTATCAGAAATATGCTACTGACAACAATTTGACTTTATCACAAGCACAGCAACTTATATCCGGTAAAGAGTACAGCGTATGGCAAAAATCCATTGAGGAATATCTTGCAGATCTGACAGGCGATGCAGCCAATTCTAAAACAGCTCTTGAGCTAAATACCCTTGCTATGAAAAGCCGAATCAGCCGAGAGGAAAAACTCCTTGCTGATATTTACCGTCAAATGGCAACACTTGCCGAGGATTATGAAACAGACCTCACACAGCTCCTTTCTGACATTACTGCATCTAATTATTACCGTGGGTGCTACAATCTTCAGATTGGAATGCAGGTGGGGTTTGAGGTTGGAAAAATCAGTGAGCCGATTATCAAAAGCCTACTGGAATATCCTTGGGCGAAAAAAACCTTTTCCAAAGCGGTGTGGGATGATGTGGATGCTATTTGTAAACACACAAGAATGGCACTGATGCGAGGATTTACCGCAGGTTACAGCATTCAAAAGATGACCAAGGAAATCAATGACATTATGGGC
>JBOFWL010000032.1:0-2752 GCA_051653605.1 Brevinema sp.
TAAGCGTGAGGTTCTCATGGCTTCTGACATTAAGTCAATTTTCTTTTTCTGCACTTAATTCGACACTACTTCCCAAGTGCGAATGGCGGTTTTATAAACCGAAAGTGGTCAGCTTTCGTCATAGGACTTTCACCTCCCCGAGGATCTCTCCGGGCTGCCCTCCTTTGTTGCGACGGCTCACCATAATAGGCTATGGCTTCAACGCTCGACTTTAGGACTAGACAGAAGTATCATTGTAGGCTGATGAGGTTATGGCAAAACAATTCACCACAAATTGTTTTAAGGTCAGGAGGGTCCGCTCGCACCTTATATTGGCCGCTTTGATAGAGGAAAAAGAAGTCTGAACGAACTGTTAAAAATGTAGGTGACTTCGCATTTCTTCTTTTCACCCTACAGGTGGTCTTGGCGCTCCTACCCATGTTGCTTGTCCATCTCTGGCTCATCAGCTAAAGTATTTATAAAATCGGATATTCAATTTTCAAGGTGCCAGTCTGCTTTCCAAAGAAAACAGGAAGAAAAAAATATCCCTTCACTTACTACCTCACTTTCAAGCGATTTTTGAAGTCTACTTACAAAACTTTTTTAAAATATTTTTCAGATTGGCTTTTCCGCAATCGATGCTGTACTTAATTGCTCTTGTGGAGCATCCCTCTATTTCAGCAATTTTCTCATAAGTAAAATCCTCAAAATAGTACAAAATCAATCTTCTGCGCTGTGTTGGAGCAAGAGTTTTAATTGCCTCCCGAAGAAGTTCATGCATCATTTTTCTTTCAACTTCTTCTTCAATGGTATTTGTTTGATAAGATAAATTTTTATAGAGATATTCCTCCGTCATCTCTGATTCATCCATATAACGTTCCTGCTTGTTCATTTGGGATAAGTCGGCAAGTTCAAAGCCATTAAAAACTTCATACAATTCTTGTCCGATATAAATCTGCTGGACGATTCCGCTTCCATTCGGAAAGGTTAAAAAATAACTTTCCTCCTGCTGGTCGTATCCGATGGTGTATTCATTGTCTTTTGCCTTTCTTCT
Organism: Brevinema sp.; assembly: GCA_051653605.1. Lineage (GTDB taxonomy): Bacteria > Spirochaetota > Brevinematia > Brevinematales > Brevinemataceae > JBOFWL01. The sequence goes on from JBOFWL010000032.1 coordinate 1,034, forward strand.
TTTTGGAAATTTTGATTTTTCTTGTTCATATTTGTTCTGCATATATGATTCCTCCGTTTTCTGAATTTTGATTGGTTGTCAAAATGTCAGAAGCGGAGGGGAGCGACAGTGATATACTCTCGTATCATCTGTCATTACAGAAAAACAAAAAGATGCCGCAACTCTGCCTTGGCGAGCTGTAACATCTTTCAAAATTATGTGTTTAATTTTATGTAATACACTTGGTGGTCGATTTCTATTAGGCATACGAATACCTCCTTGTGAGGAGTTATTCCTGCCAATGGCGGTCATCTCATTGGATGGGGTGGCCGTCATAATTCCTCATAAATGATGAGAAATTGTACCGATATGCAAAACGACAGTAGCGGCAGCTTGAGGATACAAGCACCGTTACTGCCGTCTATAGTTATTTGTTATAATGGGGATTATATTTTTACTGTTTTCTCCTTTTATTCTAGTGTTTCTTGTGCTATATACCTAATTATACAGCATTTTACAGCGAAAAACCCATGTATTCTGTCGACAAATATTTACACACATCTCCTTGCTCTAATTCTTTTCTCTGTGATAAATATTCTTAGAGTGATACCTTCTGGGTGGTTCACCATGAACTCACCCTCCGTTCACGGAATAGCAAAACTACCCCCTTGGCGGAAAATATATTTTTTTGCAGAGTTACTCACTTAATAAAATAGCGATTTGAGGTATGGCTACCGTTTTCTCGGTACCTACTCTCCTTAGTCAAAGAGCCATAACGGATTAAATCCGCTATGGCTCTTTTTACGGTACTCACAGACAGGGAAGTGTCCCTGGCAATGGTTTTAACTGCTGGCCAGCATTCTCCCTCATGGTTGGAGCGATCCTTTAGGTACATATAGACAGTCTTTGCCCTTGGTGGTAAATCCTCTTGATAGAGTGTTCCAAAGTAGCTCATCGTTAACCTCCTACGGTCTGAATTTTGTTTTTGGCTGCTGTTCGTGTTGTTCCTGCTCTGGTTCTGATGCAGGAGCATGATTCATACCACCATATGACTTTCGTTCCTCGCTGGTAATTGGTGTGCTGACTTCCTGCTCCTGTGCATCTATGGACTTTAAGATGTTTTCCATCAATTCTTCCTTATCGGCGTAATACACCTTTCGATGAGAGCGTTCCTCTGTTTCGTAGGTCTTATCAAATGTGATGCCCCAGTCAAGGAACAGCTTTAGCCTAGTCTGCATGGGATGGGCGCCTGTTTTCATTACCACAAAGTTGCCTTTCTTCAGTGACTTCAGCTCATCAGCGGTAAGTAGCGGACGCTCCATCATCTGCAGGGATTGGCTTGGATCATTCTTTCCTCTGCTGATGCTACCACTCATCACGGTGCGTGTACCAAGTGCTTTGGATAGGGTTTCTGCTGTTTGAGAGTTGGGTGCAAAGCCACCAAAAATGGTGAGCTGGCAGTTATCGGTGATGATTTCTGAGCCTTCCTTGCCATAGTTCTTGTCAAGTTGGGCGAAAGACTGAATAATTGGCACAACGGAGATTCTTCGAGAACGTCCTGCGGATAGCATCATTTCAAAGCTATCAATCTTAGGTATTGTACCAATCTCATCTGCATAGATGACCACTCGGTTAGGTAGCTTACCACCATGCTCATCTGCTACGGCAAGCATTTCACGATAGAACTGCTGCAGGAACAAAGATACCATAAAATACTTGGTGTTGTCCTCCTCCGGCAAA
>JBOFWL010000033.1:0-1206 GCA_051653605.1 Brevinema sp.
TTTTACTGGCGATACTTTAAAAGCTTTTAATTCATCTGACACAGCCACTTCATCCACCGCCACAGCAACTTCCTTAAACGGATTTTTTGGAACTTCTACATCATAGATATCAGTAATCTCTCCCATTTCATCCACTGGAAACATTCTATCCAATGCTTCTGCCGCTCGTGATATTTCTTGTACACAACATCTTTCCGCAATCTTGATCTGCTCCTTAATCTTCCCCTTTCGTTCCTTCAACGCTTCTAATTTACATCTATACTCTGGCTCACTATCACGAAATACCTGAAAATCGTCTGCATTCTTGCATTTTCTTTTTTCAATACCACGCTCAGAATACAGCTGCTTTTGTTCCGTCTCCACATCCTGTAAATCGTTCTGAAGCTTATTTGACAAGTCTATTAAATCGGGCAAAGAATGCACATCATGATTTACAATCAGAAGATACTCTTCTTGTAGCAAATGCATTTGCTTAATCGCTTCATAATAATGCGCTGACTTATAGTGAAAACGCTTTTTCTCTATCAGGCGCAGGCGATACAGTCTCGCATAATACTTCTTCTGAAATTTTGATAGCTTCGCCCGTTTCACATAAATCGGATTAAAGGTATATACTTTCGGCCTAGCAGCACTACTATCTCCATAGCGGATAAGAGCATTGATATTTTCTCTTGAAAAATCTTCTGATATCGTATCAATTCGCTTAAATCGTTTCATTCCTGGAGCTTTCACAGCAATGTGCTTTCCTTCCTTCACTTCATACCCAAGCCTGGATAACAGGTAAACAAAATGACGTTCATCTTCTGCCAGCAAAGCACAATAGCTCACATCATCTATTATCAGTGTTATATAGGAATTCTCCCTTTCCCATTCTGGTCTGGACATGTTTTTGGGATCTTTGCTATATTCTGCAGGCATAATATCCAGTCCATATTCTTCACAAAGTCGATTGGTAATCGGTTGTATAATTGCTTTCCAATCTCCATTATGATATTGAAATTTATAACCATTGACCATATTTACACTGTTTAGCACAATATGTGCGTGTAGGTGTTCTCTATCCGTATGAACCGCCACAACTGCCTCATATTCATTGTGTAGCAACTCTTCAGCAAACCGCATAGCGATATCATACATCTGCTCCGGTGTTCCTTCCCCTGGTTTTAAAGAAATCACGAGGTGATATCCTTGTCTGCCACCAGTCTT
>JBOFWL010000034.1:0-1565 GCA_051653605.1 Brevinema sp.
TGCCATAGAATGTATTTAAAAGGGTCAAGGGAAGCATTCCCTTGCACACAACTCCTTTAGGGGTTATAGTGTGCTATAACCTTGACCGCATGGTTTATTTGGCAAATGTATTCAATTGTTTGGTTAATCCAAAATAAATAGCTACCTTTGCCAATGAACAAAAACAGCACGTCGACCGATATGGAAGAGTGCATAAAAGGCACTGGAGAGAAATCCCCAGTGCCTTTACTTTGATGCCATTGGCTTTATCTTAACAGGTCTGATTTGGCTGCCCATCCCTCTAAACTTCTTGTGTCGAAATAGACCGCTGTAATCTGCATCTGTTTTTCGACCCCTGTAAAAAACGAACCAACAGACGGCTCAAACGACACAACGAACCCCACTGTATCGCCTACACTCTCCACGATGTGCTCGACCTTGCAGTTCCATTTTTTTTCAATCGCTCTCTTGTAGTCCTCTAAAGTTTTCATATATGTTTGATTTATTGGTATTTATATCTCTACCCCCCTCCGCCCCCGAGGGGGAACGAACAAAAACAGCTGTCTCCCTCTGTGAAGTGTGTTATTCGAAAGGTAGCTTTGGGAGTTCTCCCTGTGATTTCATTACTTCAATTGTCCCTTTAAGGTTTCCAGAAGTCGTTTTATAATCAGGATAGTTCTTGTTTATGTATGTTGTAGCGAATGTCACTCTATCTCCATTAAAAACATACATCGGATTGATATAATACTGTTCTTCAATGCGTCCACGAGCAATTATACCTTTCGCACAAAGCTCTCCAAGTGATTTGTATATAGAACTTTTTTTGTATTGAGTAGACTCAATACAATCTTCAATAAAAAACATGAATTCATCCGAATTAGGTTTTAAGCAATTTGTAATGAACTCAAAAACACTTAATGTTGATGGCTTCATATCGGAAAAAGCTTTAAAACCTAATTTATAAACCTTTGCAAAAGTTTCATTATCAACAGTTTTAGTGCGTATAAACGCAGTATTTCCAAGTATATCTCCATTTCCGTCAATAGCTTTTAAAACGGCTGATTCATCCTTGTTTGCTGTTTTAACTGTTCTTGAAAGTAAAGCATTCCCTATGTTCACTAGTGCTTGTTTAGCGAATGGACTCTCTCTATTCATTTCAAAGTCTTTTAAATTCCGTTTAATTTCCATACTCCAAAATATTATGTTTTTTATTGGAATGCAAGTTTACTAAAAATATACTATCATTCCAAGAAAAACAGTATAAAAATGGAATTTAAGTCTATTTTTACATTCTTTTTTTGGAATGAAAATCTCCTACTACTGGACTTCCATTCCACTAGTAGTGGAATAGCCTATACTGATTATCAGTGAGTTATATATGTTTTCCTTCTTAAGTTCTTAATTCTACCATTTTTCAGGCATTTTTCGGCTTTTTGGGGGGCACTGCAAAAACCTTGCAAAATGGGGTCAAAAACAGCTGACCAAACGAAGCGCACTTCACAGAGGGAGACAGCTGTTTTTGTTCGTTCCCCCTCGGGGGCGGAGGGGGGTAGAGTAATAATTATCGCTTCATACCTCTTTTGTCC
>JBOFWL010000035.1:0-1068 GCA_051653605.1 Brevinema sp.
CAGGTTTCCCCATTCGGACATCTCCGGATCAAAGCTTATGTGCAGCTCCCCGAAGCTTTTCGCAGCTTATCGCGTCCTTCATCGGCTCCTAGTGCCAAGGCATTCTCCTTGTGCTCTTTCTTGCTTGACCAGTTAGTTAATGCTCTTTCACAATGTTTCAATGCGAAAAGTATTAACGGTCTTTCTTACCTTAGTAAGAAAAAAATAGCCTTTTATGTTTCCATAAATTTATTCTTTTGAGTATATCTGTTCTTAGCTATACTCGGAATGTAGTAGCGATACTACATGTTTCTTTTATTTCTATATATTATCTCGATGCATTTTTACTTCGTAAAAATCGTCGCAATTTTACTTTCGTAAAACAACGGCTCTTTTACTTTCGTAAAATTGCTTATTTGACTCTATTTTCTCTTTATTCAGTTTTCAAGGTACAGATATTTTCTTTTTTTGCTCTTATATTAGATGCTTTCGCACCTGATTTTGTTTTTTAGAAGGTACTTCCTTCAATGGAGATTGCGAGATTCGAACTCGCGACCCCCTGCTTGCAAGGCAGGTGCTCTCCCAACTGAGCTAAACCCCCGTGGTTTAATTGTTATTAAATTACGAAGTGGGCTCAAGTGGACTCGAACCACCGACCTCACGCTTATCAGGCGTGCGCTCTAACCGGCTGAGCTATGAGCCCCCAGCCTCTCTCTATTATATAGAGAAGTTGAATCCAGCAACCACCTACTTTCCCAGGCGGTCTCCCACCAAGTATCATCGGCCGTTTACGTCTTAACCATCGTGTTCGGTATGGGAACGGGTGTGACCCGTAAACGCATCGTCACTGGAAATTGTTCGTAGCCTTCGAGCTACTTCTAAACAGTCAGTATTTTTTTCTTATTCATTTGTCGAGAACATCAAGCTCTCAAAACTAAACAGTTGATTAATAAACCTAGTCTCCATAGAAAGGAGGTGATCCAGCCGCACCTTCCGATACGGCTACCTTGTTACGACTTCACCCCAGTCACTGGCTTCACCTTCGGCGACTCCTTCCTTACGGTTGGGTCATCGACTTCGGGTGCTTCC
>JBOFWL010000036.1:0-1806 GCA_051653605.1 Brevinema sp.
CTTCATAATGTTCTTTTTTGTAATTAATTTTATTTTCATTAAGTGGATGATAAGTTGTAAGTTTTCCTTTATAATAAATGTAAAGATTATTTTCGAGAGTATCCACCGTGACCTCTTCGTTAATAAGCTTTGGGTCAACAGAGTACTTGTTTCCACCATACCGTATGAGAGCTTCGCTAGTTACTAAATATCTGTTTGGGCACAGATATGGTTCAATGACTGCGTTTGTAGGTAGTGGCTGCAGGTACTCTTTTTCTTTGTAAAATAATGCAGTTGGTGACATACCCATTTCTTCATTAACATTTATATTCATTGCCTGATTAATCTCTTTAATAATTCTGATAAGATCATCTAAATCTGCAAATTCGCCATCATAAGGTCTAATCCAGTCAATAGGCTTATTCTTGGCTTCGACAGTTCCCTTAGTTTCAGGTGATCTGGCTCTACATAGTCTGACTTTAAATTCACAATCCTTTGCAAGTTTTAGTATGCTATTGGTAGGCTTCTTCTGGTTTCCATGGGTATTGGCAACTGTTGACATGTTGTCAAAAAGTATTTCTTTAGGAACACCACCAAATGCCTTAAATCCATTAATAAGTCCTCTGTATACATCCTCCGTTCTTTTCTGTATTGTCAGCTCAAGATAGCTGTATCTTGAGAAACTAAGTACTATATGAAATACATTTATAACAAAGATTTCACCATATTTAGAAACTAGTGTTATATCCTCCTTCCAATCCACCTGAGCTTGAACTCCTGGCAGTGTTTCATTTCTAGGATGCCCCTTCGAACTACTTTTAGGTTTTAATTTATGTTTCTTAACATAAGCAATAAAGTTAGAATAGGTTCCAATAGTATCAATACCATATTTGTTGACCATAAATTCATATACACCTTTTACAGTTACACGTTTAATCGTTAGCTTGTCTGTTATTTCAGTTATAAAATAGTCTAATTTACTTACTTTATTTCTTGTTTTAGGCTTTCCTTCATATCCTTGGTTGTATTTTTTAACTGTCCGTGGATCAATACCGTATTCTCTGCCGAGAGCTGCATAATTAGGCTTAATACCAAAGTTATTCATAATTGCTAGTTCTCCTCTTAAGTTGCTATTTTTCATCTGATACACCTCCTAAGATAGTGTACCAATATGTCTAAAAATACAAAATAAGAATGTAAGAAAACATACATTTTTATTTTGTATTTTTCCTACATTCTTATAATAAACTTTGCACAATTTCAAAGCTGTATGCAAGTTGGGCTTTCTTTCCCCGTTCCACCTGTTCAACGGCATTCCACAAGGTCTGACGGTCTGCAAATTCCGGGGGAGCGTGGGACGGTAAGAGAATGTCGGAGCAGATCACGCCGCCCTTTCTGGTGTAGTCGCTGTACTCACCGTAATACTCGCTATACAGTCTTTCGCCGGAACGGTAAGCGGCAGAAGCGATAGCAGACTGTCCCTCACTGCGTTTCATCTGGTCTACTGTGAAGTGGAACAATGCCATTGTCCGTTTCCTCCTCTCTGTGAAGATTTCTCTCATGGGCTGCCACTGCTTCTCTGAGAGCCTGTTCCACCTCCGGCAGAGCAAAGATGTGTTCCATCAGCCCAGTCATTTCGGTGCGTGATAAGTCTTTGAACACTGGGGCAAGTCTCTCCACTGTGTGGACCCAGATTACAAAGGCGGTGGGTGCGTTTCTTTCGCTCGCCCTGTTCCAGAAACTTCTTTCGGTTCTCAAGGCGGTTGAGCTTGTGCTGCTCCTGTGCAAGCCTTGTTTCAGCTCGCTCTTTTTCAGCCCGAAGCTGTT
>JBOFWL010000037.1:0-1100 GCA_051653605.1 Brevinema sp.
TAAGCCTATTTATGCTCTCTACAGCTAATTGTGTTGGACGATTACCATTGAGCTTTATTTCAGTTTCTGCAAACATCAAAAGTATATCTGCGTACCGTAAAATAATAACATTGTTTGGACAATTAGAGTATAGAAATGGTGTACTTTCTCTCCAGTCGTTTCCCCATCTATATTTGCTTGCAGCACCTTGCGAGATAACTGTTTGGTTAGAGTTATCAATAGCATTCGCACTTGATAAATTAGCTATAAAATCTAGTCTCAGAGGAACTCCTGTTGTTTTGTCAAAAACTACTGTTGAATCAATCAAATTCCACACTCTTCGTTTGTCATATTTGAGTGAATTATCACGTTCTTTATAATAACCTCTCAGTGATGGCAGTGGACGTAAAGCGCAGTTTCCTGCAAGTGTGTTTGTTCGCCATCCTCCATTCGCACCGCTATATCCTCCGCTTGCATTTGCCCCCATCTCTTTTGTCCATTGATTGCCGTAGGGTTCAATAGAGCTATATTGTACTTCCCAAATAGACTCTTTATTTTTATTTTTATTCTCAATCTTAAAAACATCTTCATACCGAGGGAGTAACTCTCTTCCACTATTATTTATAATATCTTTAAGAATAATATTTGCTTGTTGATAAAGCTGTTCAGAACTATTTTCTATTTTGCTGTATCCGTCAATTCTAGCGGTCTCTTTGCATGAAGCCATTGTCAAATATACCTTTGCAAGTAGAGATTTAGCGGCCCAATGAGTTGCTGAGCCGTCAACTATTTCAATCGGTAATATGTTGTCAGATGCAGCAAAAGTAAGATCTTCAACTATAAATTTGTATATCTCTTTAATGGGTGAGCGAGAAACGCTATAGTCTACTGTAATTGTTCTTTTATCAATTAAGGGGAGGTCACCAAAAAACTGTACAAGTTGAAAGTATGAGTATGCACGGACAAACTTAGCTTCGCCAACAGCTCGATTTTGCGCTTTGAGTGATATATCATTGCTCCTTGTGGCTGCGTCAATAACAACATTGCAGCGTTCAATTACTGAGTAATATCTTGCCCATAACTCTTGGATTGTCATGTCGGATGGAGTGAATGTGAAGTTG
>JBOFWL010000038.1:0-1245 GCA_051653605.1 Brevinema sp.
TTGAGCTGCTGCCAGCCAGCTATCATAGTCCCACAGTACCGTGGCTTGTCCTTTCAAAAGCCACGCATACCGCAGGAACTCCCCCAGTTTCTATCGCCTTGGGGGCGGAACGTCACGAAGTATCATTATCCCTTATGTGGGTCATTGCGAACGAGTATGCTAAACTCGGTCTAACAGTCCATTTGTCGCTCGGACGGTATTAACAATCACCTCCCTATACCGTTGTCTTGGCGATGTCTATTAAGTCGCTTTGCCTTTCGGCGCACATAAGTAATGTACTCAAAATATCGTATATTCAGTTTTCAAGGAACAGATATGCCTTTTGACATATTAGAGAAACAGAACTGTAAGCTCTCATTAAACGAGGTGAAATATCTTGATATAGGAGATTAAATTTCTTGTTGTGGAGAAAAGGTTTATATTTTAACAGTTTCGGAAAGTTGTTGTTAGCGATGTGAAAAATCCTGTAATGAGAGATAATTTTTTTTGAAGGCAGAGAAGAAAATGCATATTTGGGCGGTTAATATAGTTCGGAAATTGCCCTGATTATAGATGGTATTGCTTGACAAATTTATATCTAAAGATTATAATCAAGTAAACATGCATGCGTATGTACAGGAGGTGAATGTATGCCACGCCATGACCCAGACCAAAAAACAAAGCAGAATATATTGGAAACTGCTATGCGTCTTTTTGCTGAAAATGGACTAGAAAATGTGAAAGTTGAAGATGTTGTAAAGGAAGTTGGTGTAACACGGGGAGCGTTTTACCATTATTTTAAATCCCGAGAAGAATTGATTGCAGGAGTTATGTACAAATCCTTTGAAGAAAATGATGATAACCCATATTTACTTGCTTATAAACAAAAAGGACTTAATGCTCTTGAAAAACTTCGCTTTGCAGCCAAACTTAGTTTGCACTCCCATTTGGATACCAGTGAGAGTATGAGAGCACAAATAAAGAATTTATCAAGCGACCCTATTGTTTTTAAAAACGAAATAATTTTTCAAATAACTGTAATGGCTACTTACATTGAAAAGCTATTGATTGAGGGAAACAAAGATGGCTCCATGAATGTTGTCTTTCCGAAACAAGCATCACAAACTATTGCTTGGCTTGTTGGCTCATGGCTCAGCCCATACTTATTGGAAGTGTCATATGAAGAATATTTAGATAAAATCTCGTTTTTTCAAGAGCTCTCGGCATCGCTTGGTATTCCTGTCGTAGATGAGGAAATGAAAGAAA
>JBOFWL010000039.1:0-1276 GCA_051653605.1 Brevinema sp.
GAAACTTCTGTGGAATCTATACCTGCGGATTCAATAGGGGGAAGCAACATAGAGGAGCCCTTGCAAGGAATATGCCTCAAGCAAAACGATCCTAACCCAGATGATTTTGTCTCTGAAGAAGATATGATCCTTTTTGCCATGACAAATGCAGAAGTTTACGCACTTATTAAAGCTGAGACTCCTCCTTATTATTTACCTAGAATCCCTAAAGAAGAGATTAAATCCCAACGCACACCTGTACCTAGCGATGAAATTGCCCAAAGATTGCAGAGAATTAAAGAAAATTACTATTCTGATCTCATTGATGATTCTGATCGAGCATCTTTCATAGATACGATGAACAATATATATTTTGATCCTGTTAATGTTGATTATTACCAAGGTGTTTTCAAAAAAACTAATGTTATTATTCAAACACAAGATAGGGAAAGCACTACGCGAAAAAAATTAGAGTATCTTACAGCCAATGTGGATGAATTTCTTGTTTATATTTCAAATCTTTCCCCCAGCGAGAAACTCTACGTGGATAAATCAGACAACTTTACTACTTATGTAGAAAGTTTACAACGTATTCCCGACCTCTACAAGGGCTATGTTGGAGATGGTCTCTACCTGTATGCGGACCCCGAAAACAAAATAAAGGTAAAACTCACGCCCCACACTTATAATTGGGATGGATATATTCATGACTACTACGAAGGAATTCACCCTGTTTCACATAATAAATTTTATTTGAGAAGATCGGACGACGGGGATATTCTAGAAGAATCGCTTGCCTGTAGTACTAATTTATATTTTATCTCACGACCAGACTAATACGCCCAGCCTTTCATACTAATGTGGAGGTGTCCACATGTAGAATATATTGCAATAACACAAACGGGGCTCCTATTGTATCTCCTACACACTCCCCTTATAACATTAGAACATACCTTGAAATATTGCAGTCCGATTTAGAGTTATCTCCATCTATGACGAGCTAACAAATACTAATAAAATACTATAGGCACAATTTTTCTGCTAGTATAATCACCTAAAGGCCCTCGTACAGGGTCTGCAGGGGCTTAGTCTAGAGCTAGAATTGAAGGAGCAACCATGAAAGTATTCATTATCCTCTCTCTACTATTAACAACATGCGCTAAAAAAGAAACTTCTGTGGAATCTATACCTGCGGATTCAATAGGGGGAAGCAACATAGAGGAGCCCTTGCAAGGAATATGCCTCAAGCAAAACGATCCTAACCCAGATGATTTTGTCTCTGAAGAAGATATGATCC
>JBOFWL010000040.1:0-1098 GCA_051653605.1 Brevinema sp.
AGTCCCTGTATAGGTTTCATCTTTTAAAATCCTAGTAACGGATGGTGATGACCAACTAGATCTAGCTCTTTGTTTAAATCCAGATGCCATCTTTATTCCTTTTGATTTTTTATATTCCAAAGGAGAGACAACACCAAGCACATTCAAACGATTTGCAATAGCAAGTGCACTTAAACCACTTAGCTTCATTGCAAATATATCTGCTACAACTGCTGCCGCCTCTTTATCTATTTCTAACTTATTTTTATTCTTCGAGCATTTCTTATAGCCATAAACTGTAAAAGAACCAACAAAATCACCATTTATTCTTTTTATCTGTTTACTACCTTTAATTTTTTGAGAAATATCTCTGCTGTAGGAATCATTGAACAAGCGTCCATAAAGAAGGGTACGTAAAAACAGCAGAAATCCAGTGTTTATGCGGTTTAGCGGCGAAGTAGCTCTCGTATAAAATCTCTTAAAATCTTAAAAATCCTCTTTCGAGCCAAAATTACATACAAAAACCTAAAGGAAGATGTTTGCTTAATGCGACATCTTCCTTTTTCTATTTTAACTCGAAAGGAGCGAAAAAATTGAACGCAAAAGTAATCGCTATCGCCATGCAGAAAGGCGGTGTCGGCAAAACCACCACTTGTGCCAACTTAGGCATAGGGCTTGCACAGGAGGGTAAAAAAGTCTTAATCGTGGATAGCGACCCACAAGGCTCATTGTCTATCAGTTTAGGACACCAACAGCCCGACAATATCCCCACCACCCTTGCAACCATCATGGGCAAGGTCATCACTGACAGCCCCATAGAACATTTGCACACGGATAAAAGAACTGGTCTACCGAGATGTCGAGCAAGGTAGTAATGAGATAAAATTTGTTAAGCCGTGGATGCTGCCCTCTGTTCTCTATGTACATAATAGAGCGTGGTGTGAGGTCTACCAGTTGAGCAAGGTGTTCCTGTGTGCAAACCTTCGCTTTACGAGCTTTTTTTATCGCCAAACCTATTGGCTTGAAATCTAGTTTTCTTTCGTCTTGGTACATTTTAATATCACCCTATATCATTGTACATTTCGGGTGAGTATATTTGAACGAAATACAATTTTATGT
>JBOFWL010000041.1:0-23256 GCA_051653605.1 Brevinema sp.
ATCAATATGTAACGAATGCAGCGACAGCGCTTAATTATCGAACCTTGACGAATAGGGTGGCGGTGCCGGTTACTACAACGAACTTGGTAATTCGAGAAGCAACGATCACGAACGCAGTGGGAGAAATCTCATTGAGATCACTCACAAATGCGGTGTTATCGACACGAACAAACTATGTGACGAACGTGGTGGATCAATATATAACGAATGCAGCGACGGCGCTCAATTACCGAACCTTGACGAATACCGTGGCTGTTCCGGTTACTACAACTAATTTGGTAATTCGAGAAGCAACGATCACGAACGCAGTGGGAGAAATCTCCTTGAGATCGCTCACAAATGCGGTATTGTCGACACGAACAAACTATGTGACGAACGTGGTAGATCAATATATAACGAATGCAGCGACAGCGCTTAATTACCGAACCTTGACGAATACAGTAGCGGTGCCAGTTACTACAACTAATTTGGTAATTCGAGAAGCAACGATCACGAACGCAGTGGGAGAAATCTCCTTGAGATCGCTCACGAACGCAGTATTGTCGACACGAACAAACTATGTGACTAATGTAGTGGATCAATATGTAACAAATGCAGCGACAGCGCTTAATTACCGAGTATTAACTAATCTTGTGCCTTATGCTGTTGTGGTAACTAATACTATTGTTCGCGAGCTTACGTTCACCAATCAAATGGGAGAACTTGCTATTCGAACAATTACAAATAACACGTTGTCAACTAGAACTAACTTTATCACGAATGTTATTAATCAGTTGATCACAAATACATCTTTAGAATTAAGCCTTAGAACGGTTCAGAGTACAAATATTATTCCTGTTTTTGTGACGAATTTTTCGGAGAATGTTAGAGAAGTTACGCTAACGAATGCTGTTGGAGCTATACTCAATCGACAGATTACAAACCAAGTGCCTGTTGAATATACAAACTATATTACTAATATTACAGCTTCAATTATTACTAATGCTAGCCCAGCGCTCTTTGGGCGAATGGTTACGAATTTGGTGCCTATTTATGTGACAAACTTCACAACCAACATCTCGGATGAAATTGTTACGAATGCATTGAATCAGATTGTTATCCGTAAGCAAACTAACTATGCACCTTACTTCCGAACGAATTATTTTACAAATATTATTGAAGCACAGGTGACAAATGCGCTGATTACTCAAAGAATACCTAGAAATGTTACGAATATGATACCTGTTTATGTGACTAACCGAGCTACAAATATAGTTGATATTCCGATTACAAATACGCTTAATAATATTACGATGAGTAATATAGTTGTTTTCACTACGAATGCGGTTACAAATCTGGTTACAAATATTCAAGATAGAGTAGTTTATAATGCTGCAGGCGAACCTTATATAATAAATATTACGAATCAAGTAACGAATGTGTATACTAACTTTGCAACTAATGTAGTTACAGCAGTGGTTACGAATACTGTTAATGATGTTCGAGTTACTCAAATGACAAATATTGTAAATGTTCCTACATTGTCCTACACAAACGCTCGAATTCGAGACTTCGTTGCAACAAACGTTATGGATATTGTATCAACGAACTTTATTGATCAAATTGTTACTAATATTGCAGACCCAAATAGAGTTTCTGTATCTACGAATGTCTTTATCACGGTAAATCCTTCAACGGGAATTCCTTTAACTAATTTAACAATCTCGAGTAACGTGATAAGCTCTATCGAGCCAGTGCCTATTGCCCTAAACGATAACCGTATTCAAACAGATCCTCCTCAAATGTTCCCACTTGAAGAACCCTTCTTCGAGCCAGCAATAGAGGCGGCGCCTCAAATGATCGCAATGCAAAATGCCCAGCTTATGCGCCTACAACAGCGTGCGGCGGCTGTTGCCGAAAAAGCTTCTTCTATGGCTGGAGGATACCAGTATACAGAAACAAGAGGCTATGTGGTTAGAGTAACGCAAGCAAGTGATTTGGTGATTGCTAATATTCTTGTTAAGGAAATCGCTAAGGTAAATCCTAAAATTCCTGTTGGAATCTATTATCGAGATGAGGTTTACTACCTCGAGGTAAGAGGAATACGTAATTATGATGAAGCTCAGGAAATCTCATTAGAACTTTATCGAATGGGATACACTGAAACACAAATTTTTGAACGCTACGAATTAACGCAATATACAGGATAGGGTATGACCCCTTTAGAAGAACAATATCTTTCGATTAAAAATAATCACCAAGACAAGATTTTGCTGTTTCGTCTTGGTGATTTCTATGAAATTTTTGACACAGATGCTGAAAAGGCGGCACCTGTGCTTAACATTGCGCTTACCCAACGTAATGGCAAGCCAATGTGTGGGTTTCCTCATCATGCTTTTGAACAACATGCTTATAAACTTGTAGAATTTGGCTACCAAATTGCTATTTGTGAGCAAATGGAAGACCCTTCTGCATCGAAAGGAATTGTTCGACGAGAGGTTGTGTCTATTCTTACCAAGGGGACGTGGTCGGAGAACCCCTTGCTCGACCGTACTATTAATACTTTCCTCTGTTCTTTTTATTTTGAGTCGGGATGGATTTCCCTAGTAATGATCGATCTAGGAACGGGAGAAGTTATTATCCGCTCTCATGATCAAAATCCTATTGAGTTTCTTCGAGATGAGTTAGCGCGATATCTTCCTGTGGAGATATTGGCTCCAGAAAACTTCTTTGATGAATATCCTATTTTAGAAGAAATAAAATCTCGGCAACCAGCAGTGAGGTTATTGCAAAATTCCTGCTATGCGGAGTCCAACCTTTTAGATACCTACCTTTCTAGGTATCAGGGAAAAGTTTCTTCAACTGAAAAAAAAGCGTTACAGGGGTTGTTTTTCTATCTTCAAGAAAATCATATTCCAGACCTTCAAATATCTAGATTGCTTCCACCCAAAGAGACGAAGCACTCTGATGTTCTTCAATTAAGTGGAAATACACTTGCCCATTTGGAGCTACTCTATAATACTAATGACCTTACCCCGAAAGGTTCGTTGTTTTCGGTAATTAATCGAACTAAAACACCGGGGGGAAGCCGATTATTAAGGCGATTACTGGCATCACCTTCGTGCAATCTTAAAGAAGTTCATGCAATGCAAAATCGAACTAGCTATTTCCTTTCATTGGAAGAAAATAGAGTATTAGAAACTCTTAAGGGGATGGGCGATCTCGAAAGGCTATCGGCACGTTTGGCATCGGGAAAAATTCTTCCTAGAGAATGTCTCTCTCTTGCAGATAGTGTGCGGCGCACACAGAAACTAAAAGAATTTTTAAATTCTTCAGAGGCATTTCTTTCTTATACAGCGATGATTCAACCCTGCGATGATATTATAGATGAAATTGAAAATACGATAAATCTTGAAACGACAAATCAATTTGATGGTGCAGTAATTAAAAAAGGTGTTTCGGCAGAGTTAGATGCCCTTAAAGATACCGCAGAAAATGGGAAAAATATCTTAATTTCGTTGCAAGCCGAAGAACGACTTAATACAGGGATTTCAACGCTAAAGATAGCGTATAACAAGATTTACGGATATTATATAGAAGTTGGTAAGGGCTCGTTATCAAAGGTTCCGCAACATTATGTGAGAAAACAAAGCTTGGTTAATTCCGAACGATTTACAATACCAGCGCTGGATAATTTTGAAAAAACAGTACTTGGAGCTGAGAGAGCAGCCATTGGCTTAGAACGAGAAATTTATGAGTCTCTGGTGCAACGTTTGGCTAATGTACATAGTCGATTAATTCCTCTTGCAACTTTTGCTTGCGAAGTGGATGTTCGCTTTGGGCTGGCAAAATATGCTAGGGAAAGTCGTTGTGTTATGCCAAAGGTGACGAATAATTTTTCTTGGATAATTGAGGAGGGGCGGCACCCTGTTGTCGAATCTCTCTTAAAAAAAGAGCAATTTGTTGCAAATAATACCACCATGAATGATAAACAAAGAATTATCATTCTAACAGGCCCAAATATGGCTGGAAAATCTACTTATTTAAGGCAAAACGCCCTATTTGCCATTATGGCTCAAATTGGCGGGCCTATCTCTGCAAAGTCTGCAGAAATGGGTATTGTCGATCAGATTTTCACTCGTATTGGGGCGGGGGATGATCTTTCCTCAGGGCGATCCACATTTTATATGGAGATGGAAGAAGCCGCTCATATTTTGGCTCAAACAACTCCTCGAAGTTTAATTATCATGGACGAACTAGGTAGAGGTACCTCAACTTCTGATGGTCTATCAATTGCGTGGGCGGTGATTGAGTTTTTGCTTTTTCACCCAGATAAAAAAGCCAAGGTTTTATTCTCTACCCACTACCATGAGCTAACATCATTGGGGCGCTTTGATGGAATATCAAACTTTTGTATGGCTGTTAAAGAAAATTTGGGAAAACCAGTGTTTTTACGACGAGTAATCGAAGGAAAAGCCGAAAAAAGTTATGGGATACATGTGGCGGAAATGGCAGGCATTGACCAAGGCGTAGTGAAACGTGCGGCATCAATACTCGATGGTATTGAAAAAGGGACGTTTTTTAAATTAAAACGCGTACAAGAAGAAGTTTTACCGCTTTTTCCCACTGCAGACCCAAAAGACTCATGTAAAGATGAGATTTATCAACGATTAAAAGAAATTAATCCAGAACAACTTACTCCTTTAGATGCTCTTCGGATTTTATTCGATCTTAAGGATATTCAAAAATGAAGTATACGGTTCTCTTATATGGATTTCATAGACTCTCACCCAGAGATATTGAAACTAGTGCCGCCTACACAGAGTGTCGCCTCTATATGACATCGGTTAGTGATACTCTTTTTAGCCTCGGACATTATCATGCATGTATGATTTATGCAGATATTGATAATGCACAGGAATTAATAGCGCGATTTAAAATCCATTCGCCAAATATTCCTCTTATCATTTTTACTGATAAACACCAACCTTCGCTTCTGGAGCAACACGAACTAGTGTGGTATGCCGATAGTAGCGACCGCACGATATTTATTTATTCTCTAAGAACTTTATGGCGTTTTTTAGAGGGGATTCTTAATGCAAAAACGGGATCCTTGGAAAATGGAGGATACTCTTTGGCTGGAGGGGTGTTTCTTCCTTTAGAATTGTGCTATGTTAAGTCTGGCAAAAAACATGAGTTAACATATACTCAAAATGAAATGCTGAAATTGCTGATCCAATATCGAGGACAGACGGTTTCTCGTATAACAATAATGGATACCGTTTGGAAAAAAGATAAATTTGTAAGTGATAGAGTGATAGACACAAATATTGTTCGATTAAGAAAATTACTTGGGGCGCAGGGACGAAGAGAAAGCTTAATTCAAACTTGTCATGGGCAAGGATACCGCCTTTTAGAAGAACAGAGATTATAACACCAAATCTAAGGCTTTTTTGAGATGTTTCAGATCATTTTCAGAGTGAGATGGAGAAAAAAAGAGCATATCGCTTTCAATATATATTCCTTGTTCAAGAAATATTGAGGGATCAATATTTTTTTTCAAGCGGGCCCAGCCTGAGTGCATCTCAAGTAATGGATGAGAGAAAGATAAAAACTCTTGGGGAGAAAATTTCGCCCCTTCAACTATGATAAGAGCTTCTTCAAAACCTAATCGTGATGACAAGGGCATATTCTCTCCAATAAGAAGAGAGCATGATTTTCCTCCAAAAGGGGAAGAATGAAGTAAATTCCACTTATCGAATGCAGATGCTTGGCGATAATAAAAACGACTATGCACGGCAAGCGAGGTAGGCGTTGGAGCAGATTCCAATGCAGGTTCGTATAGCATCCACTCAGCTTGAGGTTTAACGCTAATGATACCGTTTAATGGTTCAAGAAGCTGTTCAAGATATTTGTTGGTAAAACCAATAGATGATATTCTATGATGCTTGATAAAGGCGCAGAGAGCTTCCAGAATGGTATTATGACAGCTTACAGGTAGAGCTGTTTTCTTTTGCCAAATATTTTTTGCCTTCTCAGCAAAACGAACCTCATGGCCAGCATTACTAAGGCCTGACGATATTGCATTTTTGGCGTATTTAGTTAGAGAGGCATGCCCATGACCAAGCCATATCTCACCATGTTGCAATGAAAAATCCCGATATTTATTTCCTTTTGTATCATAGAGATAAACACCTTTAGATTTTTTTATAATAAGAGAAGACATAATGTTTTCCTTAAAAAACGCTCTCCTAATGGAGAGCGTTTTATTTATTTATCTAGCATATTCTGTAACCCGCATTTCACGGATTAGAGTAACCTTAATTTGACCTGGATACTGCATATTATCTTCGATTTTCTTTGCAATATCTCGAGCAATTACATAGGCTTTGTCGTCCGGCACTTTATCTGCCGT
The DNA here is from genome assembly GCA_051653605.1 of Brevinema sp. Lineage (GTDB taxonomy): Bacteria > Spirochaetota > Brevinematia > Brevinematales > Brevinemataceae > JBOFWL01. The sequence goes on from JBOFWL010000041.1 coordinate 6,395, forward strand.
CACAAAGACTCTGACTTCCCTACCTGCCTGAATAGCATAGGCTTTTTCAACCCCATCGAAGGCGGTAGCGATATCTTCTAACTGCTGTAATCTTTTGATATAATCGTCAAAGCTTTCTCGGCGAGCCCCTGGGCGCGCTGCTGATATAGCATCACAAAGCATAACAAGAGATCCCTCAACAAAGCGGCATTCTTCTTCTCCATGGTGACATGCTATAGCGTTAACAATTCGCTCTGGCAGCCCAAACTTTCTTACAACCTCAGCACCGAGGAGCGCGTGACCGCCTTCTCCTGTAGCTTTAATTGTCTTTCCAATATCATGAAGCAAACAGGCAATTTTAGCGCTTTCAACATCAATTTTAAGCTCTCCGGCGAGCATTCCTGCAATATTTGCCACCTCAACAGAGTGCTTAAATACGTTTTGACCATAGCTAGTACGGTATTTTAAGCGGCCGATATAAGGATATAGCCCTCTGGGAAGGTTAACTTTGAGTTCTTGACAAGCAAGTTTTCCCGATTCAACGATATCAAGATTGACATCATTTTGAACTTTTGCAATAACTTCCTCAATACGAGTAGGGTGGATACGGCCATCTTGCACAAGTTTTTCAAGAGCAATACGGGCGATTTCTCGTCGGTAAGGGTCGAAAGATGAGATGACAACTACCTCTGGGGTATCGTCAATGATTAAATCAACACCAGCGATGCTTTCAAAAGAGCGAATATTTCGACCTTCACGGCCAATAATTCGACCTTTCATGTCATCACTAGGTAATGACACGGTAGTAATAAACTTCTCTGTTGAAATTTCAACAGCGTTTCGCTCTAAGCTGGTAACCAAGATGGCTCTAGCTCTTTGCTCGGCTTCTTCTCGAACCTCTTCTTCGATACGTTGAATCATTGGAACAGCTTCCGCTTTAGCATCTTCTGTTATTTGTTCGATTAGGGACGCTTTAGCCTCGGCAGCTGTAAGCCCAGCCACCTTTTCTAGTGCTCGAAGTTGCTCTTCGTGAGCATCTTTCAAACTTTTTTCAATCTTATTTAGATCATCTTCTCGTTCAGCAAGAGCTTTATCGCGCTTTTCAACAGCCTCTTGTTTTCTATCTATGGCATCTTCTTTTTGAACAAGTCTTCGCTGCATCTGCTGAAGTTCGTTACTTCGTTCACGATATTCGCGATCGAATTGTCTTCGTTCTTCAAAAATTTTGTCTTTAGCCTCAAGAAGTTTTTCTTTCTTAAGGGCGTCTGCGGCTTTTTCCGCTTCCTCAACAATAGTTTTTGCTCGACTTTCTGATGATTTTACAGATCGACGCGCAACAGTTGTTCGCAGATAGTATCCTATAACAAGACCTATCAATACAGCAACAAGCATCAAAAAAAGATATCCGGCAGAAAATAATGACATATCAGTACTCCGTATATCTTAAAATTTAACTTAAAACCTTTGAATTTTACCCATTAAATTCAAAGAGTTAACAAGTGTAATATTATATATGATTCATTTTGTAATGTCAATAAAAAAGGCTTGAAAGAGCTTGATTTTTCCGCATATTTATTTCATAATATGCACACAATTTAGGAGGTTTCATGCAGTATCTTGGCTTTGATGGTTTACCAAGGGGATTTCGAGCCTTGTTTTCTGGTAAATCATTTTATCTTCCAGAAAAAATTTCGTCATTAGAGGATGATATCCTTATTCAGGCAAGTTTTTCCGAGCGTATGCTTCGTACTTTGAGTCCTTACTTTGATCGAGATCTGCGTCTAGAGCGAGCTATTATGTCTGTTTCGGCTCCGCAGGGCAAACTTAATGAGATTTCCTCAAAATGCGCCGTATGGCAGCCAAATATTCATAGTCTTGATCTCCCTTTACGGCTTATTGGTAGCATTTTAGAAGAATTTTCGCCAGATTCCTTGCAAAAACCACTGTTTTATTGTGCTTCTACAACAGCAGAAGCCGCTGCGTTCTGTGATGCGTTTCCCATAGAGCAAAAAACGATATGTTTGCCACCAAATATTCCTGCTCCGAAGCGTGATGCGCGTTTTATCACGACAGAAAATACCGATTCGAAGATGTTTTTCTTCCTTTGTGAGCAGAATTGGGCTTCAATATCCTTAAGATTAGATGCGTTTCATCTTTTTAGAACTTTTGGGTATATGATTCAAATTATTGATAGTATTTTTCGTGCTGCCGACCAAAAATTTTGGTTTTATGGCGATGATATCATTTTGGCTTTGCCAGCAGATAACATGGAATTAATCACTGCTGGATTTTACCTAATACAAGCAGGGCTTCCTATCAGAAAAATACAAGCGATATCATCTAAACATCGTCTGTCACACGGTTTTTTAAGCACGGGAGGGTATAATTCTTCAGTAATACCAGCAAGTTCAGCCTTTAAAGCATCTCTTCGTCGCTTTTTGTACGAGATTTCAAAAGGATCTCTTGTTAAAACATCAGGATGGATGGATAATCTTAAGCAAAAAGGCTCTTTTTTGGTGGATTCTGGCTCTCAAGGTATTCTTAAGCAAAAAATAGAAGCTCATTTTGCTGGAAAAAACCTTCTTCAACCCGAATTATCTACATCTCTACCTAAAGATATGCAGGCAGCTTACACGCTATCTCAAGATAGTGCTTTGGTGACGATAGGTATTCAAGAAGAAACTCTTTCAGATTTAGAGCAAGGAGCACCCATTGAGGCGTTGACGGCAGAAGAGATTCGAAAAATTTTTTCAGAGTAGTATAGATAAATATAGAAAGCCCCTTTTATAGAGGGGCTTTTTGATTAATTGATTATTTGTTTTCAGCGATGATAGCCTCATCTGAGGGAGCTAGAAAAACTAAAGGGTCGCTATTGGAGTATCGCCCCGATGCAATGATTTTTTCGGCAGCGATGAGAGGATCAATAAATTGTTTTCTTATAGAGGCACGACTAAGCCACTCGGCTGGCTCAACGTACATTCCTTGTACTATTACACTTAGATGAAGATGGTCTCCAGTGCTTTGTCCTGTAGTTCCGCTAATGGCAATTTGCTGCCCAGCTTTGACATTTGCCCCTTCTTCAACTTTAAATTCGCTATTATGAGCATAAAAAGAATACACACCCAAACCATGGTCTATAACCACCGTTTTTCCATTGCCTCTATTCCAATCTGTGTAGATAACTGTGCCATCAAGAATTGTGTAAATAGGGTTGTTTGGAATACCTCGAGCCAGATCTTGGCCTGCATGGATTGATTCTCGAACCTGTTTATTTTGAAAAAAGTAGCGTCTTCTATCTCCAAAATTGGCTGTAACATAGGCATCATTTTTAATAGGGTAGGCGTTTTTTAGAAAAATTGATTTTGTATCTTGCAGAACTTTTTTGGTGCTTGCTGAAAAAGATTCTCTTGTTTGGAGCCAGCGGTTGAATGGGCGAGCGCTAGCCGCTGAAAGAGCAGTATTAATAGCTGTAATATTACTTGCTAGCTTTTTAGTTTCTTCAGGGCTGAGATTTAGCTCTTTTGCTTTTTCTACCCCATAATTGGCACTAAGCATAATTTTTTTATCAACAAAAGTTCGATTTTTAGGGGTGATACCGGGATGAATAGTATTCATATTACCCGCTTTATCTACAGCAATAAATCGCACCTTATCCCACTTTGTACTGTGAGTCATATACCAGGGGATTATCATTGTATAAAAACCATCTTGCTTAAATATTTGAGGGTAATAGAGGATATCATCTTCATCTTGAAATGCTAAAAGCAGGAGTTGATTTGTTGATTCGCTACGAAGCACCGTAAGAGCAGCCCCGCCCCGCGTAATAGTTGAAGAGGCACTTACAATCTCGAGAATAGGTAGATTTGTTGCCCAAATGATATCAAAACGTCGCGTTTGTAAGGGCCAAATACGCCCTGAATCGACAATTTTTAATACAGATTTTTCAGTAAAAGCTAGAGTGTTTGTTGGAGCAAAATGAATTTCTTCTTCGGAGCTGTCTTTGTTTGTTAGTAATGATGCTTTCAATGGGATTTCTTTTCCATCTTGAATGATGGAAATTTTAAACTTATTTCCTAAATTTTTTGTAGTAAACAAAGGAGTAGTCCCATTCCATATAAGAGTAGAATCGCCATTAGTTAGAGGTAAAGGCACAGAAAAACTCTGTGCCTCTACAAACACTGGTAATAAAATTAAAAGACAAAAATTAAACTTCATTATATTCATCTAATACAGTATGTGAGTATTTATTCTACTCTTACTGCAAAGCGAGTAGCTTTTGCAAGATCAAAGTCTAGATTTTCAATGCGTTGGGCATTAAGAACGCCTGCATATGGGGTGTCTTGAGCTGTTAATCTAGGTGAATTGCTAAAATCTAAGTCTTTTTTGATGCCAGCTGCCCACAAAGTATTATCTTGAATAATAACACCATGATATGTGATCATTCTTTGATTGTTTCTATCTGGAAGAGGTGTCTCTGCCTTAAAAATAGCACTAGTTTCACTTAAAACTTCGTGGAGGGTGTAAGAAATATTATCAAGCGTAAACGATCCAGAAGGTTGTACCCGGAAATCATCCCCTTTAATATCAACATAAGTGCCAGCCAACGACTGAAGAAATGGAGAGTTGAAATTGTTTGATCGAGCAGGGGCAACACTTTTAAACATGGCTGCTTCCACATCGCTACTTGTTGATTTTGCAGCGCAGGCTCCAACAAGAAAGGGGAGCATAACTACTATATATTTTATCATATATACCTCCAAAAATAAGTAACTCTATTTTTTATATGACATCCTAACTTCACATTATACCTTATTTTTAATGATTAAATCAAGTTAGGATAGGATTAAGATTTTGAATAAAAACTTTTTATGTTTGTCGGATATTTTTTGTAAATAATCATTAAAACTCCTTGATTTTATTTTTAAAATAAGCTAAAATATCTCTACGGGTGATTAGCTCAGTTGGTTAGAGCACCTGCTCGACATGCAGGGGGTCATTGGTTCGAATCCAGTATCACCCAATCGTAAAAGTCTATAAATCGCTATTTTGAATCGGTTTATAGACTTTTTTTATTAATCAATTATAATTTTATATGTCTTTTGTTGAAATTGCTCTTGTCTAAATGCTACAATATAGATGTTAGGTGATAGATATTCTTACTTAACGTCTCTAAAACGCTATTTTGTTTATAATAGTATCGAAAGTTGGTCGAAATATAGCGTTTTATCTGTATTATTACAAATAATACAGGCTTAATATTCCAAAATTTCCCTTATTGTCATGAGAAAAAAGCCTACGGTTCTGTCCGGGGCTTTTTTCTTTTGCTTTATAGAGAAAGAGAAATCATATTTTTATGATTATAATGCACATAAATTGTTTCATCTTTTTTTAGATTTTGAGGTATATTATTCTGAACAACATGAAAAGTTATACCATCAATTTGAGCTTCAATTTCATAAAACCCATGCCGAAGAGATACATTTTTTACAATGCCTGTTAATACTTGATCAAACTGAGAGGTTGGTTGAGTGTCTACCCATAAATCATTAGATTTTATAGCGATAGCTGTATCTTTTGTGTTTTTTATGGGGCGAGTAGGAATGGTGATACCCTTACAGCATAATCCAGAGTTTGTTGCGGATCCTCTAAAAATATTTTTCATTCCAAGAAATTTTGCAGCATAAATATTTACAGGGTTATGAAATAAATCTTTAGGTGTTCCGTACTGAATCAATTCTCCATCCCTAATAAGGGCAATGTGATCGGATAGAAAAAATGCTTCATCAAGATCGTGAGTAACACAAACAACGGTAGTCCCTCGATGACTTTGGATTTCTTTGATTAGACTTTGCATCTCAACGCGAAGATTTGGGTCTAGAGCAGAGAAAGGCTCGTCCATAAGCAACACTTTGGGCTGCATCACAAGGGCCCTCGCGATGGCAACACGTTGCATTTGCCCCCCACTAAGCTGAGAGGGGTGGCGTTGCTCAAAACCTGTCATTTTCACTTCTTCTAGCGCTTGTTGAAGGTATATTTTCTGCTTGGCCTTTGGTATTTTAAGCATATTCATGCCAAAAGAGATATTATCTTCGACATTAAGGTGGGGCAATAGAAGAGATTGCTGAAAAATCATACTCATTCCTAGGTGAATAGGAGGGATATTTCGGCTAATTTTCCCATCAATAATCACATCTCCTGTATAATCGGAGATTAGATTCGTCATGATTTTAAGAATTGTCGACTTTCCGCTACCGGATTCGCCTAATAATGAAACAATATGGCCGTTTTCAATGCATAAATTAAAATTTTTGATTGTAAATTCAGGGTATGATTTACTAATATTTCTAAGTTCGATCATAAGAAGGTCTCCCTAATTTTTTTTGAGATATATATGTGGCTAAAATCTCTGTAAATAGAATTAAAGTAAGATTAACAATAATGAAAACAAAACTATAAATAGAGCCTTTACTGATATTGCCACTACTAAGGTGTGGAAAAATGATGATAGGCATTGTCTCAATTTTTCCTCCACCTATGATGAACGTATTAAGATACTGTGAAAATGATACTGTAAAAACCAAGCTGCTCGCAACTAAAATAGACGGTAAAATATGTGGCACAGAGATAAATAAAAACGTTTTTATTCTGCTTGCACCGTAGGCATAACCCAGAAGCTCGTAGTCTTCGGAGAGCGTTTGAAACCCCGCCATCACTGTTCGCATATAGTAGGGGAGCGTATGGATGCTATGGATAAGCGTAACTCCCAAGATGGTTTCCACCAAATTAAGCTTGATAAAGCTAAAGTGAAGCCCCATGGATGTAACAAAACTAGGAATGACAAAAGGTAACATAATCAATCCTAGCACCAGTTGCTTTCCAGGGAAGTCTTTTCGTGATAAAATTTGCGCTGCTGGCGTTCCGATCACGATATTAATAATCAAACTAAGTGTTGCGATGAGAATAGTTATCCCTATAGACTTAATAAGCCGAATATTTGTTAAGATTTCAAACCAAACCTTCGGCTCTCCCGATGCCTTAATGAAAAAAATGATTGGCATTATCAGCATGAGAGCAAGCAAAAATAAAATCATTGAGAAGATTACTTTCATTTTAATCCCAACCTTTTATCGTTTGATCGAAATTCTTATATACAAGATGGAATGCAAAGCCAAGGATAAGAAAAAAGATCGAAACAATAATATTCATCGCCATAAGATAGGGACGATCAGCAATGTTTCCTTGAGTATATATATCGTAAATATATACGGGGAATGTCTTTATGCCAGTAGAACCTAGGATGAAAGGAACCTCAAACGCGGCAATGATATATGTAATCACAATGAACCCAGACACCATAAATGTTGGCGCCACTAAGGGAAGGATAATCTTAAGAAAGAACTGAATCTTGCTAAGGTGAAACAGATGAGCGAGTTCTTTCCAATGCCCATGAATACGCTTGAGAATAGGAAAAGCGGTAAGGACAAAAAACGGCAGAGTTTTCCATATATACGTGATAATTACGCCTCTACCTTGCCTATCATTTATGAGAAAACTGAAGGAAATATCTTTATTGCTCACCATCGACTGCAACCCTCCATTATCCATAAATAGGATAAAGACCATATAAGCGGCTACAATGTAAGGCACAAGCATAGGTGCACGAAGCGTATGAAAAATGGGATAAATCCATTTAGCTTCGATATTTATAAAAAGGATGAAAAGCACCACACATGATATGACCCCAGAGAGCCCCCCTGCTATAAGCGCAATTTGAATTGTATAACGCACCGATGAGAAAAAACCTGGCTCGGTAAAAAGCCGACGATAATGCTCGAGCGTGAAGGAGGGTTCTCCTATAATAGGATTGAGGCCAATACTTTGGGTGAAACTATAATAAAGAGAATAAAGAAAAAAACATGAAATGAATACGATAGCTGGAGCTAGCCCCCAATAGCTCGTCTTCATTTTTAGTAAGTTATACCTACATTACTCAGCCAACCAGCCCGAATAATTTCGCTTTTATCAGTGCTAAGCTCTGCAACACGATGGCGTTGAAGGTCTTCTAAGGGAAGAACCCCTGGAGCCTCTGTAAGTTGTTTAAGAGTAGCAACTTGTTCTTCATCAAGCTTTGCTAGATCGAGAACCGTGTAGTCAGACCAGTAGAGAGAGCTATCTTGTTTACTTGCTTGTGCTTCGAATGATGTAAGATAGTTGATAACATAGAGTGCTCCATTTTTATTGGGAGCATTAATTGGTATCGACAGGTAATGATGATTATAGAGTGTTCCTTTTGTTAGGAGAAAACTCTTTGATGTTGCAGGAAACTGTTTAGATTCAATCTGCTCGGCAACGTATCCAATACCATAATTCATAGTAACATCAACATTATTATTTGCAAACAGCAACGATAGCTTACCTACGCTTTCAGGATATGTTTCTCCCTGTTTCCATAAGTAGGGTTTCATATCGTTGAAATACTGCCAAACTGGTGCCAATGCCTCTTGAAGCTGGCTTGCACTCATCGAAAGAATATTTTCCTCTCCCAGAATATCAATAGCAATGTTTCGGACAAAGGCATCACCCGTAAAATCGGGCAGTGCAGGGTAGGTGAAGCGCCCTGGATTTTGTCGCACATAGGCCATAAGGCTTGCAGCATTGGTGAATTTAGATGAGCCATCTCGGCTGATAAAGTTGAACTGTGCTTCGCCCCAAGGCATTTCTAGGCCTTCGATAGGCACTCCAAAGTCTGTGTTCATAGCGCTTGCAGAGACATAAGCAGATGAAGGCAAGCCTTCAGCGAAAGATCCCCATGTAAGCCCAGCTTCTTTAAAAGTTTTGAAATTTTCTCCGTTAATCCAGAGAATATCAGCAGATCCAACGGTTTTACCAGCTTGTTTTTCAACAATTAGCTTATTAACCAAGTCTTTGACATCGTTGATAGGTATGCGCTGAAGCGTAATATTATTGAGTTCTTTAAGTCGAGGTGCGACAACGTTATCCATATATCCGTTAATTTGATCGGATCCACCCCACATATAAATTGAGACAGTTGTATTTTGAGAATCGGCTATAACCTTATCCCAATTGTAATTGTTTGCTTGTACATCAGATGATGTTGATTTAGTACACCCTAATAGTGTAAAAATACAGAGTAAAATACTTAACTTTTTCATGATATCCCCCTTATTATATGACTTCCACATTATATTACTTTTTCTATATTGAAGTCAACACCATGCGTCATTTTTTGTGAGCCATTATCGCTTGACAAAGTTTTAGGAATGTCTTATAGTTAAGGAGATATCTATCAATTATCAATAATAAAAAGAGAGGGCAATATGCCGCCCAGTCATAAATATTTTATGAAACACGCTCATGCAACGGCCGCAGCTTCTAAATGCACTTATTTTCAGGTAGGGGCTGTTATTGTGAAAAATGGACGTATTATTTCTCATGGGTATAATGGTACGCCAGCGGGGTTCCCCGAAGATTGCCCAGACTTTTTTTGCGGAGATCCTGCAGAGCGAGAAGACCATCATCATTTTTCCGAACGTACAACAATTCACGCCGAGATGAATGCTATTCTTTGGGCTGCTAGATCTGGCATATCTATTGATGGAGCAACAATATACGTTACTCATCAACCTTGTCATAATTGTACGAAAGCATGCGTCGGGGCAGGGCTAAAAACTATTATTTACGACGTCCCTTACGATAAGTCCAACCCCTATTCTGTGGAGTTTTGCCAAAAATTGGGGGTGGTGCTTTCTAGCTTAGAAGAGATTGAAAAATGAAAGTGCTGATTCCTAAAAGTTCTGGGTTTTGCCCAGGAGTGAAACGAGCCGAAGAAGGGGTGCTTGCTCTTCGAAAGCAGATGTCCTTGGTACATGTGCATGGGCCTCTTATTCATAACCAAAGCTATATCGAACACCTAGCTACTCAGAATATCACCACAATACCTGTGGATCAACTACCAGCAGGGTCAACCCTTGTGATTCGAACTCACGGCATTCCTAAAGACGAAGAAGAACGATTGGCTAAAAATTTTATCCTCAAAGATATGACATGCCCTATTGTGAAAAGAGTCCAAAAAAAAGTGGAAAAAGCCTCTCAAGAGGGTGCTTTTGTTATGATTTCAGGAAAAAATAGCCATGCCGAAGTCATTGGGCTGAAAAGCTATGCCCGTTGGTGTAAAGTTATTGAAACCACAGATGAGCTTGCTGAATTTTTGGCAAACCCCTGTATTCCTAAAGAGGCCACAAAGATTTTTGTTCTTTCTCAAACAACGCATTCCCATGCTTTTTTCCGTAATCTTTGTAAAGAGCTTCATCGCCACTTTGATGGCTCGCTTCTTATAGAAGAAGCCGATACTGTTTGCCCCGTCACCGAAAATAAAGAAAAAGAAAGCCTCGAGCTTCAAAAGCAGGCTGATGCTACCGTTGTTATTGGAGACCCTCACAGTTCAAATTCAAAAAAACTTTTTAATATTCTTAAAGAGGCAAACGAGAAAACATTCTTTATCCGTACGGCTCAGGATATTCCCAGCCTACCTCTCGATGATGTCCAAACAATAATGCTTGTATCGTCTACATCTACCCCTCGTTTTATCGAAGATGCAGTGCATAAAGCCCTGGAGGCTTTATAATGTGGAATGAATTTGCTCAAACTCACAAGCCAAGCTTAGAAAATGCAATAAAATTTGAGTGTAATCTTCTTGCAGAAAGAGGAAAACTGCTTCCTCAAAGCCAACAACTGGCCGACATGCTATGCGAGTACACATTAAGAGGAAAACTGCTTCGGGGATTATTTGTTCGATTGGTGGCGGAGTCTTTTGGAACCGCAGACAACGAAAAAATTAATAGAGTAGGAGCTTCTTTAGAGCTTGCTCAAAGTGCTTTTTTAATCCATGATGATATTATGGATGGCGATACCTTACGTCGAGGTGGCGCTTGCATTCATACTCTAGTAGGCACTAACACGGCTATTTGCTTGGGCGATTGGGCGCTTTTGCATATTTTTTCCAGACTCTCGTTTTCTTCTGCGCTGGTTGATGTGTTTTCATCTCGTTTGTCTTCTACAGCAGCGGGGCAAGCACATGAAGTTGCTTTAGAATCTAAAAGCAGCCCCACATACGATGAAATACTTCAGATTATTCACCATAAGACAGCGCTATATACGTTTGTCCTCCCTTTCGAATCGGGGATGATCTTGGTAGAGGGGGACATTGCTCCTATGCAAAAATTAGGGCTTGCTTTGGGGGAGATATTTCAGGTGAGGGATGACGAATTAAATTTACTCTCCGAGGAAACAACAGGTAAAAGTGCTGGGGGAGATATCATCCAAAATAAAAAAACGTTATGCCGGCAGGTTTTGCTTTCCCGCATGCCAGAGGCTGCCACGTTGTTTGGAAAAGAAGGCACTCTTAATGCTGTGCGCGAGGCTTACAACAAAAGTGGTGCTGCCACTGAAATAGCTGATTTTTTGAAAACAAAAAGCCAAGAAGTTGCCCAGTTGCTGGATGAATTACCCATAAAAAAAAGCGTCCGCCCCTTATGGGGAGGACTACTGAATTTGTTATTGAACCGTAATGTATGATTTAATTAAAATCATCTTCATCATCAAAATCATCTAAAAGACGGCGGCGAGGAAAGTCATCTTCGTCGTCTTCATCATCAAGATCATCCCAATCTTCGTCATCTTCATCCAAGCTGTCCCACGCTTCTTCATCATCGATATCATTCCAGTCCTCGTCACCATCTAGGATATCATCGTCTTCTAAATCATCATATTTGGGGGGCATCGTCGACTCCTTATCATGTATTCTTATCTGCACCGCTTAAACGTAAACTATTAACTATTATGATTTGAAAACGATATTCTTGTCAAGATTTTTTACTTAAAAAGTAAATTTTTTTGTACAAAAAAATGGTTGATTTTTTATGAAAAATAGTCTATAATAGTGGGAATATTTTCGTGGAGGGAGGTGATGAGCTGTATTTTCTGTGATTTAGCTCAAGAAACTAAGGCAAAAATTTGGGAAAGTGACACTGTATATGCTATCAATGATATTAACCCGCAGGCACCCACTCATATTTTAGTCATTTCAAAGAGCCACCGATCTTGTTTTCACGAAACAGAATTGGAGCAACTTCAAGCAATGATGTCTGCTGCACAGGAAATTGTTTCTCTCAAGGGGTTGTCTGAAAAAGGCTATCGCTTGGTCATCAACACAGGAGAATATGGAGGACAAACTGTGCCTCATGTTCACCTTCACATCTTGGCAGGGGCAAAGCTTTCTGCAGAATTTAATTAATGAGGTTATCATGCTTTATATTGAAGTACGTGATGGAGAGTCCGTCGAATCCGCAATTAAGCGTTTTAAAAAAGAAGTCGAAAAAGATGGTATTTTAACAGCAGAAAAAAAACACCGTTTCTATGAAAAACCATCCGAAACTCGTAAACGAAAAAAATCAGTTGTTCAACGAAAAATCGAGAAAAAAGTTCGCAAAATGAAACAAATCGAGCGTTATGCTTAAATAACAAAACCCGTCTTAACAGGCGGGTTTTCTGTTAGCTATTTAAACTCTATATTTTAGATGAAAAATATTAAAAATATTGTAAAATGATAAGTTTTTTAGTATAATCTGAATATCCTTCTTTTATGGTGGAGGTTCAAGGTGAAAAAATGGTTTTTATGCCTGCTCTGTTTAAGTAGTGCTTTATATTCTCAAGATAAAGAATATTTGTTTGCTCCTCATAACGTTGTCGTTGCTGCATCCTTTGGGATGGCGTTTAACAGTAGGTTTTACGGCTATGGAGGCGGTTTGAATTTTGGCTATCTCAGATTAAAAGAATCTGGTTCTACCGTTCATAGTCTAGGTCTTCGTATGGGCTTTGAAGCTTATAGTTATGGGGATGGCGTGCATTATTTCTTTAATCCAATTCAATATATGTCTTTAGAATCTCTGTATGGTACGGTAAATTTTACTTACTCTGCGGGGTTTAAAGCCTTAAGAGGTGCTATTCTTTTTGATATTATTGGAGTAGGGGCCGGAGTAGGAGGCACCTCGCGCCGAACAGGTGTATGGAATGGTTTTTATACCGAAGAAACCATTACTCCTTACGTATTTAAAAGTAAAATTGATATTATCTTACCTTTTGGCGTTTCTATGGTGTCTTCGCTGGGATATTATATGCAATTTTCTCATAAATTGATGTACGTTTTTGAAAGAGATAAAGATTTTAGCACCAGTAGCCCGATAGATTATTTCTTTTCGATAGCTGTTGGTTGGGTTGGCGGGAAAAAGCAACCAGCTTACCCCTATTTGGGGGATTACTCTAAGGGAGAGCTTCCCTCTCTTTAAAGTATGAATTAAACTAAACTAAAATTAAAAGCGAGTTTTTTATGAATAAGTCTTGGGACGTTATTGTTGTTGGGGGAGGGCATGCCGGCATAGAAGCGGCGCATGCTTCTGCCAAAATGGGTGCTAATACCCTACTCATATCGTCTAATCTAGACCTTATTGGGCATATGCCGTGTAATCCCTCTATTGGTGGGGTGGGAAAAGGCCAGCTTGTTAAGGAGATTGATGCTCTTGGTGGGCTAATGGGGCTTGCTGCGGATCAAAATGGCTTGCAATTTCGTCGATTAAATACTAAAAAGGGGCCTGCTGTTCAATCATCTCGCTCTCAAGCAGATAAAATTGCTTATAGAACATGGATGCAACGAGCTCTTACTCAAACTTTAAACCTAACTTTAATTCAGGATAATGCCTTAGAGCTTATTCATCAAAATGGAAGAGTCATAGGGGTTAAAGGCGCTTTTCGTAGCTATAATGCTAAAGCCGTTGTCGTCACACCTGGAACATTTCTTAATGGCGTTATTCGAATCGGAGAGTGGAGCCAGCCCGCAGGTAGAATGGGGGAGGGGCCTTCTTCTTCGATGCCAGCTTGTTTTGCCGATCTAGGCATCACCTTGAGGCGATTTAAAACAGGAACCCCTCCCAGGCTAGATGTTCGATCTATTCGCTTTGATGTATGTGAGATTCAGAACGGAGACAATCCTCCACGGCCATTTTCATTCAGAACACCTCTTGAAACATTCAATCCAACTCAATATCCATGCTGGTTAACGCATACTTCACCTCGCACTCATGATATTATCGCCGAAAATATCCATCGAGCACCCATGTACTCGGGTGATATCGATGCAACAGGGGTGCGTTATTGCCCTTCCATAGAAGATAAGGTAATGAAATTCCCTGATAAAGAACGTCATCATGTATTTTTAGAGCCAGAATCTCTTTCTAGTGGAGAAATCTATCCAAATGGATTGTCAAATGCGCTTCCTTTGGATGTTCAAGAAGAGCTTTATCAAAGTATTCCTGGCTTAGAAAATGCATTAATTATTCGTCCTGCCTATGCGGTCGAGCACGATTATGCGGATCCAACTCAGCTCACCCCTTGGCTTGAGGTAAAACATGTTGAAAACCTCTTTTTAGGAGGGCAGATAAATGGCACTACAGGTTATGAAGAGGCCGCTGCCTCAGGCCTAGTTGCAGGCATTAATGCTGCGGCTCGTGTCCATGGCAAGGCGCCCGTCGTCTTTAGCCGTACAAATAGCTACATAGGCGTTATGATCGATGATTTGACAACGCTTGGAACAATCGAACCCTATCGCATGTTTACGTCGAGGGCAGAGTACCGTTTAATTGTTAGAGAAGATAATGCTGATATGAGGCTTTCCCATTTAGGCTACGAGTTAGGTATTCTTTCCAAAGATGCCTATCAAATCCTCGAAACTAAGCAAAAATTGGTAGAAGAAGGGCTGGATGAGCTTAAAAATATTCAGCTTACCCCCTCTGCAGAATGGGAGCCGCTATTTTCTCATCTTAATACTCCTGCTCCACCGAAAAGAATTTCGGCAGCAGAGATCCTTCGACGGCCAGAAGTTGACTATGAAACTTTGTGTTCCTCTTTAATGGGGATGGGCAAGTTATCTAAGCCCCAGCCTTTTTTAGTTGGAGAACAAATATCTATAGAAATAAAATATGAAGGCTATATTTCAGAAGATTTAAGACGTATTCAAGAAGTTAAAGATGCAGAATCGCTTACCATCCCCGAAAATTTCCCCTATGAGAGAGTTTCAGGGCTGCGTTTAGAAGAAATCGAAAAGCTTTCTAAGCTTCGGCCAACAACTTTTAGCCAGATTAGTCGACTTCCAGGAATTAGGCCTGCAGCTTTACAAATATTGGCACTTGTTCTTAAATTTGGAGGAGATAAAGGTTTAAATGAATACAGTGTTTCTGCCCCGGAGTGGGGGCATAGCTCTTCCGACTATAAAAAAGCAACAGAAAACAAAGCCCCCGAGTAGGGGGCTTTGTGCTTTTATAGGCTATTCAACAGTAATTTTAGAAATCTTATAATATTCTGCCATACGGGTATAGAAAGTATCCGTTCTGTATAGGTACACGGGTAGAATATTGCCAAGGGGCGTTTTAATTGTATACTGGGTAAATGATGGAACAATAACCTCTGAAAGATTTTGCTCCTTAGCCTTGTTAATAAGAAGAACAACCTGCTTGTATTCTTTCCGATAATGGTTCCATGCTAGAACTTGAACACCCCAAATAACTATAAATACTGCCATCATTATTTTTGCAAGAGTGAGGGCCTTCAATTTAGGTTGATAGAGTTGATAAAATAATCTTGCTAGAATAAAAAGAGAGATGTAAAGAGGCACTAGTCCCCAAATCAGATTTGCTTGATAGAATAAGGGGGAAAACATCATAATGAAAGTAAATCCAAGTGAAGAAATAAGATAAAATACAGCACGAACCATTTCAGAATGTGCCACTCCTACTTTTTTTGCGTTTTTTATATAGAGAAATCCTATTAAAAGATAATAAATTATAGTATTTGGTATGTAGGCACTAATTTTATTTAAAAATAAATGATGAAAAAGAGCGTAAAAATATCGTTTAACTCCTAAACTAGTCCAATCTATTGTCTTTCCCATAAAATCCCATTGATCGGCTCTTGCATAAGATATGATACGTGAAGCACTACCAGGTGATAAGTGAATAAAGAACATTCCAATAATCAGAAAAAATATTCCTATCCAAAACCAAGATGGGATTATTTGTTTTCGTTGTCGTAAATATACCCATAGAAGAATCAGTAGGGGCAGCACTGCAGAGGCTTGTTCGTGAGCTGCTCCAGCTAAAAATCCTGATATTGAAATCAATACTAATTGATATTTATTAAATATGATGTTTTTTTCAGAAATAAGATTGGCATAAGGTATGAGAAATAAAAGAACTAAGCCAATTGCGAAAAAATTACTCATAAAGAACACTGTTTGGCTGTAGGCAGTACTAGACATAGGCACAAAACTATATAAAACCAATAAAAGTATAAGAATAAGAGGGAATTCTTTTGAAAATTCTTTTATCCAGAATTTTGATGTTACGGAGATACAACAAATAAAGAAGAACCCAATTGTAAATAAAGATGCAAAAATATCTGTATAGGGAAATCCCCATTGTAAAATAGTACGAGCAAGGGAGTGTGTAATCATTCTTCCATGCCATGAAATATATTCTCCCCATTGTAGTAAAAATGGATTTCCTAGTTGCGAATAAGCAAAATCATCATCGTAAGTAATAGGAAAAATGATATTTGAAAATAGAAGAACTAAGAGAATTGTTAAAAAGAGTTTAGTCCAATTAGTATAGCTAGTTTTCCATTTTTTTGTCATAAACGGACTCCTAAAAGTATGGGGAATAATTGTAGCATAGAAATAGTGCAAAATCAATATAATTATATATATAAGAAAATCCCCCACTCTGGATGGAGTAGGGGATGAAATATCTTTATCAGGT
>JBOFWL010000042.1:0-7580 GCA_051653605.1 Brevinema sp.
GCAGCAGAAAGCGGTAATCTTGAGCTAGTAAAATATCTAGTGGCTAGAGGGGCAGATATTTTTGCCAAAACCGAAGATAACACCACCATTCTTCATACAGCTGTAGAAAGTCGTAATCTGGAGCTAATAAACTATCTTAAAGAGCAGGGCTTAGAGCATGAGTAGTGCTATTGCTCGATGATGGTCTTATATAAACCTTTGAACCAGACGATAAGATCATCTAGACCTACCTCATCATTGTTACCTGTCCCTAAACGTCTATTATCAGGATCCATAAACAGCCAATGACCTTGATTTTTTACTCTATAGTTGTACTTTTCGAGCAAATCATCAAACTGATTCCCTATTTGAAATTCTCTATCTTCAGGATCAGTCGTTAAAACAGAGGTGGCTAACCCAAAACAGAGGGAGTTACGATTTGGAAGTAGCTCGTACACAATATAGGTATTCTTGAGATTGAATTGTTCACATTTAGGAATACTAGAAACTGGAATACCAATACCAATATTTTTCCCATTTGCAATTGCTGTAAGAAGATTGGCTTCGTCAATTTTTTGTAAATGTGAAAAATATACAGGCTCATGACCAGCTTCTTTAAGTTTCTGTTCAAGTAGTTTAAATTCATGGTAAATAATTAGGTAGGGAAGGAGAGGCGCTAGATTACTGTAAAAACTTAATAACTCTTCTGGTTTATGGGTAGTCCCACTTTTTTCCCATTCTTGTAAGCTTTTAAGGATTTCTTCAGACATAATATTATCTCCTTTGGTTTGGTGAGTGAGTATTTCCACATTGTAAAGGTATTGGTCAACAGCAGAAAATAAGCGTCCCTTTGTTTCAAGAAAATTACTATCTTCCCTGATCTTTTCACAGATTTGTTTTAGCCATTCGTAGATCTCTTTCTTATAAGAAATACACTTAAAATGTCCCGTAGTTTTTAATTGCGCAATAGCATCAAATTCTTTTGAATACTCTGGATTGTCCTTGCCTATTGATTGATCCGAAGGCTCTTTCCCATCAAGGCTCAGATAGAGCACATAAGTATCTGTATGGGAGGGATACTCTTCTTTGACAAATCGATAGTAGCGTGCCAGTTGAGCAGGTTGATCCTCAGCATCTAGTTTGTTTTCAACAATAACGCACGTATTTTGAAATAAAATAAGTAGATCAACTCTACCGTGTTCTCTCAAAATTTGAATATCATTTAGATTTAGATCTGTCGGAAAATCAATATTGTTAAAACTAAGGAATGACTTAAGAAAATCGGCATTTTGTGGACGACGCAATTTGGGATTTAATAGGGCAGCCAACATATCACTATGAGAATTCTCATAACGATGTCTAAAATGCCATAAAATACTCATTGATTCTGGTAAGCTAGCATCTTTAATACGTCCATTTTTAAAACCGTTATAGGCCATATCTAGCATTTGGGATACGTTCATAAAACCCTCTTAATATTACACGTTATTGTAAGCTATCTAAGTGTAGTCTATCCTATTTTTACTCATTATTCAACTTTTCAACCCCTACGGCTTTTAGGTATCCATTCCTCTTGTTTTAGTTCATCCAGTATTTCCTCTCTGATACGAGTAACAGCATAATCTCTAAAGCTCTGGTCTAAGCTAGGGTCGAAATTTTGTATAGCATCCATAAGCCCAATAACACCAAAGGTGACTAAGTCATTCTTATTTATACTAGGCTTAATTAAATCGGACATTTCACGAATAGTGGCATCTATTAAGTCGAAGTTTTTCATTAAAATATAGTTTCGCATTACTATCTCTCGTGATTGTGCATATTCTTCAAACAATTGGGCATCCGTTAGATTTTCAAAGCGTTCAGTATTTTCCATAATTTTACTCCTATTGGTAGATTAATTATAGGATAACACATGTGTACGACATATTTGGGCGTAGTACAAAAAAATCCAACATTTTAATATTTTCTTGACTTTTTCTCTAAAAAGAGCTCTAATAACTTAGAAAGTCTGTGGGAACGGCTGTTGTGATTCTTAGATCAATACAACAGTGCTGTAGCAGCCACCTTGCTAAGAGAGGGTGGAAGTGGGCAAACCAGAGACTTTCTTTTTTATTTTAAACGTACCTGTGGTGCGTTTTTTATCTTTATAGCTTATCAGTTGCTTTATAAATATCTAATCTGGATAATTATTAAAATTCACTCACTTTATTTTTTAATACGCCCAAATCTGTCGTACCGTTTTGTTATACTAGGATTATGAATATTATAACAGTAGGAGGCTCAGATGATAGGAGCAATAATAGGGGATATTGTAGGTTCTCGTTTTGAGTTTGATAACTATCGCAGTAAGGATTTTGAGTTTTTAAATCTAGAATGTTTTGCTACGGATGACTCTATCATGACTCTTGCCGTGGGTAAAGCCATAATGGACTGGAAAAACGGTAAAGAAAAAGAGCCTCTTGGAAAACTTGTAGTAAAGCACATGCAATCTCTAGGGCAAATACATAGTGGTGGGGGTTACGGGAGTATGTTTGAGAAATGGCTCCACAATCCCAATCCCCAACCTTATAATAGTTTTGGAAATGGTGCGGCAATGAGGGTTTCTCCCTGTGGGCTTATTGCTACCTCAGAGGAAGAAGCCAAGATGTTAAGTACTGGTGTAACAGAGGTTACTCACAATCATCCTGAAGGCTTAAAAGGGGCAGAAGCCCTTACAATAGCCATCTATATGGCAAGAAACGGATCAAGCAAGGACGATATTCGACAACGGATTGAAACAGATTATTATTCTTTAGCCTTCACATTGGATGAAATTAGAGATAGCTATGATTTTGATGAAACTTGCCAAGGCACTGTTCCTCAAGCTATTGTTGCCTTTTTAGAGTCAGTATCCTTTGAGGATGCCATTCGTAATGGCATTAGTATAGGGGGTGACAGTGATACTATTGGCGCCATAACTGGAGCACTTGCTGAAGCCTATTATGGAGTATCTCCAGCTTTAAAGAAGGAAGCGCTAGGTTATTTAGAGAATGATCTTTATGCTATTTTCAAGGAATGGGAACAATTCTGTAGTGTAGAGTAGATATAAAATTAGTTGGGGAGTTAAATCATGTTAAGAACAGAAAATCGGTTAGATAAAAGAAGCACTAGTATTAAAAAACTACTAGAATTAAGTGAGAATACTAGGGCAGAATATGGTGGCTGGGATACCTTACATGAGGCTGCTGGGCGTGGAGATCTTGAACAAGTAAAACGCCTTGTGGATGAGGGCGGAGATATTAATAGAATACCTTATAGATAAAGGTTCTGATATTGATACCAAGGCAGAGTATGGATGGACAATTTTACACAGTGTAGTTTATAGTGAAAACTTAGAGCTCGTAAAATATTTTGTGGATAAAGGGGCTGATATTCATGCTAAAGCAGACGCTGGATGGACAATTTTACATGCAGCAACTGACAATGGTAATTTAGAGCTCGTAAAATATCTTGTAGATAAAGGAGCTGATATTCATGCTAAAGATGATAGTGGACGGACAATTTTATTTTTTGCTGCTGAAAAAGGTCATTTAGAGCTCGTAAAATATCTTGTAGACAAAGGGGCAGATATTCATGCTAAAATATACTCTGGACGGATAATTTTATTTTTTGCTGCTGAAAATGGTAATTTAGAGCTGGTAAAATATCTTGTAGATAAAGGAGCTGATATTCATGCTAAAGATGATAGTGGACGGACAATTTTATTTTTTGCTGTTGAAAAAGGTCATTTAGAGCTCGTAAAATATCTAGTGGATACAGGAGTTGATATTCATGCTAAAGATGATAGTGGACAGACCATTTTACATGGTGCAGCAAATATGGAGATAATAGACTATCTTATGGACAAGGGTATTAATATTAACTTTAAGGATAATTGTAGTGAGATTATTTCATCTATTGCTCTTGGAAAATGGAGTATAGAGCTCATAGACTATTTTATAGATAAGGGTGCCGCCATTAACTTTAAGGGTAAGGATTGTGAAGTGCTTGTATATAATGCGACTTTGTTAGGTAATATGGAGTTAATAAACTACCTTATAGATAAGGGTGCCGATATTGATTTCAATGGTGAGAATGGCATGAGACTTTTATGTTATGCAGTTGGAAGCGGCAATTTAGGGGTAGTGAAGTATCTTGTGGATAAGGGCGCAGATATTAATGCTAAGGATAAGAATGGATGGTCAATTTCATATATTGCAACTGAACGTGATACTTTAGAGATAGTAGATAAAGGTATAGATATAAATACTAAATCTAATGCTTGTTTATACAGAGAGCCACCTAAATCGCAAATTTGCCATTGCTCAAACACGGTTCACAATCAGATATTTGAAAAAATTCTCCAAAAACTTAAGGATAACAATATAAGTAAAAATGGCGGTAATGTCTCAGACGATCTAATTATAGATGCTATATGGATAATAGGAAATCCTTGTAATACAGAATATTTAAAAATAAAAGAGTTTGAAGAAAAACTTAAAGTAATACAACATATTATAGACAAAGGTATAAAAAATAATAAATGATAATAAGAGTAACACGACAGGTAAAGGTTGTTAATAGGAAAAGATTTCATAATGACTATCGATGATGTGTCGAAAGCCTTGGGAGGCTCGATTAATATCGATAATATCTACGGGGAAGGGGAGATCAGAGTCAGAAAACTCTTCTTGCATTTTAGCAAGGAGGGTATAGGGTAGCTTTTGGTGAGAATAAATTACTAAGTCTAAATCGGAATATGGGCGAGTTTTTTCTGTAATGCGGGAACCAAATACTCTAATTTCTTCTCCTTGTAAATATTCAGCAAGAATTCTTTGGACGATGGCTAATTCTTTTGTTTCAATATTAATCATTTTTTGCCTGCATATTAGTTAATAGACTTTTAGCATCACTTAAAAATTTCAGGGCTGTTTCGTAGGTTTCTGTTGCTACTTCTTGATTATAGTTATGGGAGGACTCATTTCTAGCTCTGTGATAAACAAACCAATTATCTAAGCTGTCGATAAGATTATACTTTTGAGCTTCACGCAGAAGTTCCTTTCTTGTTAAGCCATCTATACCTGCGGCATCACTAACTTGCTCTCGAAGCCATCGCTTCATAAATTTCCAAGATAACTCATAGGTAATTTCAAAATTTTGGATAACACCTGCTTGTAAAATTTCAATCTCATCGGATAATATTCTATCTTTGATCTTTTGGTTTGTGTATAGAATAGCTTTTTCTAAAGATTGAATGGAGCGCTCAAGGGAGTCAAAATTTAAGGGCATAGTCACCTCTCTACTATAGATATCTATCTAGATTATATATACATTCGCTGTTTTTTTCAATTAATTCCCTGTTTTTATTTTTAAATAAGCCAAAAAATACCCATTTTTACCGCTTAATTTATTATACAACATATAATTAAACATGAATTCGCTGTTAATTCCCTGTTATTTTTTGAGAGTATTTTTGTAAGTATTTATTTTATATATCGATAGCGCACTTTTACTAAAATAAAAATGAGAAATTCCCTGTATTTTTCCCTGTTATCCCTCTCACTACGTTTCGGGGACTAATATGCCAGGGAATTTTGAGGAGAATAGGCAGAATTGTTCTTGCCCTGCTCCTACACATCCATGTGCTTGCAGGGCTTCGGCTTCCAAGCCTTAAGAATATTTAGCTGATAACTTGGGCACCAATTGCTGGAAAGCAATCTCTAAAGCCCTGCGATGAGTGGGGCTTTTTTGATGAGGAAATACGGGGTTCTGTAGGTATGCAATGGGCTAAGAGAGCATTGTATACCATAAGTAAGCCGTGCCGTCCGCATATATTCTCCTTTTGGCAAATCGGATGACCCATTGGGATAAAAAGACAAAATTAAAGCCCTCAACCATTATGGTTGAGGGCTTTAATTATGCAAGGATGTTTTGTTGAATAGCCCAGTCATCATGTTCAAGAGCTTTCCAAAGTAGGGACAGAGTCCAGAGGATGGGGATATGGTTTTTAAGGATACGAGTAAGGATATCTGGGGCAAGGTATCGTAGTTTAAGAATTTTGTGTGTTTGTTTAGTGTCGGAGAATCCAAGGCTTTGTGCTAATTCTTTAACGGTAGAATAGGTGCCGTCTAAGAGCATCTTATGGTAAAGGAAGCTCTTGCGAACAGCTTTGAGGATATCAGAATTAGTTGCTAGAGGAACAATCTCTCCAAGAACTATGCAAGCTCCTCTCTGCCCTCTAGATAAAGATATGGGGTAGGTGGAAAGACAAGTTTCCTTTGATGAACTTTCTGCTTCTGTGCCGAAGGTAAATTCTTGCAGGATGGCGTGCAGTCCATCCGAATAGTAGGATATTTCTAGCTTATCGATGAATACAGTTATTTTCTCAATAGCTTTAAGGTATAGAGGACGCAGGGAGCTTTGGGATACGGAGTTTAATTTATTTATGGCTATTGCTTTATGTTCTGGAGATAATCCAAGGGATAGGAGAGTTTTTTCTAATTCTTGCTTAAATATGAGGAAGATGGTTCTCTCTATTTCTTCTGCGGATATTTGTCGGATTTTTCCTGTAAAGTCAGCTTCTGTTTTACGTAGAGCTTTGTTAATATAGTATCTATAACGTATACCGTTTCTCTTTGTGGAGTGAGAGGGATAGAATTTATTGTTATATTCATCAAAGAGTAGACTGGCAAGAGGGCTAGCTTCTTTTGCCAGGGATTTAATCTTATGGCTTTTATTGTTAGCTTGAAGCAGGGACTGAACCTCTACAAATACTTCTTTGGATATGATGGGGGTATGTTGTCCATCAAAAGCTTGATCTTTATAGGGAAGTTTGCCTATATAAACTTGGTTGGATAGGAGCTTATATAATCTACCCATGCTCCATAGTTTTGAAGCTTTGGTAAGGATATTTTGAGATTTTAGATGCTGGTATAGGCGAAGAACAGATTTTAATTCTAGATAGGCAGAGAATATACTCTTAACTGTTTCAGAGTGGATAGGATCTGGTGTAAGTATTCCATTTGAGCAGATATACCCGAGGGGACTTTTGCCATACACCCACATTCCTTTTTTAGCTGAAGCTAGTTTTTTATCTCGGACACGTTCACCAGATATTTCTCGTTCAAATTGGGCGAAGCTAAGCATCATGTTTAGAGTGAGACGTCCCATACTCGTTGAGGTATTAAATTGCTGGGTAACGCTCACAAAGGAGGCGTTATGGGTATCGAATATTTCTACGAGCTTAGAGAAATCATGAAGGCTACGGGTAAGACGATCTATTTTATGACTATACCCAAGGGCACCTTCGGCACTCATATTGACAAGCCCATCTTTAATGTCTTGAAGTAGTTCTTGGATTGCGGGTTGGTTTAGGGTTCCCCCGCTTATTCCACTCCGTCAAGCGGAGCGAACGGCATCTGAATATTCTTTATCTACTAAAGCCCCCCTCATGCTTTTGGCTTTGAATATAAGCTTTACAAGCTTCTCTTTGGGCATCTAGAGAGTTGAATTCCGAAACAGGATGTTGAGAGTGTCGAGTCGCACACGATGTGCGTCTGACTCGACGTAGTTCTAATCCTTCT
>JBOFWL010000043.1:0-1030 GCA_051653605.1 Brevinema sp.
CAATCGACTGTTAATCGATCGGTCGCAGGTTCGAGTCCTGCTTCAAGCGCCATAAGTGGCCCGTTGGAGAAACGGTTAACTCACTTGCCTTTCACGCAAGCATTCACGGGTTCGAATCCCGTACGGGTCACCATTTAAATCGGAGGTTTAGCTCAGTTGGGAGAGCATCTGCCTTACAAGCAGAGGGTCAGCGGTTCGAGCCCGTTAACCTCCACCATTTTTTTATATGCCGACTTAGCTCAATTGGTAGAGCAACTGACTTGTAATCAGTAGGTTGAGGGTTCAAGTCCTTTAGTCGGCACCATGAATATTTTATTGCGGGTGTGGTGAAATTGGCAGACGCGCTAGACTTAGGATCTAGTATCTTACGATGTGCAGGTTCAAGTCCTGTCACCCGCACCATTATTATTTTTAACGAAATTAGAACCACATGATTTATATTTAATTTTACTTTATTGATAGATAATATAAAAAGGTCAGCAAATTTGCATTTACAGACCTTGACCAGTTATTCTATTTTTGCTATAATCTTGTTTAGATAAGAGTTATCCAATTAGATTTGCAAATAAAGTGTATTAACAAGTTCGGTTGTTTAATGCATGTTCCTAAGTTAATTACTAGTTAACTTATGAACCTTTTGTTTATCTAGTAATATTATACTCTCTTATCGTTGCAAAAGCAATATAAAAATTAGAAGCGGTGTCATTTGTATAAATGATCACCGTTTTTCTTTTACTCTATTGTTATTGTTAAGTGTTCAATACTAATTACTAATCGTGTTTCAACATCAACATAAATCTTTTTAACATGATCTCTAATGAAATAATACTTTTCAATTTGATTCATGTTATCAAAATATAATTGTTTTTCTTTATCAAGACTATTTAGCCTGGCTAATATAGTCTTTCTTTTTTTATCTGCATCAAGGAATAACTGATAAAACCTTTTTTCGCTCATTGCATCATTTATAAACCTTTGTCTAAATAGCTCAATTTTCTTGTCTAAGGCTTTTAATTCTTTTCTTAGATTA
>JBOFWL010000044.1:0-8317 GCA_051653605.1 Brevinema sp.
GTAATGCAATGGAAAAATCAGATTATACTGGAACTAAAATATAGCGGGAGGAATAATATGAACCCTAGAAAGAAAGTACCTTTTATTCAGCAAATGTCGAAGAATGAATGTGGTGCAGCATGCTTGACAATGATTCTGCATTATTATAAAACCTATATTCCTTTACATGAAGTTAATAAATTATGTGTAACCTCAAGAAATGGAGTTACAGCAGGAGATATCAAAAGAGCAAGCAAATCTTTAAATTTTGATTGTAAAGTATATAAAGTAAGTGAATTTGATGAGGGGGTATTTGAAAGAAAGTATCCATTGGTAGCGTTGCTTAAAAATAACCACTTTGTAGTTATCGAAAAAATTTTTCGTGATAAAATTTTAATTGTTGATCCTGAATTCGGAAGAAGAAAAATAATTAAATCTGAATTCGATAGTATTTTTAGCGGGATAATTATACATATAGTACCTCCAGAAGATTATAAACCTTCTACTTATCAGAATTATTATATTGATATATTTAAAAGTATATCAATATCAAAAAGGCCACTACTTTATTCTATTGTTTTGACTATTTTATTACAGATATGCAGTTTAATCATACCAAATTGTACTCGGTATATTATTGATAATATTATCTTATCAAATGATACTGCCTTACTCCCGTCTATCTTCATAATAGCTTTCGGTACAATTTTAGTTTATGGGATTTTATCGTATTTAAGAAAGTATTTAATGATTAAGCTTGAAAGTAATTTTAGCTTTAGCTTTTCGGATAGCATTGTAAAAAAGCTTTTTAAATTACCTTTAGAATTTTTTGACATAAGATCGTCTAGTGATATAGCAAATAGAATAAATAATATAAATTCAGTAAAAGAAGTTGTTTCCAGATTTAGCAGCTCAGTTATAATAGATTTACTAGCAATAATAATATTTGGGATCGTTATGTTTACCATGTCCATAAAATTAAGCATTACAGTTGTAGTTTTAGGAATTGTACAAGCATTTTTGTTTTTTATAAGTATTAATAGAATAAAAAATTTAATTTTAAAATCAATGAGAGCCCAAGAGGTTACTTATAAGTATTTGATCGAATCAATAAATAATATCTTAATAGTCAAATCATCAAACTTGGAAAATAATATAATAAGAACTTGGACAAGTATGTTTTTTAGTCAAATTAATATTAATAAGGAAAAAGATAACTATTCAAATTTATTTGAAAGCTTTATTATATGTATTAAGCTGATACCTTCTGTACTATTATTACTTATAGGAAGTACAGATGTTGTAAATAATGTAATGTCATTAGGAAGTCTTATGGGCTTTATATCAATAAGTGCGTTATTTTTAAATCCAATTTCATCGCTTGTTAATAGCTTCCAAGAAATTCAGTATTTAAAATCTGTATTAGATCGCTTAATAGAAATTATTTTTGCTACAGAAGATCAAAAGATTGTAAATAGTAAAAATAACAATAAAATAAGTGAGATTCATGAAATTGAAATCAATAATCTTCATTTTCGTTATTCTGGATCAGGCCCATATATTCTCAGTAATATTAACCTTAATATAAGGCAAGGGGAAAAGATAGCATTTATCGGTCAAACTGGTTGCGGAAAAACAACCTTATTAAAAATATTATTGGGACTTTACGATATAAAACAAGGAGAAATCATAATAAACCATGAGAAGTTAGAAGAAATTGATATAAGTTCTTATAGAAATAGTATTGGGGTGGTACTACAAGACTCATATTTTTTTGATGATAATATTTATAACAATATAAATATTACTAAGAAGTATGATATTCAGAAAATAGAATTTGCAGCTAAAATGGCTTCTTTAGATAATGACATTGCTCATATGCCATTGGGTTATAATACCTTTATAGGAGAAAATGGTAAAAATATTTCAGGCGGACAACGCCAGAGGTTAGCTATTGCAAGAGCTATATTGCATGAACCATCTTTAATTATTTTTGATGAGGGAACTAATCAATTAGATGCAATCACAGAAAAAAGAATATATAGAAATCTAAAGCAATCTAATATAACGCAGATTGTTATTACCCATAGATTATCTACTATAAGGGATGCGGATAAAATATTTTTATTAAACAATGGCACTTTTGAAGATAGTGGAACGCATGCTTACTTATTAGAAAATAATGAATTGTATAAAACCTTGTGGAATAAACAAAATGACTAAGAAGTTTTTCGGAGGTGCGTTTGGTTTTTATAAGTGGTTCATAAAACCTGATACTGCCAAACTATTCAAAAGTAGCTGTAAAATAGTCATACAGAAGAAACCCTATTATGATCCATTCTTCAAGCTGAGTCTTGTATATTTCGGACAAAAGAAATATAATAAGAGCATTGGAGGTAATGAATATGGATTATATAACGACTAAAGAAGCAGCCGCTAAATGGGGCATTACCGATAGAATGGTACTCTATCACTGCACTTCCGGCCGAATTGCCGGAGCCGTAAAAATGGGAAACACATGGCTTATTCCCAAAGATATCGTCAAGCCGGAGGATAAGAGATTTAGGGGGGGAACATATGCAAAATAGAGTTTTGATTATAGATGATGATGCGGAGTTGTGTTCCTTAATAAAAAAATGCGTCATACAAGAAGAGCTGGAAGCCGATATTGCTTATACCGGGCGAGTCGGATTATCCAAGATAATGGAACAAAACAACATTTACTGTCTTGTAATTTTGGATGTTATGCTCCCAGGTATAGACGGATTTCAGGTCTTATCAGAAATACGAAAGCACAGCACGGTTCCTGTTCTCATGCTGACAGCAAAAGGTAGTGAAATAGATAAGGTAACAGGTTTGCGTTTAGGCGCGGATGATTATCTTACAAAGCCTTTTAGTATTAATGAGTTAATGGCGCGGATGGAATCTCTGATACGAAGATATACAACATTCAATCAAGCTGTACAAACAGATGTACTGACTTTTCAGAATATGGTGATTGACAAAGAAAACCGGGCGGTCTATGTTAGCGGAGAGCAGATAGACCTAACTGGCAAGGAGTTTGACTTATTATTGTTTTTTGCATCCAATAAAGGGCATGTATTTACCAAAAAGCAAATATATACACAGGTTTGGGAAAACGAATACGCTTTTGATGATAATAATATTATGTCTTTTATTAGCAAACTGCGTAAAAAAATAGAGCCGGATTCTGAACAGCCTTTTTATATCCTAACGGTACATGGCGTTGGCTATCGCTTTAATAAGGAGGCATAGCGTATGAATTGGACACTCGTTTTCTTTTTTTTAACCAGTTTCAGTATTTGCGTTATTATTTATCTGGCAACACGACTATATCGGGTTAGAGAACAGCTATCCATAATCAAGGAAGCCTTGGAAGATATTAAAAAAGGGAACTTGAACCGTCGTATCCTCACAAGAAAGAGCGATATGACAAAAACGATTTGTTACAATATCAACGAAATCGCCACGAACGATCAGGCTCAGCTAATACGGCTGAAACAATCGGAGCAAGCCTATAAACGTCTTATGACAAGCCTTTCTCATGATGTCAAAACGCCTTTAACTTCTTTAGTCGGCTACTTGGAGGCAATACAGGAAAAGATTGTGACAGGGGAAGAAAAAGATGAATATATCGGCGTTGCTTTAGACAAAGCCCATCACTTAAAGGATTTTGTGGAATCCCTGTTTGAGTGGGTTAAGTTGGACGCAAAGGAACAAGTTTTTCAGTTTGAAATCTGTGATTTGAATGAGCTTTCCCGCGATATTTTAGCAGACTGGATACCAACGTTGGAGGATAAACGTTTCGCTTATGACATTGATATTCCAGATTCGGAGTATGATGTTCGTTTAGACCGTAGTGCTTATATGCGAATACTCAATAACCTGCTCCAAAATGCACTTTTGCACAGCGGCGGGGATATAATTAACTTGCAAATTATTGAAGATAAAATACAAGCAACTATCTGTGTAACAGATAACGGGAAAGGAATATCCGAAAAGGATTTTCCGCATATTTTTGAGCGTCTTTATCAGGGCGATAAATCCCGCGGAGGCCCTGGAAACGGCCTTGGGTTATCAATTGTTAGGGAGCTTGTTGCAATACACGGTGGCAAAATTCGAGCAGACAATCCGCCGAATGGCGGTACAACTTTCATCATAACCCTTCCAAAAGCTCTGTAATGTTACGGAGCTTTCTTTTTACAAACAAGAAACAAGCAAGATAACGGCAAGGTTTTGGCAAGGTTTCTGCGCTATACTGAAAGCAGAAAGGAGAAAAATTATGTTGACATTGATTCAGGTGGAAATATCTAAACTGAAACGTAAAAAAATGATGCTCGGCATTTTCATTCTGACAACACTGCTCGCTGTTTTTGCAATTGAACGTGCTTGCAGTATTTCCAGAGGTAGCAGTTATATGGACAGCTTTGGGGATCTATATACAATGGCTTTTAAAAACCTTGGAACGGTCTTTTTGCCTGTTGTACTTGGAATGTTTGCTACTTCGCTATTCTTTGACGAGCATAAAAATGATACGCTGAAAGAACTGCTGATTATCCCGATTTCTAAAGCACAACTGTATTTTTCTAAAGTTATAACGCTGTTTCTTCTGTCTATGGGACTATGCCTCTACACATATACGCTTACCATATTGGGCGGGTTCATTGCAGGAGGCTTTCCCGACCTAAATACACAGACTATTTTGCAGGCATTTGTTTTATTTATGGAGGGCGGCATCCTTGTTCCTCTGGCTATGCTCCCCATTGTGTTTTTAGCGGTATTGGGAAAAAGCTATCTTCTACCAATTGGAGCAACTTTGCTTTATCTGCTTCCCGGCATTATCATGCCTGCCCCGCTAATGGGTATCCATCCTTTAGCAAGCGCATTCTATGTTTATAGCCTGTCATCATCATCAGCGGCAGATATGATAAACCGTATGTCGCAGGTCATAGAGGGCGCGTCATCAGTTATTGGATATGGGTTATGCCTAGTCAGTATGACTTTTATTGGATTTGTTTCCAGTGTATTTTCAATCTATGCACTTAAAAAGCAAAATCTATGAATGGAGGAAAATTAATTATGAAGAAAAATCTTATGTTATTGTTATCTGTCTTGATGATATTTTCTTTATCTGCATGCCAAAAAGCGGCTGTACCGTCGGATAAAATTGATGAAACGAAAATTACTGAAAATGCAACGGAATACTTTACCCAAATGCGCTCCGGTGATTTTGAAACCCTTTATAAGGCTTTGCCAGAAGGTGTGAAAAACCAAACTAAATCCGCAGAAGTTATTCAAGATTCATGGAATGAGGAGGTAGAAAAAGCCGGAGGACTGCCGGAGGATAGTGACCCGGAAATATCCTGCTATCAGCCAGAAGGTTCTGAGCAAATAAGAGTGGAGTTCCTTATACCATGTAAAAATCAGGACTTCAAGGTATTTATCAACTATGATAACAACGGTAACTTATATAACTATGTCATTTGGAGAACAAATGAGGGAGGAAATGAAAATGGATAATCTTATGATTGAAACCCGGCAGTTGACAAAGGTATATGGAGAACAGACTGCCGTGAACAATGTAAATCTGCATGTACAGAAAGGTCGTATTTATGGATTGCTTGGCCGGAATGGTGCAGGAAAAACAACGATTATGAAAATGATTTTAGGACTTACTTCCGTAACCTCCGGTGAAGCTTTTGTTTTTAGTCAAAATATAAAAGGCAATGAAAAGCGGATATATCCTCGTATTGGGGCAATTATTGAAACACCTGGTTTTTATCCGAACTTGACGGGAACGGAAAATCTTGAAATCTTTTCAAAATTGCGTGGAACGTCTAAACCGAATGCGGTGGAAGAAGCGCTTGAAGTGGTGGGACTTCCTTATAAAGATAAAAAAGTATTTAGTAAATATTCCCTTGGCATGAAGCAACGCCTTGGGATTGCTAACGCGATTCTCCATGACCCGGAGTTGCTTATACTGGATGAACCAACAAACGGACTCGACCCCATCGGTATCGCAGAAGTCAGAAATTTCATTCGAGACTTGTGTGTGGAACGTGGGAAAACCGTTTTGATTTCCAGCCATATTCTTTCTGAAATATCTTTGCTTGCGGATGATATCGGTATCATTCACAATGGAGTTCTGCTAGAAGAAAATAGTTTGGAAGAACTCCAAAAGAAAAACGGCAAGTATATTTTGTTGCAGGTTTCGGATACTGCGAAAGCCGCATTGTTACTTGAACGAAATTTCAGAATAAAGGAATATTCGGTACAGGATTCCCATACTCTGCGCCTTTATGATACAGCTCTTGATATGGCGGAAATCAACAAAGCATTGATGCTGGATAATATTTCTGTAAGCAGTTCACAGCTTTGCAATGATACTCTGGAGAACTATTTCAAAAAAGTCACGGGAGGAGAAGGCATTGCTTAACTTAATTCAGTCGGAGTTTCTAAAACTCCGGCGCAGAAAATTTATCTGGCTTATGCTGTTTGCAGCTTTGTTTATGCCGATTGTGGGTATTTTCTATTTCGGCGGTACAAATACGGGTGAAATCGCACCAATACAATTTTATAAGTGGACGGCTCTTTCCTATACACCGTGGATTATCCTCCCTCTTGTTCTCGGAATGCTCTGCACTATGCTGATGTATGATGAGAACCAAAACGATATGTTGAAACAGCTATGGATTATTCCGGTTAGTAAGATGGGGTACTTTTTTAGTAAATTTGCAGTGGTTTTTCTGTACTCCATTTGTTTTATGCTGATAGTTGCTGTCAGTTCTGTTTTGGCAGGAGTGATTCCGGGATTGATTGTATTTACGGCTGACAGCCTTTCTTTTTTATTCATCAAGTGCTTGGAAATCGGGGTTATAACTCCTTTCGCCATGATACCTGTACTAGCAGTAGCTGCTTCACAGAAAGGGTATATTCTCCCTGTATGTATAACGATTATTTATACGTTCCTTGGTTTTATTTTGCTTATGGTAAATATGTATATCCATCCTCTTTCCAGCACAACTGCTATCCTCATGCGAAACATTGAAGGGGTTTCCCTGAATGAACCTGTCAGTATAGGAAAAGCGGTTTTATGT
This sequence comes from Brevinema sp., assembly GCA_051653605.1. Lineage (GTDB taxonomy): Bacteria > Spirochaetota > Brevinematia > Brevinematales > Brevinemataceae > JBOFWL01. Next base: position 7,098 of record JBOFWL010000044.1, read on the forward strand.
ATCGGCGTATGGGCAGGTGTTTCAACCCTATGTGCAGATATAATGCTTCGGAAAGGAAAGTAGGTGAAAAAATGAAAACTTTATTATGGGCAGAAAGAGTAAAACTAAAACGCTCAAAAATAGTATGGATTGCGGTATTCTCCGCAATTATGGTAGCCTTTATTGTATTTATGCAAGGTCAATTCCAATACTATGGGAAACGGTATGTGGATGAAGTAACATGGTATATGACGGCAATACAATCCCTAGGAAGCCTGTATGTGTTTCCAGCAATTATTGCCCTTATGGGAAGCTACATTATTTGTAGGGAAAATCAGGACGATACCATGAAGTCCCTAGCTCTGATTCCGATCAATGTATCTAAATTAGTGGGGGTTAAACTGATTGTTACCGCGATTTTTTCAGTGGCACTGTATGCTTTCCTGTTTACGGTTACATTAGCCGTAGAAGCAATTCTTCATAGCTCATTGCTTGATTTAGGAATGGTACTTAGCTTTGCAAAAATATATCTCTTGGAGGGGATTGGCCTTTTCCTTGCGGTATCTCCTATCATAGCTATTGTGTATCGGTTAAAAAAGGGTTATTGGCTTGCTTTAATATTTGCTGAAATCTATTCGTTTCTTGGCCTTTTTACAGGGATGCAAGGTACAATGCGCTCTCTCTATCCAATTACTGCAGCATTTTGTGTAGCAGGGTATTATGAAGCAACGCCAATCCAATTTGCTATAAGCCTGTTCAGTTTGTTGGTTTGTGGTGGTTTATCAGTGTTACTTTTACGGGGATTGGATAAACGGTGATCTTGTATTAATGATAAATACAGATGCTAATATAGATATTTCTATAGTGAAAGTGCCATCTCTCAATTATATTTTGCACGGTTTGACCAGCCAAATAAAAAACGTGAGTTTTGTGGGGGTTCAAGCAGTAGTCGATGCTGTTTTGGGGGATAACTTAGCGCAATTACTAAAGCTATAATGATCTGTTTAATGAAATATTTTTAGTGTTTTCAAAAATAGGATTTAGTTTTCAGTTAGATCATATTTTTAACGTAAATCTTATGCAAGTAAAAGTTTGATATAGCCAAGGACAGGCTGCACCAAAACTATTTACGCCGCAAGGCTAATGGAAAACAGCGAGAATATGAGGAACGGACAAAATCTGAGAAACGCAAAAAAATGGAGGAAAAGAAAGCCGCCCTCCGTGCCGAAGACATGGCAAAG
>JBOFWL010000045.1:0-1021 GCA_051653605.1 Brevinema sp.
TGAATGTGGCCCTGCAAATTCTTGGAATGCTATTCCTGATGCTGCCAAGTGGATTGCGTCCTTGTTAATGCTTATTGGGCGTTTAGAGATATTTACTATCTTGCTCCTCTTTGCTCCAAGTTTCTGGAAAAGACATTAAAAACGAAACAACTATCATGGATAGATTACTTATATAATTAATAGGCTTCGGGTGCTTTACTGCTCTCGAAGCCTATTGTTTTTATCTACTCATATAATCTCTTTTCTACGTAACTTGTGGTGTGTAGTTCTATACCTCTATTCGCTGTTAAGAAGCCTTGCTTTAGTGTAAAAAGCATTCTCCTTAGGCTATAGAGTAAGAGATGTTTCGAGCTTTTAAAGAGGCTCAAATACGAAGTAGGGTTTTAGGAGGGAAAGCAGATCTTTATCGTAGCAAAGGTCCTAGAAACGAATCTATGTGTTTTAAACCAATGATAGCAATCTTATACTTTATTATATGGAATATAATTTAAATCGTTTTGTTGAGGCTCAGAGCAACGTTTATGAGCAAGTAGTAGCCGAACTCAGGCAGGGGAGGAAAACCTCGCATTGGATGTGGTATGTATTCCCGCAAATAAAAGGGCTTGGGTATTCTTCAACGGCAAGGTATTATGCGATACTTTCTTTAGATGAAGCAACGGAGTATCTTAACCATCCAGTGTTAGGTTCTCGGCTAATTGAATGCTGCCAGATACTCTTAGGATTGGAGAATAAAAAAGCCGAAGATGTTTTTGGCAGTATCGATGCAATGAAACTCAAATCGTCAATGACTCTGTATTCTTTAGTCTCCGATAGTTCGGTTTTTAATCAAGTATTAGCCATCTACTTTAATGGCGAGAAAGATAGTGCTACTTTGAGTATAACGGATCAAGTAGAATCCTAGCTTGGTAAGGGCATTAAAAAAAATTAGAAACCTTCATTACAGTCTATCCTTGTTAGGGAGGTTTCTATACATTTCGACTTGAAGTTCAAAAGTCAGACATATTAAACGAATTACGTTCGT
>JBOFWL010000046.1:0-2036 GCA_051653605.1 Brevinema sp.
TACCTACGCCATGCCAATATGCTACGCCGCGAAAGTGAAAACAAAAATTCGCCCGAAACTACTGTATTCTCAGGTGAGGAAGAGGTTGCACTCACTATGGTGAGCACCATGCTACGCCAATACGGAGCGACTGAAGAGCAAATCATCAAAGAGCGCCGTTCCGCACGTAAAAAGCTTGTTGAACTCGGCAAATCATAGACGATACTCTCAAGCTCTTAAACATAACAAAGCCCACATTGCATCAGCGGTGTGGGCTCATTCTTTGATGGAACTCTAACAGGCACTTCTAGCCTCCTTTGTACTAGTATCTAAGTAAAAAGCTATTTTAAAGAGCTGAGAACATTCACAAAATGGAAATACCACAAAAAAATCGGGGTCACATAAATTTTATTCTGTAGGGGATTGTTCAAAACTAGACACTGTGCGTGCAAAACTAGACTTTTGCAAAATGGACGATGACATGCTTTACTCTGTACGGTTCTGATAGTAGAATAGCTTTAGGTGGAAAGGATAGGGCTCTGTAGAGGTACACCCCGAGCGTTTCACCAGCAAACAATAGTTTAAGAGTGCTTCTGTGGCGATAGCTACAGAAGCACTCTTTCTTATTCTATTGGTTGCCTAAAGCGAAAAACCTTGGGGGGGTCTGGGGGGCAAAGCCCCCCATGATGATGTATACTTAGTTATGAGCCAGCTTCATAAAAGACAGCCCGATGAATACATCAACAAGGTATTAACCTTGCTTAATGCGCAGGAGATTAGCACTGCAGATGCTATGAAAGCCCTTGAGATAAGTAAGGCTAGGCTATATCAGCTACGCACTCAATGGCTTAAAGATGGTAAACGCTTTAAAGCGAAATCATCAGGAGGATCCCGCAAGGAGCAATATCCAGGTAAGGTCAAGACATTCATTCTTGCCGCTCTGCAAGCCCAGCTGAGCGTAAAGCCATTCAAAGCTAATTACTCCTTTATTAGCGATGAACTCTTAAGACGCTATGATTTCAAAAAAAGTAGAACTGCTATCATGCGCTATGCTCAAAGTACATACCCTCAACTTCTCTCCGATAACCGCAAAAAGCCTAGAAGATTCCGAAGATGGCAGTGTTCAAAAGCTGGGAAGCTTTGGCAACATGACAGCACTCCATTCAAGGTAGGGCCTTTGCAATTTGAAGCATCAATGCTACTAACTGTTGATGATGCAACTAGGCAAATTATTGGGCTTAGTATCGTGCCACGAGAGAACCTTGATGAGCATTTTACACATTTCCGAAAAGCCTTTACCTTACATGGTATTCCCGAAGGTGTTTATACAGATGCTTTCACAATGTTTGGCAAAGCGGGAGAGGATATCAAAACGCAGTGTGGGCGCATGTTTCGCTCTCTTGAAATAGCTCACATCGTAGCCACAACACCACAAGCAAAGGGAAAGGTTGAACGCTCCATTGGTACATTTGAAAGACGGCTTCTAGCTGCTTTTATGCTTGATAAGGCAACCACCATTCAAGAGGCAAATTTAATAGCAGAGCAAATAGTCCAACATTGGAATGAACATCATGTGAACCGCACTACTGGCAAGACTCCCAACGAGGCCTTCAACTCCACATATTTAACTCGCAAAAATGTCTATAGAAAAGCGGATGAAGCCTTAGTTGATCTATGTGTAGCAAGGCATATAGAGAGGAAAGTATCAAGTGCAAACACAATAGATTTCGAGGGTAAGAACTACCAAATATCGCCAACAGATATGAAAAAGGTATGGCTAATTTATCATCACAATAAAGAGTTTTGGGTTGTGGAGTCACGCCCCGATCCAACGGCACCTCGATGGTCAAAAGTATTAGGGTATTTTGAGCTCTAAAAGTCTAGTTTTGAACGCACGCTGAGCCAAATGCTGATAAAAAGTCTACCGACACCCTGTTATTAGTTGGTGATTATTTTTTAATCCGTAGATAATGAAGCATTTATAGCCAAACCGCATATGACTTAAAAGTCTAGTTTTGAACGCACAAGAAATCTAGTTTTGAACGAACGCCCACAAT
>JBOFWL010000047.1:0-1129 GCA_051653605.1 Brevinema sp.
GTTAAAATACCAAGCGTTACGTTATTCTCATGATGTCTGAAAATAAAACATTAAAGAAAAATTGACAGCTCATTCAGTCAAACTGACGGATAAGCTTTATTTGTAGGGAAACCTTATGATTTGAAACGATTCGTTTCAGTCTTTTTAAATGGAAGTTCCCCAAACCGGAAGTGCAACCCATAATTCGAAACGCAGTAGGCTAGTCAGGAATAAGGTGGATAGGGAGTGATCTTTTTGGGTAGGGGCGCGTTCGTTTCGGCGATTTCAAATATCAGCGTTTCTCAGAAATCGCTTACTGCACCTTTAACAGCCATAAAACCTTTCAATCCCACAAAATGTTCTTCATACTAAGAAAAAGGGTTATTTTAAGATCTGTTTAAGACCAAAAACGATTTTTCTATTATATCCCTCCGTTTTTGGAACCTTTATTTTTAATAATATGTAAATAAAGTCACACTTTAGCCTACCTTCCATCAGAGTTGCGAAAGCTTTGAAGAACCGGAGCACTGGATCATTATTATACAACTTTAAATTCCTCACAGCTGTATTTATGGCGTGTCTGAAGCATTTCTCCCTCATATAATATATAATTAACGGCTGTTAAAGCAAACATCATTAATCAGAACTTCTAAATATGAGATAAAAAAAAATGATCGAACATTCGAAATAAAAACTTACCAAACACGTTTGATCGTTTTCTGACATATTTCATCCGGATAATTAAACTAATTAATGTTATAATAACGACAGCGCAACTAAACAGCACCTGTGATTTAAAATAACGGAAATCTGCCGTCGCTAGATACCTGCACAGGAATAATAATCAAACACAGACACCGCCGCCTGTGTTATCGATTCCTATCGATCTTCTAAGATTGATTACTCATGTCTGTTTAAACGAAGCGAAACACTAGGGTGACGAATTTACGAATCATTTTGTTGTTTTATTTGTCTTTATTTATATCCCGCATTGCTGATGTTTAAGTTAATAAAGTAGAAAGAGTTAAAAACAATAAAAAAAAAATAAGCGAATGGACGAATCCTACTATGGCGAAGGCTTGACGTCACGATACGCTCAGACAGAAGTCTACGTGATTGGCTAAAAGGCATATATTTGAATGAATATTCA
>JBOFWL010000048.1:0-2010 GCA_051653605.1 Brevinema sp.
ACATTCACGGGGTCTGGAAATATTGAAAATAAACGCAATGTAAATGTTAATGAGGATGGTGAAGTGGTATCCTTTGATCAGAATAAACCAAAAGAAATGCATAGAACACTATTAAGATATTCAGAAAAATGCATGGATGATAAGACGATATATTTTCAATACAATAAAGATGTAGATACAGATTTTGGTGTAAGTTGTAGTGGAGATTCAGGTTCCGGTGTAATGAGAATCCACCCGGTAACAGGAAAGCAACAACTTGTAGGTGTAATTCGTTCTAGCTCTGCTTTAGCTGGTGATTGTGTCCACAATGACGCATACCAAGATCTCGATCCAATTGAAGCTCAAGCTACTCGATTAACAGAAGAAACAATAGAATTTATAAAAATAAACTTACCAAAAAATAAAGGTATCCCACGTTGGAATAATAATAATTAAGGTAAAAACCACGTAAGAATCCCAAACAATGAGGGCACAAGCAAAATGCAGCATGACCTCATTGTCTTCTATTTTATTTTCCCAACGGACAAACAACCTACGATAGAGGTTTAACTAGCTATGAGTTCATTCCACAATCCAACGATGTTTAAAATCATCAGATTGTTTTAAGCTAGCTTCCTCTTCTGCCTGTGATAGAACATGGGCACGATAGCTGACCAAGACAATCGCACCCGTCAACAAGTAAGAAAGACATAAGAGCCTTTCGGCTGCGCCACCCCCTACCCAAATCACCCTTTATGAGAGTGATTCGAGTATGGTTTTGGTCGCTTTCCGTGGTGTTTTTTCTCTTACCCTTTCGGGCTGCCCTGCGCTGTGAGTCAGGCTATTATGCCCCCGTTCCGGTCTCACAACACTAACTCGTTATTCCTTTTCCGCTTGTCCCCTCTAGCAGCTACAAGGGGCGGTTTTATCGGGCTTTCGCCTAGTTGGAATTAGTGCCTTTACCTGCCACCTTTGGAACATCCCTTGGTCGGTGGCTGATGCGCGTCGCTCTGTCCAAAACATCTTGATCCAAACAGAGTGCAGGAATACTTGAAGTGCTTTAACGATATGGCTATCATGAAAGGACTTACCCAGCGTCTAAACTAGTAAGTATTCCGAAAAGAACCGACCTTGCAGGGTCGGTTCTTTCACATCTGGCAAATAGACTATCCCCTCAATCCATTGACCGCAATAACAAAAAAGCATTTTTTATTATTTACAACCAAAGTTCGAGCATAAGATTATAAATTAAAAATATTTTTTAGGTTGCTCATGCGATTTAGCTCCAGTTGAATCAATGCTTGGCAGTGAGCCGCTTTTGTATTTTTCTAGATTACTCATGCCATTGAGCGTCGATTGAACCGAGGGGTGACTCACTAAATGATCTATCAGTCGATGCTTAACGGATAGCTCATCAGCAACCTTGGGTAATGGCTCTGTTTTTAGAGTTGAATCAATGCTTGGCAGTGAGCCGCTTTTGTATTTTTCTAGATTACTCATGCCATTGAGCGTTGATTGAACCGAGGGGTGACTCACTAAATGATCTATCATTTCTCGTGTTAGATTTGTATCGGACAACTGACAGTGGCCAGGAAAAGGAGTGTAGCATGAACTAGCCCTTGCAGAATTTAATAACGTTCTTACTATCTCTAACTTTTCATTATTACTTGTTGATATTAGTGTTTTTTCCAACCTAGATATATTTTTAAGTGATAAAGAATGACTTTTGTTTTTTTGCGTTAAGCCTGCTAACTCATGCTTAGAAACATTAAGATTAAAAAAACCCCTGACGTAACTTGAAGTAATTATCATATTTAAATCATAAAAAGTAAAAATTAAAAGTTAATATATACAACATATACACATGCCAGTTTGTGATTTATTGTGAAATACAAGGCTTAAAATAACCACAGGGTTCTACGTGTTTTATGCAGTGTTGAGTTCCCTTTTGAAAGGGAACTGAATAAAACAAATTCAAATCTGCAGAATATAAAATTACCAGCAGGGGGAGCAAAAAATGCTAAAATAGGC
>JBOFWL010000049.1:0-7647 GCA_051653605.1 Brevinema sp.
CGGTCACACGCTGCTTCTCCTCGTTGGACATCCGCTTGTAGTCGTCATACTTAATCTTCTCCCTCGTATCCTTATCAACACAGGTAAAGGTGGTGATAAAGACGGGGAAACTCTTCTCTCCCTTGTTAATGGAGACCAACGGCAGTTTCTCGCCATTGGCATCCACTGCGGGTTTGCGTGAGCCCTGCTTGTCTTTGTCGAAATTGAGAGCTGCCACACGGTCGAAGGTGCAGAATACGGGAATCTTATAGTTGTTCTTCTCGCATAGCAGCATCAACATCAGGGCATTCATTCCGTTGTATTCACGGCCGTTCATATTCTTAGGCCATTTCATAGTGCCTTCGGTAAACCAAGGCTTCTTCCAATCGCTCTGCAGTGTCTCCATCTTTTCGATGAGCATATCTGCAAAACGCTCCAGCGCACGATCTTCCGCACTGGGCCCATCACTCTTGTGGAATTTCTTTCCTGCCATAATCAACCCTTTTGGTTTGTATGGAGAAATGGCTGCTTGACCCATTCCGACATTTCACTCACACGGCAAGAGAGGTTGAGTTTGTCCTGATAACAACTCAGTTCCAATTCTCCTTTCACCTCCACTTTGGCACCTGCGCTCAATGCTTTGCAATCATCACTGGCGAATCTTACGAAGCGTACCCACGTGAACTCAAAGCTCTCGCCAACTTTCTCAGTACTGAAGCCTGAGAAGATTTGATAACCGGCACCGTTTTTATCGGTCTTACGGTCAATTTGCTTGCCCAAAGTTCCTTTGAACTCTAAATTGCCTGTTACAGCATCCATCTTTGAGAGAGGATTCAGCGTGATTTGCTTGGCTGAGAGATTGAGGTACAATCGCTCTCCACGCTTCTTGAAGTTCATGGTACCTACAATTTCCACACGCTGACCAATGGCATAGTTGGCGGCATCTGCGGCATCATATCCATCCTTACCTACGCTAACCTCAAGCGAGGTACTACTGCCTCTACGGTCTGTAATATCTACCTTTACAGTCATAGCTGTGAAGGGGTTTCCATCTTTTCCGGTCTTCATCATCGCTGAGCGACTGATGACACCATTTACGGTTGTTTCTGCTTTAATCATCTTGTTCTGTGTTAATTGAATGTTCTGTGTGTTGAAGTGAGTTGTTGTCTGTAGGTTCCTCCTCGGACGGAATCTCTACAGCATTTTTAAGTTCATGGTACGACCATGCTCCAGCGATGAGAATGATAACCAGAAATAGTTTGGCCACAAACTCCCCGAAAAACAGATACACGCCGTAGTCCCATAGGAACACACCAGCAGCTAGTGCCGATATGCTCATCATCTTTCGTCTGTTACGTTTCATAATTTGTATTGTTGTGTTATCGTCGAATGACTTCATGCTGATTTTCTGATTGACTGACCTGCTGCTCATAGTTCTGCGACACCTGACCAGCTACCACCATGGAGTTCACGATGCCTGCTACTCTTTGCCGTTTTACCTCATCGGGCAAATCTGCATTGTTCAGCACCTGCGATAGTCTGTTTAGCTCCGAGGGGGTCAATTCATGCGTGAGCTGCTCCTTACCGTTGTTCAGCTCCAATTGGGTTTTTCCATCTTCACGGATAAGCAAGGAACTCTCTTTCATAGTTGGCATGAGAGAAGAGAGGTCGATACGTTTGCTGGAGGCTGCATCTGTTGCAGCTTGCATCTTCTCGCTTTCACTTTTGCTGTCTATCTGCAGGGCCAATGCCATGAGAGAGGTGAATAGGGTCATGGCCATCTCCACAATCGGGTCTCCTTGCGATAGATTCATTCCGCTATCCTCGGAAGAGAGGAGTTTCTTCATCCAATCATCTGGGGATAGTTTGGTATCTATTGCTGGAGTATCAGTTGTTTTGTATTTGGCCAGCAAATCCTGTCCATCTGAAAGAGCTTTCAATGGAATGTTGCCTTTCTGTGCAACCTCTGCTAGATAAGCGGCTGGATCCAAATCTCGTGAATCACCATCTGCCGTAATTTGCTTTACACCCAAATGAAGATGCTCTCCAGTTGTCCGTGTACCTGAATTACCAGTAATACCTAACTTTTGCCCTGCACTTACTTCATCTCCAACCTTGACATCCACACTACTAAGATGCAGATAACTGAGTTGCACCTTATCACCATTTTCACGCTGATATTCTATGGTAACAGATTTTCCACCTGTAGTATTAGAATCCAGATTCACTGCAACGACATTCCCTTTATTTTCGGTAGCCAATACCTCTTCTTGCTGAGTACGAATATCAATACCTTTGTGCATCTGTTGTTTGGAAGAATCCAGTGGATCAGTTCGCATACCAAAGGGTGATGTGACTAATATAAACTCACTCCTTTTAAGAGGAAAAGAGTAGTTGCTATCAGTAGTATTCTCTGATAATGAGCGATTACTACTATTAGTTTTAACTATATCACTATCTGTAGTACTTAAGTCCTGTGATGAACCAGTACTCCGTCCTTGTGCCTGCATTTCTGCCATTACAATACGGTCATACTTGGCAAGGTCATTTACTTCGATAATTTTAATTAGGCTTGGAGCATATTTCCCTGCGGTCGCATAGCCAGCACTGTCCAATCCTTGTGCCCAACCTTTATAGTTATCTGGTGAAAGATTAAAACAGGATGCATAACGTTGATTGTTCTTGAGGAATTGACTGTGGTGCTCATAGGAATCTCTTACACTAGCATAGCTACAGAACTTCTCATTGGGTTTATCATCCGTATATAGACCATACTTACCTCCATTGGTGATCCAAGAGGAGGTAGCTTTGATACCGAAGTGATTATTTTCATTGCGAGCTAATTGACTTTGTCCATTGCTGCTCTCTAAGATACCTTGTGCCAAGGTCACGGATGCAGGTATGCCATAGCGACGCATCTGATCCATCGCATACTCCTTATACTGTTCTACATATTCTTGATTCTTACTCATTGATTCTTATTTATTACATGTGCCGACCAGTGCGTATCTCTTGATTTATCTCTTCTTGAGGAGCTCTTTCCGCTGATTGTTTCGGAGTCTCCAATTGCTCACAGATTGCTACTCGATTTCCCTCTCTAATTAACTTTGGTAGATAGATATCTAATTCTGAGAAGCGAAATGAGGTAACTTCTACTCTCTTGTTATTCTCTGCATTTTCACCTTTAAGTTTGGGTAATCCCAAAACCTTTGATGAGAGCTTCGCATCTTCAGCATAGGATTGATAGGTATTTCCAACTCTAAAAAGCAAAATAGCATCTGGATGTTTGGCCTTGAGTTCCTCGTATTGCTTCAAACTAGGGATTGAAATCACGTTTAGTTTGTCTCCTTCGATGCTTTTTTCGCCATCTTTTTTGAATTCAGGGTGTAATACATCTGTATAGAGTTTAGCTGCCAACTGTTTCTTGTATTGCATCATATCCTGAGCAATCCACATTCGTTGCCATTGTTGCTGGGTTATCTCACGAGGCTTGAGTTTCTCGGTGCCTTCAATAGTTGGTAAACATAATAGCTTATCATCACGAGTTCGGAAAATACTCACATGCACAATTCTATCAAGGTCATCTTTATTTACGCCCATATCGAAAAGGTTAAACTTCAAGTCTGGACGATTTTGCGACATGATGTAATATTTCATGGCCAACTCTTGCCTTAGGTGTTGACTCTCTTCCATCTGATTCTGCTTAATCGTAGAGAAGAACTGGTTTAGATCAGTTTTATCAGGATAGATACAAAAACCATCTTCATGCTGGGGCTTGAGGTACATAGCCCAACGGTTTTGATCATCCTTCATCATTTGAATATGGTCAAAGATGGGTGACATCGCTCTGCTGACGGCCTCAGTTATATCCAACTTCGTTTCAGTCTTTAAATCCCAGCCTTTGAGTTTTTCTATGGTCACTTCCTTGTTTTCAAAGTAGGCGTCATCGGGTTTATAACCTAAAGAGCCATCATTGTTGAAGAAACGGACATAGCTGCTACCTCTTTTCAGCAATGCGGATTCGATTCGTTCTTTAGAAAAGCCAGGAAGGTCATTCTTGACCACTTTGGCTTGCGCTTCATCTCGCTCTAATTCAGACATGACTTCATCAGGAGTAAGATAAAAGGGGCGTCTTTCTCCATTAGGAAATTGAACAATTCCACCTGTCGATGCACAAGCTGGTAAAACAACATCTGTAATGCCTGTAACTGTATCCTTGATTACGACAATCTCTTTACTCTTTTTGTCAGGGATATTTTGTAGCGCATCAGCCACCACATAATTACCATGCTTGACATTCCATTCTGATGGCATATATTCCGTTAGTCTGGAGGAGATTCTTGAGCCCTCACTAACAGCTTTGGTGTAGGCTATCTCTACTACTTCGGGATCTTCATTATCTATTTTTGATAGACTATATTTCATTTCTGCCTCATAATAATCTAGGTCGAACTTCTGCATGAAGGCAGATCGCTCCTCGGGTGAGGCAAAATTTCGGTCGTCGATACGCATACCTCCTTGACGGATGATATCTAACATGATAGCACATTCACGGGAGTCAACCTGTGGACGCTGTTTTTCCCTTTCTTTGAGTATCTGTAACTGATTCTCTTCAGTACGCAAACGGACTTCTTGACCTTTTGCTGCTTTACGAATCGTATCCAAAGCCGTATTAATATCACTTTCAATGGCATCAATCAAACAGGGGTTCTCAGATAATTCACGCTGCCAAAAGTCGATATGCTTCATATTCTCTGAAGATAGCTTGGCTGGTAAACCTAATTCTTGCATCTTAACACCCGAAGCTAGCTCTGCTATTAAGCTTTCATACTTTTCTGCATTTTCAGAGGGTGATTGAGCCCCTTTCATTACCATACCTTCACGTGCCAGTCGCTGTTGATGGCCAGTGGCTGTTACCACTTGACGCATGAGCTCTTGCACATAATCAGTGTAATTAATGAAGTGTTTTTGATCGGGCATATAGATGGCATCCTTGGCTGAATCATATCGTGCTATACCACTGGTATCTCTTCTTATATTGACTAGATTATCTCGGATATTCAGTATGAAATTGTTCACATTCACCCTTAGTTTACTCTCTTCATTTGCTGTGTGAAGACGATTCTCGTTATTACCTTTAGTTTCCAACATCTTATGATATTTCTCTTTATCTACCATCGGAAGTGTTGTTTGATCCAAATTGAAAAGATTCATAATCTCACGGTTATGAATACCTTTATACTGCTCCTTTTCTCTAGTAGGCAACTGACGATACTGTTCACGAGTGATAATATCATCTGGGTTATTGCGATTGACATACTTGTTCCAGTTGTACCAATGAAAAGGAACTGATTGTTGTTTGGCTAATACCGTTGCACCGTGGTTCTTAGCATCTTTAAAGGTTGTGTAGAGTGCTGTTTTATAATCACCCTGTTCACTATGAAGTCCTAATACAAGCGCATTGAAAGCACTTATAGTTAATCCCTTTGGGTATAATTGGGGTGCCATTCGTGAGGTCGTATTAAGCCAATTACCTCCATTGTTTCGTGCACTCTCCAAAGCTATTTTTATCAGCTCCACCTCTCGATTAGCTGCACTCTGTTCTTTTGGTGTTTTATCTTTCATATCTATGCTGTTCTATGTTTTTATTTCAAGGTGACAGTGCGATCTTTCTCTTCACTATGTGTTTCCACATTGCGATAGTTGTTCTGCGCAAGATTACTTACTTGGTCATTCTTTGCAAGAACTGCATTAGCGAGTGTGTTGAGCGGTAATGCACCTGCATCATGGGCTGCTACTATATGTTGTGGTAACTGAATGGTACAGGGAACTTTGTCGATATGTGCTATCAGACAACTTCCCTGTAGGGTGGGGGTCTCTATTCTAGGGTTAAGTACTTCGTCTGCATACGTTTTGTATTGAATACGATTAGCCGGCATTGATGAACCCTCCTGACGTTCAGTGACCTCCTTTCCAGCTTTATTGAGAAGATTTGCACCACCTAAGCCCATCAATGTCATTTTAAGAATAGGATTCTTTACAAACATTCCTGCAAGGATACTGGCAATAGGCATAAGGGTATCTCTTTTGCCAAATGTGGTATTCTTACCTGTAAACATACCCAACAATATATCGGGAAGCATAGAAATAACATATCCCAAATTGGAGCCTACTTTTCCAATGCCATCTAAGCCTACATTACTGAGTAGCCCAGACCACCCTTCAGTATTTCCTTGTATGGGTGATTCCTGATTTTGCTTTGTTGCTTGTTCTGCAGATTCTTGATTTTGCAGATAGGCTTGCATAGCCAATTTCGGTTCTACATCTTTGACTCGTTCATTTTCCACTTTAGTTTGGGCTTCTTGTTGCCTTTGAATAGCCATGTACGTTTCTTCATAGCCAGGAGCAACTACAAGCGGAATATCTGCGTACTTTTCCTTTGTCTCATCTGTAGCTGGTATCCTCCAGGGTGAGATTCCTTCTGCAATGGCAGAGTCTATATAGTTCATGATAAGTGGTTTCTCTGTAGCTATTCCCATTTTCTTGCTTAGCTCTTGATTGAGTGATAACACATAAGGATTTTCCCAAGATTTAATGCGGTTCCCTTCTTGTCGAAATTCTGCTAACAGATTGCTCTTACTTCCAAACACTCCTTGACTGATACAATCTTCAATAGTCATAACTTTAGCCTCTGGGGTATTCTTATCCATGAGATAGCTAACACCATTGAACACCACATCAAAGCCGACGAATCGTCCTAAGTTGGCCCATGAACCACACCCTCCTGTGGAAACCACATCAATACCGATGGAGGCAACCTTGGCTGTGCCTTTTTCAACTATACCCGGATTATATGCCTTTTCTCCTTTTTCTGCAATCTCATGGTCAAGTGATGACTTGGATAACATGGTGGATATTCCGAATAGACTACCTTCTCCAGCTTTTCGCATGATGTACTCCATAGAGGATTTAGGCATTCTGTCTTTGACTAATTTGTCAATCATCATCTGTTGCACTCGGTAGTCAACGTAAGCATAAGCAAGATCGCCACCCAACTTTTGGCTAAGGAGATCGTAGCGTTCACGCCCAATCTCTTTAATAATTGTGTTGCGCCATTCTGAAGAGATTCTTATCAGATCTTTCTGGAAGTCTTTATTTCCAGTAATTTGCTCTTGACACATTCCAATATAGTCTTCAGTAGTCTTGCTATTCCACTTGCCTGTCATCTTTAAGAATTGCATAGAGTCATCAGGCATATTGTTCATACTATTGCCCATGGAACGAAGGGCACCGCTGATACTAGTCTGGTATTCTGCATATTCATGAAGCTGTTTCCTGTTCAGGTCTTCTTGAACATTACGCATTACAGGCGTAAAAGAGGTATCGAAATACTTTTGCAAACAGTATTCGATTTCAGAGAATCGAGTTGAATTATTAATAGCCATACGTTATAAACTCTGTTGAAGTAGTTGCTCTTTTGTTTGTTCAATGGCATTGTGGTACATCTCCATCTGTTTGGGATAGAACTCTTCCAACCATTTATCTTTATCAATTTGATTCCTCAAGAAGTGAATGGCCTGTTCACGCTCAATCTCAATAGCGGGTTCTCCAGCCTCTTGATTATTGAACCAACATTTAGTCCACCATCTGATCCCTGCCTGATCGGGA
>JBOFWL010000050.1:0-2482 GCA_051653605.1 Brevinema sp.
TCATGGTTCCATTTCCAATATCCACAAGCATATTAATTCCAGTAAATTCTTTTAAAGTCTCTGCCACAGCAGAATAGCACTGTGGCATTACAGTACAATCTACTATCTCAACCAGATACTTCTTCTCTCGATATTCAAAATCCACGTAGCGATTGCGAAGCAGATACGACTTAAACGATTCTCTTTGTGCCTTTACCCATTTCAGCGGAAGTCCTACTGCCAGATGAATCTTTGCCTCATGCAATCCTCGAAGTTCCAGTTCCTTTGCAATCGCAGCCAGCGTCAGAATATAATAATCATCATCAACAATCTTGTCTGCCAGAAAGCTTTTATGACCTTCTGATATTACATAATATTTATCTTCATATTTCACATAATCCTTGCTAAAAATCGGCGCTGTTTCACTTGCTTCGGCGGATGCCTTGAAGCAAAAGTGTGCCGTCTTAATGTTGCCGTACCCGTGGTCACAGCCAATAATTAAAGTTCCATTCATATTATAATCTCTCATTCGTTCTTCTCCTTTACCATTTGGTGATGTTGTAATTTCGGATTGATTTGGTTTTCCCATAAAATAATTCTGATTTCCCTCTATCCTTAAATTCTCATTCATAAATAAAATCCCTCCCATTAGTGAAATTGATTGACAATGTCTTGAAAAATAACTTCTTCTGCTATTTGTTTCGCTTCTTCCCGAAGTCTCCACATTTCCATGGTGGAACTGGAATCTTTTAGCGGATGACTCTTTAAATATTTCTCAGTCATCGAATCTAGCAATTGATATGCTTCCTCATCAACCTCTGTTGCTTTTGTCATTAATTTTCCAAATCGAAATAAATGACAATACCGAGCTGGATGATTCTCTTTCATAAAATTCATCCAAAGATGTCCATACTTTCCTACATGAATTGGTTCTTGTATTTCTGCCTCTGCAATTACTGGATAAAATAATCCTTCTCGTTCTTCATAACGAACTCCCATGGAATCAAATAATGATTTCTCTTCACTCATAATAATTACCTACCCTTCTTCTCCACTGTTTTGGTCATGGCTTGATTTAGACTCCATTCTTTCACAAGCGTTTCTATTAGTTCCACTTTCTGTTTTGGTGTAAAATCAGATGGAAAATACTTTTCTAATGAATCAGCATAAATCTTTAGCTTTTCCCTCTGATTTGGTTTCTCCTCGCCAAGAATTTCATAGAGCATATTCATATCTAACTTTCCTGACTGGCTCATCCGCTTCATTCGATTTGCTTGAGATAAAGACGGAATCACCTGCTCCAGTTCCATAACTGCATGAAGCTCATACTGTTCTTCTTCTGACAGATAAGAAAGTTCTACTGCGGAACGAAATGCCAGTTTATCTTCATCTACCATATCCAAAATCTTAGGTATTAGATTGGTGAGGCGAATATATCTTGCAATCTGGTTTCTGCTTTCTCCAATCTGTCTCGCCAACAATTCATCCGTCCGAACTCTTGGTCGTTCTTTTTCTAATGGCTGACCTAATTGCCATTTCCCTGAATTCTCATAAGAACAGACCAACTGATTCAATTCCAAAGTAGGATTTTCTAACTTCGTCCCCACTGGAGACAAAGTTCCATCTTGAAACAAATCATTTCGCTTCCCCTGTTGCTTCATTGCCTCCAATTTCATCTTATAAGCAAATGCCTTTTCACTTGGTCTTATATGCTCTCGTTGAAGATTACTGTCGATCATGGCTATTGTGGCTTCTGCATCATCCATCTGCATGACCATGACAGGAACGGTATCAACACCAGCCCATTCACAGGCAGCTTTTCTTCTATGACCTGCAATAATTTCATACCCTTCTCCATCAGGATTAGGTCTAACAATCAGCGGAACCAATATTCCCTTTTCATCAATGCTTTTGGATAATTCAAACAACTGCATATCATGTTCCACCCGAAATGGATGCCCTTTAAACTCATGCAATTCACTGATTTTAACGTTTCCCGTCTGTAATTCCTGTTCGTTGTTCCATAATGAACACAATTCCTTTGATTTCTTCATCTTCGCTTTCCTCCTATTATCGTAGGTGTCATGTGAAAACTGGCAAAAAAAGAAGACCGCCTGTTTTCACATCAAAGATGTTGAAAACAAGCGGTCTTATAGCGAACCCTGTTCGCATTGGACTTTTTCTTATGAAGTTGTTGATGGTTTATTTTACTGAAATCATCCGATTTATGAACGATATATTTTTGTGTCCACTCATACCAGTTCTATAACTACCGAGACTTTAATCTCATTAGAAATCTCTTTTTTTCTTCCAAAATTCGATTTCCCAGTGAACTTAAAAACCCTCGCAAAGTGCGTAAATTCAAGGATTTCTACATATTCACCCTTTGTAGACAACAGACGGTCTCCACATGCCTCGTCCTGCCGGAAATAACACATATCTTCCATCTCGTCAGAGTTAAAAGAACACATCTGATTATTCTCTTCCGCCCCTGTCTCAGGTT
>JBOFWL010000051.1:0-5901 GCA_051653605.1 Brevinema sp.
ATTGAGGGGAGGGCTTTTATGAAAAGAAAAATTTTATTCTCAACAATCTTTTTATGCTTAATTGGCGGTGTGTTCGCATTGATTACTTTTTCATCTGCTTTTAAGATAAATGGAGATGTAACAAAGATAATTGTGAGGAATGGCAATAACGGAGAGCAGATTACTTTAATTAGCGAAAATGAAATATCTGAAATTGTAAATGAAATTAACATCTTGAAGTTGAAAAGGGAACACAAAATAGGGTCAAGTACTGGGTGGGAAATCATGCTTGCACTATACAGTAAAGATTGCGATCCTGTAAATTTGACCATTCGCAATAACGGTATAGAGTATAACAACTGGTTTTACAAAGCTCATGGCAATACCATACCATTTTTTAATACTTTAAAAGAAATGTTTATACATAATGCGGATTGAAATTTCTTGCAATATAAAATGTTATCCATAGGCTGTTTCAGTCCATATTATATTAGTAAAAACGTTTTGCATATATATGACCCAATGTGGATATTCTTCTATCACATAAAATCTTCTATAGCATTGCATAACCACAAGATTTCTTCTATTTTTTCACTATGATTTTCTTTGGCTATGCAAAGGTGAAGATCATGTGTAGCAAGTCCGATTATTCCGATTTTGATAATTTCAATATTATCATGATGGACGCTGGTATCATTAAAGTTGTTTAGGTTCATATTTACCTCCTAAAGATTATGCCACCACGCATCTCTGTGTGGTGGCTATTGTTTTACCTATATCCCAATAATCGTCCAAATATAAGTCGGAGCAGTCAGAGTGAATACCAAACAGGCAAACAAAATGGCGGGGGCTGATTGCGATAGGTAATCCTTTGATATAATCTCCAGATTTTCCCCCGCTTAGCACCGTGCATGAGAGTTTCCCCTCACACGGCGCCCCATCGTTAAGGGGTTTAAAGTAATTCACACAATTTACAAGTAGCTTTTAACCGTTATTGTAAAATTTCATTTAGATGAAGAAGATTTCGCAACTTATTTACCTTTTCCAGTTGCTTTTTGTCCAGTTGTAGGGTAACAAGGAGTTTTTCCACGGTTTCCTCTTTTGTTGCATGAACGAGCGTGTGTACATCAACATCAATCAGTGTGAGATTTGCGTAGCTGTCGTTGCCACCAAGATATTTTGCTGTTTTGTGGTGGCAATGTATTCTGCCGATTTCTAAAATCTTACCTGTCACAGCACATTTTCCCTGCTGTGAGCAGTACAGTGACAGCCTGTTGTCGTTGTATTCAATGCTCATGTCACGAACAGGATTTCGCATGAGGTAGTGGAGCATTCCCACATTAATATTCGATAGCTTTTTGTGTATCTCGGCTCGCCCCTGTGCCGTATAGCTGTTAATACTACGCTTTTTGTCAATGGGGTTTTTATGCCGCACATAGGCAATCGGGAGTATGGGTGTTTCTCCAATAAACCGAATTTCCTTGCTTTTGCTGTATTTCATATAAACTGGACTTGTAATAGGTTTTGAGATTTTTCGCTTCATCTGTTGTTCGAGTTTGTCTTTGGCAGACGACTTGACTAAGAAAGCAATTTCACTAAAATCACGGCTGACGTGCGTGGCAAAATGATAGTAACCGTGCCAGCCTATGACCAGTGCGTTGTATCTTAATATGCTATTGCCCTTTTCGTCCATCTGTTTTAGTTCATTTACAGCTTTGACTGCTTTTTGCTTGATTTTAGCCATTGTTTTATCAGAAATATGAGATTGCACAACATACTTGCTCTGACCGTTAGATTTCTTGCCTTTTTTAACTGCTTTCATTTTGAACCCTAAAAACTCCGAATACTGCCTTTTCAAGTTGACAATTTTAGATTTTTCAGGACTGATTTCAAGCCCCAATCTATCGTGCAGCCAATCTTTTACTGCTACAAATATCTTTTGGGCATCGCTTCGGTATCGGCAAAATATCTTGAAGTCATCAGCATATCGTACGATGTAGCATTCCTTTAGACCAGTTTTCCTGAGCTGTGCATAGACCCCGCTATTATCCAGTGTTCCATTTCTTAGCACCCTGCGTTTGTAGGGTACTCGTGTTGGCATTGTTTCCCACTGGCTCGCCACCCACCAATCCAGTTCATTGAGGACGATGTTTGAAAGCAAAGGTGAAATAATTCCACCTTATGTCGGGCTAGTTATTATGCCGAGCTCAGCATGATTTTAAGAGAATACAACAGCAGCAAGTAGCTTCTATCTCGGCATAATATCCTTTATTTTAGTGAATTTAGAAAATCCATCAAATCATGGTCTTTGCTCCAGTCAGGATAATCAGTTGATTCGATTACTTTAGGTGCAAGCTTGTTTATAGCCTCATTTTTAAGCCGATTATCAGCTTTTGCATAAACCATAGTTACAGAAATATCTTCATGCCCCAGAAAATCACGTATATATACGATGTTGATTCCAGCCGCCAGCATATGCATTCCTTTGCTGTGCCGGAACATGTGGCAATGCACCTTTTCAGGAAAACAATAATCTTCTTTTCTGATCTCATCCGTATATTTTTGAACCATGTAACTTACCCCGTCACGGTCAAGCTTTTGATTGTATCGATTGGTAATCAGTGGATGATCACGAGGCGCATTTTTTCTGCATCTGATGATGTAACTTTCCACAAGATTAGCTGTCGCTATGGATACCACAACGGTTCTATATTTATTACCTTTTCCGTGAAGACGGACAGTTGGATTTGTACCAAGGTTAATATCTCCGATGGTAAGATCACACAATTCCTGAACCCGACAGCCACTGTCATACATTAATGTAAGCGTTGTACGATGCCTTATTCCGGATACTGTATTAATATCAGGTTTGTTTACCAGCTCTGACATCTGTTCAACTGTAAGAAATGAAATTTCTTTTGAATTAGCCTTTTTCGATTTGATAGAAATGACATCCTGAAGCGGTGCCATGTATTCAATTCCCTCTAATTGTGCAAAATCACAAAAGCTTTTGATAGCAGCCAGACGCTGATTAGCCGTCGTGTTTCCAACGCCTCTGCATCTATACCATTCAAGAAACTCAATAATCAGAGAACGATTAAAATCTTTTAGGGTAAACTTGCAGATATCCATTTCTTTTTCATCACTGACAAACCTTATAAACAGCTTCAATGTATCACGGTAACTGTAGATTGTGTTTTTAGAATAGCATCTTTGTAATGGAAGATAGTCTGTCAGAAATTCCGTAACAAGCTGCGCAAAATCAGTAGAATTCGTGTTCTTCAAAGGCAGCCTCCTTTACAAGATTTGGAAATGCTTTGTCTAGGCTTTCTCGAATGTAAGGATACATCTGTGATGTAAGTTTGAGATAATACGCAGTTTCTTCGAATCCTTCGTGCCCAAGCATTGTACGCATATATGGAAAAAATGCCATAAGGTCTTTTCCTTCTTCAATCCATTTGCGGAGCAGATTTACACAGTAGGTATGGCGAAAATCATGAACACGGGGACCATGGCCTGTGTGTGGGATACCTGCTTTATCAAGGTATCTTCTGAAATTTTTATAGACATTGGCAAGCGGCATTGGCCTTCCATGATACATCATAAAGAAGTATTCATCCTCATCTGAATGTGTATGGAGATTCTCTTTTAACTGGCGACATTTTTCTGCAAGTTTTGGGTGAATGGGAATCATTCGTTCCTTTTGATTTTTAGCTTCATGAACGGTAACACATGAGTTAGGAATATCCACATCCTTTACTCTTAGAAGTCGAAGTTCTGAAACACGCATGCCGCTTGTATAGAGTATCCTGAAAAAAACCGGCATTACTTCGCCTCTATAGGGGCATGCGGACTGCACTGACTGGCTTTGATCTACAACAGCAAAAAATCTCTTTAGTTCATCATCTGTATAAATATGTGAATTATACCTATGCTTTTTACCACAGATACATTTTGGTGGAATATATGCTTCAATCCCCATATCGACCAGATATCTGCTGAAAATCCGAAGTGAACTTATTCTGTGAGATTGATTTTTTATAGTTTCATGACTGCGTTTTCTGCACCATGCATCACACAGTTCCTTCGAAAGCTGTTTATCAGATAAGGACTGTTCAATGAAAAACTTATCCAGTCGGTAAAAAGCCGCCTGTGTTGATTCATATTTAAAGCCGAGAGCTTTTTTTATTTCAACAAGCTCTACGAACTCTTTGCAAAAGATACTTTTATATTCGTGATCAACCATTGGCAAAGTCCTCCGGTTCAAGTACGCACTGAGCCAGCTTTTCAAGATCTGTCTTAAGGTATACAGCCGTTATGTCTGAATCAGAATGACCAAGTATGGTTGTTATTACAGGCAGTGGCGTTTCCATTTCAAGCAGCATAGAGCCGGTGGAGTGACGTAGTGAATGAAATCCTGAATGTTTTTTTCCACGCTGGTCAATACCTGCTTTCCTAAGATAAAACTGAATCCGACATCCAAGATGGTTTGAATCACCAATAGGATCAAATGGTGGCATATGTTTTACAAAAATGATATCAGAACCATCATAATAAGGGCGGCCATTCTTGATATAATCGATCACTGCCCAACCGACGGAATCTGGTATCGGAAGTGAGAGTGGCTTATGCGTTTTATGCTGGATAATGGAAAGTGTCTTACTTTCCCAGTTGAAGTTTGAATAGCGTAGGTTTTTGATATCTCCAATCCTAAGTCCGAGAATACAAGCCAGTACAATCATTGCGTAATCGCGTTTGCCCATTGGATTACTTCTGTCTATTGCTGCAATCATAGATTTAAGTTCATCTATGCTCCAAGCAGATGGTATTTTCGCAGTTTTAGATACTGGTGGCATATGAATCTTAGAAGGAAAATCTTCATGAATTAAATTTTCGGTTAACAGGAATCGAAGGAAATATCTAATTCCGCATACATGCTGTTCAACTGTTTTGAAGCTTAAGCCTGCAAGTGTTTTGAGATAGCAGTTACAGTTATCCATAGATAAGCTATTGATATCAGTAATCTTAAGCTGGAACAGATAATCCAAAAACACCTTTGATATAGTGGTGTAATGCTGTTTTGTACTGGCAGATAATTCTGAGTTTTCCAGTGCAGCAAGATAGCATTCATGAATGCTGTTAAAATAACTGGTCAAAACAATTGGATTTTTAGATGCATAAAATCTCTGGGTCAAAACACCGTGAATACTATAATCTTCAAGCATATGGACTACTCGTAAGAGCTGAACTCTTTGCTGAGACAGATTTCCGTTATTGTATCCAGAAATAATACCATATCGATTTTCAAGGTACTTAAGTCCACGTTCCATATCAAAATCGGAATTGCCATACTCATCCAATAAAAAACGATGGATTTTTTTCCATTCCCTCTCATAGAAAACGAGAGTTTTAGGATTGTAGTGTTGTTCATTCAGTAGAGTACGAAGACCATTTGTAATTACTTCAAGTTGCATAAGCCAATTCTCCTTTCGTTTAATTGATGAGTAAATCATAACAATAAAACAAGGGAATTATCAGTCTTATAATAAAAACGGATTTAGCGTACGCTTAAGATTGATGCGCATCGCAAGTATTATGCCGAGTTAATGGAAGTAAAAGTTGTTGGAATTAAGTGTTTAAGTGGCGAATATCGGCATAACATTAATCTCGACATAAGGTGGATTATGCTGAGCTCGGCATAAACCACCTTATGGTACTCCTGTTTTTGTTGCTTTTAATATTCCTTTTTCCATTACACCTGCTCGTAAATATTTTCGAATTAGGTTTAAAACATCACTTTCGTTTACTTGTTCTCTAAGAATTTGAATTAATTTGTCATGATTTACTTTATCAAAGAATTGTTCTATATCTATATCGATTACCCATTCACTTCCATCATTTAAGTATTCCAGTGCTTGTTTT
>JBOFWL010000052.1:0-3470 GCA_051653605.1 Brevinema sp.
CAAGAGCTCTCGGCATCGCTTGGTATTCCTGTCGTAGATGAGGAAATGAAAGAAATCTATTTTGAGCTTGGAAAGAGTGAATTAAAAAGTAAATAGATTGAAAATTTACTGCCTTACCACAGGCAGTAAATTTTACACCGTGTACATACATACGTATGTTTATTTAAAAGGAGGATAATTATGGTTCAAAAAATAATTGAAGTATCGAGGTTGAAAAAATCTTATAAGGCAAACGATGTTTTGAAAGATGTCAGTTTTACGATTGACAAAGGGAGTATCTTTGCCCTGCTCGGCTCAAATGGTGCCGGAAAAACAACGCTTATTAAAATCCTTTCCACACTAATTAAATCAGATGGTGGCAGTGCAGTTATTAACGGATTTGATGTAATGAAAAATAGCGATAAGGTGCGTGAGTGCATCAGCCTAACAGGGCAATTTGTAGCGGTAGATGAAGTTTTGACAGGCAGAGAAAATTTAACGCTTATCGGGCAACTGAAACGTCTACCAAACCTCAAAAGCACCGTGAACGAGTGGTTGTCTTTTTCGAGATTGGAAGATGATGCCAACAAAAAAGTGTCTACCTATTCGGGTGGTATGCGACGTAGGCTTGATATAGCAATGAGCCTTATGGGAAACCCTGACGTGCTTTTTCTTGATGAACCGACAACAGGGCTTGACCCACAAAACCGAATTGCCATGTGGGATTTGGTAAAGGATTTAGCG
Organism: Brevinema sp.; assembly: GCA_051653605.1. GTDB lineage: Bacteria > Spirochaetota > Brevinematia > Brevinematales > Brevinemataceae > JBOFWL01. The sequence continues at coordinate 724 of JBOFWL010000052.1, forward strand.
GCGAAAGGGACAACTGTATTTCTTACAACGCAATATTTGGAAGAAGCTGAATATCTCGCTGATAATATTGCCATTTTGCATGATGGTAAAATCATTGCCGAGGGCACACCAAAGTACCTGAAAGAAATAATGCCCGAGAGAGGGGTACGGCTACTATTTGATAGCGAGATAAAAGCAAATACAGCGATAAAACTCTTAAACGAAAATGGAATTTCTGCCGATAGCATAGAACAAAACTTGCCCTCGTTAGAAGATGTCTTTTTAACACTGATTGATGAAAAAAAGGAGCGAAATTAAAATGGAAAAAGCTAATAAAAATATTTTTCTTGATACATGGGTTATGTTCAAACGCTGTTTAATAATTTCTTTGCGAAATCCTGAAACACTCCTAACAGCAACGCTAATACCGTTTTGCTTAATCCTTTTATTTGGCACAATATTTGGTAGCATAACTGATGTAGGGGAATATAATTACATTGATTTTATCGTGCCAGGAATTATTTTGCAAAGCATTGCCCAAGCATCTCAATACTCGGCAATGAATGTTGCTTCTGATATGACAAAAGGTATCATAGACCGTTTTCGCTGTATGTCTATTTCAAAATCAGCTGTGCTTACAGGCCATGTAGGTGCCGGAGTGGTGCGAGGTATCATTTCAAACGCCGTAATTATAATAACTGCACCAATTCTCGGCTTTAGACCACAAGCAGGGCTTGTCGATTGGCTTTTGGTTATAGCGCTTCTTTTGCTAATAAATATCACATTTACACTAATCGCTGTGCTTTCCGGGACAATTTCAAAATCGGTAGAAGGAGCAAGTGGACTGCTTTTTCCCCTCTTTATTCTGCCTTTTATAAGTTCGGGTTTTGCTCCTGTTGACACCATGCCAATCGGGGTTAATTGGTTTGCAGCGATACAGCCTATGACCCCGATGATTGACAGCTTTAGAGCCTTGACACTTGGTTTGCCTCTTGGGAATAGTTTATGGTTGGCACTCGCTTGGTGCGTAGGATTAAGCATTGTCAGCTTTATTGTTGCAATGCGGACATACAACCATAAATAAGTATAATGGCATATTTATTAACTGAACTATGCTGAGTAAAAAAGGAGAATATTATGGATAACTTAATTCAAGTCCAAAATTTATGTAAAGATTTTGGTGGAAAAACTGTACTAACTCATGTGTCTTTAGAAGTAGCAAAGGGTGAAATCATTGGTTTGCTCGGTGCAAATGGGGCAGGAAAAACAACACTTTTAAAACTCATGTCGGGCTTACTTGAGCCTACTGAGGGGGAAATTACTTTATCTACACACAATCCGTGGAACGAGCGTGATAAGGTGTTAAAACATCTTGGAATACTTATTGAAGCACCGGTATTTTATGAGCATTTAACAGCTTATGAAAATTTGTCCATACATCTCGAGTATATGAACATAAAAGCCGATATAGATAAAATCTTATCCCTTGTCGGGCTTGATGATGCAAAAAACAAGCAAGTATCAAAGTATTCCCTTGGTATGAAGCAAAGGCTTGCTATTGCAAGATGTATCAGCCACAAACCTAAAATATTGCTTTTAGATGAGCCTATCAATGGACTTGACCCTGTAGCGATAAAGGATATTAGAGAATTATTTATAGACTTGAAAAAAAGCGGAATTACTATTATTCTTTCAAGCCATATCTTGAGCGAAATACTGCAAACTGCCGAAAGTGTTGTAATTATGGCAAACGGAAATTTACAGCAATTAGGAACGATAGATGAACTAAAAAAACAACACGGCAATGAAATTGAAAACTATTTAGTTGAAAGGATGCGTGGCTAAAATGATGAAGCTTATAAAACTTGAACTTAGAAGAAACAATTTAAAGCCTTATTTATGGGGAAGTTTGGGGATTTTTATTTTTGCTGTGGCTATGGGAGTGTTTTTTAGTGCTTTGCCTTTAATAGAGCCAAATGACCCAACTTCCAAGGAGATGTCAGATTTTACGATGCTTTCCTCTCTCGTTTCAATTATTGTAATGAGTAGTTATGCGATACTCAGTGCCGTAATGCACACAAAATTTATTGTGGAGGAATACACAGGGAGAAAAAATGTGCTGCTTTTTACCTATCCGCAAAAGCGAAGTCAAATATTAACTGCAAAATTTATCCTTACTTTTGTTTTCACATTTACTGCGTTAATGATTTCAAATGTGGTAGCTCTTTTATTGGTTGGTTTTATTGGCAATATCACAGGGTTAATAACCAATCCGATTGACGTGACCAGTATTGTAAATATTTTGCTGTTAAGCATTATACTTGGTTTTATCGCAAATTTAATTAGCATCATAGCTCTTAGGGTAGGCTTTTTTAAGAAGTCTATAATATGGACAATCGTAACAGCTATTATTCTTGTATCTCTATTTGGAAATTCGGTTTCATTATTTAGTAATTTGCTTTTGCCGATTTTTCTTGCGGCCGGTGTTGTGTTAATGGTTATTTGTCTAATTTTGTTTATAGGTTTACTAAAAAAAGTAGATAAAATGGAGTGCTTATGATGAATGAGAGGACGAAAATTTATGCATAACGATATGTGGTTGCTATGCCCGATATGTGGCAACAAAACTCGTGACAAAATCCGAGAGGATAACATACTTAAAAACTTCCCTCTCTATTGTCCGAAGTGCAAGCAAGAAACGCTAATCAACGTAAAACAATTGAATATAACCGTTATCAAAGAGCCAGACGCACAGACGCAGAGCCGAT
>JBOFWL010000053.1:0-9531 GCA_051653605.1 Brevinema sp.
ATAGAATCCTGGTATAACCGAAAAAGGATTCACAGCGCACTTGGATATAAAACACCTCAACAAGTTGAGGATGAAGCTATTAATGTGCTGCATAAAAAAAGTCGACTTTTTGTGTCCACGGTATTGACATAGGTCCAAAACTATTAAACACAATAATATGTTACAACCAAGACCCGAGCGAGAAGCCGAGGGATATACCTATTTTCAATTTATTTGCAGGGGTTGCACTATGCGAGATAGGGAGTATATTTGGAGTAGTTTTTTAGGGAGTATCAGCGGTAAGCATGACCGAGAAACAGATAATTCCTATTTATCCCTTGAAGAAGAACCAAGTAATGCTCACGACCCCAATGCAGTTATGGTTGTGTGTCGAGGTGAGCATTTTGGAACTGTTGGTTACGTTGGCAAGGAATATGCAAAAGAGGTCAAAGAGATTTTAGCAAAAGCCAATGCGTATAGAGTGGATATGCTAGAAGAAAAAATCGAGAAAGAAATTGAATTAGTCATGACATGGAGATAGCCGAAAGGCTATTCTAAACCATTCCCCCCTTAGTTGCCGACCACGCATAAAAAAAGGCGGTCAAGGATAAGCAGGAAGATTTTTCGTTAGAAAAATACTCTGCCCTTGACGGTCTTTTTTGTTGCGTAAAATCTATGGCAAGGGGGAACGGTTGGAGTGAAATTTTCTGTCCGTCCCGTCCAAAAAATCCTCACTCCATCACTCTCTTTTTATCGCTGTTCCATCTCAAAAAGGAGTGACAATACTACGAAAAAATCTGTCGATTTTATTCTTCGTATTGATGATTTTTCGTTCCTCAAAATCATTTCCACATTATCCCTTGACAAGTGATAGCCACAATAATATAATGTGTCTATGGGATAATGGCAAGTTCCCTAAAGTGATAGCCTTTCGGCTCTCTCTTTAGAACTTGTGAGGGGTTCCCCCTTCAATCCCCTGTCCTCTTTGCCTTTTGAAAAAGGCAGGCGGACGCCAACCGAAAACTTTATCACTTGCCGTTGGGCAGATGGTCGGAACAAGTATGTTCCAACCATAGCCGAGCAAGTGTAAATTTCATTCTTCATCGTCAAGGGCAGAGTATTTTTCTAACGAAAAATCTTCCTGCTATTCCTTGACAATTCATCATGAAAGGAGCGTACCCATGAACGAGTATTACGCAAAAAAAGTGGAACGTCAGAAAGAGGAAATTGAAACCATCAAAGAGAGAACTATCACACTGAAATTGTCGGACGCTGATTGCGAAAGAATTAGTAATTTAGCTGGAAAGAGTGGTTTATCAGTAGGAGAGTTTTTAGCAAGTTTTATCGGTGATTTGGTAGACGGAACTTATAGTAATGGTTCTGATGAAAGAGATAGAGCCAACCAATGGTATGAGCGTTGTTGGTTTTCTCATAGGTATGACGGTGAAGAAGATAGCGAGCTATTAGGCTTTATGCTTAATTGGGGGCATGATGTAGATGATTTTTTAACCGCAATTGATGAAAAAGATTATTATGCAGAACACCCCGAAGAATACGAAGAACTAAAAGAAAAAAATAAAACATGGCTTTGGTTTGAAGATGATATTGAGAACGTCACAAAGCCTTATCTTGAAAAAAATCCTAAAGCAGACATTAAAGCAGAAATTGAAAAGTGTCGGAAGTGGCTTGCTGATTTACAAAAAATGAAGGAGCAAGCAGATGAATAGAGCTAGACCAAAGCAAATAGTTATTCGCATGAGCGATGAAGAATTTGAAGCGGTGAAACGAAAGGTTGAAAAATCGGGACTGAAACAGCAGGAATATCTTATCAAGGCAATTACAGGAAAGCCGGTAACGAATACCGATGGACTGAAGGAAATCACGCCGGAGCTGAAGCGGATCGGCGTGAACCTTAATCAGATTGCTAAAACCTGCAACCAAGGACACCAAGCTACCTATGACGAGATTCACCGCATCGGGGAGGAGCTGAACGAGGTATGGCGATTGTTAAGGCAGTTAGCTCAAGGGCGAGTATCGGACGAGCAATAAAATATGTCACAAAAGATGAAAAGACCGAGGAAAAGTTGGTCAGTGGTATTGAGTGCAATCCCACTACCGCCATTGAGGAAATGAAAGCGACAAAAGAAATATGGGGAAAGACGGAAGGACGGCAGTATAAGCACTTCGTTCACAGTTTCCCACCCGAGGAAAAGATCACTCCCGAAAAAGCTCATGAGCTTGCAAAGGAGCTTTGTCAAGAGCGGTTCAAAGGGCATGAGGTACTTATAGCCACCCACAAAGATAAAGACCACATTCACAGTCATATCATAGTCAATTCAGTCAACTATGAGGATGGTCATAAACTCCAATGGAGCAAGAAAGACCTCTCGCAGATGAAGGAACATTGCAATGAATTGAGCAAGCAACATGGCTTGAGTGTTCCCGAACGTGGCGAGGAAATCACCACCTACAGCAAGGAAAAATACAAGGCACTTGAAAGGGCAATCGCAGGCGAGGAAGATTATAAAAGTTATGTGCTTGACTGCTACAAGACCGTTTCAGCGGTCAAGGAACAAGCCACAGACAGAGAGGACTTCATAGTCAAGATGAAAGACCAGGGCTATGAAACGTCCTGGAGCGATAGCCGAAAGCATATCACCTTCACAGACCAAGACGGAAACAAGGTGAGAAACTCAAATCTTGAGAAAACTTTCAAAGAGCCTTTCGGAAAGGAGGACTTAGAACATGGGTTTGAAAGAAACCTTGAAACAGCAAGAACCATCAGTAAAGCAAGAGAACAGCTCAGAAGTGATGGAGCTGAAAGTCTTGATAGAGGAACAGTCGGAGAAGATACAAAAGCTATCATCGACAAATTCAGAACTACAAGCGTCCAATCAGATATTGCAGTCAGAGCTGACGAAAGCCAGCGAACAGATAAAATCGCTAACGAGCAGAGCCGCCAACGTGAACTCGACCGAGATAGAGAACAAAAAGCTCTTGAACGAAGCACAAAAAGCAAAGGCTATGAGCGATAAGGCTTTGAAAGAAGCTGAACAAGCCAAGAAAGAAGCCAAGGCATATTATGAGCGGTCACAGCAGGCGAACCGAGAACGGCAAGAAGAAGCCCTTGCAAAGAGCAAGGCGAAAGATGAAGCAAGAAGTGCCTATGCACACGCCATAATGGTTAAAATGACCTATAAGACGCTTTTTTTTGGTCAGATGATATTTACCTTAGCTCTAGCTTTTTTCGTGGCATATGGCAAGCGTGGCGTGCTTGTAGAGATGGGTAAATGGTTTCCCGATAGACTGAATGACCTCATAGGCGTTTTAAAGGGGCTAGGAAGCCTTTTTATGGCGTTAGCCAAGTTTCCCCCTGCTAAGTGGCATATCGGGGCTGTATGGGGCTATATATTCGCCATAGTGGTATCTCTAGCCGTAGCCGTAGGCGTATTTTTCCTTTGCCGTTTCATCAAAGAGAAAATATCGGGCTTTTGGTGGAATTTAAAGCTTGAATACAGTGACGGAACATTTATGGCTGTCATATCGGCAGACATAGCCCTTGTGATGTTGTATGTGTGCCTATTCTTCTATGAAGGGCTAAAGAAAGCCTTTCCCCTCAATATCCTGTCAATATGGATTATTCTTAGCCTTATCGGGGTGGTTGCATGGAACAGCACCCATATAGTAAAGGCGGTGAGGAAATGAGCTTTAAGACGGTAAAGGAGATAGCAGACGAGCTTGGAGTAGACAAGCAAAAGGTGTATCGCATTATCAAGAAGAACCGCATCAATGAAGCGGTTCAAGATGGTCAAGTGAAGCGGTATGATGAAGCAGTTCAAAGCCTTGTAAAATCAGAACTTTTACATAGTGAACCGCATCAAAACCACATCAATGAACCACATCAAAACCGCATCAATGAAGCGGTTGTTGCCTTGCTTAAAACTGAACTTGAAGCTAAAAATGAGTTGATAAAGGCACAGCAAAAGACAATAGACCGACTGACTTCGACAGTCGAGGCATATAGTCAAAAGGAACTTGCAGGAAAGCTCATTGAGGGGCAAAAGCTCATTGAGCAGAAAGAGGGTGTCGCAGATCCGCAAGCGGAAGTTGCTCCATCAAAGAAAAAAAAGTGGCAGTTTTGGAAAGACTGACAGGAGGTGCAGAGAGTGAAATTAGTTATTGAAAAAGGTGTAAGCCTTGAAAATGCAATCGAGCAGGTATCTAGTTTCTTGAAGGATAACTATTCGGATTACCCTATCATCAAAAACGATATGAGTGTCTATATAACCCTTAAAAATTCAGCAGGACAGATATGCCCCGATAATGAAAAAGAGTACATCATAAGGGATTCAGGAAAGGCAACGGATGTATTTGAGGGAGAGAAGCAAAGAGCAATAATAGAGCTTCACAGGAATTGGAAAGACTATGTTGGAGCTTATAAAAATAATCTTGAGTTTATTCAACGGAAGGTCGAAGCTGATGAAGTATATTTGAGAACCGCAGAAGAAAAGGGCAGGACGGAAATTAACATTGCAAAGCGAATGAAGGAGTATGAGAAGAATAAGCGAAGTCTTGATAAAGACCGAGAAGAGGTTGAGTTGATTGTAATGCTAGATGAATTTATAAGGGATGGACGATGTAGAACCCATATTACCAAGTACACAAGCCGTTCTGCTTACAAATATACCGTATCTGCATTCTATGTATTTGTGCTGTGTAACGGTTATACGGGCTATTTTGATGGTAGAAAGCTACATAAGGGAGAATTCAATGTCTAAGTATAAAATGACCATCAAAACAAGCGATGCTGCATTGAATGAGCAAATAGACCGTATAACAGACCGCTACGGCTTGCAAAGGACGGAACAGGGTGTTTATATAGGCACAGGTTCACAACACGATTTTGCACGGTTTGGGCGTGCTATATTAGCCATAAAAGAGATAGATGGTATTTTGTCTAGTGCAGAAGAATGGCTTTTCTTTGAAGGGGATACAGTTGAAGATGTAGTAGAGCATTACCGAAAGAAAAAATAACTTTTATATGTGCGTTGTATTTACAATGCACATAATTTGTAGTATAATGAATATACTAAGAGAAAGGAGTGATTTATATGTCTACAGTGAATGTTACTATCCGCATGGATGATGAGCTAAAAAAACAAGCAGAAGTTTTATTTGCGGATTTAGGGCTTAATATGACAACAGCTTTCACCGTTTTTGCTAAACAGGCGGTAAGAGAGCAAAGAATACCTTTCGCACTTTCAAAAGACCCTTTCTACTCCGAAAGCAACATGGCACACTTACGCCGTGGCATTGACGCATTAAACGCAGGAAAGGGCGTGGAGCATGAGCCTTTTGAGGTAGAGGGCGAATGAAAAAAGTATGGTTTGATGAAGCGTGGGACGATTTCATCTATTGGCAGACACAAGATAAAAAGACAATGAAACGCATAACTGCTTTGCTGAAAGATATTGAGCGAGGGAACTTTGATGGCATAGGTAAACCAGAGCCGTTAAAAGGTGAACTAAGCGGATTCTGGAGTCGTCGCATTGATGATACGAACAGGCTTGTTTATCGTATCAGTGATGGAATGTTAGAAATCCTTTCATGCAAGGGTCATTATGAAGATTAAAAGCGATATTTAGCCCCACTGTATTGTATTGGTATTACGGTACACTGGGGCATAAATTTAGGGTAAAAGGTAAAAATACTGTATTGATACATTACGCCCCTTTCTATAATAGGGTTTTTAGGGGTCTAATTTAGGGTAAAAGGTAAAAATACTGTATTGATACATTACGCCCCTTTCTATAATATAGGGGGTAGGCTTTATAAAGGGGGTGTGATTATGGCACGAGGACAGTCACTAAAGGATGAGCCTATAGAGTACCGCAAAGAGCAGTATGATGAAAAGAATATGGTACTCTCACAGTTTGGAGAATCGGTTAGTGCTATAACCATGTATGAAGATATTTTTGATGATACATCCCTGCTTATGCCTGTTGTTGTGATTGATGAAAATGAGGAAAAGCACATGGTCAAGATGACCATTGATGAAGCTATAGAGCAGGCAAGGGGAAGGAATGATATTCTTCTAGGTGGGGCTACCTACTTCAAAGAATTTGTAAGCAAAGGAACGGCAAAGGATATATATGCGTTTATCATAGATATGGATAATGTTTATAGTGGGATTTTGCTTAGAGCATTACAGCATGATTGGAAGTTGGAATCGGGAGAGTATCGACCTATGCCAACTTATATCGTGAACAGTGGGCTAGGGTTACATCTGTATTTTGTTTTAGATAAGCCTATCCCGTACTTTAAGCGGAATGCGTTTAACATTGATAAATTGTATAGGACGCTTGCAGAACAGCAAACTACTAGAAGAAACTATCTGCGTGAGCAAAGACAATGGTTTGGGCAAGATTTTCGTATGGCTGGCGGTTGTGGTAAAGATATGTGGGAGAATGTAGCGTTCAAGATTGGTGATAAGTGGAACGCTGATGATTTGGCGAAGGCTTGCGGATTGACAGATGTGCATTTCTTTCAAGAAGGTGAATTTAAGCCGAAAGAAGAAAGTAAAAAACTATCAAAGAAAAAAAAAGTGAACCGAAAAGGTTTTTTTACAAACAGAGCTTTTTATGATTATGCTTTGAAGCAGTGCCAAGAGAAAAGCAATGAAGGATGGAGATACACTTCTATGTGTGCCTTGACAGTAATAGCTTATAAGTGCAGGGTGTCGCAAGATGAGTTAGAAAAAGATTTATCGGAGCTTCTACCGCTTTTTAATAAAAATGCTACGAGAAAAGTCAAGGAACGTGAGATAGTATCTGCTATGAAGATGTATAATGAAAAAGCTATAGAAACACCAAGAGAACGGCTACAGGATTGGCAAGGGTGGAAATATGAGCCTAAAATAAAGAGGAATGGACGTAAAAGGGCGGTACATCTTGAAAGAGCAAGAGCAGTGCAAAAAATTGATAGTCCTAACGGCGAATGGCGAAATAAGGATGGTAGACCGTCAGCAGAGCAGATCGTCAGAGCTTATCAATCAGAACACCCCGAAGCAAGAAAAGTGGATTGCATTCGAGATACAAAATTGAGCAAGCCGACCGTCTATAAATACTGGAAATGAAAGGAGTGGAAATATGAAAACTTTGCTGGGTTTGGTCTAGAAATTATACTGTCCATGGTTTTACCTAATATATTCGGTGTTCAAAGTTCACAATATAAACTTATTAATCATTGCATACATTGGACATTGACCTGTATTTTGTGGGGGACAATGGTTGTTTTCTTGATGAGCTTGTCAAAAAAGAAATATCATTTTGATATTTTAAAACTGAATGAAGTTCCTAATGTCAAGCAATGGATACTTGCACTTATCATAGTTATTATAGCCATCACAGTCACAACCATTGTTTGGGGTGGATTAAAGCCAATTAAAGAATACCGTAGTATAACAGAATCTGTTTTTCAAAACGTTTATTATTTGTTTGAAACTGCTTTAATTTTACTGACGATTATTTTTGGGCAAAAATTTGGCGAAATGATAGTAAAAAAATATACTTTCCCTTTTGGAGGATTATTTTTGGCATTAACATGGGGTTTAATACACATTTTACTTCAAGGACCAATGACTGGCTTATATGCTTTTGCAATGTCACTACTATATGGAACCGTATATGTATTGCTACAGAAGAATTTTAAGTATTCGTATATATTAATCGCTATCATATTCATAGTATAAGCAACTCTTTAGAGAAAGCAGGTCAAACTCCGGCTATCCGATGAAGCCATAGCCAATTTGACAGACGCTAAACTCAACAACCGGCTGATAAGCGAACTGCTCTCTCACGCCGATTTTCCGCAGTCTCTGAATGCCTTGGAAATCTACATAGACCGTAAGGTACTGCCGCAGATGACACGATGAATGCTATATATCAGTACATCGAGCAGACCATCAAGGAAAATGCTGATGTTACTGACCGTGTCGAGATATTGATGTTCTTGCAACAAGCTGTTATTGATGAGGACGAATATTTGCGCTACCGCATTTCAGAGCGTTTTAATATGGTGATAAAAAGCCTGTTTGAGTCCCATAAAACAGACAAGCTATCACAGTAATAGGCTGATATGATCCACGATATGAAAGATCAAGTGCAGATCTATATTGATACCCAGAAAAGCGAAGCTGCCAGCAAGGCAAAGGCTATTCTTCTGTGCAAGCAGTCGGGGCTTATTACTTCCGAGCTAACAGATGAGGAATGGCATGTGCTTATGAGAGTGCTTGAGAGCTCTGCGCCAATGCGTAAGGGGAAAAAGAAAAAGTAGGCTCTGTTAAAGTTTTCAAAAGGTTGATGAATGTGGCGCTGTAAAGCGGTATAATGGAATTAACATATTCGTTTTCGCTTTTCTTTTGTGTGGCGTAGCTATGCAAGGGAAAGCGCAGAGATTTTTATATAATGTTTGCCATACGTGGGTAAAATACGAAAGTGCAACTGGTGGTTGCGGTATTTCCAAGCGCGTTTGATTGCTTTGTATGTGCTAAAACCTCTATACTGGAAATGCGATAAAGCGAAATAATAGGAGGTATCCACCATGATGAACTTATCCGAGAAAATTCTAAGATTGCGAAAAATGAATGGGATGTCGCAAGATGACCTTGCCGAAAAGGTAGGCGTATCTAGGCAGTCTATTTCCAAGTGGGAATCAGACCAAGCTACACCTGAGCTTGAAAAAGTTTTGTTGTTAGCAAAAGTTTTTAGCGTAACAACAGATTATTTGTTGCATCCAAGTGAAGTGGATGAACTATCCATAAAAACAACAATCTTGGAAAAACAGCAGCAGGAAATTTTGGGACAGCAGCGCAAACAGCAGAATAGACAGTTTGCCATTATCAGTTCGTTTATTGCGGCATTGATTTTTGTGGCAATTTATTTTATAGGTCATTTCTATTTTGAGATTTGGAACCCAAGTGTCATTTTTAGTGAGTTAATAATAATAGTAGCAATCACCATAGGGGTAAATTATCGTTATAGGTTGAGATCAAAGTAGCCATTGTGAGAGAAAAGTTTTGTGACTTTCTCGCAATGCATTTAAAACTGGAGAAAGAGGTTGCAAATGAAAAAGTATATCTATGTATTTTTATGCGCTTTTATGGCATGTCTAACTTTTTCCAGCTGTATGCAAAAAGAAAATTCTTCTACCTTTAACAGCAATTATGTTTTTGGTGTGATTGAATCTACTCAGCAAAAGCATCTGTCTTACATTACCTACTATGATGAGCAGCTACAAAAGATAGACAATCAAAAAATAGAACTTATACTTAACAGAGATTTTACTACGACAACCATTAACGAAAAATGGGTTACCGATATTACCTACATTCATGTCTTGAATGAATGTTTGATTTATCTGGCATCAGTTATGGATTTACATGATCGTAAGATTATTGGGTGGTCTTATGGTAAAAGTATCACTGCAGAACTAGCATTACAAGCTGTAAAAAATGCATGTCTTAATGTAAAAGACACAAAAGGAATTATTCTA
>JBOFWL010000054.1:0-1156 GCA_051653605.1 Brevinema sp.
AAGAATCGTAAAGGTGAATCCGATTTATATTCATTAGTGGAATATAAGATCAATCAGGCACAGAGTGTCCGTAACGATGCTTCATATCAGAAAGATTACTTGGTTGGGAAATATGGCGCAATACCTTATTTCGGTAATATTGAGCAATTCATAACAGACTACAGCGATGATGGCGTTCAAGAATAGAATGAAGGCACAGACCAAAGAAGTGTCTCGTGCTCAAAACCGAAAAGAGGAACGTGCCGTTGAAGGTGTACAGCCTAAAATCAGTTTCAACTTCAAGGATTTTGACCAGAACCAATGTCCTCCGGGACAGACATACGAGAGTTGGCAAGAAGATAAACTGTTAGCCTATATGATGCAAAAGTTTGGCTACATCAGTCAGTGTTCAGTATTGGAAGCCATTCAAAAGAAGTTTATCAAGCTATACAAGGACTTTCCTCCAAGAAGTGATTTCCAAGTTCCTGCTTACATTCAAGGTGATGTAAATTGGGCTGTCATTATGGATATCAAAGGTCAGAAAGCTCGTGTGGCTGGATATATCATTGATAGTGTTTTCTATGTGGTGTTCTTAGATAAGGACCATCTGTTCTACAAAATGAAAGACCGTTAGCCTATTCTCTCGGAGCTTTTCTAATTTAATTTACCTGCTTGATTAATAGCATGAAGAAGAACGATTCAATATGGATTTTCGTTGAGATTGGAGTGGCTTGCTGTTACGCTGCCACCTTATTATACAAGTTGGTCTATCCAGAGCCAAACGATAGGTTGCTTGGAATAATTTGGATGACGCTTGGCATGATAGCATTGATTGCGCCATTGGTTCATTTGTATTTCAAACTCACTGCTTCCAAAATGGAAAAAGTGACTGGGATTTCCGAAAAGCAAGGTAAAGTTTTGAAAAATGACGTAAGGGAACAGTCAATCTTGAATTCAAGTTCGTCTGTTCCAACTACTGATGATGACAATGCCGATGATGATAGCGATACAACAACTGATGATGAAGCTGTAGATTCAGCAGACACCAACATTGATACTACTATTCCGAGCGATGCTCCATTTGTAGATGACCCTTTGTCAAAGGCATTCTTCGATGGCTTGGTTGAAGCAAACTTTTTGGATGCAAACTATCAACCGCATAGTTCTATATAGAAGT
>JBOFWL010000055.1:0-30484 GCA_051653605.1 Brevinema sp.
CAAAATTTAAAGGAGATTAAAAATATGGCATTTTTTCAATCAGCAATCGGAGTATTACAAACACTTGTTATCGCACTTGGTGCAGGCTTGGGAGTATGGGGAGTCGTCAATTTGTTGGAAGGTTATGGCAACGACAACCCTGGTGCAAATGCTCATGTATGATAAAGAAGCAAGATACTAAAAACAAAACATAGACCGCCAGTACCACGCTATTCCGAGTAAAAAACCAAAAGACCGCTGGTTATACACTCCCACAATGTCAAATACCACGAAAACTTTGTACGCTATTTTTTGTTTCTGCTGCTTGACAAAATGTAATGAATGTGTTACATTATAAATGTAATCACTTCATTACTTTTTGGAAAGGAGAGATGACCTTGATATGGAATAGGATTAAGGTGCTAAGAGCTGAAAGAGATTGGACACAAGCAGATTTAGCAGATAAAGTTGGGATTTCCCGACAGGCAGTTATATCAATAGAAAAATATAAATATACTCCGTCTTTGGAGTTGGCTTTTAAGATTGCAGAAGTTTTTGGCGTTTCTATTGATGAAGTTTTTGAGCATAGGGAGGACAAATAGTATGAATGAACAAACTATTTTTTTGATTTTTCTTGTTTCGGCATTAGCTGTAACTTTGGGATTATATTTCTTAAAAGCCAAGAAACAAATGCAATATAAAGGTGATGAACGCTGGAAATTGATACAGCTTAATGCAAATAATGCTGCGAATATCTCAAATACGGTTCTGATCGTCTTGATTGTGGTGTTACCATTGCTTATAGATAGTCAAACGACATTTACACTACAGAGAGTGGTTACATTTGTGCTGATTTATATTGGAATACGGAATTTGATTGAACTGGTTGCAACGATTTATTTTGACAAGCGGTTATAAGGAGGGTACAGGATGTTTAAGAACAAAAATATTATGCGCGGAATCATTCTGGCGATATTGTTACTTTGCACAGCATATTTGGTATATTCGATTATAGTCAATCCATTAGGCGAGCATGACATTATACTTGCACTGGCTGTTACAGTGGGATTTATTGCATTAGGACAGGATAAGAAAAAAGAAAGATAAATTTCTGTTTATCGAATGAATAGCACAGCCGGCCGAGCCAGTCAACGGTCAAGATGAACGGCGCATACGCGCCGCCGTTGACAGCCCCGCCCGCCTTTGCTGGTAGGTAATCAAGGGGCGACAGCAAGGAGTGCTGCCGCCCCGCACTATTATTCAGAGAGGGGGAATTTCCATGACCGAAGATGAAGCCTATAAAGTCCATATCCAGTACACCTTTAACGCCTTTTGCAAGATTGTCATTCGTCACGCAGCAATAGATAAAATTTTGAAGCTGCGCCGGAGGTGGGAACGGGAAGTTTCCCTTGACTATCTGATGAATGAGAAGTTTGTCCAGCTTGCCGAGCCGGAGCAACTTGAAGAATATCTTTTTACCGCCTGCGACCAAACCGCCGTTTTGTACCATGCGGAACTTGCCGCCGCCCTTGCCCTTTTGCCAGAGCAGACGCAGGAAGAAATTTTCCGTTACTATTTCCTGTGCCAGCCGCAGCGAGTGATCGGCGTACATATCGGCCGGACACGCAGCACAGCGGGGCGGCATATCCAGCTTGCCTTAAAACGGCTCCGGCGGTTTATGGAGGAAAAAGACCATGAGTAGACTTCTCCCCTATGAAACAATCGTCAAAGCACATGGGGGCGACCCGGACGCAATCGACACCGTTCTTTCCCACTACGCCGGATATATCCGCTACTGTTCCAAAGTACACGGTCAGGTCAACGCCGAGGTTGAAGAATATGTGAAGCAGAAGCTAATTGCCGCCCTGTTCAAATTTCGCTTTGACCGATAAGCCTTAAAACTGAATACCAGCCGCCCACCGGCGACCAGCGAAAGCAGTAAGTCTGAAAAAGATTTGCTGCTTTTTTTGTTGCCCGGCTCCGTTTCCGGCCATTTTGCCCTGTTCAGATTGTAGTAGTAAGTGAAGGAGAAATTTTTCTTCCCCGGCGTTTGGCATTTTTGATTTTTGTCCGTAGTAGGAAGCAAAGAGAAAATAAGCCGTTTTGTTTGGCAAATTTCAAAATTCGGTGTTGTAGGGAGTAAAAGGAAAAATTCTCTGCCCCGCCGGTTGCTAAAATCCTGTTTCCCGGATTACTAAGGCAAAAGAAAATTTGAAAAGTCCCCGTTCAGCGGGTAGCTGGCGGCCTTTCAAATGTATCTTTGGCGAAAGGAAAAAAGGCCGCGCACAGCGGGCTGAAAGCCACGCCCCGTTCGCTCTATGTACGGAAATCCCGGACAGGGGCAGTCTGCGGCTTACTGAGAGCAAGTTTCTACCACGGTGCCAAAATCCGCAATTCTGCGGTTTTGCCCCTCGCGGGAAACTTGTTGGGGAGTGCCTTCCCCAAACCCTGCTTTGCGGCTTGCGCCGCTTATCCCCGCCGCGCTCATGCGGCAAGAAAGGAGGTCACGACCATGCGAAAGAAATACAACACACCCCACCGCAGCCGCGTTGTGAAAACCCGGCTGTCAGAAGATGAATACGCCGATTTCACAGCGCGGCTTGCGCCCTATGGTATCAGCCAGTCGGAATTTCTCCGGCAGGCGATACGGCGCACTACCATACGCCCCGTTATCCATGTGTCGGCGGTCAATGATGAACTGCTTTCCGCTGTCGGGAAGCTGGCCGCCGAGTACGGCAGGATCGGCGGCAACCTCAATCAGATTGCCCGGTATCTGAACGAGTACGGCGCACCCTACAATGCGCTGTCCGGCGAGGTACGCGCTGCCATAGCCGACCTTGCCGCCCTCAAGTATGAAGTCTTACAGAAAGTAGGTGACGCGGTTGGCAACACTCAAGCATATCAACTCTAAAAACGCCGACTACGGAGCCGCCGAACAATACCTGCTTTTTGAGCATGACGAGTTCACCATGAAGCCCGTCCTTGATGAAACCGGCAGGCTTATCCCCCGCGAGGACTACCGGCTGTCCACGCTGAACTGCGGCGGGGAGGATTTTGCCGTTGCCTGTATGCGGGCAAATCTCCGCTATGGGAAAAACCAGCGGCGGGAAGATGTGAAAAGCCACCACTATATCATCAGCTTTGACCCACGGGACGGCCCGGACAATGGCTTGACCGTAGACCGGGCGCAGGCATTGGGCGAGAAGTTTTGCGCCGAGCATTTCCCCGGCCACCAAGCCCTTGTATGTACCCACCCGGACGGGCATAACCACAGCGGCAATATCCATGTGCATATCGTCATTAACAGCCTGCGGATAGAGGAAGTCCCGTTCCTGCCCTACATGGACAGGCCAGCCGACACGAAAGCCGGTTGCAAGCACCGCTGTACCGACGCTGCCTTGCGCTACTTCAAGTCCGAAGTCATGGAAATGTGCCACCGGGAGGGGCTTTACCAAATCGACCTCTTGAACGGCAGCAAGAACCGCGTCACAGACCGGGAGTATTGGGCGCAGAAAAAGGGACAGGCCGCGCTGGACAAGCAGAACGCCCCCATGATTGCAGACGGTATCACGCCCCGGCAGACCAAGTTTGAAACGAACAAGGAGAAGCTGCGGCAGACCATACGCGCCGCGCTGTCTGCGGCGACCTCATTCGAGGACTTTTCCTCTCTGCTGCTGCGGGAGGGCGTGGCCGTCAAGGAGAGCCGGGGGCGGCTATCCTATCTCACGCCGGACAGGACAAAGCCCATTACCGCCCGAAAGCTGGGTGACGACTTTGACCGCGCCGCTGTCTTTGCCGTTTTGGAGCAGAACGCCGCCAGAGCCGCAGAAAAGCCCGCAGCCATACCCGAATACCCCCGGCATGGGAAAACCGGCATACAGCCCACAAAAGTCCCACAAACCGCCCCGAAACAGGACGGTGTGCAGCGGCTTGTGGACATTGAGCAGAAAATGGCCGAGGGCAAAGGCCGGGGCTATGAACGCTGGGCGACCATGCACAACCTCAAACAAATGGCCGCGACGCTGAATGTGTATCAGGAATACGGCTTCACTTCCCCGGAGCAGTTAGAAGCCGCCGTTGATACCGCCTATCAGGAAATGCGCCAGACCAGCGGCAAGTTGAAAACGCTGGAAACAAAGCTACAAGGGAAAAAGGAGTTGCAGCAACAGGTACTTGCCTATGCCAAGACCAAGCCCGCCCGCGACGGGCTGAAAGCGCAGAAATCCGAGAAAGCCCGCGCCGCCTACCGGCAGGCAAATGAGAGCGATTTTATCATAGTCGACGCAGCCGCCCGGTATTTCCGGGAGCATGGCATTACCAAGCTGCCCGCCCGGAAAGCGTTGCAGGACGAGATCGAGCAGCTTGTTTCCAAGAAATCCAGCCTGTATAACACCTACCACGAACAGAAGCAGCGGTACACGGAGTTGCAGACCGTCAAGCGGAACATCGACCAGATTTTGCGCCGGAGCGAGCCGCACCGCAGAAAGGAGCAGAGCCATGAGCGATAAGCTGCCCCGCATGGACTACCGCCAGCACCGGCGGGCGCGGCGGCTGGTGCATGAGTGCTGTAACTACGACGGGGGGAACTGCCTGCTGTTAGATGACGGGGAGCCTTGCGTGTGTGTCCAGAGCATTTCCCTTTCTCTCATGTGCCGGTGGTTCCGTGTGGCTGTCCTGCCCCTTGACGAGGAACTGGCCGCCGCCCTCTTGTATCGGGGGAGCCGGAAACGATGTGCCGTCTGCGGCGCGGCCTTTGTCCCCAAGTCAAACCGGGGAAAATACTGCCCGGACTGCGCCGGACGCATGAAGAAAATCAAAGCCGCCGAGCGAAAGCGGAAACAAAGGCATAAATGTCACGCTTTAGAGCCTTTCAAACCCGCATAAATCAAGGCTTTTTTCGTGGGTGTCAAAGGGTGCGCGATACATTTATCCTTTTCCCCCGGAAACGCCGTTCTAAATGCGTATAAACGCCCCAAATCCACCCAAAGGAGGAACCATGTCAGACAACCGAAAATACTACTACCTCAAGCTGAAAGAGAATTACTTTGACGAGGACGCTATCGTACTGCTGGAAAGTATGCAGGACGGTATCCTCTATTCCAACATTCTCTTGAAACTGTACCTGAAATCGCTGAAAAACGGCGGGAAGTTGCAGCTTGATGAAAATATCCCCTACACCGCGCAGATGATTGCCACCATTACCCGCCAGCAAGTCGGCACCGTAGAGCGAGCCTTGCAGATTTTTATGAAGCTGGGGCTTGTGGAGCCGTTACAGAACGGCGCGCTGTATATGAGCAACATCGAACTGCTTATCGGCCAATCCTCTACCGAGGGGGAGCGAAAACGGCGGGCAAGGCTGGCTTTGCAGGAGCAGAAAGCCTTGCCAAAGGCCGGGGCGGACATTTGTCCACCATATCAAGCGGACATTTGTCCACCAGAGAAAGAGATAGAGAAAGAGATAGAGATAGAAAAAGAGAGAGAGCGAGAGTTAGATACGGGACAGCCCGCCCGCGCTGCCTATGGCCGGTATGAAAATGTCTTTCTTTCGCAATCAGAACTGGACGGGCTGAAAGCAGACCTGCCCGACAAATGGAACTACTACATTGACCGGCTATCCTGCCATATCGCGTCCAGCGGCAAGCGATACCGCAGCCATGCCGCCACAATCTACAAGTGGGCGCAGGAGGACGCAGCCAAGAAAGCCCCGAAAAAGGGCATACCAGACTACTCATGCAAGGAGGGCGAGAGTTTATGAAGAACGAAATCAACGCTGTTTTGGAGAATATGACGACTGTTACCCCGGAGCCGGAGGACTACACCGGCGAGGACGGTTTACTGTACTGCGGCAAGTGCCGTAAGCCGAAAGAAGCCTATTTTGCGCCGGATAAAGCCGCTATCTTTGGCCGTGACCGTCACCTGGCAGAGTGCGACTGCCAGAGAGCCGCCCGCGAGGAACGGGAGGCCGCCGAGAAGCGGCGCAGGCACCTTGACACCGTGGAGGAACTGAAACGCCGGGGCTTTACCGACCCCACCATGCGGGACTGGACTTTTGAGAACGACAACGGCAGGAACCCGCAGGCCGGGATTGCCCGCCGGTATGTGGAGCATTGGGAGGATATGCGAACCGACAATATCGGCTGCCTGTTCTGGGGCGGCGTGGGAACCGGGAAAAGCTACCTTGCGGGCTGTATCGCAAACGCCCTCATGGAGAAAGAAATCCCCGTCCACATGACGAATTTTGCCCTTATCCTCAACGACCTTGCCGCCAGCTTTGAGAACCGCAACGAGTACATTTCCCGCCTTTGCCGCTATCCGCTGCTTATCCTTGACGACTTCGGCATGGAGCGCGGCACCGAGTACGGGCTGGAACAGGTTTTCAATGTGATTGACAGCCGTTACCGCAGCGGCAAGCCGCTGATCGTCACGACCAACCTCACGCTGGACGACCTGCGGAACCCGGAGGACACCGCCCATTCCCGGATTTATGACCGCCTGCTTTCCATGTGCGTCCCGGTACGCTTTACCGGCGACAACTTCCGGCAGGAAGCCGCGCAGCGGAAAATGGAGAGCATGAAGAAACTGATTACCGACTGAAAGGAGTATTGCCTATGGCAGATAACAAGCAGCACGACACCCGCACAGCCCGCCGCCCCGACTGCGTGACGGAAATCCGCATGGGCAATTCCGTCCTTGTCGTGTCCGGCTATTTCAAGAAAGACACTACCACCACCGCCGCCGACAAAATGGCGCGGGTACTGGAAGCGGAAGCCGCTGCTACACAGGAGCCGACTTGTCCGGCGTGAACCGGGGCATGAGGAAAGCGGCCATGCCGGGGAGCATGGCCGCTGGAGTGTGAGTAAAGGTCATACATGGATTTGAAAATCACCAAAATCAAATACACCGCAGCCTTGCTTTAAATTACCCTCTTTTGCTAATTGGCAAAAGGCTTTTTCAATCCGGCTAATTATATCGGCGGGAATAGCAAGTTGATGATGTGCAGGTAAAATTCGCTGTACTTCTAAAGACTGCAATTTTCTTATGGACTGAAAGAAAAGTTGTGGGTCTGTTGTTGGATAAAAAGCGTCAAGACACCCTTTGTATATTAAATCACCGGAATACAAGTATTTTCTTTCCGGTTCATAGAAGCAGCAATGCCCCGGAGAATGCCCGGGCGTATGAAGAACTATCAATTTCCTATTCCCCAAATCAATGCAATCGTTATCATGTAAAATTATTTGCGGGACTCCTTGAAAAATCTGATATTCCTCTATTTTGAAGTCAGAGGGAAAATCGCATGGTTTTCTCATAAGATTGCTTTTTACCACTTGCAAAGGTATAGGAAATTTACCAGATAACCAATCTTTTTCTGCTTCGTGGACTGCGATAATATCAAAATATTTGTGCCCGCCGATATGATCCCAGTGTGTATGTGTTGTTATGGCTGTAACTGGAAGTGATGTCAAACTATCAACTACTTTTTTGATATTTGCCACCCCTAACCCCGTATCAATCAATATGGCTTTCTTAGTGCCACAAAGTAAATAGCAATGCGTTTCTTCCCAATGCCGATACTCACTGATTGCAAAAGTATCTTTGTCGATTATTTCCGTTGTAAACCAACTACTCATGTTTTATCACCCGCTCTATCGAAATCGCTTTTGAAAGTAAGTATAGCACACAGATATAAACTTTTCTACTGAAAGCAACTCTACAAAACGCTACACAAAAATCAGCAATTTGACAAATCATAAAGAAGCAGATTTTACACTTTTGCAGCTATACAGCCCGCCCTATTCCGTGGTACAATGAAACCACGGAATAGTGGGGCTGGCTGTCGGAAACGGAGGATTTTATGTTAAGACAAGCCACCCAAAACCTCATTACCGCCCTTTATCCGAGATTGTCCCATGAGGACGAGTTGCAAGGCGAGAGCAATTCCATTTCCAACCAAAAGCGGATTTTGGAAACCTACGCCAAGCAGAACGGCTTTACCAATCTGCGCTGGTACACCGACGACGGCTTTTCCGGCGCGAACTTTCAAAGACCCGGTTTTCAAGCCATGCTTGCAGACATTGAAGCCGGGAAAGTGGGTACGGTCATCGTCAAGGACATGAGCCGGTTAGGGCGAAACTACTTGCAGGTAGGGTTTTACACGGAAATGCTGTTCCCTCAAAAGGGAGTGCGTTTTATCGCTGTCAACGACAATGTAGACAGCGCAAACGGCGGCATGGACAACGATTTTACCCCTCTGCGAAATCTGTTCAACGAATGGCTGGTGAGAGATACGAGCAAGAAAATCAAAGCAGTAAAACGAGCAAAAGGCATGAGTGGAAAGCCTGTTACCAGCAAGCCGGTATATGGCTACCTCATGGACGAGGACGAGAACTATATCGTTGACGGGGAAACCGCGCCGGTTGTCCAGCAGATATACCAGCTTTGCCTTGCCGGAAATGGCCCGACCAAGATTGCCCGTATGCTTACGGAGCAGCAAATCCCAACGCCGGGGACGCTGGAATACCGCAGGACGGGCAGCACCCGCCGCTACCACCCCGGCTATGAGTGCAAATGGGCGACGAACACCGTCGTTCATATCCTCGAAAACCGGGAGTACACCGGCTGTCTGGTAAACTTCAAGACGGAAAAGCCCTCTTACAAGGTCAAGCACAGTGTAGAGAACCCCGTGGAGAAGCAGGCCATTTTTAAGAACCACCATGAGCCTATCATAGACCGGGAAACATGGGAGCGCGTGCAGGAGTTACGCAAGCAGCGCAAACGCCCGAACCGCTATGATGAAGTGGGGCTGTTCTCCGGTATGCTGTTCTGCGCCGACTGCGGCCATGTGATGTACCAGCAGCGGTATCAGAACAAGAACCGCAAGCAGGACTGTTACATCTGCGGCAGCTACAAGAAGCGCACCCGCGACTGTACGGCACACTTTATCCGCACAGACCTGTTGACCGCTGGCGTCCTCTCCAATCTCCGACAAGTGACGGAATACGCCGCCAAGCATGAGAGCCGCTTTGTGAAGCTGCTTATCCAGCAGAACGAGATCGGCGGCAAGAGAAAGACCGCCGCAGCCACCAAGCAGCTTGAACAGGCGCAGGAGCGTATTGCCGAAGTGAGCCGCATTATCAAGCGGCTGTATGAGGACAATGTGAACGGCAAAATCAGCGACGAGCGTTTCATGGAACTGTCGGCAGACTATGAGCAGGAACAGCGGGAACTGAAAGACCGCGCCGCCGCTTTACAGGAGGAACTTTCCAAGTCGCAGGCCGCCACCGTCAACGCGGAAAAGTTTATGGGGATTGTCCGAAAGCACCTTGCCTTTGAGGAACTTACCCCCACCCTCTTGCGGGAAATGATTGAGAAAATCGTCGTGCATGAGTGCAGCTATGACGAGAACGGCACCCGCAGGCAGGACATTGAGATTTATTACAGCTTTGTCGGCAAGATTGACTTGCCCGAAGCCTAACGCCCGACCTATCCGACACAATGGCCAAGTGCCGGATAGGAACGGCAAAATTTTTTACACTTCTATTACTTCTTTATCGCACATCAGTAAAAAGCCAAGGCATGAAACAACTTATGGCTGGCGGTGGTGTTGCACTTATCGGCACAACACTTGTACCTCTACTAAGTGGATTATTTTAAGGTAATCGCTTATGGATTTTATCATCGACGCAATCAATGAATGGATCAAAACCATGCTCGTCGATGGAATAATGGGAAATCTAACAGGTTTATTTGACAATATCAATTCAGAAGTTTCAAGAATTGCAGGTCAAGTGGGAACGACACCATCGACATGGAACGGTGGTGTCTTCTCCCTGATTCAAAATTTATCTGATACAGTGATAATGCCAATCGCTGGCATTATTCTCACCTTTATCATGTGCCATGAACTGATAAATATGATAATCGAGAAAAACAATATGAATGATTTTCCACCATCTGATGTGTTTAAATGGATTTTCAAAACTTTTATCGCCATTAGCATAGTTACAAACACATTTCCAATTATTATGGCGATATTTGATGTTGCACAAAGTGTTGTGAGTTCAGCAGCTGGAGTAATTATTACAGATACAACCATCGGTGTTGATACCTTAACAAACCTAGAAACAAGTTTAAATGCAATGGACATCGGACCTCTCTTAGGCTTATTTATTCAAAGTTTTCTTTTCGGACTAATTATGTGGGCATTATCTGTCTGCATTTTTATTATAGTCTACGGAAGAATGCTTGAAATATATTTGATGGTATCGCTAGGAGCAATTCCACTTGCTACCTTTGGCAATAAAGAATGGAGTGGCATGGGACAAAACTATATTAAAGCTATTTGTGCCTTAGCATTTCAAGGATTTTTAATTATGGTGTGCGTAGGTATTTATGCAGTGCTAATACAATCTATCGCTACCGACGGCGATCCAATCGGTGCAATATGGACTTGCATTATGTACACAGTGCTACTGTGCTTTACACTATTTAAAACAGGAACTTTGAGCAAACAAATTTTTAATGCTCATTAGATTACAAAAATGGAGGTATTATATGACAGATACAAGACCTTTTTACCCTCACTCTTTTGATGAAGCGAAAAGGAATGATGATATTGATAGCTATAAACAGTCTGCACAAGCAAACATTGACTGTAAAAAAGCTATTGAAACGGTAATTAAAAACAATTATGACGGACAGTGTTTAGGCAAAGACCTTGCAAAACAAGTCATTGCAGAGTTTGGCATTGATAGAACAGCTTATGTTCTTGCAAACACTGTAAAACGTAAAGACCATGATGGGCGAATAGCTACTGCTAATAAAGAATGGGCAAAAGAAATTTTTGTGCCACCTGATAAATCTGATGGTATGGATAGAAATAGCTACTTTGTTGTGGACTCCCACACAGGGCTGACAGATTTATTTATCAATCAGTTTAAGCGTGAAGTAGCAAAACTGAATTTATGGGATAAATCACAAGTAAATCCACCTGCTAACTTAGACTTTGAGGGTAAAGTTATGGTGTTAAAGTCTACTTCTCTCAATGAAAAACATAAAAATCGTGATGAACAACTATTTTTACCCTTTGGTGGTTTTGGCTGTTCTCCTACTGCCAGTGGTAGAACGGTTATGGGAACATTTCTAGTAGATGGCGAAAAAGCTAATTTTCAACGCAGTGATTTTTTAGGGGAAGCAAAAAAAGAGTTTCTACCTACTTGGGCAAAAGAAAAACTTGCACAGCTTGAGCAACGAGAAAAACGCCCCTCGGTACTTGCAAAATTACATGATAAAAAAGCAGAAGTTGCCACAAAGGATAAACCACCCATGAAAGATAAGGGGGAACGATAAATGGCTTATGTGTCTGTTCCAAAAGACCTAAATGAAGTGAAAACAAAGTTTGTTTTCAACCTAACCAAAAGGCAACTATTTTGTTTTACGCTAGGTGCTTTAGTTGGAGTTCCTATGTTTTTTTTACTAAAAGACATTCATTTAACTCTAGCAACGCTGATGATGGTAGCTGTTATGCTACCATTTTTTATGCTTGCAATGTATCAAAAGCATGGGCAACCACTAGAGGTTATTTTAAAGCAAGTATATGAAGTGAAATTTGTGAAACCGAAGATTAGACCTTATCAGGTGCAGAATTTCTATGCTTTGCTTGAAAATCAATATGATTACGAAAAGGAGGTTTACGCCCTTGTTTACAAGAAGAAAGCGAAAAAATGATGAAACAACAAATATTCCCACTGCAAATGTGAAACTCACAAAAGCAGAGAAAAAACAACTTGCTGAAATTATGGCAAGAAATACGAAAAATAAAAAAGAAAAATCAGCACAAGAAAGTATCCCTTATGAACGCTTATATCCTGATGGAATTTGTAAAGTGTCGGATACTTTTTATTCTAAAACAGTGATGTTTGAAGATATTAACTATCTACTATCTGAAAAAGATGATAAAACAGCTATCTTTGATGGTTGGTGCGATTTTCTAAATTTCTTTGATCCACAGATAAATTTTCAACTATCTTTTTTAAACCTTACAGGCAATGAAAAGGTATTTGAAGAAAGCATTACAATACAGGAACAAGAGGATGACTATAATACGATTCGTTATGAATACAGTGGTATGCTCCTTACCCAGCTATCCAAAGGTAATAACGGTATTTTAAAGAGAAAATACATTACCTTTGGTATTAACTCTAAAAACTATAAAAAGGTAAAACCAAAGCTAGAGCGAATTGAAATTGAGGTTAAAAACAATTTAAAGCGTATGGGTGTGCGTTCTGTCAGCTTAGATGGACTGGAACGATTAAAACTATTTCATAGTATGCTACACATGGACGAGAAAAACGAACTACATTTTAACTGGAAATGGCTTGTGCCTACTGGACTTTCCACAAAAGATTTTATTGCTCCATCTTCTTTTAACTTTGGAGATAGCAGACAGTTTAAAACAGGTGGCAGATTTGGTAGTGTTTCATTTTTGCATATCCTATCCCCTGAAATATCCGATAGAATACTTGCTGATTTTTTAGATATTGACGGAAACCAAAATATCACAATGCACGTTAAATCTATCGACCATATCAAGGCAATTAAAATGGTAAAGGCAAAGTTATCAGACCTTGAACGTGTAAAAATTGATGAGCAGAAAAAGGCTGTAAAGTCAGGTTATGACATGGATATTTTATCTTCTGATTTGGTGCTATACATTGAAGATCTGAAAAGACTTTTAAAAGATTTGCAAAGTAGAAATGAGCGACTTTTCTACTTCACACTAATGATTTTACACACCGACACCAACAAAGATAAACTTGAAAATACAGTGTTTACAGCTACAAGCCTTGCACAAAAAATGGGGTGTGTGCTATATCGCCTTGATTATCAACAAGAGCAAGGTTTTATGTCCATGCTCCCACTAGGAAACAATCTAGTTAAAATCAATCGTAGTATTAACACCACTGGTACAGCAGGTTTTATGCCATTTACCACAAGCGAATTGTTTCAAAAAGGAAATGGTGCTTTATATTATGGAATCAATGCCCTTTCCAATAATCTGCTTATGGCAGATAGAAAGCTGTTAAAAAACCCTAACGGACTTATCTTAGGTACACCAGGGAGTGGTAAAAGTTTCTCGGCAAAGCGTGAAATTGTCAATGTTTTTCTCATTACCGATGATGATATTGCCATTTTAGACCCTGAAAATGAGTATTCAAATCTTGTAGAGCGATTAAATGGTCAAGTGATTAAAATTTCCCCACTTTCAAAGCATTTTATCAATCCAATGGATATTAACCTTGATAATGAGGACAGCGAAAACCCACTTATTTTAAAATCTGATTTTATCTTATCTTTGTTTGAAATTATGATGGGTAAAGTTGAAGCAGATGAAAAGTCCATCATCGACAGGTGTTTGCAACTTGTATATATGCCATATATTGCAGACCCTAAGAATATTGAAATGCCAATACTTGAAGATTTATATAATGAAATTATCAAATATGGTGGCGAAAAAGCAAGGCATATTGCTGATTGTATGCAAATTTATGTTACAGGTAGCTTGAATGTGTTTAATCACAGAACAAATGTAGATGTGCATAATCGTGTTATCTGCTATGACACCAAAGAACTAGGTAATGCCCTAAAAGAGTTTGGTATGCTTGTTGTACAAGACCAGATTTGGAGCAGAGTTTCTAAAAATCGTGATAACAGAAAGTCTACAAGATACTATATTGATGAAATGCACTTGCTTTTAGGAAAAGAGCAAACAGCCAACTATACCGTTGAAATTTGGAAGCGTTTTCGTAAATGGGGCGGCATTCCGACTGGGCTAACTCAAAATGTAAAGGATTTTCTATGCTCTCCACAAGTGGCAAATATCTTTGAAAACTCCGACTTTGTGTACCTATTAAATCAAGCTGGTGGCGATAGAGATATTCTTGCCAAACAACTAAATATTTCCCCTCATCAGCTTGGCTATGTTACAAATAGTGGCGCTGGTGAGGGACTTTTAATTTATGGCAGTGTGATTATTCCATTTATCGACCACTTCCCCAAAGACACGGAACTATATCGCATTATGACCACAAAACTTGATGAAACAAATGGTGCGACCAATGGATAAGGTGGAAAAAGCAAGGCTTAAACTTGATAAGGCTGTAGAAAAACGAGATAAACTCGATGCTAAAATCCCCAAAAAGAAAAAGCAAAGGTTATATGAAAAAGAAAAGCCACAATCTGCTTTAAAATTCAATGAGGATATGCCAAAACCATCAGCGAAGCTACTAGATAAACCGAAGCCATATAATCATGTGGCGAAAGCACCTGTTAAGGCTGTTAAATCTACTATTCATCAAGAAATTTCAAAAGATGGCGATGACAATATCGGTGTGCAGTCCGCTCATAGCACCGAAAAATCCTTAGAGTTTGTAGGTGCAAGAGCAAAATCGGCATATAGACACCACAAGGCAAAGCCATATAACAAATTGCAAAAAGCTGAAAACAAGGTAGTAAAAACAAGTGTAAATTATTCTCATAAGAAAGCACTTGCAGAAAACCCCCAGATAGCCAGTAGCCCTATCTCACGCTTTCAGCAGAAACGAGCCATAAAAAAGCAATATGCAAGTGCTTTTAGACAAGGAGGAAAAGCAACTTCTACTACAATTAAGTCTACAATAAAGCAAGGTGCAAGTGCAGTTACAAAGGCTGTGGGTGCAGTGATGAAAAATCCTAAAGTGCTTTTAATACTTGGCATAGCACTTGTTTTAGTAATCGTTGTTATGGCAATGTTCTCTACAATGTCCACTATGTTTCAAGGTGCGATTAACCAAACCGTAGCTACTTCCTACACTTCTGAAAATGAAGAACTGGTATCAGTAAATAATAACTTCACTTCCCTTGAAACAGCCTTGCAAAATAGGATAGACAATATCGAGAGTGAATACAGTGGTTATGATGAATACCGATATGATTTAGATGGAATACAGCACGATCCACACCAATTAGCATCATATCTTACAGCTAAATATCCATACTTTACTGCAAGCGAAATGCAAGCAGAAATTGAGAACTTGTTTGATAATATGTATAAGCTAACCACAACACAAGTTGTCGAAGTTCGTTACAGAACAGAAACACGCACAGGGTCATATACCACAACGGATAGTGAAGGTAACACTACAACTCACACCTATACTTATGAGGTGCAAGTGCCATATAACTACTACATCTTAAATGTAAAACTGACAGCAAAATCAATAAATGAAATTGCAAATAGCGATTTAACAGCAGAACAACTTGAAATGTACAATGTATATAGACAAACACTAGGCAACAAGCCTTTATTATTTGGTGGTGGCTCTATTAACGGAAATCCATCTACTGATTTAAGTAGAGTTGTATTCGTTGATGGCGAACGAGAAGGAAATCAAGCCATTGTAGATATTGCGATGTCGCAAGTTGGAAATGTAGGTGGACAGCCTTATTGGTCTTGGTATGGCTTTGATTATCGTGTAGAATGGTGTGCAACCTTTGTATCTTGGGCATTTAATCAAGCTGGGTACAGTGAACCAAAATTTGCAGCTTGTCAAAGTCAAGGGATACCATATTTTTCATCACAAGGTAGATGGGCAAGCAGAGGTTATGAACACATAGCCGCAGGAGATGCTATCTTTTTCGATTGGGAGGGCGATGGAAGTTCCGACCATGTAGGTATCGTTATTGGTACTGATGGAACTAGAGTTTACACCGTTGAGGGTAACAGTGGCGATGCTTGTAAAGTTCGAGATTATGACCTAAATAGTTCTGTGATTATGGGATATGGACTTATGAATTAAAACGGAGGAAATTATGAGTGCAAAACTTAAAAAAGTAAATGCTGAAATTGAAAAATATGAGCAAAAACGCAAACAAATTGATGACAAGATTAAATCACTATACAAAGAACGAACAGACCTTGAAAACTTAGAAATGATTGATTTTTTAAAGAAGAACAAGACTTCTCTAAACGATTTACAAGGCTTACTCAATAATTTAAATGAAAAGCATGGAGATGTAATTCCCATGACAATGGAGGTACAAAGAAATGAAACTGACTAAATGGATTATAACAACGTTAATGGCTACTACCCTTATGTTGTCATCATCGGTAGTGGTATTTGCAGGTGGTGGAGATGAAACGGAAACTGTGACTACTGAGGAAGTTACAATTCCTGTTGTGGAAGAAAAAAACGAAGACGTGTCATTTTCCCCTGATGGAAATTTAAGCATGGTTGATGATGTAATCGTAACCGATGAAACACATAAGCAATTTATCATTGCACAGTCTAAAAATGGTAACTACTTTTATGTTGTCATTGATAGAACAAAGGATAGTGAGAACGTTTACTTGCTTAATATGGTTGATGAAGCTGACCTTGTAGCACTTGCAAATGGCGAAACTGTTCCTTTAGAGCCTACTGCTCCACCTGAAGAAGTAGAGCCAGTGCCACCTGAAGAAAACACCGATACAGAGCCAGAGGAAGAAGAAAAACCTGAAAATAATATGGCACTTATTGTCATTCTAGTTCTCGGACTTGGGGGTTTAGGTGGTGCATACTACTTCTTTTTTGTGAAAGGCAAAAATGTAAAGCCTGATGTACCAACAAACATTGGTTTTGATGAGGACGATGAAGAAGATGAGCGATATACCACCGAAGATGCGTTTGGTAGTGAAACCGAAAATGAAGATGATGATAACGATACGGAGGTGGTATAATTGATTTTAGTAATTGCAGAAAAACCATCTGTAGCAATGAGCATTGGCAAGGTGATGGGTGCTACTTCTAAAAAAGATGGATACACTGAGGGAAACGGATATATTATCTCTTGGTGTGTTGGGCATTTGGTAGGTCTTGCACCTACTGAAAGCTATGATGAAAGATATAGTAAATGGTCATTAGATGATTTACCTATTATGCCTAGTGAGTTTAAATATATGGTATCAAAAGGCAAGGAAAAACAGCTAAAAGTGCTATCTTCACTACTTAATAGAAAAGATGTGGAATATGTAGTCAATGCTTGTGATGCTGGGCGTGAGGGAGAACTTATCTTTCGCCTAGTATATAACCTTTCAAAGTCTACAAAACCTATGAAAAGGCTTTGGATTTCCTCCATGGAAGATAGTGCCATTAAGCAAGGCTTTGATAATTTAAAAGATGGGAATGATTTTGATTTGCTTTACAAAGCAGCTACTTTAAGACAACAAGCTGACTGGCTTGTGGGTATCAATGGTACAAGGCTTTTTTCTTGTCTATATAATCAACAATTAAATGTTGGTAGAGTCATGTCACCCACTCTTGCTATGATTGTGCAAAGAAATGCTGAAATAAATGCGTTTAAATCAGAGCCTTTTTACAATGTGATACTAACTGCAAATAATGTGGCGTTTACTTCTGTAAAATTTAAAGATAAAACACAAGCTGATGATGTGTTAAAGGCTTGTGAAAATCAACCTATTATCATTACAGCAGTAGAAAATAAGGAAAAAGCAGAAAAGCCACCAAAACTATATGACCTTACCACTTTACAGCGTGAAGTCAATCGAAAACTTGGTTTTACAGCTAATCAAACACTAGAATACACACAGAGCCTTTATGAAAAAAAGCTATGCACCTACCCTCGTACTGATAGCAAGTTTTTAACCGATGATATGGAACATACTTTAGCTGACGTTGTAGCAATTACAATGGATAAGCTGCAAATAAATGCCACTGCACCAACTAATACAAGACTTGTAATTGACAATAGCAAGGTTACGGATCATCATGCTATCATCCCCACTAAAACTCTAAATGGCTTTGATATAAATAACCTACCACATGGAGAAAAAGAAGTTTTGACACTAATCATGTTAAGACTTCTTTCTGCATTAGGAGATAGTTTCAAGTATAGCGAAACAGTTATCTCGGCAAAATGTGGTGATGTGGAACTCGGCACAAAAGGTAAAACTATTTTAGAGCAAGGTTTTAAGGTATTTGATTTAAAAGCTGATAATAAGCAAGAGGAAACCCCTTTGCCACTGATGGCAGAGGGCGAAGTTTTGGATATATCTTCATCTGAAATTAAAGTCGGCAAAACTTCCCCACCGAAACAATTTACAGAAGACACTATTTTATCGGCTATGGAGAACGCTGGGCGTGATGAAGATGTAGAAAAAGAGTTTTGTGGCATTGGGACTCCAGCCACTCGTGCTGGTGTTCTTGAAAAACTTGTAAATATTAAATTACTTGAACGCAAAGGCGATAAAAAAACAAAGTACCTTGTACCAACAGATAAAGGCACTGCCCTTATTACCATTTTGCCTGAAAGCATTGCTTCTCCACTTACTACTGCTACATGGGAAGAAAAACTAAAATGTATTGAATTTGATGAAATTTCCCCTGATGAATTTCTAAGTGAGATTAAATGTATGGTTAAAACCCTTGTAGGTACTTATGAAATGGCAAAAGGTAGTGACGCACTATTTCCTAGAGATAATATCGGCAAAGTAATTGGTACTTGCCCACGATGTGGTGCAGATGTCACTGAAAACAAAAAGGGATATGCGTGTTCCTCTAAGGATTGTGCGTTTGCACTTTGGAAAGAAAACAAGTTTTTCACTTCAAAGAAAACGACCTTTACTGAAAAAATGGCAAAAGATTTGCTAACCACTGGAAAAACTAAGCTGACAGGCTGTTATTCTGAAAAAACAGGCAAGAAATATGATTGTACTATACTGCTTGATGATACTGGTGGAAAGTATGTTAATTTTAAAATGGAGTTTGGCAAAAAATAGAAGTTTGGGAAGTTTGCGAATATCATTCTCATTCTCATATATGCTATAATTAATATATTAGGAGGAATTGATATGAATATAACACATGATAATGATACAATCCAGTTTAATGCTGAAGGAGTAAATAAACTTGGATTTACAAACTACACTGAAGAATTGTGGGAGATAATTAAAAACTATACTTGGTCGGTAAAGAAAGATAACAATGGCTTGCCTAAATATCTGCTAGCAAATAAATTAGGTAAAACGCTACATCAAGTCGTTATTGATTACTATTTTACTGAAAAAACTCGAATAGATGCGTATGATAAAGGTTACATTATTGAGCATTTAGATAACAATGGTTTTAACTGTAAAATTTCAAACTTATATTTTATGAAAAAGCTAATGAATACATATAAAGGTTGGGGGTTTGACAAAAATAGTAAAGAATCAATTCCAATTGTTGCAATAAAAATGTTCCACATTATCGAAACTAAGCGATTTCAAATAACGCTTGCTTTTAATACTAGATTTACAAATACCAGTACGGGTAAAGACTTATGTTCAGTGAAATTTTTATATGATACATCATATGAAATAGTTTTTCAAGATGCTGAGACCATATTAGATTACATTGTCACTAATATGCATTTTGATATTATAGATCTTAGAGAGTTGCTTAGATATAAAGACTATCGTTTAGAAGAATATGAAAATTTTGATCTTACTGAAGAATATGCAAATCTACAAGGTGGAAATTGTATTGTTAAAGATGGGAAAGTATATATAGTACAGGGTTTTGATGAAAAGATGAGAATACACTCTATCCATTATGATAAAGAATGGCAGTAATTATGGAAAATCAATATGTAAAAAATAAAAGTACTTCTTCGGAGGTGCTTTTTGCGTTTAAAATTAAAAAGAAAGTAGGAAAACAATATGCAACTAGAAAATTTAACCCCTGAAGAAAAGCTTGCAAAAGAAATGCAAGAAGAAAAAGCAGCATACAAGCTGGACAATGGATATTTCTCTATTGAAGAACATAGCGAAGGTTGGGATTGCAACTTTTATGATAAAAATATGGTAGCATTTGATGGTGGTTTGTATGATGATACCACCATTTCTATTTCCGAAGCTATTAACAATATCTTAGATGGCGAGGTATTCGTAGGCAAAGATAACTTACTTGACAGAACTGCTCCAATGCTTGATTTTGATGAATTTATGGAGGAAAAAGATAACTGCGAACGAGAACACACTAAATCGCAATTAAAGGAATTTGCTTTTGAGAAAAATGAAGATAACTCCTATTCCATATATCAGCTGAAACATAGTGATTACACGAGAGATTTTCGTTTTGAGGGTACTGCTCATTTAGAACGAAAAAACATTGACATTGAAAAAAGCAATTTTAACAATGTTTACACGGATAGTTTTGATGATAGTATTAAGAACTTATCTACCAACGAGAAATTAAACTACCTATGGGAAACCTTTAATATCAACCACCCACAAGATTTTACAGGACATAGCCTGTCTGTTAGTGATGTTATTGCCCTGAAAGAAAATGGTGAAGTAAATTATCATTTTGTAGATAGCTATGGTTTTAAAGAAATTCCATTTGAAAATGTTGTGGAGCAAATGCACGAAGTGGACACAAAGGCGCATTTGACCGAACTTGTAGGCATTGCAAAAGATGATATAAAAAGCCTTGTAGATGTGCTATCTTCTGACAGTTTTGCAAAAGATGAACTAGCAAAAGCTATCAGTATTGCAAATCTGCAAGAGGAACTGGAAGGCAATTTTAGTTTTGAAGATGTTTCAAGGCTTAATTCCTATTGTCGTGACGTATGGCTTAAAGTCGATGAGGTATCATTTGAAAAAATAAAAGATTTTGCCACTGCTGCTATCAATGAAAATCGTGCTACCATTGATGAAATTATCTCTATTACTCGTAGTGAGTTTGGATCTGCTGTTCTTGATAATGACACCTATATCCTATCAGAACTGTTTCCAAAAGAAAATAATGAACAGTTACTCACACCTGATAGCGATAACATTAAAGTAGATGGGCATATCGGTACTTGGTATGTTGTTGATACAGAGAAAATTGATGGCAAGGAATATTTCTTGCTTGAGCATGAAGAACATGGCGATATGGCTCCGAATGTGATTGTAGACATCACAGGACATCTAATGTTGAGTGACGTTGCAAATGGTTTTGATGATTTAACAGACCATTTTAATAGTATGATTGATAGTCCTCTTGCGACGGTTGAAAAATCAGAAGAACAGAATTATAATATGATAGATGGAGTGATAAATAACATGGAAAAAGATGATGTTTTAAAGGAATTAAAACAAGCACAAGCCGATGTTAAGGCTGAAAAAGAAGAACGCAAAAAAGATGATACACCTGAAAAAAGACCGTCAGTATTAGCCAAATTTCGTGAAGCCAAAGAGCAGATTAAGCAAAATGATAAGCAAAAAGAAAAAAATAAAGATGTGGAAAGGTAAATATTCTGTGAAAACTATTGACTTGTGGGATATATTCCACTATAATAGTATTAGAAGAAAAGAGGCAAAAGATGAAAGATTTTGAGCTAATAGCATATACTAAAGAGAATGGTAATGTTCCAGTTATGGACTTTATCGAAGAACAACGACCAAAAATGAAGTCTAAAATCCTTAGAGAACTTGACTTGTTAGAGGAATTTGGAAATGAGTTAGAAGGCGAAACAACCAAGCATTTAGATGATGGGATTTTTGAATTAAGAGTGAAGTTTTCTTCTGACATCACTCGAATATTGTATTTTTTTCATATTGGCAAAAAAATAATTTTGACAAACGGTTTTGTGAAGAAAACACAAAAAACACCACCGAGAGAAATTGAACTTGCTAAAAAGTATCGCAAAGATTACCTTGAAAAGGAGGGTAAATAAATGAACTTACAAGAAATGAAAAATATTATTCTACAAGATGAAGAAACAAAAGCTGAATATGAAGCATTAGCACCTGAATATGAACTTGTAAAAGCAGTTTTAAATGCAAGAAAAACAGCAAAACTTACACAACAACAACTTGCAGATAAAGCTGGAGTTGATAGAGCAGATATTTCAAAACTTGAAAATGGAAATGCAAACCCTACATTTAATATGCTCCAAAGATTAGCTGAAAGTATGAATATGTCAATTAAACTTGAATTTGTACCCAAAAGTATAGCAAAACAATAAAATACAATATCCTTAAAGCCATTACAGGACTAACCATCTTGTAATGGCTTTTTTGCGTTTTACAGTAAAATTAAAGGAGGAAAACTAAACCTATGAGCAATAAATTACAGCAGATGACACAACTTTTTTCTGAAACAAAAGATGATGTCACAAGGAATATAGAAAACTGGCAAGGCTACCTTACCACTGCAAGCAGACTATATAAATATAGTTTTGATGATCAAATTTCTATTCACGCACAAAGACCTGATGCGACTGCTTGTGCCACTATGGAACTTTGGAATGGCAAAATGAATCGTTGGGTGAAAAGTGGTGCGAAAGGCATTGCCCTCATTAAGCATAATGCAGGGCAAAAGCCACGCCTTGAATATGTGTTTGAAATTTCAGATACAAGAGCAGTAGAAAACGCACGATACCCCTATCTTTGGGAAATGAAAGATAGTTACCATGAGCCTATCTTACAGGCAATGACTGAAATGTATGGCGATACTTCTCAAAATAGTTTCGCAGAAAATTTAATGGAATTTGCAGAACGAAGTGTTGGCGAACATTACAGAGAATTTCTGCACGACCTTACTTATGATTTAGAAGATAGTTTTTTAGAAGAACTTGATGATTTAAACATTGAAGTAAACTTTAAAAATGCCCTCACAGTGAGTACGCAATATATGGTGCTTTCAAGATGTGGTTTCGACCCTATGGATTATCTTGAAAATGATGATTTTCGTAGTGTTATGGAATTTAATACACCTGAAGTTCTCTCCCATCTTGGAAATGCATTGAATTTAATATCTAGTGAAATGTTACTAAAAATCAGCGATATTGCACGAAATATTGATATAGAAAATATGCGTGAAAAAGTTGCAAAATCAAAAGAAATAGATTATACTAAAAATATAGAATTTAACACTTTAAAGCGACAGAGTGAGAATGTAAAAGGAGATAATGAACATGAACAATCTAACCTACCAAAAGAATGGCGATTACCAAATTCCGAACTTGACACTGGGACTAGAGGACTACCCAGAAACAGTGGGCAAATACGGACTTCTGAGGGAAACACATCTCAAGAATCACAGACGAGGAACATACAGCCGAATGTTGACCGATGGCAGTCTATGGCCGCACCTGTGCGAGATAGACAAGCTAGCCGAGGAACAAGTGGACTTGATGATGGAACAAATGATGAAGTCGCAGAACGTAACAGAGGAACTGAAAGCCACCGATCAGATGTTATGGGTGCAGAAGGTAACGAACATCAAGGCACAGGCAGAGGAAGTAGTTCTAAGGGAAATGATTTACTGCTAGACTTTGTTACCACTGATGAAAAATCAGAGGAATATTTAACAGCAATTCTAAGCCATGATACTCACTTTAAAAATAAGCTGGAAGAAATTTCAGCTTATTTTTCTGTAAATTTTTCAAGTGATAAACGAGCTGAATATATGTCACAAAATTTCGGTGATGCCTTTGTAGAGATTATGCACAATGATACAAGGCTTGGATATAAAGCTACTGATAATGGACTTACTGTGTGGAAAGGCTCATACTTATCACGAGCAGCCGAAAGCACTCTATCTTGGGATTTGGTGCAAGGTTTAACCAATAATCTTGTATTACCTAATTTTAGAAAAGAACACGCAGAAAAAACAACACAAATATCCCTATTTCCATCGGTAGAACAACAGATAGAAAATATTGCAACAGTTAAAGCAGATGAGCTATCTTCTGCTTTTTCTGTTATTGAAAATGTTATTGTTGAAAACAGTTCAATTCCTCTTGATGTGGTAGATAAAATTATATCAACAGGTAATTGTGAACGCAGAGAATTCAGCTTGCCTTTAATCGCTGGACATTTCGCATACACTACTGATTTACAGTATAATGCTAAATTTCTTGAAAATCATTATGGAACTGGTGGCAAAGGTTTTGAAATTGACAAGCAAAAATATTCTGTTTGGTTTAATGAAAATGGTATGCAAATAGCAAAAGGAACATCGGTTAGGCTTTCTCGCAGTAAAATTACCCTTTCGTGGGAGCAAGTAGCCGAAAAAGTGCGTGGACTTTTGGAAGATGGCAGATTTGCAAATAATGAAATCTTAGAGCAGTCACAAGAAAGCTATATGCACCATATAGCAGAAAAATATTCGTATATGTATCGTGATAGAGATGATGGATACAAAAATGAAAAACTAGACAATATTGTTACTCGTTTTAGCTACCCTGATTGCCTTGTAGAAATTTCAAAGCATTTTAAAGATAGTGAAAAATTTGCTGATATGAATGCTGGTATTACACAAATGATACAAGACCACGAAAACGCTGGCGAAAAAGGTATTATGCGTTTTAAAAGTGCGACAAGAAGTTTATATAATATGGCTGATACCATAAAAGATATGAATAATGAGCCGATAAACTTTCCACCAGCTCGTGATGATTTTGAGCGAACAGCAGAAAGTTTTATCACGCAAGATGAATTTGATTACTATTTCTTAGGGCGTGAAAGTAGTGTGAACGATAGAAAAATCGACACTTATCTATTTTTCCAAAGTGGTAAAGACAGCAAGGAAAAAGCAAGATTTTTAAGTGATAAACAAGGCTTGGCAGGTCATAGTGGTGATGGACTTAGCACAATGTCGAGTGCAAAAGGCATTGAGTTTAGTCGTGGGGAGATTTTAAACCCATATGAAAAAACAACGCTAAACTATAGTCAAATTTCAAAAAAAATTGAGGGCTATATTAGAGAAAATCGCTACTTAAATGATTTAGAAAAAGCACATATCCCTGATTTTACAAAGAAAAAGCTTGCTGTGACCATAAAAAGTTTTTATCATTACGCACCAAAGGACTTGGAGCGACCTTTTGATACAAAAAATGATTATTATTGGGATAATGTAAAAGAAATTGCAGAGCAAATTGACAAAGATGGTTTTACAGATAATCTCTTAGAGCAAATGCAGTATGCCCTCGATAACACTCTTTCCGATGAGCGTGGTTTTTCTGATATGCAAAAGGCTTTCGATAATGTGACAGCATATAAAAATGGCAGTTATGAGGTTTATCCATCAAAGTTTAAAAAGCTAACACCTATTAAACAAACTGAAAAAGTAGTAGATGAAAATGACATCACTTCTCTTGCAAGAAAACTTGAAAACAAAAGACAACCTACACTTTTATCTGATGAATATGGACAATTAACCCTTGATTTCTCTGCACCTATGCCAGTGGAAAAAATTATTATGGATACAGAAGAAGTATCCAATGTTCAAAGTATTTTGCAAGATAAGGGGTTAGTTGTATCAGAAGAATTTATTGAATACGCCAAAGAGCAAATTGATGAAAATGCTACTACTGAAACACTTGCAGATAAGGTGGTAAAGCTTGTGGAACAGGAGGAAATAGAAACAAGTATTCCATCAACAAGAACTGTTATGTATAGTGATTTTGCAAGTGAATTTGTCAAATCTAGTAGCGATTTTAAAGATGAAGAAATGACGGTCTATATCAACGATGATGGCAAAGAATTTGTTCTAGGATATGGTGAATTAGGTAATGGCACCACTGTGTGGAATTATTTTGATAATCAAAACAATGACTTTGCAACGGTTGCCCATATCTCAGCAGATGGCACAGTTAAGATAAACGACAAGGATATACCACCGCTTGCAATTAAGCAGATTAAAGAGAAATCCACACTACTTTACCCACAAGAGCCAGTAAAAAATGAAACAATAGCAAGGCAAGAAAAAGTCATACAAGGCGAGCAAAGTGTCATTGCATTTTTAGAAGCAAAAGCAAAATATCCAAATGATGTAATTGGTGTTGTGGCTGGGGAACTACTTCTCTTTTACGGAAAAGATGCTGAAATGGTTGTACCTATTATTGATAGGAAGTTAATTGAAAGAACACTGCCTGAACTTGGTAATAGTAAAATTACAGGGGTGCAGATAGAAAATCTAAATAATGCAGCACAGAAATTATCATTAAAAGGCATAGACTTTAAAGTTTTAGATGACGAAGATGGTAGCTATAAAGTATCAAGAGAAAATAAGGCGAGCCAGTTTATTCCACTTGGCATTCGATTAGAGCATGAGAACAAAAGCTTAACTGTGGAAAGTGTAGACTATGAGAACGGTGACGTCTATATGCGTGATGTTAACTCGATACTACCAGTGTTTAAGACTTATTCTGTGGAACAAGTGCGAGAAATATATTTAGAGCAGGATAACAGCAGTTTTCTTGACTATATCAAAGAAACACAGGGCGAACTTGCAAAAGATAAAACACAAACACCTGATATCTTGTTCTTCAATGATTTTAATGATTTAGAACTTGATTATTCAAAGTATAACGATGGAGATGTTATAGGATATAACGGTGAAGGTGTAAAATACACTGTTGGTAAAAG
The DNA here is from genome assembly GCA_051653605.1 of Brevinema sp. GTDB lineage: Bacteria > Spirochaetota > Brevinematia > Brevinematales > Brevinemataceae > JBOFWL01. The sequence goes on from JBOFWL010000055.1 coordinate 26,414, forward strand.
TGGCGATTTAGTTTATACCACGCAAACCACTTCTATTACTCCTTATGGGGAGATTTTAGGCGATAACATGACCCCTGAAATCTATGAGAAATTTAAGGCTTGGAAAGCTGAACAAGACAGTGTTTCTTTTGACTTTGATGGTGGAACTTTGGGATTTACCCCACCACCAAAACAAGAGCAACAACCGATTATCGACTATACACCAAAAGTTAATTTCAAAATCACAAATGATGATTTAGGTGTAGGCACAGCCAAAGAAAAATTTGCAAGAAATATTCAAGCCATTGAAACCCTTAAAACTATTGAGAACGAACATAGACAAGCAACCCCTGATGAACAGCAGATTTTACATGAATATGTTGGTTTTGGTGGACTTTCAGAAGCCTTTGATGAGGGTAAAACAGCGTGGGCAAGTGAATACACTCAGCTTAAAAGTTTGCTAACCGATGATGAATATGAAAAAGCAAGGGCAAGCACATTAAACGCACATTATACAAGCCCTACTGTTATTCGTTCTATGTATGAAGCATTAGAAAATATGGGTGTACCTACTGATGGCAATATGCTTGACCCTGCACTTGGCAGTGGTAACTTTTTTGGTATGCTCCCTAAGACAATGGCAGATACAAAGCTATATGGTAGCGAACTTGATAGCTTAACAGGGCGAATTGCAAGACAGCTTTATCCTAACGCTGATATTCATATCAAAGGCTATGAAAAAACGAATTTCCCTGACAATTTCTTTGATGTTGCCATTGGTAATGTACCTTTTGGGAACTACTCTGTAGCTGACAAGAGGTATGATAAACAAGGGTTTTTAATTCACGATTATTTCTTTGGTGCCACGTTAGATAAGGTGCGAACGGGTGGTGTTATCGCATTTATAACAAGCAAAGGTACACTAGATAAGCAAAGCAGCTCTGTGCGTGAATACTTAGCACAACGAGCCGATTTACTTGGTGCCATTCGTTTGCCTAATACAGCATTTAAAGCAAATGCAGGCACAGAGGTAACAAGTGATATTATCTTCTTGCAAAAACGTGACCATGCACCTGAAATCTTGCCTAATTGGGTGAACGTAGCTGAGAACGAAGATGGTATAACCCTTAATCAATATTTTATAGATAACCCACAAATGATAATGGGTGAAATGGCAATGGTAAGTGGTCAGTTTGGCATGGAGTCTACTTGCAATCCTAATGTAGATAGTCCACTATCAGAGCAACTACAAGAAGCCATTACCCACCTTGCAGAGCCAAATAAACAACTGCTAAATCAAAAGGTGCAAGCTGATGATAAAGAAGTGGATACTTCTATCAGTGCCACACCTGATGTTAGAAATTTTAGTTATACCATTGTTGAAGATAAGGTGTATTTCAGAGAAAACAGCAGAATGAATGAAGTTATATTGTCTAATAAAGATAGTATGAAAATGAAAGATTTGCTTGCTGTCCGTGATAAAACAAGAGAAATTATTGAAATGCAGCTTGACGATTGTTCTGATGAACAGCTAGAAAAGGCACAAGCTGAACTGAATATTCTTTATGATAGCTATAATAAAAATTATGGTTTGATAAATTCTAGGTCAAGCAAAAGCTTGTTTGCAAGTGATGTTAGCTACCCCCTGCTTTGCTCACTTGAAAAATTAGATGAAGAAGGAAATTTAAAAGGTAAAGCAGATATTTTCACAAAAAGAACAATCAAAAATTCTGTTAAAGTAACAAGTGTTGACACACCCAGTGAAGCACTTGCTATTTCCATTGCAGAAAAAGCCAGTGTTGATATTGAGTTTATGTCTAGTCTGTTGGGTGAAAAATATAATACCGACGAAATCATCGAGAGTTTAAAAGGCATTATATTTAAAGACCCACTGCATTGCGGTGAGGATAATTCTCGTGCAAGATTTCTAACTTCAGATGAATATTTAAGTGGAAATGTACGAGAAAAGCTAGGCATGGCACAGGTGGCTGCCGAAACTTATCCAGAATACAAAATAAACGTAGAATGTCTTGAAAAGGTACAACCAAAGGAATTAACAGCAAGTGAAATAGATGTGCGTATTGGTGCAACTTGGATAGAGCCTAAGTATTATGCACAGTTTATGTTTGAGCTACTAGGTACGCCAAGGTATTCACAAGGCAGTAAGATTGACATTAACTATTCAAAATACAGCGGAGAATGGAATGTCAAAGGAAAAGCAGAAGATAAAGCTAATCCAAAAGCTTCTACTACTTATGGAACTAAGCGAAAAAATGCTTATGCGATTATTGAAGATAGCCTGAACTTGCGTGATACTCGTATCTATGACAAAAAGTATGATGATGAGGGCAGAGAAATTCGTGTTTTAAATGCTCAAGAAACCACCATAGCACAGCAAAAGCAAGAACAAATTGGTGAAGCATTTAAAGAATGGGTATGGAAAGACCCTAGGAGGCGTGAAGAACTGGCAGCAGTTTATAATGAAATTTATAACTCTACTCGTCCTCGTGAGTTTGACGGTCAGCATATTAGATTTGATGGAATGTCCCCACTTATTACTCTAAACAATCATCAAAAAAATGCCGTTGCAAGAACAATGTATGGTGGTAATTCTTTGCTTGCTCACTGCGTTGGTGCGGGGAAAACTTTTACAATGATTGCAAGTGCTATGGAGGGTAAAAGGCTTGGACTTAATCAAAAATCACTCTTTGTAGTACCTAACCATTTGACAGAACAGATGGGTACTGATATTTATCAATTATATCCTGGTGCAAAGGTTTTAGTGGCTACTAAAAAAGACTTTGAGCCAGCAAATAGAAAGACATTTTGCAGTAGAATTGCCACAGGCGATTTTGATATTGTGGTAATTGGGCATAGTCAGTTTGAGAAAATTCCTCTATCTGTTGCAAGACAAGAAGCAATCCTTAAAAATCAAGTAAATGACATTCTCAATGCTATAAATGATGCAAAATCTCAAAATGGCGAAAGATATACTATTAAACAGCTTGAAAAAACAAAGAAATCCCTTGAAACAAGGCTTGAAAAACTAGGCACGCAAGAACGAAAAGATAGCGTAGTTACCTTTGAGGAATTGGGTGTTGATAAACTCTATGTTGACGAGGCACATCTATTTAAAAACTTGTTTTTGCATACTAAAATGCGCAACGTCGCAGGTATTGGACAATCCGAAGCACAAAAATCAACGGATATGTTTACAAAGTGCCAATATATGGACGAGATTACAGGTGGAAAAGGTGTGGTTTTTGCCACAGGGACGCCCGTTAGCAATAGCATGACGGAACTTTATACAATGATGAGATATTTGCAGTACAAAACACTTGAAAGACTGGATTTAACCCATTTCGACGCATGGGCTGCAAACTTTGGCGAAAAAATCACCGCCATAGAGCTTGCACCTGAAGGAACTGGTTTTAGAAGTAAAACAAGGTTTGCCAAGTTTTTCAATTTGCCTGAGTTAATCAATATTTGGAAAGAAGCCGCAGACATTCAAACTGCTGATATGCTGAATCTTCCTGTGCCAAAGGCAGAACATACCACTGTCGTTACAAAACCTAGTGAATTCCAACAAGAGATGGTGGAAAATCTTGCAGATCGTGCCGAAGATGTGCGTAATAAAGCTGTAGAGCCTAATATCGACAACATGCTTAAAATCACCTCTGATGGGCGAAAACTAGCTTTAGATCAAAGGCTAGGAAACGATATGCTTCCTGATAATGAAGATAGTAAAATCAACACTTGTGTGAAAAATGTCTTTGATATTTGGGAAGAAAGCAAACCTACAAGTGGAACACAAATTATCTTCTGTGACCTCTCTACCCCTCATTATGATGGCACATTTAATGTATATGACGATATTAAAAACAAACTAATTGAAAAAGGTGTACCACCTGATGAGATAAAATTTATCCATGATGCCAATACAGAACAACAAAAGGCAGAATTATTTGCAAAAGTGCGTAAAGGCTCTGTGCGTGTGTTGATTGGCAGTACGGCAAAATGTGGTGCTGGTACTAATATTCAGACAAAACTTGTAGCACTCCATCACACAGATTGCCCGTGGCGTCCAAGCGA
>JBOFWL010000056.1:0-1052 GCA_051653605.1 Brevinema sp.
GGAACATGATCATCTGCTGCATGTCCCTGTGCTATTTTTTTGTTCCTTATTTTGCTTCTGAGTTTCCGTTCTGTTATCTGCATAGTAGAATCAAAGCCTTGATTTCCTTTGCCCTCAAATAAATTTCCCATATGATGAACAAGTTTTGCAGCCGTTAACAGCAAATTGGGTTCATATTGCTCATTCATATGTTCTAATAAAAAAACGGCATATGGATTTCCTTGCATAGCGGATTTTGTCAGCCAGAATTTTGCTTTTTCCATGTCTCTTGGAATATCTTTTCCGCATAAGAATAACTTGCCAAGCGCAAAAGAAGCATACTGATTTCCTTTTTGCGCTGCCTGCTCCAAGTATTCAATGGCAAGCAAAACATTTTTTTCTGTCTTTTCTCCCAAAAAATAAATTTTTCCAAGCCGATAAGCTGCCAGTTCATTTCCTTGTTCGGCGGAGAGTCCATAATAAAAAAATGCCTTTATCATTTCATTTCTTTCTTCAAATATTTTACCAAGCTGATAATCAGCATACTGATTTTTTCCTTTTGATGCCTCTTCTAAATAAGCAATGGCTTTTTCCAAATCAGCCGGAAAAAAAATCCCTTTTTTCCAAATCATGCCCAAATGATAAGCCGCCGCCATATCCTTGTTTTCATACGCTTTTTCCAGCCACTCGATTGCCTTTTTTATTTTTTCATACTGTCCCTCCTCTTTCTTCTCTGCCTTTTCTTCTTCCTGCCGGATATAGATTTTTGCCAGAAGACATTTGGCATTATCATTTTCCAGTTCTACTGCTTTTTCTAAATACACAATGGCTTTTTCCTCATTTTGTTCTGTACCTGTTCCGGTAAGATACATTTGTCCGATTCGATGCAACAGCTTGTCATCGCTTCGTTCGCTTTCAAACTTTAAAAATCCTTGAAATGCGATTTTAAAGTGATATTCGGACTTGTCCTTATCTCTTTGTGTTCCACTCCCGTCCTGAAACATTTTTGCTGCCTCATAATCTGCATAGGCATTTCCCTGTTCTGCAGAGCACAAAAAAAGATGAAGTGCTTT
>JBOFWL010000057.1:0-3531 GCA_051653605.1 Brevinema sp.
TATCGATTTGAAGAGAGCATCCATATTCAAAAGGATATCGCTATAAGCAATCTGGAAACATGGCTCGAAGAGAAAGACCCGCAATCTTGTAGGGCTATCCTTACATTGGCCGGCTTCTGAAAAAGCAAGACCCTCTCAACAGTAATGATCTGCTGAAAGGGTACTTTACTTTAATCTATGACCTTGAAGTGCCTTAATGCGTCTTTAATAGCTTCTACTTTATATTCTGGTGCTGGTTTATATGGGCGTTTTAGTTCTTCAACTGCGTTTGGTGCGTCGTACATCGGCAGGCCTAAGTTTCTTTTGACCTCTGCAATGTTTGCAGTGTGAACTTTGAAGCCGTACTTTTCTTCGATATACTCCTGAATAAGCCTGTAGGTGATACGATCTGGCTGGATTTTTCGGTCGTCTGCGTACTCCATTTTTACACTGATAAAATCGTCTGCACTTTTGTGGGACAATAAAACACACGTCTCAACGTGGCCCGAGTTGCCCCAAATGATGTCTACCTCCGAAATTTTGATACCATACGTAAGTGGAAACAGGTCAACCGTTTTTTAGCGTTTTTGAGGTATGAGGGAACATATCAACGGTTTTAAGGTTTTAGGGAACATATCCACTAATTAAAATGATGATACATATTATGATCGAAATTAATCTGCTCAGGAGAAGGAACAAGATACCCATCCGCAACTCAAAGCATATCACCGGCAATTAGTGGGTAAGAATAATCCTACTGATTTTATCAAATGGGATTCCTACCTTTTTTATCGCTTTCTATATTTGAGTAAGTTGACCAGGATATCCTGAGTAAACTAGAACTGCAGTTTCATCAACCCAAACTAATGCAGGATAAATATCACCAAAATGAAAAATTAAATTCGTAATTGTCATAACAGCCCTCTCCAATTCCTGCAATTTGACCCCGGCCAGTAAATTCATATGCTTTGGTATAAAAATACAAAGAAAAAGGATTAGATTTCTCTAATCCTTTGAAATGATTTTTATAAGGAATATATTACTCCACTAAGCTCAGACTCCTTCCAATCGGTCTTCGCTGTCACTCGTCTTCTCGGGAAGTCCTTGCATAGGTGGAACATCTGCTTCTTCGGTCGCTTTGCTTCCTCACGAGCTTCACAACTTTTTCGATCTTTGTTTATAGCTCCCAAGCACAAGCAATTTTTATATTATTTTTCTCCTAACCATGTCTCATAATTTGACGCTAATTCCTGTGCCTCATTAAAAAATCTGCTTGTATGGTAACCGTCGCAAACCGCATGATGCACCTGTACAGACATAGGTAATAAAATTTTATTATCCTGCTGAAAATACTTACCCAAAGTAAAAATAGGGATTAGATATGTTGCATCATTGTATATATTCAGGTTGAATCCGGTAAAATTCACCCAAGGAATGCTGGACACATTAATTGTATTAGCAGGTTCACCTGTCTTAGGCATGAAATTCAAAACGTCGCTATAGTTTCTAATATCCTCAAGGTAATTATAGTAAAAACGTGGGAAGTTCTCGTCATACTCTGTCCAAATACTTGAAAAAGTTTCGTTATCCTTATGAAAGACAGTATAACTTGGGTTCATACTATCCCAGTATCCTAACTTACCTTTTTGATCAAAACAGGTGCGGAACTCCTTGTGACGGTTAACCACAGTTGTGATGATATAAATAAGCGTAGGGTACAGTTTCAGGCCCTTAAGTTTAATTTCACGCAGTAAACCAGTTATCTCTATATTTGCAGTCATACTGTAAGTGCACCTAACCGCATTTAAATAATGCTCAAAGTATGGCTTTCTATTCCAATCCTCAATATCTATCAAATTAAATTTCATAAATTAGCCTCCTAAAATTTTATTCTTTAATTTTAGAAGGCTAATTTAACTGCCATCATCATCTTGCAACCTCCTGCTATCCAAGCATCTATATTATAAGCAAGTCCATTATACCACATAGAATTATGTAAATCAAATAGGTTCATAGAATATAAAACAAATACACTTGCTACTACAAATATATCCTTTGTTAATTCGTGTTATTCTACCAATACGAATCAGCATGATATGTAATAGTTAGTTATACGGATTATCCTCAACTGCTTCTTGCAATCCTTTGAGAATAACCTCCTAACAGACAGTTTGCCACCATCGCAAAGCATCCTTTTCTAGTTGCTTTACAAATGCATCCTTACCAGCGCAGTAGCCTTCAATATCCTCCGGGAATCGATTAGCCAGCTCCATCTTTAATTCACCATACTCTAAAGCGATGTCAGGATGTGTACGCAGAAAATCCCTTACTGCTATATGCCTATTAATATCTTTGTGATTGCTTTGCTCAAAAATATGAATCTGGTGTGTTCTATTATCGCCACCCTTGCGGAAATATCTCCGTCCTTCAATACCAAACTCACCCATACACTCATATCCAATGGCTACAAATTCCTCATTATACTTATCAACTAAACTAATATTTGTCACTACGGGCATTATATCAATGATTGATTTAGCATGTAACCCTTTAACTGCTGTACTGCCAATATGGTAAATATCCACCAATACGTCCTTCAAAATACCACTTATCTTCTGTGATTCATTTTCATACTCTACTTCCCAAAAGGGGTCATACGGAACTACTCGTATAAACAATATTAAACCTCCAATCTCGTTCTCAACGAATAATATTTACGACATTTTTACGAGGGGCAGCCTGTTTCGGCTCCTCTGCAGCATAACCCATAACGACAGATCCGTAAACAATATGATTTACGGGAACATCAAGATCTGACAAAAGCTCACGGATTAAGGGCATGTGTGTGAGTCCTGGCAGCTGATTTAGCCAGCAGGAACCAATACCGAGTGAGTGTGCTGCCAGCATGATATTCCCGATGGCTAATGCTGAATCCGGCATAGAGTTTCCGTTGTCCTTTAAGTTAGAAACAATAATAAAGGTGGGGGCATGATACAGGAAATTTGAACTCTCGTCTTTCGCTTTTTCAACAAGGCTCACAACATAAGGATGCGTTTCTGCTACAACAGGTATAGATATAAGGGTTAGGCGAATAGCCTCATTCACTTTTGCAAGTACACTGGTTTTTTGAATGGCTGTAAACTTCCAGCTCTGTGTTCCCATCCCGTTAGGCGCATAGCTTCCCGCTGTTAGAATGGTATTTAAATCCTCCTCCGATAGCTGAGTCTCTCTAAAAGTTCGTATGCTTCTTCTTGTTAATATGTTTTCTATTATACTATTCATTGGTAGTCTCCTTCTTTAAAAAAATTATTCTCGTATTTATCGCTATCTCTATTTTTTACAAGCTGCATATAGAAATCGTCCATAACCTATTTCGGCTACATTTTTCATCAATTCTCCATTTAACCATAATGCAGTATCAGCAAAGCTTCTACCCTCAAGTGGCCATTTTGCATACTGCTGTGATTGATATTCTGCATCCGACATATTGATTAATTTTTCAACCCATTTATCATGAAGAGTTTTTATTTCTTCTTTTGCTTTTTCAACACT
>JBOFWL010000058.1:0-1509 GCA_051653605.1 Brevinema sp.
AAAAGCAAAAGGCTTGTTATCCCTTATGCTATCGCTCCCCGAGGATTGGGATTACACCGTAAAAGGGCTTGCCTACATCTGCAAGGACGGTATCGACAGCATCAACGGCGCGATAAAAGAGCTTGAAATCACTGGATATATGAGCCGTCAGCGTGTTCGCAATGATAGAGGACAGCTTACCAACACCGAGTATACCATTCGTGAGTACCCAAAGGCTGATACCCCTACCGAGGGCGAGCCTACACAGGACAGCCCTAAATTGGATAATCCAACACAGGCTACTCCTGTACAGGAAGAACCCCACCAATTAAATACTTATCTATCAACTATTCAAGAACCAAAAACAGATTTATTAAATACTGAGCCATCAAATCCTTATCAATCCAATCCTTGTGAGCGAGGAAAATCTCGATGTGATGGGATAGGATATGATACCTATGAAGAAATTAAGGAAATGGTTTTTGAGAATATCGAGTATGATGGGGTCGCCCTCTATTGTATAAATTGTAGTTCTGATAAAGGCTTTCTCTTTTTTCGAGACGGCACTAATAAAGTAATCCATAGTTTCTGCATTGGAAATGTTGCCGTGGATATCCACATAGTCGCCATTTTTTTCAGCCATACTTGAAGAGTACTCTTTCGGCAACGAAGAAAGTTTGGCACCGGTGGTCACACCAATACCTGCCGTTTCCGTTTCTTTTTCAAAGACAATCCATTTATCATCTATGTTAACTTGAATAAAATCTCCACCATCTGCATACTTGCTGCCTACAAAACCAAAGTTAGATTGCTCGTGTTCTGTCGGTTTTTTATCCCCACTAACCGTACTTTTTATTGTTCCGCTCACCGCATTAGAGCCACCCATTGAGCCTTCTTTGCCGGTGTCAAGATATAATATTCCGTTTACCATTATCATGGGGCGCATAGCGTTTAAAGGTGCTTCGCCCTGTAGCTGAACGACCGCCGCCGTTGCCCTTGTTGGATAAGTTTCTTGTATTTCATCCACAAAAAGCACAACAGTATCTCCAACAGCAAAATCATTGATAGAAAGCGTTTTTATACTGCCGTCCGCCTCTACTATTTGCAGATTTGCATTTGACCAATCAAGAATACAATTCTCGCCGATTGCGCTGTTTTGGTCAATCCCCTCCACAACCATTGTTTGACCTTCGGCATCAATCTTTAAAATGGTGGCATTAACCCCTGCAAAGCCAGATGGCTTGCCTATCAGTTCTTCCTTGGGATTTGCCATCAGCCCTATTCCAATGGCAACAACTGCTATAATCGAAACGACCATCACCCACAAGGCAGGCTTTTTATAGTTCAGCACATTTTTAATCCTGTTTTTGGTGTCGCCCTCGCCAAGGGCAACTCTACGTTTATAAACAAAACATCCGCAAAGCACATAAAAGAGCAAAACAATAATACCGAGTGGTAATTCTATATTTACAACTTGACCTGTTTCTTGCGTACTCATATAAATCAAATGAATGGTAGGAAGAACACCTA
>JBOFWL010000059.1:0-8094 GCA_051653605.1 Brevinema sp.
ATGTTTGACAAAGACTTACATAAAGAATTTGTTTTCTGTTCCTACCTAATCAATTTATTACCAGTTGAAAAGGTGGATATGATTGATTTGGAAGGAAAATTGAAGCTTGAATACTACAAACTCCAAAAGACATATGACGGAGCAATAATGCTTAGCGAACAAAAAGGTGTATATGAGCCAGCAAAACAAAAAGGTGCAATGGGATTTGATGAGAAAGAACCATTGGATGAAATCATTGATAAAATCAATGAGAAATTCAAGGGCAATTTTACGGATGGCGATAAAGTATTATTGACTGCACTTCGTGATAAGCTGATGAATGATCAAAGATTATCTAGTATGGCAAAGTCATCTGATCCACAGATATTTACAGAAAGTATTTTCCCTAAAGCATTCGATGATGCAGCATTGGAGAGTTATACAGAATCACAAGATACATATACCTCTTTATTTGAGGATAGAAATAAATACAATGCAATCATGGGTGCATTAGCTGAAGTTATTTATAGGGAAATGCGAAAATAAGGAGAAGTGAAATGGCAGATTTCAAATATGAAATAGTAGAAGAACTAGGTGTTTTATCAGAAAACACAAAAGGCTGGAGAAAAGAACTTAATCTCATTAGCTGGAATGGGGCAGCTCCAAAGTATGACATTAGAGATTGGTCACCAGAGCATGAGAAGATGGGTAAAGGCGTAACTTTGTCAGAAGAAGAATATGAATCACTTAAAAAATTGATGTAGAAAAAACTAAGATGGAGGAGGTGAGCAAATGGCATCAATAGCTTATGGAATAGATGGAAACGGAAAGAAAATATACGCAGAAGATGCGTATAGTGGACGAACGTATATATGTCCATATTGTTTTGAAGATATAAATGTTAGAAAGTGTACAGACAGAGATGATTATTTTGCTCACAAATCTATACATAATAGAACTCCTCAACAGATGCTTTGCCCAGGATATACTGGAGGCGAAGGAAGAATAGAAACAGATAGCGATAAAATATGTGTTATTAACGGTGGAGTTCCTCTTCATCTAGTTGCAAAGAATAATGAATATGAGTTGATCGCTGTATTTCCACCATTATCATTAGCGAGTTTAAATAAGCTGACATCATGGAATACGATGGTTGAAATAACAAATGACGGACAAAAAGAAGTATTTAGCGCATTTAATTTACACAGGTATAGAGTAAAAACAACGAATGATTAAGGTGTTTGTTTATTTCGAGAAGGAGAACATCAACACCGGTGATATGGAAAGCGAACTACTTCTTACAATTTTCAGTAGCCTTGCAGAAAGTGAATCAGTTTCCATTGCTGAGAATGAGTCATGGGCCATTCAGAAAAGGTTCCAAAACGGCACCTTCAAAATTGGATATCCGCCATACGGTTATAAGAACGTAAGTGGCAAGATGGTTATCGATGAAGCAGAAGCAGAGATTGTAAGGTTTATTTTTGCAGAATGCCTTTCTGGAAAAGGCAGCTATAAAATAGCAAAAGCACTTAGAGAGAAAAAGGCACTGACAAAGCGAGGCGGCAAATGGAGCTCAACGGTAGTTAAAGAAATCCTGAAAAATGAGAAATATACGGGTGATGTGCTCTTTCAGAAAACATTCACTGATTCGCAGTTTAACAGGCATACCAATCGGGGTGAAAAGCCGCAGTACTATGTCAAAGGTCATCATGACGCAATAATTAGCACCGAGGACTTTGAAGCGGCACAGGCGATTATTGTCCAGCGTGCTAAAGAAAAGAATATTGTGGCGGATGATGAGAAGTACCTGAGCCGATACCCATTCTCAGGAAAAATAATATGCGCTGAATGCGGTGCTACTTGGAAAAGAAGAACACATACCGCTTGTAAGGCTAAATACTATGCTTACACCTGCAACACTCACCTGAAGGACAAAAATAAGTGAGGCCAGCTTTTTATCAACGAGACGGATTTTGAGGTCGCCTTTGTAAATATGGTGAACAAGCTGATTTTTAGCAAAAAGGTTCTTTTACAACCGTTCCTTAATAGCCTTAAAAGCATTGACCAAGCTAATGCACTTACTCGAATTAACGAGCTTGAGACGGCTTTGGAACAGAACTTTGACCGAAGGCAGGTTCTTACAAACCTTCTTTCAAAGCAGTACATCGAGCCTGCACTATATGCCAAACAGAATAGTGAACTTTTAGCTGAAGCTGAGGAGTTGAGAAATGAAAAGGAAGCCTTGTACCGCTCGGTAAATGGTGAGCTTGAGAATTCGAAAGCAGTAAGCAGGCTCTTAAAGTATGTAAACAATAGTGCAGGACTTGCAGAATTTGATGCAGTTGCCTTTGAGGCACATGTTGACCACATTACTGTTTACACCAGAAGTGAAATAGGCTTCGCACTAAAGTGCGGTTTAACCCTTAAGGAAAGGTTGTGAGAATATGAGTCATGTCCCATACGGATACAGAATCGAAAATGGTAAAGCGGTGATTGATGAAGAAAAAGCAAAGCAAGTAAAGAAGATCTATAAAGCATACCTCTCTGGCCTTGCCTACGTGCCAGCAGCAGAAGCCGCCGGACTTAAGCTTTACCACACAGGTGCAAAGAAGATGATGCAAAATAAGCATTACCTCGGAGACGACTATTACCCGGCGATTATTGATAATGAGACCTTTGTCGCGGCAGAAGCCGAGCGTGTAAAACGACAGGCTAAGCTTGGAAGAGTATTTGATGATAAGCCAGCCAAAGTGAGCAAGATTGCTACAGGTTTTAAGATGCCAAAGGTTCAAATAAAATATGATGATCCTTTTACACAGGCAGAATACGTCTACAGCTTGATAGAAAGCGAGGTGGATGTATGATTTCCTTAGCCAGCAATGTTACGGTTATTCCTGCAAAGAAAACAATCGGTACACAGAAAACAACCGATAAAGTCCAGAAAACACGAGTAGCTGCTTATTGCCGTGTTTCCACTGATAGTGATGAGCAGGAAACCAGCTATGAAACACAGATTGAGCATTACACTTCGTTTATCAATAGTCACCCGGATTGGGTGCTGGCCGGGATATATGCCGATGACGGCATTTCTGGAATGAATACGAAAAAGCGTGATGAATTCCAGCGCATGATTAATGACTGTAACGAAGGCAAGATAGATATGGTTATTACCAAGTCCATCAGCCGATTTGCAAGGAATACGGTTGATTGTCTGAATTATACCAGAGCCCTTAAGAATAAGAACATCGGCGTTTACTTCGAAAAAGAAAATATCAATACGCTCGATGCTAAAGGTGAAGTTCTAATGACAATTATGGCTTCTCTTGCACAGCAAGAAAGTGAGTCATTATCGGCTAACGTTCGTCTGGGTTTGCAGTTCCGATACCAACAAGGAAAAGTTCAGGTCAATCACAACTGGTTCTTGGGATATACCAAAGATGCAGACGGGCACCTCATCATTGATCCAGAGCAAGCTGAAGTCGTTAAGCGCATCTATAGAGAGTACCTTAGCGGTAAGAGCTTCTTACAGATAAAAAGGTCGCTTGAAGCCGATGGAATTCTGAACGGTGCCGGTAATGCAAAATGGCATGAAAGCAATATAAAGCAGATACTTACAAACGAGAAGTACATCGGAGACGCTTTGCTTCAGAAGACCTATACGGTGGATATTCTTGAAAAGAAGCGTGAAGCTAATAAGGGTCAGGTTCCTAAATATTATGTAGAGGACAGTCATGAAGCTATTATTCCAAAGGATATCTTCCTAAAGGTACAGGAGGAAATCGCAAGACGCGCAAACCTTACCAAAGGCACCACAAAGCGCAAACGAATCTATAGTGGCCGCTACGCTTTATCTGGAATAGTGTTCTGCGCTCACTGCGGTGACATCTTCCGCAGAATTAAATGGAACAATCGTGGGTGTAAGTCCACCGTTTGGCGCTGCGTCAGCAGGGTAGAAAAAGATGGTCCAGATTGTACCGCAAGGACTGTTCATGAAGAATTTCTCCATGAGGTAGTTATCAAGGCCATAAACGAAGCGTTCCGGGAAAAGAAAGCAATCCTTCATCTTTTGCGAGAGAATATCGAGAGTAGTCTGGAGGAAGTCACTTCAAATCAGATTGCAGCGATTGATGAACAGATGAAGTCAATGCAGCAGGAGCTATTGGCAACCGTTAATTCTAAGAATACCGGTGATGAGCTTGGTATGGAGATTAGAAGGCTGCGTGATGAGAAGCAGGCCCTTCAAAATGAGCAGGCATCCCGACAGGATCTGAAAAAGCGAATTGATGAGTTGATGCGTTTTCTTAACGACCTGCCTTGTGAGCTGATTGATTATGAAGAAGATTATGTGAGGACTCTCCTGGAAAAGATAACGGTTTACGACGACCACATTATAGTTGAATTTAAGTCCGGAATTGAAATACAAATAGACAAAGAGATATAGAATATTGAGCCGCCGCCAATAGAGGGAACCAACACCCTTTGGCGGTTTTTCCACTTTTAAATGTTGATTATATCAATTCGTTATGTTATAATAATCGCTGACACAAATAAGAGTTTAGGAGGAACCGAAACTATGACAGCATCAATGCGTTTAAGATAAGCTGGCAATAAAAAAGGCAGAATCTATCCCGATGATAGGCTTTTTTGTTGTGCTTATTTATACGATATTGAGCATTCATTAGTTAAGGTGAGATTTAAACTATTTTACTATAGTTTTATTTAACTATGTCTTTTTAAAGAATGTTTCCATATTGTATGTTATGCAGACCAAAGCCACATTGTGGATTATGGCCTGCATTTTTTATTGCCTAGAATACTATTTAAAATAGAAATTCAAGCAAAAATAATATGCAGGAGATAATAAAGATGGAAAAATATATAAATTGGAAACTTAAGTTTTATACTATATGGGCAGGGCAGGCGGTTTCTTTAATCACTAGTGCCATCCTGCAAATGGCGATTATTTTTTACCTTACAGAAAAAACAGGATCTGCAATGGTCTTGTCTATGGCTTCACTAGTAGGTTTTTTACCCTATGCGGTCTTTGGACCAGCCATTGGTGTATTAGTGGATCGTCATGACAGGAAAAAGATAATGATAGGTGCTGATTTAATTATCGCAGCAGCTGGGGCAATGCTAGCTATTGTAGCATTGTATATGGAATTACCTGTATGGATGGTTATGGTAGTATTATTTATCCGCAGCATTGGAACGGCTTTTCATTCTCCAGCTCTCAATGCGGTTACGCCACTTTTAGTACCAGAAGAACAGCTTACGAAATGCGCAGGTTATAGTCAGTCTTTGCAGTCAATAAGCTATATTATTAGTCCGGCGGCTGCAGCATTGTTATACTCCGTTTGGGAATTGAATGCAATTATTGCCATCGATGTATTGGGCGCCGTGATTGCATCTATTACGGTAGCAATTGTAAGTATTCCCAAGCTGGACGATCCAGTGAAAAATTTGAAACCAAATTTCATAAGAGAAATGAAAGAAGGAATTGTCGAATTGAGACAAAACAAAGGCTTATTTGCCTTATTACTCTTAGGAACGCTATATACGTTTGTGTATATGCCAATTAATGCACTATTTCCTTTAATTAGCATGGAATACTTTAATGGAACACCTGTGCATATTTCCATTACCGAAATCGCTTTTGCATCTGGAATGCTAGTAGGCGGTCTACTATTAGGAAGGTTGGGGAACTTTGAAAAGCGTGTATTACTAATAACAGGTTCATTCTTTATAATGGGAGCCAGTTTAGCCGTTTCAGGATTACTTCCTCCAAGTGGATTTGTTATATTTGTAGCTTGCTGTGCAGTAATGGGGCTTTCGGTGCCATTTTATAGCGGTGTGCAAACAGCTCTTTTTCAGGAGAAGATTAAGCCTGAATATTTAGGACGTGTATTTTCTTTGACCGGAAGTATTATGTCATTTGCTATGCCAATTGGATTAATTCTTTCTGGATTCTTTGCTGATAGAATTGGTGTAAATCATTGGTTTTTACTATCAGGTATTTTAATTATTGGCATTGCTATAGTGTGCCCCATGATAACAGAGGTTAGAAAATTAGATTTAAAATAAAATAATATTGGAGGGATATTTATGTATCTTATTTTCATGTAATTCTTCCTGCTAAAATCGCAGGGTTTTCCCTGCGTACAAGCAAATGAAAGCATGCGATTATAGACAGGAGGAAATAAGATGGAATTGATATTAAAAGCTAAAGACATTCGTGTGGAATTCACAGGGCGAGATGTTTTAGATATAGATGAATTAGAAGTATATGATTATGACCGTATTGGTTTAGTAGGAGCAAATGGTGCAGGGAAAAGCACTTTACTCAGGGTGCTTTTAGGGGAATTAACTCCAGCAGGATGTAAAATGAATCGTCTGGGTGAACTTGCTTATATCCCTCAGTTGGACGAAGTAAGTTTGCAGGAGGAAAAAGATTTTGCACTTGTAGGCAAGCTGGGTGTTGAGCAATTAGATATACAGACCATGAGCGGTGGTGAAGAAACAAGACTTAAAATAGCACAGGCTTTATCAGCACAAGTACATGGTATTTTAGCCGATGAACCTACCAGTCATTTAGACCGTGAAGGAATTGATTTTCTAATTGGACAGCTAAAATATTTTACAGGTGCACTGTTAGTTATTAGCCATGACCGATATTTTCTTGATGAGGTAGTAGATAAAATATGGGAACTGAAAGATGGAAAAATCACTGAGTATTGGGGAAACTATTCTGATTTTCTTCGCCAGAAAGAGGAAGAACGCAAGAGCCAGGCAGCAGAATACGAACAATTTGTTGCGGAACGTGGCCGATTGGAAAGGGCTGCGGAGGAAAAGCGAAAACAGGCTCGTAAAATAGAACAGAAGGCAAAAGGTGCTTCAAAAAAACAAAACACTGAAGGCGGAGGACGTTTAGCTCATCAAAAATCAATAGGAAGTAAGGAAAAAAAGTTGCATAATGCCGCTAAATCCCTAGACCATAGGATTGCGGCCTTAGGAAATGTAGAAGCTCCAGAAGACATTCGCAGGATTCGTTTCAGGCAAAGTGATGCATTGGCACTCTACAATCCATATCCTATTGTCGGTACGGAAATTACTAAAATATTTGGGGATAAGATACTGTTTGAAAAAGCATCTTTTCATATTCCCCTAGGAGCAAAAGTGGCGCTAACTGGTGGCAATGGAACAGGAAAAACAACTTTAATCCAAATGATGTTAAACCATGAAGATGGAATTTCTATTTCACCTAAGGCAAAAATAGGTTACTTTGCACAAAATAGTTACAAGTACAACGGTAATCAGAAAGTCCTAGAGTTTATGCAGGAGGATTGTGATTACAATGTTTCAGAAATTCGTTCAGTTCTAGCATCAATGGGGCTTAAACAAAACGATATTGGAAAAAGCTTATCTGCTTTAAGCGGCGGAGAAATTATTAAATTGTTGCTGGCTAAAATGCTTATGGGTAGATATAACATCCTGCTAATGGATGAACCGAGCAACTTCCTTGACATACCAAGCTTAGAGGCTTTGGAAATATTAATGAAGGAGTATGCTGGAACTATAGTGTTTATCACACATGACAAACGGCTACTCGATAATGTGGCTGATGTGGTTTATGAAATTAGCGATAAGAAAATAAATCTGAAACATTAAATTTAAGGTAGTCGCCGGTCAATGTAGTCTATACTGGCTGGCGGCTCCATTGTTAAAAAGTATAAAGACTTTTTTTCTTTGGCAAGAATTAATGTATACTAAAATAATTTTAATAAGGAGTATTAAAATCAATGAGAGATATCGAAATAAAAGAGAATATACTATTTCAGATAGACATGTGCTGGCAACTTTATCTTTATCACACAGAGAATCTAAAGGAGACAGAGGCACTTTGGACATTCAGTCCCATGGGTCTGCAGATACGAAGGCAAGACGATGGATGGAGTATAGATTGGCCTGAAATCGAAAGTTACGAGATTGGACCGTCCAGTATTGCATGGATTATGTGGCATATTATATATTGGTGGCGCACTACGTTAGATTACAATTTTGGAGATGGTACCTTGAAAAAGGAAGACATTACTTGGCCTGGAAGTGTTGAAAAAG
>JBOFWL010000060.1:0-1086 GCA_051653605.1 Brevinema sp.
TCACCACGCTTTACACACTGAAGGGCACAGTTTCTTGCATAGGCACGACTCTTCATACTTCCACTGGCTCCAAAGACAGCTACATTTTTATTGAGTCTTGTATTTTCGGGAAGATACACTGCGTTATTACCTAGTTTTCCAAGAATAATACCTTTGTTAGAACAAATATTAGGAGACAGTTCTAAAATTTGGTGCATTTCAGATTCTGTCATAAATCCAGAGGTTCCGTAGGTTCCTTTGTCTGAATAGATTAGATTTCGTTCCCGATCATATACTTCCTTCTTCCCACAGCCCATTCGCATGACCATAAAAATCAAAAAAGTAAAGATTCCAAGGCAAATAAAAATCCCATACAGGCTGTATGGGAATACGGTGAGAGCAATAAAACAAGATTTTAGAGAACCAGAGGGAAACGTAGGAGAACTTCCATTCCCCGGGGTACCACCGGATGAGGTCCAGATGGTGTAATTGATGATAAATTGAGCAATACAACCGCCTGTATAAAGAAGGGTGGTAAGTAACACGGGAAGAATCAAGCAGAGTGTTACGGTCTTTTTGCTAGTATCTTTTATTATGGACATGATTGGTTTCAGGATAAAAACCTCCTTTCAAATTTTTCTAAATCAATGGTAGTTATTGTAGCTAAGCTTTTAAAATATTGCTGTAAAACTTCTTTTTGGAAATCAAAACAAACTAGATTCCCATAGAGTCCGTGAAAAGATAAGGCTGTATAGAATCTGGAAAGACGCAGTAAGTCAAAGTCGAAAGCCAGAAGTACAGGATTATCGCCTGAAACAGCATCGTGATCTAGTCCATAATCAGGACATGGTGGCTGCAAATCGGAAAGCAGTAGTTCTTGAAGCTCTGTTATTAGTTTCTTAGAGCAGAGCAGCTGTAATAATATTTCCCCTTCTCTAGAATCCGGGGCATAGTGAAAATAATCGAAGCTGGTATCTAAATAAAAGTAGCTTTTTTTAAAACCACCGGTACTTGTAAGCAGTTTCAAAGCGGTTTTCATTCCTTTGCCAATAAAGAGCGCCTTAATTTTTGTTTCCGGATGATATCCCGATGTTAAGAAATTCTCTG
>JBOFWL010000061.1:0-1929 GCA_051653605.1 Brevinema sp.
AATCCTTTTAATAATTCCTGCTTCTTCAGGAACAATAACCAGTTTCTTATTTTCATCCTTTGTATAGCCTAAAATCTATTATGATTCACTTGCACAATTCCTTGCTGATATCTGTATTGAATGCCCATTTTAACATTCTTTGATAATGATTCGCTTTCTTGTTGGGCAAGGGAAGCCATTATGGTGATCATAACTTTTTCCCTTAGAATCCATTGTGTTAATATTCTCTTTTTCAAACATAATTGGAATATTGATTTCTTTTAGCTGTCTAACATAGTTAAGGCAATCAATGGTATTTCTTGCAAATCGGCTAATTGACTTGATAATAATCATATCTATATTGCCAGCTTTACATTCTCTAATCATACAATTGAACTCATCACGCTTTTTGGTATTGGTGCCAGATATACCATAATCGTGTGCGACCCCGAGGGAGAATATTTTTCCCTTGTGCAAAGGCTTAAAGGACAGGTTATCAAAATATTGCCTACAAGTAGTCAATACATTAACCCGATGGACATCAACCTCAACTACTCTGAGGACGATAGCCCCCTTTCTTTCCCTAAAGAGTGATTTTATCCTCTCCCTTTGTGAGCTGATTGTGGGTGGTAAAGAGGGATTGACCCCCATAGAAAAATCCATTATTGACCGCTGTCTTACTCTCGTTTATGCAGAATACCTTGCCAACCCCGACCCTGACAAAACACCGATTTTGGGTGACCTCTACGATGCACTCGGCAGACAGGAGGAAAAAGAAGCAAAGCATATCCGTTCTGCACTTGAAATCTATGTTACAGGCTCACTCAATGTTTTTAACCATCGCACCAATGTGGAGCTTTCTAACCGACTTGTCTGTTATGACATTAAGGAATTGGGCAAACAGCTTAAAAAGCTCGGTATGCTCATTGTGCAAGACCAAGTTTGGAACAGGGTAACCATAAACCGTGCTGAGAAACGCTCTACCCGCTACTATATGGACGAGTTTCATTTGCTGCTAAAAGAGGAACAGACCTCCGCCTACTCGGTGGAGATTTGGAAACGATTTCGTAAGTGAGGTAGCATTCCCACTGCCATTACGCAGAACATTAAAGACCTGTTATCTTCTCGAGAGGTGGAGAACATCTTTGAAAACTCCGACTTTGTATATATGCTCAACCAAGCGGCAGGCGATAGGCAGATACTAGCCAAGCAGCTTAATATCTCCCCTCATCAGCTCTCTTATGTAACTGGTAGTGGTGTTGGTGAGGGACTGCTCTTTTATGGCAATGTTATTTTGCCTTTCGTGGATAAATTCCCGAAAAACACTGAACTATACAGAATTATGACTACGAAACTGGATGAAACGAAAAGCGAGTAGATTAATGTATTTATTTGGTAGAATCGACGTGGTATAATACTTATAAAACAAGTGTTATTGGGAGGTGTTTACTAATGTTTGGAACAATCATTATGGATGCATACACCATAGATGAAGCAAAAGATATCGCAAGGTTCATTGAAGAAAATTGCTCACCTTTAGATAACTGGGGTTGGGCATCCGCAGGCATTTACTCATTTTGGGATTATTACACTAAAGAGGTTCTGTATATCGGACTTGCTTCGGATTTAACTGTTCGCTTTAAGCAACACAACGGACTTCTTCCAATTGACGATGGAGCTTGTAAATATCAACAAATTCAGCAATACTTTGCTACTCACAAAAAATTAGGCTACTCTGTTCTGGTTCAATCGTCTTTGTCACAACCCATTGTTCACAGGAATGAAAAATTATATCGAAAATTTCTTGATACACCAAAAGGAATGCCAATACCAGACTGTGCAGGTAGTGAAGGAATTGCAAATATTAAACAAGCAGAGGGACAGTTAATTGAATCATATCGAAAAGTTGTTGGAGATATTCCCCCTTGGAATAAAATAGGGGGTGATGTT
>JBOFWL010000062.1:0-1275 GCA_051653605.1 Brevinema sp.
TATTTTTTCAATTCTAGCTTTAGGCTGAGCTCTTTCGGGGGAGAAACAGACTCCAATCATATGAGCGGGTATGCAGCAGATATAGCTCTTAGCCCTGAAGAAAAAAAACAAGTACTAAAATACATAAAAGAAAATATGACTGATACTAATAGAATAAAACAGGGGCTACCTACTATTAATCAAGCTATTTCTTATCCTTTAGCAAATAAACCCTTCATCCATGTTGATATAAGACCTGATGGAAGTGCCAGATATGATTCTAATAGAAGATTCATGATAGACACCAATGGGACATCTGTAAGATATGATTTTGATTCAAAATCTAATCAGGAACGATAGGAAACCAAAATATTCCATCTGATACTCGGATAAAATCCCCTGAGGGGTCTCCCATATAAAAATCTCCGTACTGATTATAGTTGGATGTGGCATATCGTGTTAACATAGGGGGATTTTCGTTGGTAAGTTCTGCAATATCGCCATAGAAATCGTATTTTGCTCCATAATATAAAATTTTTGTTTCCTCTGTATAGGGGATAGTAAAATCTTTTCCCCCATAACTAACTATTACAGGCTCTTTGTTAGTATTTGCTAGCTCTGCCAGAATCTCTTCATGGGTAATATATTCTGTTTTTACGGGAGGGACAACAGGATAGTTATTTGTAACAGCATAATAGATAATTCGGTACCAAGCTGTATGGTTTGTGAAGGTTTTCCATACAACATGATTGTCATCCCCTTCCTCTAAAACAGAAAAATAACTACAAATAGCTTGTCCTCCATCTGATTTTCCATAATTATCAATGGTGGATTTAAGCTCCAAGGCATATAGCTGATAGTTATTGTAAGCATCTGCATAAATATGCGTGGAGGGGCTAAGATTTGTTATGAGAACTACTCGATCCCGTCCATACACTTGGTGGGCGGGATTTTTTTTGGTGTTGATGAGATCATCAAAGCCCTCAATGTTTGTTGGCTTGAATTTGCCATAATAGTAGGATTCTTTTTGAGGATCATAGTAGACAATGTCTAGCCAATTTAAATTGGGGGCAATGGTATTGGTATCAAGATAAAATCGACGGAGATCATCAAAGCCGTCCTCCACCCGCACTAAGCGATTAAACGTATCCCAATCGGGGACAGGCTGGCGAAGGGCATCATATTCGGCTTTTGTTAGGTCTTCTCTAGCTTGATATTTTGTGGCAGCTACTGCAATATCAACAGTTTCGTCTTGAGATAGTTGTTCTTCCACAACTTCTTCTGGGTTTGCCACGG
>JBOFWL010000063.1:0-2256 GCA_051653605.1 Brevinema sp.
AGTGCGGGCACCTGCCCGCACTTTTCTTACTATTTACTCTCGTTGCTATGAATAATACCAACGCCGACTATACTTATAGCTACCACAATTCCCATCCCGGGATTAAAAAAAGCCAATGTACCACCTACAATTAAACTTATAAAACCATAAACCATCGCTTTACCCATAATACCTCACTCCTTTATATTTTCCAAAAAACCTGCACCAAAACCCTTGTTTTCGCTCTGGCTCTATCGGGCTATATGGCGCTGCCGATCATAGTCCCAGCGTGTAGTACTTGCGCTGCCATTAGGGAACTGGTGGTATTTTCAAGTACTGCCGTCAAGTTTCTATATTCAACTGTTGTTTTATTGTACCATGTTTTTTAATATTTTACTATAAAAAGGACAAAACGGGTAAAAACAAGGACGAAATTCCTTAATAATCTTAGAGATGGAGAAGAAATCGAGGGACAGCAATCATTTTTACTATCCTCATATTTTACGCCATTTTCAACTCCATGCTCTGCTTTGGCTGTTTTTGCTGCTCTTGCAAATCCTCGTTAAAATCTTTCAGTACCGGCACAATCCTTGTTGCTGTCAAACCTCTTTCTGTAAGTAATTTTTCAAACTTATCAGAGGCTTTATGCCCAGCAGTATCATTGTCAAGACAGAGGACAACGGTTTTCAAATTCTCGTTATTTTCAAGTTGCTTCACCATTGCTTGTTCCGATAAACCACAAAGAGCAACGAAGCTGTGTTTTTGCCAGTCACTATTTTTATGAATACTGATAAATGATAATAGGTCAATGGGTGCCTCAAAAACATAAAGCCTGTCGCTTGTGCCTTTTCGATTGAAGCTATAACAGGGATTACTGCTATCAATATTTCCTTTGTAGCTTTTGCCCTCCGAGTAAATCCCTCGCTTGTGAGCATGACGAGCCATGCCATTTTCATCATAGCCCACAAAGATTGCATTGTGGTATTCGTTCTTTCCGTCTTTGGATTTTTCAAGGCTCTCATAGAGGAGCTTTTCCTTTGCAAATATCGACAGCACTTCTCCATCAATTCCTCTATGCTTGATGAGGTAGGCAAAGGTTCTACGCATATCTTTGTTCTGTGGAGGCAGTTCAAATGGTTTCTTTGGTTCATCTGTCTTTTCCGGGGCCTCACGATAAACTGTTCCACAGCTACCTCCTAAAAGCATGATCATTGCATCGGGGAATGACAGGTTGTAGAATCGCTTTACAAAATCAATGGCATATCCACCTTGGTCAGTTGCATGGTCGTACCATTCATTGCCACGAACAGTGATGCTGTGATCTGAGGTAAGTCGTTTTTCTCTGCCGCTTTTTAATAGCCGTTCACCCTGCTGTAACAAAAAATGTTCAAGGTCAACACTATTTGCTCGTTCCTTTTCTTCTTCAGTGAAGTGAATGTATTTTCCCATAGGTGCCTCCTTATCTGTTTTTGCCAATTTTACGATGAAAGGCTACCCGTTTGATGGGGTAGCCTTTTGCATTCTGTGGGATATTGAATTGATTGCTGCAGACCTTCTTGTTAGGTTCCTTTTTCGCTTTTTTCATAAATTACAACTCCTTTTTAATATTCCATACGTTGCTCATGGTCATCTTGTTTATGACCCTGTGCCATTTTCTTTTCTCTGAGCTTTTTCATTCGCTTACTGTCAATCTGTAAACCTACTGAGGACTTTTGAGGTGGCTGATTGTTTTTAAAAATACGGCTCATATGATGCATTAACCTTGTAACCGCAAAGGATACCGATGGTTCTTTCCACTTATCCATATTGTCAAGGAAGAACTGTGCATAAACATTGCCCTGAGCTGCTGAGAGTGTAAACCATTTGACAGCAGTTTCTTTGTCTTGCTCCACATCTTTTCCCATGAGGTATAACTTTCCAAGAATATATTGTGAGAACTGATTTCCTTGTTCGGCGGATGCTGTAAGGTATTCCACTGCTTTTGCTACATCTTTTTGGTTATGCTCATCTGTAAGATAGAGCTTCCCAAGCTGGTACTGTGCGAACTGATTCCCTTGCTTTGCAGAGCTGGTGAGATATTTTACTGCTCTTTCTATGTCCTTTGGAATATGCTCTCCAACAAGATAGAGTTTCCCTAGCTGATATTGTGCGAACTGATTATCTGTTTCGGATGCCTTTGCAAACCATGCTACTGATTTTTGAATATCCTTATGGCTTTCTTCTGTTAGATAGATTTTTCCGAGGGCATAAGCTGCCCACTCATTATCCTGCTCTGCT
>JBOFWL010000064.1:0-1130 GCA_051653605.1 Brevinema sp.
ATGATGCAAGAAAAGATTTGGAAGTTGAAGGCTGGAGCACGGCCTCATACACAGCTAGTGACTGGAAGCCAGCTGTTGAAGTAGCTTTGGATGGGAATGTGAGTACGTCGGGAAACCCCAATATGCCGTGGGTAAACAATTACTCCGATTATAAACTAATAGGGCAGTACGGACAAACAGTAAAGGCGGTGAAAGAGCTAACTGCAATTTCAGTAGAAGAAGTTCGTCCGGGAGTATATGTTTATGATATGGGACAAAATATGGTAGGTGTACCTAAAATTAATCTTTCAGGTATGAAATCGGGAACCCGTATCTGCTTGCGTTATGCCGAAGTAAAGTACCCCAACCTTCCCGAATATGAGGGAAATATTGGGATGATTATGCTTGAAAACATCCGGGCTGCCATGGCTCAAGACATCTATATAACCAAGGGTGGAAAAGAAATTATTCACCCGCGCTTTACATATCACGGTTATCGTTTTGTTGAAATAACAGGTATGGATGCTCCTTTGCCTATAGAATCGGTGAAGGGAGTGGTGCTAAGCTCTATTCATGAATTAGCTTCTCATTATGAAACATCTAATAAACTAGTGAATAAATTATGGGAGAATATTACATGGTCCTCTTTCGGAAACTTCTTATCTATTCCTACTGATTGCCCTCAGCGCAATGAGCGTTTGGGATGGGCAGGCGATATTTCTGTCTTTTCTCGTACGGCTACCTATCTAGCAGATGTACCACAGTTTCTAAGAAGATATCTTCAATCTATGCGCGATGTACAGCGTAACGATGGACGATTTCCCGATATCGCTCCCTTAGGAGGTGGCTTTGGTGGTCTCTTATGGGGAAGTGCTGGAATTACGGTGCCTTGGGAATGCTATCAGCAGTATGGAGATAAAGTTTTATTGGCAGAACATTATAATGCCATGAAACAATATATACACCATATTCTTGATAAAATGATAGATAAGGAGACGGGTTTGATTGTTCAGGTTAGAGCTTGGGGAGACTTGGGCGATTGGTTAGGATTGGAAGATGAGAAGAATGATAAATCTCTTTTGTGGGAAGCATACTTTATCTATGATCTAGAAATAATGAATAAGATAGCCACTATCTTAGGAAAGAATATG
>JBOFWL010000065.1:0-15639 GCA_051653605.1 Brevinema sp.
AAGAGTTTGGAGAGTTTGCCTATGCCAGTGGGGAGATGAGCAAGCAAGAGTTCATGAACTTTTTGGAAGGAACGCTTGGCTTGGCAGGAGAGTTTTCTAAAGATGGCAGTATCCACTTTGTCTGTATGGACTGGCGTCATATGGGAGAATTACAAGCTGTGGGCGAGAAGGTATATCACGAGCTTAAGAATATCTGCGTATGGAATAAAGGCTATGGTGGAATGGGGACGTTATACCGGTCTCAACACGAGATGGTATTTGTGTTTCAGAAAGGCGAAGGTACGTATACGAACAATGTGGAGTTGGGAAAACATGGTCGTAACCGAACCAATGTTGTTCACTCTCGGACATCCTGTCCTTCGTGATATTTCGCCATCCATGGCTCAAGAACTACGCTAGGGCTTGAAGTTTATACGGATAGTAGTAGATGCGCCCGTTTGTCCAGCTTGACTGGATGATGGATTGCTCTATGGTAGGAGATATTGTGCTGGATATTTTCGGGGGCAGTGGAAGCACGCTGTTAGCTGCGGAGAAGACAAAACGCAAAGCCCGTGTTATAGAGTTTGATGAGAAGTATGGTGATGTCACTATTTATAGATATGAACAGTTAAGTAAGAAGAAGGCAACGCTCTTGGAAAGAGGCTTGGAGGTAGTGAATGTCTAAAGAGAAGATTGGATATAAGAGCCCACCTAAGGAAGCGCAGTTTTCTAAAGGTCAGTCTGGGAATCCAAAAGGCAGACCTAAGGGTAGTAAGAATCTGAAGACGATTTTATTAAAAGAACTAGATAGCCAAATCTCTATTCAAGAGAAGGGTAAGATTACAAAAGTTTCTAAGCAGGAAGCTTTTATTAAAGGGTTAATAGCGAATGCTCTTAAAGGTGATAAATATGCCAGCCAAATTTTGGTAAGGCTGATGACGGGGTTGTTGACGGATCAAGGGGAAGCTATGACGCAGGAGCTTCATGAGGAAGATATGGAAATATTAAAGAGATATGCGGGTGGGCAGAATGAGTGATCTCAGAGCTTTTCGAGCATTACTGAGAAACAACTTAGCTGCATTTACGGAGAAGACCTTTTGTTTGGTGGATGGTTCACAAAAGTATGTTCCAAATTGGCATATAGATGTGCTTACAGATTATTTAACAAAGGTTTTCAATGGGGAGATAAAACGTCTTATTATTAATGTGCCACCACGCAGCTTAAAGTCTACCTGTGTGAGCGTGGCATTTCCCCTACGGTGCAACCTTCAACGGTGCTAAAGGCACAAGGGGTTGCCTGCTTTCGTTTTGGGTAAAGACCCCACGCAACGGATTATCTGTGTAAGTTATTCAGATGATCTAGCGACAAAACATTCAAGGGATTGTCGAGCTATGATGGAGACTAATATTTATAAAGAGATCTTTCCTCAGACAAGGCTTAATCCTAATAAGAAGACGGAAACGGAGTTTGAGACAACGCAGAACGGGTATCGTTTGTCTACATCGGTTGGAGGCACGCTGACGGGAAGGGGAGGAAATATCATTATTATCGATGATCCTCTAAAACCACAGGATGCCTTATCTGAAGTAAAGCGAAACTCTGTGAACCAGTGGCATAACAACACCTTGCTTAGCCGGCTAGATAATAAGAACACGGGATCTATTATCATTGTGATGCAGAGACTGCATGAAGACGATCTCTGCGGTTTTGTGACCGATAAGGAAGAATGGACGGTTTTAAGCCTTCCTGCGATAGCGACAAAGGACGAGGAGTTCATTCTTTCTAATGGGAAGAGAATTACAAGGCGAGCAGGGGATATTTTAAATCCTAGGTTGGAGTCTGCATCCATTTTAGAAAATATTAAGAAGAGTGTGGGCAGTTATAATTTTGAGGCACACCTTCGGCCAGCAGAGTCCGATTCCTGTAGAGGGAGGCTTGCTGAAGTGGGACTGGTTTTCTTATTATAATGAATTGCCGATGGATGGTAAGATAATCCAAAGCTGGCAACCCCTTGTGCCTTTGGCACCGTTGAAGGTTGCACCGCAGGGGATACGGCTAGTAGTGATAGTGATTATGCGGATTATTCTGTGGGGATCACCGTTTTGGAGAAGGACAATAAATTTTATATCATGGATATTTGCAGGGATAGGCTATTATTTCCTGACTTAAAGCGAAAGGTTGTGGAGCTTTATGGAAGATACCGCCCTAAAGAGTTAGTGATAGAAAACAAGAGTTCTGGGATGGCGTTGATCCAGCAACTAGAGCAAGAACACCAAATATATCCTATAAAATATGAGCCAAAGTTGTCTAAAAAAGATAGGATAATGACGAACTCTGGAGTATTGGAATCTGGGAGAATATTGCTGCCAAGAGGAGCAAGCTTTTTAGATGCATTGAGGACGGAGGTTGTCACTTTCCCCAATGGAAAGCATGATGACCAACTGGATGCCTTATCCCAGATATTGGATAGGGCTACGGACAGGTCTTCTTATGGAGAGGCATGTTTTGCTAGATCTGTAAATTGGGGCTATGGCAGAGGTGGCGAAATACGGATTATCTAGACTAAATTCAAGGCTTCTTAGACAAGATACAAATCTAAGAAGCCTTGATTTATTTTCTTTAGTAATATATACTAAATGATGATTTTAGCTAGATAATACAGGATTTCTGTTCTAATTAAAGAGGGGGGAGGGAGTAGAATATGTATCTAAAGGAAATTAAAAACATTAAAAATTATCGAAATCTAGATAATATCAACTTGCAATTTTCATCAAAGACCACATATATTGTGGGTGAAAATAATTTGGGGAAGACAAATATTTCAAACATGTTGAAAAAGATTTTCAATGCTGGAGATTTTGATCTGGACGACTTTGCAAATTCGGAGATTCCGATTTCTTTTGAATGCATGTTTCAAACTGAAAATAGTGAGGAAACAGGATTCTTCAAAGATGCGGGTTTTGACCCTAATATCCCCGTAATTGGAGAGCAATTTTTTGATGAAAGGGCGGGTTATTCATGTAATAATATTCCTGTCCACAATGAGTTGCGAAGAAGAATTTGCTTTATTTCTGTGCCTTCAGATATTAAAGATGAAAAAATCCCAAATTTGCTGCCTTCAGGAAAATATAGCGCTATTCAATATATTTATAAAAAAATTGAAGAGATTACAAGAGATGTTCCATCTGATATTTTGAATGAATCAAGTATTCAATCGATAAAAGAGAAGCTCATTTGCCACATACAAAGTCTACCGTTTTTTAATGACTTATCTATTAATCACTTTGTTGAAATTGAAAAATTAGTCGGTTCAATTTTATTTTTACAAGAAAATTCGGGGCAACCTATTGATAACAGTGGTAGTGGATTGCGCCGCCGTCTGTATATTGTTCTTCGTATTATTAATGCCTTGAGCTTATTTTTAGAAAATAATAAAAATCATATAAACTCTTTAATTACAAATGAAAAACGATTGCCGGTTATTGTGTGTTTAGATGAACCTGAGTTACATGCACACCCTCATTGGCAAAGACAATTAATCTCAGAATTGCAAAATATTTTGGAGCAAACTTTTGAGAATATTAAAACATCATGCCAATTAATTATTATTACACATTCTCCATATATGATAGCAGCGGATACTGAATATACGCTTAATCGGCTATTCCGAAATCAAAATATAGTTAAATCTTCCCAAATTTCTTCAAACTTCAATCAGGAAGTCCATGATAGATTTATTGAACAAATCCGAGAAGCTTATTATTCAAAAGGAGTATTGTTAGTTGAAGGAGAATCAGAGATAGGTATGCTTGCTGCCTATAATAAGTACACGCCTATCCTAACAAAGAAATCTATCTCTGTAATTTCCCTTGATGGCGCAAAAAGCTTTTCTAGCCTCTGCCAATTTTTTCAAGAACTACAAATCCCTGTGTGGGGTATTATAGATAGTGATTTAAAGAACGAAATATCTCTCTCAAATATAACTTATTCTGATAAATGGCATTTAGAGGAATCTATTTATGAGAGCCTTAAAGCTAAGAATCTATTTACTCAATGCATTACTAGTGTGAAGATTGATCTCAATCTCAAGAAAGCATATAAGCAAATGAAATGTTCATACCGCCAACAATCTCTTCCCTTTACTAAAGATAATTTTCAACAATATCGCCAAAACGATAAAGATAAAATTTTTAACCAAGAATATAGCACCTTAGTTACTGATGAAGATAAGGACTTTCATAAAATTTTATGGCTTGCCTCATTATCCAATCATAAATCTGCATATGAAGGAAAGAAACTTGGGGAATTTCTTATTAACAATTCTTGTTTTCCAGAATACATGGTTGAGGGGATCGAGAAGCTAGTTGGAGAAGTTAAATGACGTTAACCGATGAACAAAACTATATCCTAGAATTGGCAAAGTCTACTCCTCGTATGTTAATCACTTCTCCTCCAGGTTGCGGCAAAACAACTCTGATTATACATTTGTTGGAACAACTTATGGACAAAAATTGTGTGGGTCCGTATAATACTGTTCTTCTTATGAGTTTTAGTACGAGTGCTGCTCAAAAAATAAAATTAGAACTTCGAGAAAAATCACTATCTAGTCCGAAAAGAAAGCAACTAGAGTATTTCCTGAAAGAAAAAACGCTGACAACAAACTATCATGGACTATGTAGAGGGATTTTAGTTAGGTATGGGAATAAACTATTAGAAAATATCCCACATCGTGACTCTCCTTCGATTTTGGATGCTTTAAAAAATATGGGAAGACTTTCTGGATGTGATGAAGGCGAGGCCAATAATCTTGTTCCTCCAGAAAAAAAGAAAGATATAATCCAAAAACTTGATGCAGTAAAAAACGATATTTCCCCTAATAGAAAAGAAATATCAGATGAAGCAATTGAGGAATATTGTAAAATAATGTTTGAGTATTTTTTGCCTCGAAAGAAGATCACATATAATGGAATCATTTTACTAGTTATTTATTTATTCAAGAAAAATCCTATATTACAACAATCCTATTGTAGCTATTTTTCATACATTATTGTTGATGAATTTCAAGATACTAATATTCTTGCATGGCAATTATTAAGTTGTTTTCTTGATAATTCCCATATTAAATTTTATAGCTTTGGAGATCCATTACAAAAACTATATGGGTTTATAGGTGCAGTAGATGATATTTTCGATAAGGCTGAAAAAAAGTGGGGTTGTATATCTCACACTCTAACTATTAATCAAAGATATAAAAATATTCCGGCCCTCTTAGAAACAACGGAATATATACGTTCACTAGCCAATTCCGAAGAGATTCTACCTACTCCTCCGACTCATAAGATTAGAAAATTTACATCAAATGTTGATGTGTTGAAAGATATTCAGCAAAAATTTCCAAATCACGGGACCTATACTCTATTATTTTCCGATCGATTTTCTGGACACAAGGAAATTATAGATTTGTTGAAAGCATATAATATTCCATATTTCTTTGCTATGTTTAAAGATACAGAAGATTATTCAGATTTTCATACTACAGCATTAGAGTTATGGGGAAAGTATGATATTGAAAATAATGTAATCCAAAACTTAAAATTTCTAATTAGAGATATGCAAAAGAAAATAACTACACAAAATTGGGAAACATATCAGTCATTACTCATATTGCTAGAGTTGGTTGTAGAACAATTTAAAAAGGGCGGTTCTTTTGGTTTTTTAGACTCTTTTGATCAATTTCAAATTATCGAAGATATCCTTCATAATGATGGTCTAAAGCAATTTATTGATAAAATCCAAGGTAAAGTAGTTCTTTCAACAATTCATGCAGCAAAAGGGCAACAATGGGATTTTACAACTATACTATTTTCTGATCAAACTTTAAAGGGCTGGAAAAAAATAGACACTCTATCTACCATATATGTTGCTATATCCAGAGCATCAAAGGAAACATCTATTTTATATACAAGTGATAGAGAGCATGAGTTAATAGATGCAATTACCTGATATCATCTTTTTTCTTAACCTTCAAAAACAAACATTAAGGGTACCTACATGAACAAACAACAGCTAGCAGCAAAAATATGGGAACAAGCCAATGTGATGCGTTCTAAAATTGAAGCCAACGAATATAAAGATTATATTCTAGGTTTTATCTTTTATAAATATCTTTCAGATCAGCAACTTAAGTACTTAATAGATAACGGATACGACATGAATGCCCTCGATAAACTTAAAGAAGACGACGCAGAGCTGGTTAAATTCTGTCAAGAAAAACTTGGATATTTCATTGCTTATGATGATTTATTTTCAACATGGATTAAAAAAGGCCTTGATTTTGAAATAGCTAATGTGCGTGATGCGTTGTCTGCGTTTAATCGCCTCATTAATAAAGGTCACAGAAAACTTTTTGATGGAGTGTTTGATACCTTGCAAACGGGGCTGTCCAAACTGGGAGAGAGTGCTGCTGCCCAAACGAAATCAGCAAGAGAATTAATTTACCTAATCAACGAGATCCCTATGGATGGCAAGCAAGATTACGATGTTTTAGGCTTCATCTACGAATACTTAATTGGAATGTTTGCTGCCAATGCTGGAAAAAAAGCTGGGGAATTTTATACCCCTCACGAAGTATCCGTATTAATGGCAGAGATAATCTCAGAATACTTAAAATCTAAAGACGAAATAGAAATTTACGACCCAACTAGTGGATCGGGATCTTTACTTATCAATATAGGAAAGGCTGTATCCAAGCACACTAAAGGCGTGAACAGTATTAAATACTATGCCCAAGAGCTTAAACAAAACACCTATAACCTTACACGAATGAATCTTATTATGAGGGGGATCAAACCCGACAACATTTGCGTGCGTAATGGAGATACACTTGAGCAAGACTGGCCTTATTTTGATGAAAACGATCCTACTAATACTTATAATCCACTGTATGTGGATGCAGTGGTGTCTAACCCTCCTTACTCCCAGAAATGGGATCCCACCCATAAAGAAAGTGATGCCCGCTATTCTCGTTTTGGCTTAGCCCCAAAGACAAAAGCTGACTATGCATTTTTACTCCATGATCTATACCACCTTAGACCTGATGGAATTATGACCATTGTTCTTCCTCATGGGGTGCTTTTTCGTGGTGGAGAAGAAGGCACAATCCGCAAAAACTTAATCGAATACAATCATATTGATACCATTATTGGCTTACCTCCAAATATTTTCTTTGGCACGGGCATTCCTACCATTGTCATGGTATTGAAGAAAAATCGCACTGATACCAGCGTGCTTATTGTTGATGCTTCCAAAGGCTTTGTTAAAGAAGGAAAAAGCAACAAGCTGAGAGCCTCGGATATTAAAAAAATTGTCGATACCGTCACCCAGCGCAAAGAAATTAAAAAATATTCGAGCCTTGTGAGCCAAGAATCTATCCGTCAAAACGAATACAACCTTAATATCCCTCGCTATGTGGATTCCTCCGAAGAAACCGAAGCGTGGGATATCTACGCCTCGATGTTTGGTGGCATTCCCAAATCCGAGCTTGATGAGCTCCACCAATATTGGGAAGCCTTCCCCAGCCTCCGAGAAACCATTTTCAAGCCAAGTAATACTCCTTATGTTGAGCTGGCAACAACAGATATCAAGTCCCAAATAATGGCGCACCCCGATGTTGTTGGTTTCAATACTAAATTTCACGCAGCTTTTGATGGTCTTGCCTCCTATTTCAAGGGCGAACTCATCACAAAACTAGGCTCCCTCATCATTCCTCAGCAAGAAATCAACCTAAGCAACAATATTTTTGATAGAGTGAACAATCTGCCACTCATTGATAAATACCAAGCCTACCAACACTTTAGCGATGCTTGGGCGAAGATCTCCGTTGACTTGGAAATTATCCAAACGGAGGGCTTTGACGCCGTTAAAAAAGTCGACCCCAATATGGTTATCAAGAAAAAAGACGGCAAAGAAACCGAAGTGCAAGACGGCTACCTTGGGCGCGTGATACCCTTTGAACTTATCCAGCAAACGATTCTCAAAGATCAAGCCAACGAAATCAAAACTAAAGAAGACCGCCTCAGCGAGATCCTCAGCGAATACGAAGAACTCCTTGATAGCCTCACGGAAGAACAAAAAGAGCAAGAGTTTGTCAAAGACGGAGTAAGTTTTGTGACAAAAGCCCTAGCAACGGCGATCAAAGACTTAGCAGAGGAGACCGACGAAGAAAGTAAAACCCTTCTAGCCACCCTAAACACTGTGAACGAGCTGGCAAAAGAGGAAAAAACCCTCAAATCTGATATCAAAACCCAGTCCGAAGCCCTGCACACCCTCACAAAACAAACAATTGAAGCCCTTAGCGACGATAAAGCCCGCGAATTGCTAGAACAAAAGTGGATTTTTCCTCTAGTAGAGACGCTCTCCACCATGCCCAACACCATTATTGATGAGCTTGTAAGCAAAATTCAGGCGCTTGCCGATAAATATGCCACCACTTTTGAAGCCGTAGAAACCGAAATCCAAGAAACCGAGCAAGCCCTGTGCGCACTTATCGACCAGCTAGAAGGCGATGCCTACGACATACAGGGCTTGAGTGAGCTAAAATCCCTCTTTACGGGGGGAAAGGATGCCTAAAAACACCCCAAAACTCCGTTTCAAGGGTTTTTCTGAGCCTTGGCCAACCATGCGGTTGGGCGAGGTATGTGAGTTAATAAAAGATGGAACACATGGAAGTCATTTTGATATGCTAAATGGGGTTCCTCTTTTAAGTGCAAAAGATATCAACAATGGAATAATTTGTATTCCTAATGATTGTCGTAGGATTTCTGAGGAAGATTTTCAAATAATTCATTCAAGCTATCGTTTACAAAACGATGATATTTTATTAACAATTGTTGGAACTATTGGACGATGTGCTTTGGTGGAGAATTATGAAAAAAATATTTTTACTCTTCAAAGAAGCGTTGCAATTTTAAGAACGAAGCCTCTATATTTAGCAAAAATGATACTTCACTTGATAAGAAGCAACTATATTCAAAAAATATTAGATAGGAATAAATCAGTATCTGCTCAACCAGGCATTTATTTAGGGGACTTAGCGGATATCATAGTGACTCTCCCCCCCAATCTTGCCGAGCAAACCCAGATTGGAGAATACTTCAAAAGCCTTGATGCCCTCATCAGCCTACGGCAGAGCCAATACGATAAACTCCTTGCGGTTAAACAAGCCTGCTTAGCTAAAATGTTCCCCAAGCAGGGGGCTACAAAGCCTCAACTCCGTTTCAAGGGTTTTTCTGAGCCTTGGGAAACTATGCGGTTGGGGGATGTTTTCAAATATGAACGACCTGACCCTTATATAGTTAAAAGTGATAAATATTTTAACCTTTACAAAACTCCTGTTTTAACAGCAAATAAATCATTCATCTTGGGTTATACAAATGAGGAAAATACATATAAAGACCCAAGTATTATATTTGATGATTTCACACTAGAAAGCCGACTTGTTAAATTTCCATATATGGTAAAATCTTCAGCTATTAAAATATTAACTGTTAGGGATAAATATAGTTACAATCTTGATTTTGTATTTGAGGTTCTAAATTCAATAAAAATAGAAGTGTTAGGGCATGCTCGACACTATATCTCTGTGGTTCAACCTACTCAAGTTCCTCTCCCCAATCTTGCCGAGCAAACCAAGATTGGAGAATACTTTAAAAAGCTGGATCATTTAATCTCCCTACGCCAAGTAGAACTGGAAAAATTAAAAAATATTAAAAAAGCCTGCTTAGCCCAAATGTTTGTCTAGCAATACAAGGAATTATTATGTCGTTTAATTCTGAATCCGCATTTGAAAATGCCCTCATCACTCTTCTTTTCGAAAAAGGTTGGGAGAATAAGGTCTTAAAATACCCCACAGAGCAGGATCTCATCCAAAACTGGGCGGATATTCTCTTTAATGCCAACCGTGGTATTGACCAGCTCAACAATGTGCCTCTTTCCGATACGGAAATGCAACAAATCATCGAGCAAATCAACACGCTTAAAACGCCTCTTGCGCTCAATAGTTTTATCAATGGGAAGACCGTGGCAATTCGTCGCGACAATCCAGAGGATAAGCTGCACTTTGGTAAGGAAGTCAGCCTTAAAATTTATGATAGGCAAGAAATTGCAGCGGGGCAGAGTCGTTATCAAATAGTTCAGCAGCCCAAATTCCCGAGTAAGTCGCCTATTCTCAATGACAGACGTGGTGACATCATGTTATTAATTAACGGGATGCCTGTTTTTCATATTGAGCTAAAGCGAAGTGGGGTGCCAATTTCACAGGCATGTCATCAGATTGAAAAATATTCGTATGAAGGTATCTTCACGGGCTTATTTTCGTTGGTGCAAGTTTTTGTAGCGATGACACCAGAAGAAACGCTATATTTCGCGAATCCTGGTTCTAGGGAGCGGTTCAACCCTGATTATTATTTTCATTGGGCGGACTTCAATAACGAGCCTATCAACCGCTGGACGGACATTGCGGAGCAGTTTTTATCTATTCCTATGGCGCATCAAATCATTGGCTTCTATACGGTTGCTGATAGTGCAGAAGGCATACTAAAGGTGATGCGTAGTTATCAATATTATGCGGCTCATGCAATCTCGGATAAAGTAGCCAAAATGGACTGGCAAACAAAGAATCAGCTTGGGGGTTATATTTGGCACACGACGGGCTCAGGTAAAACAATGACGAGTTTTAAGTCGGCGCAACTCATTGCCAACTCTAAGGATGCTGATAAAGTGGTTTTCCTTATGGATAGAATCGAGCTAGGTACTCAATCCCTCAAAGAGTACCGCAACTTTGCTGAGCAAAACGAAAGTGTTCAAGCCACGGAAAACTCTCATGTACTTATCACCAAACTCAAAAGCAGCAATCCCGCGGATACTCTTATTGTCACCTCAATCCAAAAGATGAGTAATATTCAGGAAGAGGGCTTGAACAAAAAAGATATAGAGCTGATGTCTGCAAAACGAATAGTCATTATCATTGATGAATGTCATCGTTCAACTTTTGGTCGTATGCTCGACAAAATCAAGGATACGTTTTATGGGGCGATCTTTTTTGGATTTACAGGTACACCTATCCATGAGGAAAATCAAAAAAAGAACAACACGACGACGGATGTTTTTGGCAACGAACTCCACCGCTACAGTATTGTAGACGGTATTCGCGATAAGAATGTGCTAGGTTTTGACACGTATAAAGTATTAACTTTCAAAGACAAAGATCTTCGCAGAGAAGTGGCTCTTCATGAAGCCAAGGCAAAAACAGAGGAAGAAGCCATAGCCAACCCTGAAAAAAGCAAGGTATACTATAACTTTATAAATGATGTTCCTATGGCAGGTTTCAAGGATGAAAACAATAACTATACGGAGGGGATTGAAGATTTTATTCCTAAATCTCAATATCACTCAAAAGAACATCAGGATAAAGTTGTTGAAGATATTTGCAATAACTTTCTTGTTTTGAGTCATGGATATAAGCTTCATGCTATTTTTGCAACAAGTAGTATCCGTGAAGCAATTGAGTATTATCGCCTTTTCAAAGCCTCTAAACCTGAATTAAAAACCACCTGTCTTTTTGATCCCCATATTGATAATGATGAGGGTTATGCTGATAAAGAGAAAGGCTTAGTTGAAATCTTAACAGATTATAATGCTCGCTATGAAAAAGAATATTCATTGAAAAATTTTGATGCCTTTAAAAAAGATCTTGCTTCACGTTTGGCTCACAAAGAACCCTATCAATTTATTAAATCGGAAGGGCAAATTGATCTGCTTATTGTTGTAGATCAAATGCTTACAGGATTTGATTCTAAGTGGGTTAATACATTATATATGGATAAAATGATGGAATATCAAAATATTATCCAAGCCTTTTCTCGAACAAATCGCCTTTTTGGGCCAGAAAAACCATTTGGTACGATTCGATACTATAGAAAACCCCACACGATGGAAGCTAATATTCAAGCTGCCGTTAAGCTATATTCTGGAGATAAGCCAATAGGTTTATTTGTGCCCAAACTCAAAGATAATCTAGACAAACTCAATATAACTTTTAGAGATGTTTCACAACTGTTTGGAGGTTCCTTTGATAAATTGCCAGAAGATCCTGCGGAAAGAGGAAAGTTTGCTCTCTTATTTAAAGAACTTAATGAATATCTGGAAGCTGCTAAAATACAAGGATTTAGTTTTAAAGAACTTGTATATGAATTTGAAGATGAGTTAAAACATACTACCACTAAAGTAGCATTAGATTTTGATGAGACTCAGTACCTATCTTTGGCAATCCGCTATAAAGAACTATTTAAGGATACAGAGAGTGGTACTCAAGGGGACAAAAATCCTGATGATGTCCCTTTTGATATTGTTGGTTATCTAACAGAAATTGATACAGGAAAAATTGATTTCGACTATTTAAATTCCCGTTTTGATAAGTATATAAGGGCTATCCAAAGTGATGATATATCAAAAGACCTTGCTTTGAATGAACTCCACAAGTCTTTTTCTATTTTGACACAAGAAGAACAAAAATACGCTAATATTTTTCTTCGAGATCTACAGCGAGGGGATGTTCGTGTTGGAGATGGTCATAAAACATTACAAGACTATATTTATGAATATAAAGGTAAAGAAAAAAGTAGTCAGATTAATCGTATTGTTGAAGCTTTTGGCTTGGATGAAACAAAATTGAGAGATATGCTTGATAGAAACCTTACAGAAAACAATATTGATGAATTTGGGCGCTTTACCAATCTTAGAGATACCGTAGACAAAGAAAAAGCTAAGTTATATCTTGAT
The DNA here is from genome assembly GCA_051653605.1 of Brevinema sp. Lineage (GTDB taxonomy): Bacteria > Spirochaetota > Brevinematia > Brevinematales > Brevinemataceae > JBOFWL01. The sequence continues at coordinate 12,818 of JBOFWL010000065.1, forward strand.
GCAAAATATCAGCCGAATCTTTCGCCGTTTAAAATAAACTATAAAATCAATGAAATTCTTCGAAAATTTATTTTAACGGGAATTTTTGAAGAAAGTTAAGACAATCAAAAACTATTAACTTGACTTGTATCCTCTATGTAAGCAATACTCCTATACCGTTATGGTGTGTCCCGTTTCTGCGCACATCCATGTGCTCACGGGATACGGGCATCCATGCCCTAAGGAGTTTATTTATGAAAGAAAAGAGTCGTCGTAATGTGCGTCCTGCACACTCCGACACAATGGGCGTCCTGCCCTTGCGAGTTGTCGGCTCATTGGAAGGTATTAATGGTAATGCATTTGCCTTGATGGGATATTTTCAGAAGACGGCAAGAGAACAAGGTTTTAGTAAGGAGTGGATCTCTACAGTGTTGGAAGAAGCGATGAGTAAAGATTATGAGCATTTAGTGAATACCCTGCGTAAGCATATGTTGGAGGTATAGGATGGAAGCGTTGTATAAGAAACTAACGGGTAAAACTGCTCCAACAAATAACTCTTCACTATGGCTGAAGAAACAGATTGAGTGGTATGAACAGGGGGGCAAAAGGGCAGAAAAGGAGATTCGCCAAATGCTAGCACTAGACGTAAAGAAGAAAACACCGTACCAGTCAGGGACTAAGCTAGTACGAGAATATGAGGGGAAGAAACACGAGGTGCTCATTTTAGATGGTTGCAGTCACCCCTCGCACCCGAATGGGTGCTTTATTTATGCGGGAACAAGGTATAAAAGTCTTTCGAAGATAGCAGAGGAGATCACAGGAACTAGATGGAATGGTAAGGTATTTTTTAGACTTACTGAGAGTGCTTCAGCACGACCTAGTAATCTTACTCAGCGAACGCTAGAGAGCGGAGTTGGGCTACAAGGAGGTAATAATGGATAGGGAGATAAAGATAAGGAATGCAGACGGGTCTACATCCATGTCCCATCTGCATAAACAACATCCTGTTGTCAGAGCAGCGGTATATACTAGAAAGTCTTCCGAGGAAGGACTGGAACTAGAATACAATTCCTTGGATGCGCAGAGGGACTCATGTAGGGCGTATATCCAGAGCCAGAAACATGAAGGCTGGGAATTAGTAGATAGGGAGTATTCAGATGGCGGAATCAGTGGTGGGACACTGAATAGACCTGCCCTGCAAGAGCTATTACAGGATATAAAGAATGGGTTAGTAGATATTATAGTAGTTTACAAAATTGATAGGTTAACACGAAGCCCTGTGGTGCAACCTTCAATCGTGCCAAAGGCATAGTGGGTTGCCTCCACGACTTTTCGAAGTTGGTGGAGGTTTTTGATAAGTATAACACAAGCTTTGTAAGCATTACTCAGCAGTTCAATACAAGCACTAGTATGGGAAGGTTAACGCTTAATATGCTGCTAAGCTTTGCCCAATTCGAGAGAGAAGTGACGGGGGAACGGATACGGGATAAAAAGAAAGCCATGGCAATGAAAGGGATGTGGAGCGCTGGGGTAACGCCTTTCGGCTATGATAGAGTAGAGAAGAAGCTTGTGCCTAATCCAGATCATGCGGAACGGGTGAGAAAGATCTTTGAGCTGTATATAGAGTTAAGAAGTGTGAATGCGGTGAAGAGAAGATTGCAAGAACTAAATATTCAAACACAAAATGGAAGAGATTGGTCTGATGGCAATTTATATAACATTCTGCAAAGGAAGCTATATATCGGAAAAATAGAGCACAAGAGCAGGCAACCCTTTGTGCGAAGCACCGTTGAAGGTTGCACCGCAGGGACGCTCGCGTGTCGCACTGCACATGGAGGTGCACCTAGTGCGACCCACAAGGAAGTCTATGATGGACAACATGAGGCTATTGTAGATAAGGAAGTCTTTCACAAGGTACAGCAGATTATTAGCGAGAACAGAAGACGATCAGCCTCTAAGATAAAGGGGAAGCACAATTCTTTGTTGGGTGGCAAGATCTTTGATAGCGAGGGATGGGCGATGAGCCCAAGCCATAGTGTCAAAGGAGGAAGACGCTATCGGTATTATATCAGCCAAGCATATTTACAGAAAGAGAAAGATAAGGCAGGAAATCTGCCACAGATACCAGCGGGTAATACTGAAGAACTAGTATCTAATGAAATTAGGAATCTACTGAAATCTCAATTAGCTAATGTAGAAGTAGGGCTGGTGCAAGGGCAGGCTTATGAAGAGAACTGGTATAAATTCGTAAAAGACTGGAGCCTACTAGAGCCAAAGGTATTCATTCTATATTTTTAAGGCAAATTTTACAGAAAGTAGTAGTAAGCAATAAGGGGCTAGAATTCACGATAGACCAAGATAATCTTAAGGCGATAGCTGAGATCATATTCCGTGGCTATGACTTGCCCGAAGAACTTGGAAAATCTGAGAACACGTTGAGTTATACTAAGCTATGCAAGATCGAGCAGGTGCGTCATGGCAAAGGCTTTATTATCGAGGGGCAGAGCCAAAGGAATGAAAGCTTAGTAAATGCACTCAAGCAGGCTTGGGAGTGGAATGATTGGATAGCCGAAGGGAGAATTGGAAGCATTGCAGAGTTGGCAGAGACACTAAAAATTACCCGACGGTATGTAGAACGAATATTAAATATGAGATATTTATCCCCTAAAATACAGCTAATGATATTAAAAGGAACCCAGCCAGTTAGCTGGACGACACATACATTCATTAAGGTCTTACCCTCAAATTGGGAAGAACAGAGTAAGGAATTAAGTTTATAATTATTAATGAATAAGAGTTCCGCCACTAATAGTTAGTGGCGGATATTTTCATGAATGGGATCG
>JBOFWL010000066.1:0-65051 GCA_051653605.1 Brevinema sp.
GAAACTTCTGTGGAATCTATACCTGCGGATTCAATAGGGGGAAGCAACATAGAGGAGCCCTTGCAAGGAATATGCCTCAAGCAAAACGATCCTAACCCAGATGATTTTGTCTCTGAAGAAGATATGATCCTTTTTGCCAGCCTGTCCCAGATATGGCAACGTTTAATCGCTTAGTGCGGGTGGAGGACGGCTTTGATGATCTCCGTCGATTTTATCTTGACACCAATACCGTTGCTCCCAATTTAAATTGGCTAGACATTGTCTACTATGATCCTCAAAAAGAATCCTATTATTATGGCAAATTCAAGCCAACAAACATTGAGGGCTTTGATGATCTCATCAACACCAAAAAAAATCCCGCCCACCAAGTGTATGGACGGGATCGAGTGGTTCTCATAACAAATCTTACTCCCTCAACGCATATTTATGCAGATGCTTATAATGATTATCAACTCTATGCTCTAGAACTTAAATCTACTGTTGATGAGTATGGGATATTTGAGCAATCAGAAAGCGAATACCCCTATTTTTATGGTAGTATTGCTGATTATAATCGCACAGTAAGCTATAACACAAATGATCGCATTGTATGGCGAGCGAAAACAAATCATTCAGAAATATTTAGACTAGTAAGCTATTATGTTCTTACAAATGGAACTCCCGTTGTTGGCTCACCCATTATAGAGCCTTATAATATTCCTCAAAAAACGGTTTTAGAAGAGTTGACAACTATCAATAAAAAACCTGTTAAAACGCCCTATGGGGATCTTCCTTATTCGGAAGAAACTAAAGAAATATACTATGGCATAAAATATGGCTTTTATGGAGATATTGCTCAATTAACAAATACTAATCCACCAGTTAAATCAAGATATATTGAATTTGCTGAATTTGAGGGAAAGATCATTGGAGATGCTGTTCTTGGAGAATACAATCGAAATAATGGCGTTTTTTGGCAGAGTTATTAGTGAAGTCTATACGGGTATCATAGGAGTTAAAATGTCTATAATCGGAGATAATTTTAAATATAAAGGGGAAATACAGATTAAAAGTAACAATCCCATTTGATCTTGATTAAATTAAAAAATCATCTATAATATAGAATATATGATTCTTAGATAGAAATGAGGGACGCTCACATGAATAAACCAATAAAATATGCAAAAGATATTATAGATAATACCCTTAGTTTTAAAATTGAAAATGTTAATGCGCTCATTGCCAACTTTCATCTACAATCAGAATTGTCATCTGCAGTAAACAATATGCTCGAAAGTAATAATATTAACGGTAGGCATGGTTTTCTATTTGAAGATGTCGTTAAATCATATTTAGAATTTATTCAAGAAATCGTTATGTCAACTAAGGGTATCGTTGATGTTCCTCGATCCACAGAGTTAGATTCTCCCGATTTAGTTATCCAAATTAAGTCTGCTCTCCAAACAGCCACAGAAAAATACCAGTTAAAATCATACAAAGATGGTTATAAAGGTGAGTACGCCCACGAGTTAATGGAATCAGATGGCAAAGTATATTCCACAGGCGCAGGAAACTACAAAGCAGATACTACGGCAGACCTCAAAGTAGGCGCAGTAAACGAATATGATGATATATTAGGAAACTTAGCGGTAAATCTCAGTAATTTAGCTCTTTATTCAGTCTGTATTCAACTTGGCGATTTATTTTATCGCCTGTATTTGTCAAAAGAAAAAATATCTGTTGATGAAATTAATTACACTCAAGAAGGGCTATCAACCGTGTGCCGCTTAGCTTCAATTATTGTGTTTGCAACATTGGGAGCAACTGTTATAATCCCTCTTATATTTTATATTAAAAACTACTCTGTTATTCATAGTGATACCGATTTATCTAAAAAAATGCTGCTAGTTGGAAAATCCGTATTGGATACTCTTCCCACAATTGGAACGTTCATGGTTATCTCTTTAGCTATGCAGGCATTATCAATATCCATCTTTTCTGTGATTATTAGTGGAGGAATGATAGGGGTAGCAGGTGCGCATCTCAAGGAGAATCCCCCTGAAGAAATATTCGCACAAATTCGACAAAAATTACAAGACACTCCAAATTTACAATTATGCTTAGCCGACTTCGACACAGAAAAATATAAAGATATGTTTCAATCTACATTTCAAAAGGGAACAACTAAAGTTAAAGACGGCATAGCGAAAACAAGGGAATTCTTCAAAAGTTTGAAAGATAAAATCAATGATAAGTCAGATTGTTAATCTCAAGCAAGTAGAAGAGAGATATTAAAGATTTCACAATAATCTATATTATAAAATGGAGAATAAGCCGTCTTAAGATGGATAATACGATCCAGTAAAAAACAACGAAACACACAAAAAGTTTTAATTCTTTTTTTAAGATTAAAGGAATATTTCTTTGTAAGCTATCATAAATATGATTAAAAATTTTGTCATTGTCGGGAGTTAATTTGACAATGCTTCCAACTTTATGAGCGAATCGCCATGCTGGGTGAACTATCAAATGATAGTGATAGTCATAAAAATTTCTCATATCCATCATTAAGGCTTTTTGAAAGCTTTTCGTTTTTTTCCAATATTCCCAAAACTTAGTAGCGTTATAGAAATGAATTTTAATAAGTAATCTATGGCTTGCAATAGTTATCCGTATCATACTGCAAAGCCCTTTAGCTATGATGAATGCCCATATAATCTCTTTTGCAGGCAAAGCTGGGTATAAAAGTTTTGCTGCAATAACTCCAACAAAGAATGTAGCCTCTATTAAAAATTGTTTCCAAAATGATTCATACTGCTTATCGATAAGAAGATTTACCTTGATAAGTTCCCCTATAACTTTTTGCTCAATAAGATTATTACTTATATTATTAACGGTGGTTTGTACAGGTCTATAAATCTTATATCCCTTAATTATGCTATCCATTCCAGTTGTAACGATACGAACAGCTGCAATATCATCTAACCACCCAATAATGGGGATGAAATCGGGGATTAAATCTAGAGGTGAAATTACATAAATAATCGAACCAATTAATGTTAGTAGAGTGTTGCTTTCTATCTTATACTTTCCTGACAAACAGTCTTTTACCATATCCAATATCGTTGAGAAGTTTCCCATTTGATTCCTAAGGTTTGACTTAAGAGCCTCAGCTTTTTTAAGCTCCTTATTAGATAGATTTGGTTTAGCATATTTTTTAATTCTTTCTTCTAGTTGCTCATGGTTTATATTTTTTTTCACAATACGAGGGAGTTGAGGTAGTGATGCCCAAAAAGCCTTAAATGGAGATTGTTTTATGATGAATGTGTTCTTAGCATTGTCAGCAATTTTATTTGTTGTGAAGACATCAAGAGAGCCGCCAATAACACCCCCTATAAAAGGAACTAGTTTTCCCAGATTGATAATACCCTTCTCTCCGAATTTTGTTACTAAACGAAATCCCACAGCCTTATTAATGGCACGAATTACTTTTCCAGGTATTTTTGTTATTAACGTGACTGAGGCTTTTTCTGCTAGTTTTATCCCCGCAGGCTTTAATAAGTCGACAAATGACGTTCCCGTTAAACAAACATAGGAAAAAGTTCTCACCTTGTCATTATGGGGATTATACCCTCTAATATAGGCAATAGCTGAAATCATCCGCAATTGCATATACAAAACACTGGATAAATTAGCAGGTATAGCAATAGGTAAAGTCATCACTCCACCTAAACTTGTCCAAAACCCTGAAGCACCGCATTTCATAATCTGAGAATTTACGAGGTTTTTAATAGCTTCGTCTGTTCGTCCATATAGTTTTATATAATCTTCGGCTAGTTCTTCTACAGATTTGGGATCGAGAATAGGTATACCCTTTAGTCCTCTATCATAGCAACTATTGAGAATTGTCATCATAACGTTATCTGTTAGTTGATCTTTTACTTTCTTCATGTATTCCCTTTTATTTGTTTTATTGATGCATATTCTAGCTTTGGTGAGCTAATATTTTTATAAATTCCTATCATATCCTTTGCTGATAGATTTTATAGCTAGATTTATTTTATCTGTTATAACTTTATGATGCATAAAATCAAAAATCTTTGATGGCTTGTGTTTTTTTGATAATTCTAATGATTGTTCTATTGCTAAAATTAAATACCGTTGATATTATACTTGCAAACAACCCAGCTGCTATGTAGGCGATAGGGTGCCCATGTGTTAATAAAGATATATTCATTCCAAAAGTTAGTGCTTTTATGGGATCCGAACACACTAATCCCACAGGTGCTATACGCATAATTGCACCATTACCTCTACTATTATTGGGAGGGAGATTAATATTTCTTGAGGCATTTTTTAAGGAATTGTAGCAAGAAACTCCTGTCATACGAGGAGTGAATAAAGAAGGATAATCTCTAAATTCTGGTAATACTTCATCTATATTTGAACCGTTATACATAATATCAATCCATTTTGTATACAGTGCAAACATGTTATTTATGCTATCGCTTTGTAATAAACTGTAGGCAGTTAGTATACTCATTTGTGTATAAACTCATATAAAATATCCCCCCTTATTCTCATCTTTAAATTTATGAAAACTACTAACTTTAGCAAAAGCAGAGTGTAAGGTGGAGTAGGAGCTTTCCCACTAGGATGATCATCCCTTTAGAGCGAATGAGCCGCATTGTCTCTAATACTTCGTTCAAAGAACGACTAATATTATATATATTTACCCTATATTTAGTCAAATTTTGAATTTCCAACCAATTATACTAGGGGTCTTCGAGTACTATTAAGCAATAATAAAGCCGTAACTCGTTATATTATAATAAGTTACGGCTTGTTGTCGGAGAGAGAGGGATTCGAACCCCCGGTACCTTGCGGCACAATTGATTTCGAATCAACCGCATTCGACCACTCTGCCATCTCTCCTAGGTAGTCTCATTTTAAAATAAAACACCTCTTTTGTCAAGATTGACAAGCCGCTAATATTTTTATACCATTATCAAAGGAGAAAACATGAAACATTATCGAAAAGAACTTTGGTTAGAAATCCCTTCTCGCATGGATTTCGTTAATATCACACCTCATGTAGAGAGCGCTTTGAAAGAAAGCGAAATTCAAGAGGGGCTATGCCTTGTCAATGCAATGAATATTACAGCGAGTGTCTTCATTAATGATCATGAAAGTGGACTTCATTATGATTATAAAAAATGGCTTGAAAAACTGGCTCCTTTTAGCTCATCGCCGGAGGTTTATCATCATAATCGAACTGGAGAAGACAATGCAGATGCGCATATGAAGCGACAAATAATGGGGAGAGAAGTTGTTGTTGCAGTAAGCAAAGGTAAACTAGATTTTGGAACGTGGGAACAGATTTTTTATGGTGAATTTGATGGAAATCGTAAAAAACATGTACTTATCAAAATTATTGGCGAATAAAAAATGCCCTCATATGAGGGCATTTTTGTAAAATTATCTTAAGATAGTTGAGCAAGCTCTTCTTTTGTGCGAACAATAGGTTTTTGCTCGTAATGAGTGTGCAGTAGATGGTGAGCCTTATCAGATAAAGGCGCTCCCAAATATTCATCATAAAGCTTTATAATCATAGGATTTAAATGAGAACTCCGTACTTTAGAAGCCTTATCATCAGTATAAATACCCTTGCGTCGTAATTCTCGCACTTTATCAGGATATTTAGCATAAGGTTGTCCACCACCACCTAAACAACCGCCATAACAAGCCATAATTTCAATAAAATCGAAAGGAGAAGGCTCACCATTGTCTTTGGCTGCCTGAACTTGTTCGAGAAGTTTTTTCGCATTGATCATTCCGTGAGCAACAGCAATTTTCACTTTTTTGCCCTTAACATCAATTTCGGCAGACTTAATATTTGTAAATCCACGTGCTTCCTCAAAATTAACGGCATCTCCAGCTAGGCTTTCGTTTGTTATGTTGAAATATGCAGTGCGAAGAGCTGCTTCCATAACTCCACCCGTTGCTCCAAAGATTGTCCCAGCTCCGGAATATTCACCCATAAGTTGATCTGCCTCTTGGTCTTCGAGATCGGTGAAATTAATACCCGCTTTTTTAATCATACGAGCCAACTCGCGGGTAGTGACAACGAGGTCGACATCAGGAACACCAGAAACAAACATGTCGGGGTGACGTTTAATCTCAGATTTTTTAGAGGTACAAGGCATAATGGAAACACAGATAACTTTTTCTGGGTCGATGCCTGCTTTTTCTGCATAGTAAGTTTTAACCATAGCACCTAACATTTGGTGAGGAGATTTAGCCGAAGATAGGTGAGGAATCATTGTTGGGAAGAATTTTTCGGTCCAATCTACCCATGAAGGGCAACAACTAGTAATAACGGGCAAGGCCTCAGGCTCTGTAGTGAAGCGTTTTGTGAATTCTGCGGCTTCTTCCATGATGGTCATATCGGCGCCAAAGTTGGTATCAAAAATTTTATCAAAACCTAGGCGACGCAAAGCATTATACATTTTACCCGTTACAAGAGTACCTGGCTCCATGCCAAAATCTTCTCCCAAGGCCACACGTACAGCAGGGGCTGCTTGCACAACCACATGGTACTCGGGGTTGTTGAGGTATTCTTCGAGTTTTTCGGTATCATCTATCTCATAGATGCCGGCAACAGGGCAGTGCGCCGTACATTGCCCACAACTAATACAAGGAGTTTCACTCATTTTCAAGCCACCAACTGGCTGAAGATGGATATTATATCCAATTTTATCCATTTCTAGAGCTTGTACTTGCTGTAAAACCTTACAAGTAATAACACAACGAGAGCATTTAATACATTTATTAGGATTAATTTGGATTGATAAGCTGTTTTTCTCTGCAGGGTACTGTGTTGGAGTGTTAGGATAAGGGTTTTCATGAATAGACATCTCTGCTGCAAGAGCTTGAAGCTCACATTTTTGGTTACGAAGACAAGAAAGACACTCTAAAGGGTGATTGGCAAGAATTAATTGCATTGCCGACTTACGAGCAGCTAAAATCTCTGGAGTATCGGTTTCAATATTAAGCCCATCTCGCGTTTTCATGATACAAGAACGCATTACTTTGCCTGTATCATTATTTTTAATCACACAAAGGCCGCAAGACCCAGATCCGTTGACGCCATTTTTATAAAAATCGGGGTGATAACAAAGGCGTGGCACACGAATTCCCTGCATTTCAATGGCTTCTATAAGAGGAATGCCTGCAGGAACTTGGCATTCTTTACCATTAATAGTAATTTTTGTCATGGTAAGTGTTGCATCCATGGTTCATAACCTCACTTTGCTAATAATTCAGCAGGAATAGACGTAAACGCCTTTTCAAGCGGCTTTTTGTTGACGATAAAATCTTCTAACTGACTAGCATAGGTATCTAGCATTTTATCTAAAACATAAGGGGAGTTTAAGCCCATTGGACATAAACTAGCAACTCTCATAGTAAGATTAATGCGGCGAATTGCAGCAAGATCATCGAGAGTTCCATTCCCTTCTACAAGTTTTGTAAAAAGACGCTGCCATTCTTGAGTACCATAACGGCAAGGCATGCACTTGCCACAAAACTCATTTCCACAAGTATCAACATACTTTTTAAATAACTCCAAGATTGTGCCTGGATTATCAAGTGCGACATCATGAGGGACAGTTTTTCGGGCTTGGACAACAGTGCTCACATAAACCTCCTAAAACATTTTATGTATTTCAAATTATATTATAATACATTTGAGAAAAAAAACAAATTAAAAGTTTTAAATTTTAAAATTTTGATTGAAATCAACTTTTGCCTAAAAATACTAAGAATAGATAGAGAGAGAATCTATTTTCACTATAATAAGGAAGGAACATTATTCTATATCAAAAATATTACGTTTTAAGCTGAGTTAAATTTATATAATTGCTTATCAGCAAAAAAAATAAAAAAATTATTAAAAATTGCATTAATGGATTTACAAAAATATAAAACAATCGTATAATATGATTTATAAATGAAGTCTCAAAAATCGCTCATTTTAAGGAGTTGTCTATGACAAAAGTTATTCTCTGTTGCAGTGCTGGTATGTCTACTAGTTTGTTTGTTTCTAAAATGAAAAAGCACGCTGAAGAAATCAATACGCAAATTGATATTACAGCTATCCCTTTGGGAGATCTCGACGATTATCTTAAAGATGATTCCATCGACGTTATCGCATTGGCACCTCAGGTTAAATTTCAGCAAGCAACTATTGCTGCTAAAACCAGCAAGCCTACGTTTGTTATCGAGATGCGTGATTACGGTTTGATGGACGTAAAAAAAGTGCTTCCTTCATTGTTAGCAGCTGCAGGTAAAGCCTAATAATCTTTGATAAAAAAGCTCCGTGTAATGCGGGGCTTTTTTTTATAGCTCATCAATTTTTTTGAAAAATTCCTTTGTATTTTTGAAAATGTTCCGATAATCAAGAGAAAGAGTTTAGGTTTTTGGAGGCTTTCTATGATGCGTTCTTTATGGACGGCAGCTACTGGGATGGCTGGTCAACAGTTTCAAATTGACACTATTGCTAACAACTTAGCAAATATTAATACCTCAGGGTTCAAAAAAACACGAGCCGAGTTTGAAGATCTCTTATATCAAACACAGCGTCTTGCAGGCACACCGGCAACAGAAGTCACCTCTCATCCTGTGGGAATTCAAACAGGTCTGGGTTCTCGTGTATCGGGAACGCAAAAATTCTATACGCAGGGCAGCCTTCAGCAAACAGGCAACGTGCTCGATATTGCAATCGAAGACGAAGGTTTCTACGCTGTGCAAATGGCTGATGGAACAACGGCATATACAAGAGATGGTTCATTTAAGTTAGATGCAAACCGAGAAATTGTTACAAATCAAGGGTACTATTTATTACCTCGCACACGGCTTCCGGAGAATTTTCAAATTAATAGCTTAACGGTTACTCCTCAAGGGGAGATTACGGTTAAGGTTGCAGGCGAAGACGAACCTCGATCCATCAATTATCTCACAATACACCGCTTCATCAACCCCGCTGGGCTAACAAACTTAGGAGAAAATTTGGTGAAAACCTCTCCTGCAAGTGGGCCTGCGGTAGAAGGTACTCCCGCCACTCAAGGATTTGGTGCCCTCCGCCAAAGCTTCTTAGAAATGTCGAACGTCTCGGCAATTACAGAGATGGTGGAAATGATTGTCGCCCAACGCGCCTACGAATTTAACAGTCGAGCCATTCAAACATCAGATAATATGCTTGGCACAGCTGTCACCTTAAAACGATAATATAAAGCTCTTGCATAACGCAAGGGCTTTTTTTTGTGAATAATGATTGACAAACTTAACTACTTATGCAATAATAAAAAGCTGGAGGAAGTTATGACAAAATCTTCTTTTGATATGAATAATTATACAAAACAACTTTTACAAGAGCTCGACCACTACCGACGCTATGCTTGCGAGCAAAGCGGTAGCGAAGTAGACGATGAAACTGCCCTCAAAATGTGGCTTAATCAAAGCTACGATAACTGGTTTCAAAATCATTTTTGTTTACCCAAATAAAAAAAATCCCCCTCTGCATCAAGTGCCTAGGGGTTTCTTTATTTAAAGATACTTATTAATAGGTGAGTCCTACGGACACGCCTCCACTAACAGCAAAATTATACACATCATTTCTGGTGTCTAAACCCACGGTGATATAAGGCGCTATCTGAAGAGCCTTATTTCTTTCATAGTGGAACCGCAAAGGCATGTCTACATAAATATGATAAAGCGCAGATGATACCTGATCGAGTGTGCCTAAATAACGAATATCTAATCCTATACCAAGAGGAGCAACATTAATAGCTAAACTAAAGCCCCGAATATCTCTGTTCTCTATAATTAAATAGCCCATACCCACGAGAAAATCAAGCTGAAAAGAGTCACTTTCTGTTGTGATGCTAGCAAGATAGGATGCGTTAATCCCTCCAAAAAAGTACAAACGCCCACCTATCATAAAATGAAGACTAATTCCTCCACCAGCTTGATAAAGAAAAGTGCTTTCTTGCTGATGTGAGTAAATAGTGCCAGTAAGGTTAACTGATAATATAGGATTAATCGAACCTATACGAGCAAAAGATGGTATGACACAAAACATTAGAAAAATGCCTAAGAGGATAAACCTTTTCATGAACAACTCCTACGTATTCTCTGAGTATATCGGTATTGTTATATCAAATTTTTAATATTTTAGCAACTTTCTTTTAAATTATTTATATCTATCTTGAGTTTTTAAAAATTTTGTCCTATAATAAAACAAAATCGAGTTAAGGTGATTAAATGTCCTACCCTGTACGATTTCTTCTGCCCGATAAAGGCTATAAAAATGTATCTATCAACGGTATAGGATTTTCCGACGACCTCGATTTAAATCTACAATATGACGATAGATCCGGAGTATTTTCAAGCACACTTATACTGCCTGCTGGAAAATATAGCTATCACTTTAATGTGGACAATCAAAAAATAAGTTGCCCCTTTCGCTCTGATAATACAGGAGAAGCATCGCTAATCCTGGGGCAAGATGAAATTCAATTCTCTCTAGAAATGCCCTTTATCCGTAATAATTCTGTTGTTTTTACCATTAGTGTGGAAACGCTATTTTGGCAAAACGTCTCTCTAAATGTGCAAAGCTCGCTATTTGGGCTAAAAAATATTGTTGGCAAACCTATTTTTTATGAAGGAACGCGATGCTGGTATGGGTTCTTTCTTCCAGTGCCTGTCGAACCTGTTTTAGCCTATTTCGAATTAAGAAATGCCGACTGTACAGTATTTTACGGAGAGAAAGGTTACACGGAGAAAGAATGGGCTGTCGTGCCTTTCGAGCTTGATAAAACAACATTACCTCAATATGAAACAGCGGATATTACGGCTATTTATCGATTTTATACTCCAAAAGATATTAGAGAATTTGAAAAAAGAAGTGACTACTTTAACGATCTACATTTTTCCCATATCGATGCCCCGCTTCCTGAAAATTCAGCCCTTGCAAAAAGAAAACCTCCCCCCTCCGACTCATACCAAGTAGCCAACGATCTTTCTTATTTAATTCGGCAACTCTTTACAGAGCAAACAGATATAAACCCACTACTGGCCTTATTGGGGCGTTTTTATCATAAAAATTTCAATACTATGGCATCAACAAGAATTAGGCTCTCGGATGATCAATATTCTTTTTGGGATCTCTCCCGTCGAAATTTACCAGCTATGCTAAGGGCAGTGGTATTTCAATTATTATGCACAAATATCCCCGATGTACTTTTTGGCGAAGAAATTGGGCTTAGTAAAACAGGCTTAGAAAGACACATGTATTGGACTAAAGCTAAGTGGAATAAAGAGATTCTAAATTTTTATGAAACACTACTAAAACTTCGCGAAGAATATCCTGTTTTACGAATAGGGTATACCCGCTATATCGTGCAAGATTGTGCGTTGTGGGGCATAGAACGCTTTGCTCCAAATGAAGATTCGATATTTATTTTTGCAAATCACTCAAAAGATAACGTTGTTATGGATCTTACTAAAATTATTAGCCCAGGGTTTGCTATTCAAGAATTACTCACAAAACATACTCTCAAACGTAAGCGTATCTGTACAATTCATGCAGAAGGGATAGCAATTTACAGAGCAATGCCCGCAAATCAGCTTGAAAACGAAGAATAAACCGCTTTTTCTTCAAAATTACGCCAATTTTCCCAAAGGATGACACATTTTCAGCGAATTTTGCAGGTGAGAAACCTCTACATGGGTGTAAATCTCTGTAGTACTAAGGTCCTCATGCCCTAAAAGCTCCTGAATAATACGAATATCCGCCCCTCTTGCCAGCATATGGCTTGCAAAACTGTGTCTTAGCATATGAGGATGGATTTTTTCAATGCCCGCAGCCTCTGCGCGTAACTTTAGAATTTTCCAAACGCCCATACGGCTTATTCCCTTACGAAATTTGGTAATTATCAACTGAGACGTATGCTTCCACCCTTCTAAATATTTTTCTCTTAAAGGAAGATAGATAGCCAACACCATTTTCAAACGCCCCGACATAGGCACAAGCCTTTCTTTATCTCCTTTTCCCCATACTTTAATTACTCCCTCTTCTAAAAATAGGTCGTTGTAATCTAAACGGCACACCTCACTCACGCGAAGCCCGCTCGAATACATAAATTCTATCATAGTGAGATCTCTCATATCGGTAAAGTTTTCCTCACTAAAGGGGAGAGAACAGAGACTTTCTGTTTGATCTTCGCTTAGGTATCTAGGCAGTGGGCGAGAAGCCTTTGGGCCATCAATGTGATCCATCGGGTTATCCTCTCTATGCTCAAGACGCAATAAATCTCGATAAAACCCCCTCAAACAAGAAAGTTTTCTCGAAATTGACGCATTTGTGTATGATTTTTCATGAAGACTAATGAGATAATTGAAAATATCTTCTTCCGTGGCCGATTGTGGGTCGATTTCTCCCAAAAATGCCACAAAATGAGACAAATCAGTAGCATAAGCTTCGATAGTTAGCGAAGAGCAGTTCTGTTCGTAGCGTTTTCGGTGTAAAAAAGAATCTACGCTTGTCATAAGCCCTCCACTGAATTTTTTTTCGGTTTTTTTAAAAAGAAAATGAGTATTTTTAGCTAAAATTTTCTCAGGAATATTTAGAAAATTCCGATATTAATAGTGGAGAGAGGTAACTAAAATGGTTAAAGGATTATACACTGGAGCTAGTGGCATGATTGCCCTGCAAGAATCAATGAATTCAATCGCAAATAACCTAGCAAACATTAATACCGACGGTTATAAACGAGAAACTGTCGTTATGAAATCTTTTCCCGAAATGCTTGCACGTCGCGTTAACGACGATGGGCAGGTTAAATTTCCTTTAGGATCCTTCGATAAAGCCCCCATTGCCGGAAAACTAGGCACAGGTGTCGAATTTAATGAGGCTTACGTCCGTTTCGAGCAAGGTAGCGTAATGGAAACAGGTTCTCAATTCAATTTTGCTCTTGAAAATGAGGGATTTTTCACTGTTGACACCCCTCAGGGGCTACGTTACACCAGAAATGGCACCTTTACCATCAATGGTGATGGATTTGTCGTTGATAATAATGGAAATTATCTTATGAGTACCAAAGGGCGTATCAATGTCGCTCGAAATAATTTTAAAGTTGATAAATATGCCAATATTACCTTCAATAATGCTGTTGCTGCTGATCAATTCACTACAACTCGCCAAAATGAATGGGATGATGAACAATCTGGGGGAAAACTATTAATTGTCGACTTCAGACATAAAAGATATCTATCTCGTGAAGGGCATAGTTTTTACGCAGAAACAGAATATTCAGGATCTGCAAGGCCGGTAAATAATCCTATGGTACATCAAGGTTGGGTTGAAAAATCCACTGTTGTGCCTGTAGAAGAAATGGTTCGAATGATAGAAGTTCAGCGTCAATATGAAGCAAATCAAAAAACAATGCAAACTTCTGACGATCTCATTGGAAAAGCAGTTAACCAAGTAATGCGTGGGTCTCAAATCTAATAATATAATTTTAATCTCCGAGCTAATTTCTTTAAATTAGCTCGATTTGTTAGGTATAGCAAAACAAAAAATACCTGTAAATTGCTGAATATATTGTATTCTATTCATATAAAATAAGATTTTTTTATAAACATTCGTATATAAATATAGGAATGTTTTAAAAGGACACAGGGTGAAATAAAATAAGGGGTATCATATGTTGATGAAAGTATAGTATTCTATTTTTATCGAAAATTTGGAGTTTTTTATAAGTATTCCAACATTTGTATACGAATATGTTTGCAGATTACAAAGGGTGATGTAAACAAGGAGTATCGTATGTCTGTGAAAAAAGATAAAAAAATTTACAGTAATTTAAAGTTTCGCTCTGGATTAAGTGCTTATATTTCTGAAATCGACACCATTCCTCTTCTTACCAAAGAGCAAGAAGAATTTTATGCTCAAACCTATGCTTCATGCTGCCAAGCTTCTTTTAAAGAGCGTCGCATCGACCATCTGTGTTCTAGTTGTGCAGTTGCAAAGCATAATCTTATTGTATCTAACCTTCGTTTTGTAGTTTCAATTGCAAAAAAATATCACTGCCACCGCATACCTCTCGCCGATCTTATCAACGAAGGCAACATAGGCCTAATGACAGCCGTCGATAAATTCGATTATAGTAAAGGATTTCGATTTATTTCCTACGCTGTATGGTGGATTCGCCAAACTATCCTAAAAGCCGTATCCGAAAAATCTCGGATGGTGCGAATTCCTGCCAATAGATCGGGAGAATTATCTCATATTCGCCATTTTCAAGACGATTTTAAATCAAAAAATGGAAGGCCGCCCACCCATGCAGAAATAGGCGAATGGTTTGGGCTAGACGAAGCAAAAGTTAGGCAAATTCTTATGTTGAATGAAAATTGCCACTCTTTAGATGAATTTTGTGATAACGAGATCGATATTCCTGCTAGTAATACTCCAGAATCAGCGAGTAAAAAAAAATTTTTGTCAGAAGAAGTTAAAAAATTGGTTAATCAACTACCAAAAAGAGAACAAATCATTATAATACAACGATATGGACTAGACGGGGAAGAATGTCGGTCTCTCTCTCAAATTGGAGATCTTTTGCATCTCACAAAAGAGCGTATTCGTCAACTAGAAAAACAAGCTGTTGATTCACTCCGTAAAATCGCCATTGAACAAGAAACAGCGCTTTTTCTATAGGCAAAAATTAATTTTGAAACCTTTTCAGATTATTAATAAGACAAGACTTGATTTAATCTTAAAATTGGGTTAAAATATTCTGTAATATTTCCGTAGGAGGAGAATATGACTCCCGAGTATCAGGCTTTTCGTAAAGATGCCCAAGCTGGAATGGATAAGGCAATTTCTTTTCTCAAAGACGAATTTAATCGTCTTAAAGCAGGCAGAGCAAGCATCGTAATGGTTGAAGATATAACCTTTGATGCCTATGGCCAGCCATCCAACATCAAGCAAAATGCGGCTATTTCAGTTCCTGATCCCCACCAAATTGTTGTTGAGCCTTGGGATAAATCGCTTCTTAAAGATATTGAGAAGGGTATCCATAACTCTGGCATGGATTTTTCTGTTACTAATGATGGAAAAGTTCTTCGTATTAGCATCCCTTCTTTAACAGAAGAACGAAAAAAAGAGCTTGTAAAATATGCCAAAGGCATAGCTGAAGATGCAAAAGTGGTTATCCGCAATGCTCGCCGAGATATCAACAGCAAACTTAAAGATATCGCTAAAGAAATCAGCGAAGACGATATGCGAAAAGAATTAGACAAAATTCAAAAAGAAACTGACGCTCAAATTGCCATCATCGATGAAGCAATGAAAAGTAAAGAAAAAGATATCATGACAGTCTAATGCACGTTGCAATTATTCCTGATGGCAATCGGCGATGGGCAAAAGCACACGGGCTTTCTACTGTTGAAGGACATGAAGCGGGTTTTCAAGCTTTGAAAACCTTACTTACAGAATGCCGTAACGATGGCCCAGATACGCTAAGCTTTTATGCTTTCTCTACCGAAAATTTTTCTCGCCCTCAAACAGAGGTTAAAGCCTTGTTTGGGCTACTTGATCGCGTACTGGAATCTTTTACAAAAGAGCTTATTGAAAATAAAATTCTTCTACATATTAGTGGTGGACGTGATAATCTAGATTCCCGCCTACTTAAAAAATTAGATAAAGCGCAAGAACGCTGTGCCTTATCTGCAGACGGGAAGTTTACCCTCAATATATGTCTTAACTACGGTGCGCAACAAGAAATAACAGGTATTGCTCGCTCTTTTGCAGAAAAAGTTCAGCAGGGGACGCTCCACCCCGAGGAAATTACTACTCAATTATTTGAACAATCTCTTTTTTTTCCTCGACCTATTGATCTACTAATCCGTACTTCTGGAGAAGAAAGAATCAGTAACTTTATGCTATGGCAAGCGGCCTATGCTGAATTTTATTTTACAACTAAACTTTGGCCTGATTTTACCCCCGAAGTATTTCGGGAAGCTTTAAAAAAATACGAACAGCGTCAAAGACGCTTTGGCTCTTAGAATAAAGAAGGAACCATCATGATTAAGCGTCTGCTTACTGCAGTTTTGGGTATACCCGTAACATGGTATATTATCGTTACCCCCATGTATAATGATCTCATTTACGTGATCTTTTTTTTGATCATCCTTGTTGCACTTAGCGAAGAAATCCTTGTTCCTATTGAGAAAACTCTCAAGGCTGGGCTTTTTCTCACTCGATTAAGCCGCTTTGCTCCTATTACTATCTTTGCTTCTTGGGCAATGGTAACGAGTATTCTTCCTTATAATCTATATATTGCTGTTTATAGTACTGTAATTGCCGTCTTTTTCTATCTTTGTGGAATTCAATACGTTTTCTTTACACGAAATTATCCCAAAAATATGGAGCTCTTTGGAGCTTTATGTTTCCATTTTGTAACTATTAACGTTTTTATGAATAGCATGTTCATCCTCAAGTTCTACCAACCTAACGGGGCTGCTCTTGTTCTTGTTTTTGTTTTTGCATGGGTCAGCGATGCCGCAGGGATGTTCTCCGGTATGCTTTTTGGAAAACGAGAGCTTTCTTTCCTTCCTTCTAAAAAGAAAACACTCGAAGGATATATTGGCTCTTTTACCGTTTGTATCCTACTTGGTATTCTTTACTTCTTTGTATTACAGGGGTTATTTGGTCTTCCTTTCCGCTGGCCTTTATGGAAGTGGGTACTCTTTGGAATTATGATGAGTTTCTCTGCTAATTTTGGAGACCTTGTTGAGAGCTATTTCAAGCGATGGGCAGGCATTAAAGATTCTGGCACCATCATCCCTGGAATGGGCGGTATTTTTGATACCATCGACAGTGCTTTATACTCTGCTCCAATTGGTATTCTCTTTTTCCTCACTTATACGCCTTAATTATTAATACAATAAAGCCCCCGCTTCATGCTAGGGGCTTTTTTTATTCTTGGGAAGTATTTTCCTCGAGGGATATACTGAGGATCGCTAGGTTTATTTCGTTAGATGAAAAACCCATATCTATTAGCTCTTCTTTTGTTTTATTTTCTTTAAGAAACAGCAATAATTGCTCATGCGATTTTATCGTATTAGCTCGTTTCTCTCCGTAAGACCGCAGACGTTGAACAGGAAAACCATCGAAAAGCGGTGGAATCTCTAAGGCTGCGTCAACAGGTTGCAACTCTTCTGGCGCCACTTTAAGAGATTTTTCAGGCAATGGCTCGCTGGAAATTTCTGCCTGTGCCTCTGGCTCTACCGTCTTTTTTGATTTTTTCTTACGTTCTGGTTTTTTAAGCTCGACTGGGAGAATGCTGGTAACTTTATCTTTCTCCTCTCGAAGAAGAAGTTCTTCTTCTAACTTACGTGCAATACGTATTTGCCGCTCTAAGGCTTCGAGGCGATCATCCATCATACTGATGTTTCGTTCCGAAACCCTATTGAATTCCGCGATTAGTCGTTCGGTTTCTGCTCGAAACTCTATTAAATCCGACTCGAAGGGCTTTCGCGTACGTTCTCTTAGGACAACAGCGAGTGCAATAATGCTAATGAAAAGTGATGCAATTGTAGAAATCATACTTCAGCATAGGATAATTTTATAAAAATTGCAAGTTATGAAAGCTTCCCCTATAATAGTAGTGGAGGATTTAATGAAGCATTTTATATTTTTTTTGCTGCTCATATCGATTTCTACAGCTCATGCTCAGCGACTATCTTACAGCATTTCTAGCAGCCGATCCGATCAAAAGGCTAATACTGTGTTAATTATTTCTAATATCGTTCCTCTCGAGGGATTGATTCCGCGTTTACTGCCCGAGCTTCGGTCTCAAGGCTTCGATTTGATACAGGTTAAGGGAGAATTTAACACCCTTGGGATGTCTAAATCAAATAGCCCTTTTAGCTCTGATATAACGATGGTTTTGGAGATTAAGGTGCTGAATAGCTCACTCACTGAAACCATTGCTAAAATGGATATTGGCTTGCTTAATCTTGAAACGGGCATCAAAAAAAATCGAGTGATTAATCTACCCAAAGAAAATTATAAATTTATCGCAGCCGAAATTGCTAAATTCTTAGCAGAAGAGGACTCCTCTAAAAAAGATGTACTTGTTTCTTCCGTGAATGAGACCGAGGCTCGCATTCTTCTTTCGGATTTTCCTGGATTGAAAAAAGGAGATATTCTGACTGTTCTTCTTCAAGAGCCAAGAGAAAATATGAGTGAGGTTAAGGTAAAGGTGAGCCGACTCGAGCAGGCGACCAACAGTGAAGGAGTTTTTCAATCTTTTGCTATTCTTTCCCATCAACAGGCTCCCATCAAAAATGGTGATAAAGTACTTAGAATCATCCCCACTCGCCATCGTTTTTCACTTTCTGTATCTGGGGAAGGGGCTATTCTACGTTCGAACCCCATGACGCTTGTTTTTAGAGGTAACACTTATACCGGCCTACGCCTATGGGGTGGTGGTATTCTTGTTAAGGGAGAATATGAAAGGCTTCTTTCTTATAACCTCACCTCGACAACCACTTTTGGGCTTAATATCGATGCTTCTCTTAATACCTTCATCATGTCCGGTATTGGTTGGCGTTATCGTCGAAATTCCTGGGAGCTAATCCCTTCTTTACGGATCGGTGTTGCTTATACTCCTCTCTCTTTTCAGTTCAATAATCAACTTCTACAAGGCTCATCTATTCGATTTGGAGTCGATGCAAGTATTGGCTTTTTATACAATGTTGGGCCAACTTTTTCAGTAGGATTTAATATTGGTGTTCAGTACTGGTTTTATAATTTAAGCATTCTTTATGAAGGAACACAACAAGTACGCGTTTCTTACCCTGATGGACAGGTTCCTCTAGCATATCTGTATCCTCATTTGGGATTAAAATTTGCGTGGTCTTTTTAGAATATTTTTCACTCTTTTTGACCATAAAAGATGTTTTTTTAATCATAAATGCCTATTTATCTATCTTATATTGACAATTTGCCCTTTTAATGTTATAATGCTAGGGTTATTATTAGATTTTACTTAATGTATATTATATCAAAAGGAGTGTTTTTATGAAACGCGAATCATGGGCTTCCTCCTTGGGCGTAATCCTAGCTGTTGCAGGATCCGCCGTTGGGTTAGGAAATTTTATGCGCTTTCCGGGTCTGTTGGCTCGAAATGGTGGTGGGGCATTTTTAATTCCCTATTTTATTTCTCTTTTAGTCATCGGTTTGCCTCTTTCTTGGCTTGAGTGGACCATCGGACGTTACGGTGGAGCTCACGGAACAGGTACACCTCCAGGGGTTTTCAACATTGTATTCAGAAAGCCTTGGGCAAAGTATCTTGGTTCTTTTAGCATTCTAGCTGTATGTTATATTTTATTCTACTACCTATATTTAGAATCAATCATTCTTGGGTACGCATGGTTTTCCATCACTGGGGAGTTGACTGCAATGGCCGCATCTGGTCAAACAGCCGATTTCTTTGGGAATTATATTTCATTTAAAATTCTCTTCTTTGGGCTTCCAGCAAACGTTTTCTTTTTTGTTATTACCGTTCTTGCAAATATCGTTGTTATTGCTATCGGTGTTACTAAAGGGATCGAACGCCTTGCCAAAACTCTTATGCCTTTGCTCTTGCTTTTTGGGGTTATCCTAGCAGTTCGTGTTTTATTCCTACCTGGAATGGAACAAGGTATCGCCTTTATGTGGAACCCCGACTTCTCAAAAATTCTTAGCCCTTCCGTGTGGATTGATGCAGCTGGTCAAATCTTCTTTACTCTTTCATTAGGGATGGGAGCCATTGTCACCTATTCTTCTTATGTAAAGCGTGATAAAGATATTACTTTAGCGTCACTTACAGCAAATGCTACCAACGAATTTGCAGAAGTTATCCTTGGTGGTATGATTATTATTCCAACAGCTGCTGCCGTATTGGGCGCAACCGAGCTTGTAAAAGTAGCTCAAAGTGGCACATTTGGGCTTAGTTTCATCACTATGCCTGGGATGCTTGCTCAGCTTCCTTTCAGCAGATTCTTCTCTATAATTTGGTTTTTACTGCTATTTTTTGCAGGGATCACCTCAACATTGTCACTTCTCCAGCCTATACAAGCTTTCTTCACCGAAGATATTCGCATGAGTAAGCCTGTGGCTCTTGGTTTAAGTGGTCTTGTTTTCTTTAGTGTTGGTCTCTATGTTGTTATGGATTCAAGCCTTAGCGTTCTTAGCGAAATCGATTTCTGGGGAGGAAACCTCATTCTTCTCATCGCAGGTCTTATTGAAGTAGTGCTTTTCGCTACTCATATAGACTCTAAACGCGGTTGGCTCGAGCTTCATCGCGGAGGACATATCACTGTTCCAACATTCTACCGTTATATTTTGAAGTTTGTAACCCCTGTATTCTTAGCTACAATTCTTATTGGCTGGATTATCTTTAATGCTCCTGCTCAAATTATGGCCGAATCAACTCCTACAAACGTATGGGTAGCGCGCGGTATTATGGTTGCTGTAGCTATTATCATTAATGTTATGATTGGTTACTCTTGGCGTCGTCATAGCCATGACGATCGTTTGAAAATCCAAGTGGAGGACTCACTTCATGGTTAGATTATTATTGTTATTGATTATCCCATCGTTATTAAGTGCTCAAGAAGCTTCAACAACTTACGAGCTTACACCTGGTGGTTGGGTATTTATGCTCATCGCTTGGGTTGGCATTGTTGTTTGGAATATTCTCTGTTTCAGAAAAATTCTTCGCAATAAATAAAAAATCCCCCTGCTTTTGCGGGGGGTTATTTTTTTTTCTTTTTAAAAGGAACCGGATCATAGCCCGACCCTCCTAATGGGTTGCATCTCAGCACTCTTTTTACTGTAAGAAACATTCCTTTCCAGAATCCATGTACACGAAGCGCATCCATCGCGTAGATACTGCAAGAAGGCTCAAAACGGCATGCTGGTTTTAATTGAGGAGATAAATATTTTTTATAAATACCGAGGCCATAAAAAGCAAGCTGCGCGATTTCACTCATAGGAGAGGAAAACCTAACATCTTTAAGGGCAAGCGATGTTTTTTGAGACTGATAAACCTCTAAGAAAGGTTTATCGCTGAGAAGCCTGAATATTTTTTTAAGCTCCGTCTTCTTTCGAAGTAGGGATGTCCCCTGACGGTGCTGAGAAATAATAATATCGAGGGGAACTGCGGGAGGTTTTAGGCGAAACATTTCTCTTATAATGCGACGAATACCGTTACGATATACCGCTCCCCCAAATTTTTTGGAAACAGTCACCCCTAGGCGAGAAGAAGATGCGCTAGAGGGACTAATTCTCAAAGCAAAAAAGTTTCCGAAAATACGGAAACTCTTCTGATATATGTTTTGAAAATCCCTTTTCGTACGCAGGCGACAAGTCTTGGGATAAGAGGGCATCTTATTTGTGGTCGGAAACGGTAAGACGAATACGACCTTTCAAGCGACGAGCTGACAAAACGCGACGTCCGTTTTTGGTGGACATGCGTGATCGAAAGCCATGCTTCCGGGCGCGCTTAATTTTTGAAGGTTGCCAAGTGCGTTTCATGTTGTACTCCACAAGATATTTAAAATAAGCAGACTGGCTGCCTAGCTTGCCGAGAGGCGGAATCGAACCACCGACACGAGGATTTTCAGTCCTCTGCTCTACCTACTGAGCTATCTCGGCTAACAGTGAAATATTATAACAAATATTTCTTCATTTGTCAACGTATTTTTTAATTTTTTGTCAAGATAAGGCGGCTTGCTATGATTTCCGCTGCTTTAGTTATCTCTTGTGCCCATATAGATGTTAAATCAACTTTATTCAAGGTGCCTTTATCTGCAAGCCCTGTAATTTTAGGATCCAAGGGTAGTTCGCAAAGCACTTCTACACTATTTTCCTTTAAAAATTCATCAAATTCTTCTGATTTAGGGTAAATCGGCATTGTTTTTTTACAATCTGGGCAGACAAGCATACTCATATTTCGCACCAAGCCTAAAACTGGTACGTGCATTTTTCGGAACATTCCTATTCCTTTCGCTGTATCTTCCATAGCAACGGCTTGTGGTGTACTCACGGCAACCACTCCAGACAGTGGAATACTTTGTCCAACTGTAATCGCAATATCTCCGGTTCCTGGAGGCATATCAATCACACAAACGTCAAAAACTTCATCCCATAGGGTATTTTCAAAAATTTGGCGGATCACTCCATTAACAATAGGGGCTCTCCACACAATAGGCGCCGAGCTATCGACAAGGTTACCCACGCTAATTGTATAAATTCCATCCTTTTCCATGGGGATGAACTGCTCATCATAAACTTGTATCTCTCCTTCCGTCCCCATAATTCTAGGAACAGATGGGCCATAAATATCCAAATCGATGATGGCGACTTTCAGGCCTTTTCTAGCAAAAGCTTGCGCCAATCCAACAGAAACTGTTGATTTTCCCACGCCCCCTTTTGCAGAATGCACGGCAACAATGCTTCTCATGTGGTTGAAAGCCTCTTTATTGATGAGATCTTCCACTGGCTTGCCTGCATGAGGAGGAGGGGTTGCGTTACTTCGAGAAAGCTCTGCAACAGGGCGATCGATAATGCTTACAAAAGCCTCTATATCTTGAGCGAGAAACTTCGCTTCGATCACACTCCGAAGCTCGCGTTTTTGTTCATGAGAAAGCCCTGGAAGCACCAATCGAAATTTTAGCGTTTTACCTTCTGATGTAATGCCTTCTACAGAGCCATTTAGGTCTAGTGGCGTGGCATTAACAGGATGTGAAATCTCGTTAAGGAGATTTTTTATTTCTATTTCTGTCATAGAAACCCTCTATCTATTTATTTTGTTTAAAATTTTGATGATATTTGGTGATGCATTCTTGGTATTTTTGTCGAAACATTGCTCGGGAAAATTGCTGAGTATGTTGAGCAATATAAGAAGGATCAAAGCGATCTTCTATGGTTTCAAATTTAGAAACAGCCTGACAAATATCTTCTATAGTTTGATGATGAAAGAAAACACCAGTCTTTTCATCGATCACTGTTTCTTTTACGCCACCTTTACCAAAGGCAATCACTGGCGTTCCTAGGCTTTGGGCTTCTACAGGAAGAATTCCAAAATCTTCATCGGCGGCAAAGACAAAAGCTTTCGCCCTTCCTATCTCTGACAACATTTCTGCACGAGGTAAATAGCCTCGACATTCAATATTAGTAGCTCGAGCCGCAATTGCTTGCACTTTTGCAAAGTCTGTTCCATCGCCAAGGACAATTAATTTTTTATCGGGCATTGCAGCAAATGCCTCTGCAATTAGAGGGATTTTTTTATAAGGAACATGCCTTGATGCCGTAACAAAGATGTTTTCTTTATCTAAAACAGGTTTTTCAGAAAGATCTACCGGAGGATAAACAACCTCTGCCTCTCTTTTATAAATGCGTTCAACTCTTTCTTTAACATAATGAGAGTTGGCAATAAAGAAATCTACATTATCAGCGGTCTGTTTATCCCATTTTCTCAACCCAGAGAAGACAAATCTTGCATAAGGACGCAAAATCATCGGTAATGAAGCAAGATATTGTTCTGATAAATCCCAAATATACCTCATAGGAGTATGAATATAGCAGATATGACAGGTTTTTGGGCTTTTTGGCAACGCTTTAATCGCAGCATGCGACGAAGATAACAGCAAGTCGGCATCTCCAATATCCAGATTAGCCACTGCTAGCGGAAATAAGTTGGGAATCTTACGATAAATTTGATTTATCATTGGTATATTTTGGAGAAAAGAATGATGAATAGTGGCATTTTCAAAAGGAGTATTTTTTAAATTGCCGTGAAATAAAGTATAAATGGGCGCCTCGGGATAGAGTGTTTGCATTTCGGCAAGAACGCTTTCTGCTCCCGCAATATCCACCAACCAATCGTGAGCCAAAATTGTTTTCAATATATTCTCCAACATTGAAATTTTTTTTGAACTATATTATAATGAGAGACCTTATAAAATTCAAGGAAGCATCATGCAAAAATTTCCTCAAAAGCATAAAAATAATATTCGTCTCGCCATTTTTGGAGATCTTGTGGGTGCTGCTGGTCGGGCAACAGCAAAAATCTTATTTCCTATCGCCAAACAAGAGTGGGGCGCTGATATTGTTATTGCTAACGGGGAAAACACATCCCATGGTTACGGCCTCACACCCAAACACGCACAAGAACTTCGTTCCTATGGTGTTGATATTCTCACTATGGGAAATCATACATGGGATAAACATATCCTTCGGCACACAATAAAAAAATATCCTTTTATCGCCCGCCCTATCAATCAGGTTCCTGAAACACCAGGGGTTGGTTACACCGTTATCGAGACAGCAATGGGCAAACTGGCCGTTATTAACGCTGTTGGTCGACAATGTATGTCTCCCGCTGAATGTCCGTTTCATGCCGTATTTAATTGCATTAAGCAACTCAAAAAAGAAGGGATTCGAATGATTGCCTTGGATTTTCATGCCGAAGTCACCGCGGAAAAGCAGATAATGGGGCGATTCCTTGATGGAAGAGCATCTCTTGTATGGGGAACGCACACTCATGTGCAGACTTCCGACGACACAATCCACCCCGCAGGGACAGGCTATATCTCTGATATTGGGATGACGGGGGCTGCAAATTCTATAATTGGCTTTGAAATTGATCCCGCCCTAAAAAAAATGATTTATAACGAACCTCATCGGCTCCACCCAGAGACTAAAGGAGAACTTTCAGCATGTGGTATCATTGCTGATCTTAACCCTCATACGGGAAAATGTGCTTTTATTATGCGTTTTCGTGAAAAACTTCCCGCAGTTGAAGGGCTTGTGGAAGAAAATGCCGAACGAGAAAAAGCTCAAGAAATACAGGTAAGTGATGATTCCGAATAAACTATATTTTAGAGAAACTCTTATTGCTCGATTAGATATTAGCCCTAAGTTAATAGAAACGCCTCAAACATGTATTTATCTGCCCGAAATTCTCCTTCGAACCTTGAGGGATAGTTTTCGGCTTATCACTGGTGATTTTGCATCAGCAGGGGCCCTTGAGCTATGTGAGCAGCTTAATCTTACGCTTAGTGATTCCTTGAAGCAAGAAATTTTAATTTGGGAAGATGCTTTGCGAACTCCTCAAAAATATGCCGAGCTGGTGCCTTCCCCCTCTCTTATCCTAGAGTTTTCCGCTGCCCTTAAACAATCTCTACTCACCTAATTAACTTTTATAGATTTTCGATTAAATTTGTCAAATGGTCTTGATTAAAATATTTTCTGTGGTATAATAGTGTATATAAAACATTTTACATATCTGTGATAATTTTGTAATATCAAGCTCATCCTTCGATAAAGGATCGATTGTTACTTTTTACAATTTCAAATTGGGTAGTGTTATTATAAATTTAGTTAAAACAACGGGCGATTCATCCAATTATTTTGGGTGCAGTCTATTTGGGGGGGCCTCTGCTTTAATTAGCAGGGGCTTTTCTATAAAAAAAAGCCACCAAATATGGTGGCTAGTAAGTGTTAAGGTCGATTAATGTCGATAGATAAAATATAATCTTGAGGACTACGAACAGATTCTGTGTATTCAAAAAATCGTCCATCCTTAAGTTGACTACTCGTTTTAATTTTCAGTACAGGCGCCCCTTGCGGAGCTTGTAATATTTCTGCCAACTCAGAAGATAGAGCTATAGGTTCGAAAATCATCGTACTACCTTTTATAGGCATCTCTCTTTCTTGTTCAATGTATTGATACTTCGAGTTTTCCATTACAGAAACGCTAAGATCTGGGAACATCCTAACAGGCATATAGCCAATTTCATAATTCGTTGGCTTGCCATCTAATAATCTCAAACGACGAACAAAATAGACTAGATCAGATTCTTTAATCTGAAGAATCTTAGCTACCGCAGTACCAGCAGGTTGTGTTGAAAACTCCAATACTTTCGTTGATGGAGTCTTTCCAAATTTCTTTGCATAATCGGCAAAGGAATCAAGAACTGTGATCTTTTGAACATTCGCTTGTTGCGAGACGTAAGTCCCGCTACCTTGTATCGAATAAACAAGTCCACTCTTTGCAAGCTCTTGAAGCGCTTTACGAACAGTTGTACGGCTCACTTTGTAATGAGTCGTTAACTCCATTTCTGTGGGAATAGTATCACCAGGGTGGAGCTTATCCTTGATAAAGTCGTTGTAGATTCCCTTAGCTACCGACATGTATGAAAATTGTGTAGTCACGATAACCTCTTGTTTGTCTTATTATAGACTATTTTTTATGAAATTGTCAATAATTGTGAATAATAATAAAAAAATATATTTTTATTATAATACTATTCTAAGTTAAAAAGATTCTATTTCGATATCAAATATTTATTTAAAAAATAACCACCCTTGATGGGTGGTTACTTCTGCTCATTATATTCTAAATTTCATCATTCTCTATTCGTCGTCGAAGATCTTCTACTTTAGAGCGGATAAGGCCTATCGTATGCCAGAAATCTTCATCAGATTTTCCAGAAGGGTCTTCCAAACCCCAATCCTCTCGATAAGAACAAGGTAAATTAGGGCAATCGACATTGCATCCCATCGTAATTACGATATCAACAGCCGGAATTTTATCAAGTGTTTTTGAAAATTGATGAAGCTCCATATCAACACCTATGGTTTTGAGAAGCCTCACCGCATCTGGGTTAATTCTATCTTTTGTTTCTGTCCCTGCAGAATAGGATTCGAATACTCCAAAGCCTATAATTTTAGAAAAAGCTTCTGCGATCTGTGAACGACAAGAGTTATGAACACAGACAAAGGCAACTTTTTTCACAATATTTCCCCATCAATAATTAAATTTGTAATTTTTAGTACTACAAGCTATTATAAACGCTTTCAATAAATTTATCACCGTTGATAAATGCCCATGAAGCAACTTTATCGTAGGCAGCTGTAGGTTTTTCAGCTTTAATTTGTTCCAGTGTTAGCCCTTTATTTCTCATATCTCTAACTTTAGAACGTATGCTTTTATACATCTCTAGATTTTTTTGTAAATCCTTACGAGTAATTAATTTACCATGACCTGGAGATACTATCGTTTTATTATTAATCATCGCGATAATTTTTTCTGTAGAAGCGATAAGCCCATCAATGCTTCCACCATAACGAACATCAATAAAATTATACATTTTTTCGAATGAGATATCAGCTAAATGAATATAATTGAGGTCGGGGAAGAAAACTGCTAGGTCTCCATCCGTGTGAGCATTTGGAAAATGGATAAGCTCCATAACCTGTCCACCAACATTAAGTGTGTAGTTACTTCCAACCATAATTTTGGGATAACCTGATGTTGTTACACCACTATTTGGCTCTCGAAGGTATTGAGCTGTGTTACTATGAGCAATGATCTGCGCTCCAGCTTTGCCATAAAAATCATTAGCCGCTGTATGATCGGCATGACGATGCGTTGAGATTAAATAAGATACATTAGTAAAACGCTTTGTTATTTGTTCTGATGTTGCCTTATCTCCTGTATCAATAAGCACTTCGCCTATTGGTGTGGATACAGCAACAACATTTCCTGTGCCAATGATAAGTGTAATATTGGACGTAATAGCAATATCTTGAGCCGATAATGCAACTGGTAACAATCCCCAAAAAATCAATAATTTTTTCATTCTATACTCCTAAGCTATGTTTATATGATATGATATTTCTATCAGTAATTTCAAGTACTATATTCAAAACTCAAAAGGAGTCTTCTAAGAGACTCCTTTTGAAAACATGTAAATGACTATTATTTAGAAACGTCTGTAAAGCGGAACTTCTGCCAAGGTTTGATATAGTCGATCAATGGCAGCTCTGCATCAGAAATTCTTCCAACAACATTTGTTCGCCCAGAATTTGGCATATCTTTTCGAGCAATATGAAGCTCTCCAGCATAAGTACCGTAAAGCGATGATTCTATAAGAATATCTCCCTTTTTAATTTGAGAAGGAGTATTCCAAGCTTCAAACTTTTGACCTTTATATTTAACACGGCTCTGCGTAGAACGATAGAGGTATTCTCCTTCGTCCCCACGATGCCAATGAAGTTCATCTAAAATAATAGATTTCTCTGTTTTTGAAGCCTTAGGATTAATTTCAGCTTCTAAATAGAGTAGGTTGGGATCGATAGCGCCCATAGCTTGTAATTCTTCATCAGATGCAAAACATTCGCTGATTAGCACCGTATTGATGTCGAAGTTGATAAATAAATCTTTAACTTGATAGCTCAGGGATCGATCACGGTGATCTTCCATCGAACAAAGTCCATCACTTACAGGCCATGGCCCAATTTTAGCAGAAGGTGCTTTGACAAAAGCCGCGGTTGTCAGACCATATTTTTGAAAACGTTCCGTACTTTCGGCAAAGAAAGGGCGGTGTAAGCCTGTAAATCGGTGGGGAAAGAAATTATGAGAACCCGTCAACGTACAACGATTAGGGCGATAATCCATAATTGTTTCAATCATATGAGTGTTTTGACTCATATTGATTTCAATCTGAAGACCATAAGGATTAAAAGTCATTAAAGATTCTTCGGAACCAGTGAAACCTAAATCGAGACGAACCCCCGCTGCTCCCATATCAGCAAAAAGCTGGAGATTATCGTAGGATGCTCCGATTTCTGAAAACACTTGCGGTGTGACATCGGCAATAACATCGATTCCAAGAGACTTTGCTAATTTCACTAGTTGTGTAAATTCTTCGAGCAAAGCTTTTGTATTGTCGACAGAAAGCAAGCAAGTAAAAGCACGTGTAAATCCATAATGAGCAGCTTTTTCTACATAAGCACAAGCTTCTTTTAATGGCACATGGCCAGGATAAAGAGATATTCCTTTTTCCTTCGTCATTATTTAAACCTCTTCGTTTATCATTTTTAGAATAGCAGGAAAAATATTTTGAATATGCACTAAGCTATAATCTTCTGCAGGAATAACATAGACTGGCTTATGCGTTCGTTCTTCTATTTTTTTCTGCTGACATCGTAATTGAGGCGCCAACACATATGCTGTCACGCAATCGTGGGGCGAGCTTTCTATATCAGAAAGAGACATTTCGATAACATCCATAGCAGGATCAACTTCTTCTGCATATTTTTTTATACGGGAGACAATCAATGTTGTTGACATCCCAGCACTACAGCATAAAACAAGCTTTCCCATTACTGCCCTCTCTACACAAAATACCGGAGGTCTAAATATAGATCTCCGGTATTTGAGATTTTGTAATCTTTAGTCTCTTCGGCTTCGATTTGCTGCCATAACAAAAGGTGCGTAAACTAAAACTGAAACAGCAAGTAACACTAATGAGAGCAATGCTACTCTGAAATCATTTCCTGAAGCTAAAAATGCTGATAACACTGGGGGGGTTGTCCAAGGCACAAGAATACTAAGTTTATTAACCAATCCAGCTGCCGTTGCAGCGTAAGCAATCAATCCGTTAATGATTGGAGAGAAAATAAAAGGAATGAAGTAAATTGGGTTGAAGATAATAGGAAGACCAAAAAGAATAGGTTCGTTAATATTGAAGAGCCCAGGCATAAACCCTAATCCTCCAATAAGACGATCTTCTTTATGTCGACCAAAAATAAATATAGCAATAACAAGCGCTAATGTGTTTCCAGCTCCACCCATTGACATATAACAATCCATGAAGATTTTTGTAATGATGTGTGTAGGAACGCCTCCGGCTTGGAAAGCTGCAAGGTTTTCGTTAAGAGCAATAAGAAGGGGTGGCTCGTACATTGGCCCAAGAACAAATGCCCCGTGAACACCAAAAAACCATAAAAGATTTTGAATACCCATCACAACAATAAGCCCAATAGGGTTTTGAAGAAGAGCTAAAACAGGAACTTGTAATGTTTTTGTGATAACTTGTGCAACCGTGGTATCCCATAAAGTCATCAACGCAAAACCTAAAACACCAAACACTGTAAATGTTATTGTCACAGGAATTAATACTGAAAATGACTTTGCAACAGCTGGAGGAACACTATCTGGTAATTTGATTTTCAAAGCTTCAACTTTGCTAAGACCATGCAGAATTTCCGCACTACAAATAGCAACAATCATTGCAACAAACATACTTGCTGCGCCTGTGTCAACAAACTGGAGAATACCCCACAAACCAACTGTGGTATCATTTGCAGCAACTTGTTGAACACCAGGAATAAGAGTAATAAAACAACCTACAGCTGTTACTCCATAGAAAGTAGCTTCTTCTCTTTCTTTATAGCCTACTGCCAAGAAATAAGCAACTAAGAAACTAACAGTAATAGAAACCATGCCCAGAGACCCCCTGAAAACACGGTCACCAACGTCTTTAAAAGATTGCAGCGCAGCAATGTCACGCAAGCCTGGCAGCCCAAAGATAACATTATTAAGCATAACATAAAGGGAAGCAACCAACATTAATGGCATAACACGATAAAACGCATTACGAATAGCCGTTAGGTGACGCTGTTCAGAAAGAGCTGTGGCAACTTTTGCCAAACTTTCTTGAAAGGACATATAGTACTCCTATAAAATAAATGTTTTAAATCAAAATATTACTCACGATCGAAAAAATTATAACAAAGAAATTTAATTTTTGCAAATTAAAAAAAATTTTTTCGGAAAAATACAACTTTTATTCCCTAAAATATATAGATATTTAAA
This sequence comes from Brevinema sp., assembly GCA_051653605.1. GTDB lineage: Bacteria > Spirochaetota > Brevinematia > Brevinematales > Brevinemataceae > JBOFWL01. The sequence continues at coordinate 30,759 of JBOFWL010000066.1, forward strand.
ATAATACAATTTACCCGATTGATTTTTTATAAACAATGTCTTATACTTTACGTATCAAAGTTATCTATTTTTATAAAGAAAGGAGCTAGCATATGAGCGATCAAAACGAACAATACGAAGAATTGGTAATGGGGCTGGTAGGTTTTGCTGGAGAAGCCCGCAGCCTAGCATTCGAGGCATTAAAAATTTCTCGCACAGGCAATATTGCCGAAGCAGAAAAAATGCTTGCCGAAGCTAAGAAAACTGTCCACGAAGCTCACCATATCCAAACAGATCTTATCACCGCCGAAATCAACGGTTCTGGTAAAGCTCCAACTCTTTTAATGGTACATGCACAAGATCACTTGATGACCGCTATGCTTGCTATCGACCTTATTACAGAATTAATTGAGGAAAAAAAGAAATAAAAAAAATCCCCCCGCCTACGCAGGGGGATTTTCGATTAGAGCAAAAGAAGAAAATAGCACTAATATGTCTTATTTTTAACCTTATGTGAGGCAATTTCAATCATTTTTTAAAAAAAAGTTTAAAAAGAAGCAGTTATTTTTAGTGATTTTAGGGCATTTTTAAGCTTAATTAATTACCACAAAAGGAATTAAGCTGTTTTAAAAAAAATAGCCAATAATATTGACAAAATCAAAATACTGGATATAATATACCTATATAAAACTGAAAATAAAAATAACCATATTCAACCCGCCTCGCTGTCCAGAGCACGGGCTAAATATGATAAGAATAAACGCTAGTACAGTTATAAGGAGTTAAGCGTATGAAAAAGATTTCTTTTCTGTCTCTTTTTTTTGCAGTAGTTGCAACAACTGCTTGGGCACAAGATGAAGCCCCAAAGCAAAGTCGTAACTTAAGTTTTTACAGTGATATCACATCTGGTCACCTTGCACCAGGTATTGTTACTGCAGATGGTAACGCTGTTGACACAAACTTACTATTTACCGGTAATGAAATGGAATTTGGTCTTCGTTATAGCCAAAATTTCAAAAGCGCTCCTATGGTGACTATGGGTGGTACTTTTACTGCTGTTACACACAACGAAAATCTCTACGATGCCAGTGGTAAGTTTCTTTCAATAGCAACTCCTACCTTCGACAGAATGAAAGCTAACGTTTGGGTTTCCGTACCTTACTTCATGATGTTGATCGACACACGTGGTTTAATGGGTTTATACCTCAACCATAACATTAGCTTTGGTAGAGGTGGTTCTATTGGTTTTGGTACCGATCTTGAGTTCTTCTTTGGAGATCCTTTCTATGGTGCTAACAGCAGAGGTGGTCTCTATGTTGTTGACTACTTCGGTGTTTGGTTTAGCTATGGTATTGCTTTAGGAAAAGGATTCTCCTATTCTACAGGTATCCAATTCCGTCTTACTGCCTTTACTGGTGGAGTTAACGGTGGTGTAGAAGTTGATCCTGCAGCTGCTTTCAACATTCGTTGGGCAAACACATTCTCCTACTCTCATGATGGATGGAACTTCTATGTTCAATTCCGTCTTGAAGGATTCAACCTTGCTAAAAGCGAAACAATTATTCGTGATGCAAACGCTAGATTCCGTGTTGTTACAGGTTTCAGCTACACATTCGACTTAGCAAAATAAATTTTATCTAAGCTCAGAAAACACCCCTCAACATGAGGGGTGTTTTATTTTTAATTACTATCTAAATAACACTTATTGACATATACTATATTTATATAGTATAATATTCAACTTGCCTTATTATCAGGCTAGCTCCGTTCATTTTCATAAGCATTCCACACTAGCAAGCTTATATCTTACTATATAAAAAATTTAAATCATATCTATGTCGCAGTAGAAATGGTGCGCTTAAAGTAAAACACCCTCTTAAAATAAGAGGGTGTTTTTGATATATCTAAAGGAAAAAAGAAGTTTCTATGCCAATTTTTGTCTGTTGAAAATCATAAGAAGGGGCTTCAAAAGGCCTCTGATAGGAAATTTTAAAAGCCAACATAACACGGGAAAATTCAAAGCCTACTGCAAAATTAATTGCTGGATGAACGCCTTCCGCGCTAGAATTATTTCTAATATGTTCATCATACAGTATTGCAATATTTATTCCCGTTATAAAGCCTATTTCATTCCAGATTTGGTAGCGGAAGTCTACCCCTACGTGGGTTCTAAGCCTTAAGAGGCGTTCTGCAGGGCTATTATAGGTAATTTCTATTCCACCATAGAAAGAAAACATTCTCCATCGTTTATAGAGCTCAAAAGCCATAAATTCATAACTTAGAAGGTCAAATGAGAGTTGATTTCCTCTAAATCCATCGGCAAGATGTGTTGATTGATGAAAAACAGGGACAAATCGAATCCTCCAATCTCTAGGTAAATAAAATTCAAATGTAAGCGCGGCTTCTCCAGTAACTGCAAAAACGCTAACCGTATTTGCGCGGGCAAGCATAGGTATTTCAAGGGCGCCAGATACCAAGATGCCAACATATCGAGAACGAATAAGAAAAACTTCTGTAGCGAGACGAGCATCCATTGCTGTTAAAATACCTGAAAAATCCCAACGATTGACACTTCCTGGGTCACGAGCAAGCAGAGAATTTGTGAGTTGAAGGTTTGTGAAAACGAAAAATCGTGTATTAAAAGCTCTAGGATTTTGCCATCCTACAAAATAGCGATCTTCATCAAAACGCCGAAACCCAAAGGTGACTTTTCGACCATTAGAAACGGCTTGTTTAGATTTAATTTGACGAGGAGTAAATTTTCGTGAAGTATTTGTAGTAATGAACACAGGTAATTCTTCTTCAGCATAAAAATCATCTTCTATTTGTGAGTAAGTCGGACAAATAGCAAAGATAAAAAGAATGAAAAAAAAATGCATCTATTGTCCTCTCAGCAAAAAATCTTCTCTTAAATTTGGTTATTTTATCAAGGAAAAAGCTAAGAGTAAAAAATAGATAAAAAAAAACTCCTCCCTATAAGGAGGAGCTCTGGGGCGGATAGGATCGAACTACCGAATGTCGGGACCAAAACCCGATGCCTTACCACTTGGCTACGCCCCAAAAACTTATTCAGCGTGATAAGCTTCTAAAATAGCTCCCTGCATGCGGTCGCGAAAATCAGAGTTGATCGGATGAGCAACATCTTTTAATTCACCGCTACGGGTTTTACGGGAAGGCATTGCAATAAATAACCCTTCTCGACCGTCGATGATCTTTATGTTATGAATAACAAAACAGTCATCAAATGTGACAGATGCATAGGCTTGTAATTTGTTTACATCACCCTCTACTTTCTTGATACGGATATCGGTAATTTCCATAGTTTAGCTCCTTTACTACCACCATATTTGCTGAGTATAAATCCCGCAATTCAAACTTTGCAAGAGCACCTTAGCGTTTAACGCTTCTTGCGGGTCGTTGTAAAAAAGAACCAAGCTAGACCCACTGCCACTCATTATCATAAATGTAGGATCTGCAGCCCGTTTTACCGCCCAGTATATGCCCTCTAGTATACCATCAGACTCGATCATCTGTTTAGCGAATACATTATAAGAGTTTTTTAAAAGAAAATCAAGTCTCCAGACACTTTTTTTTAAAAATAATGTTATTTTTTCGTTTGGTGTCGGATCAAAATTTCCTTTCAAATTTTCAAAGGCTTTTTGCGTTGAAATATGCACCGATGGCGTCACAATCAACACCCCTAAACTTGGGTCTATACGCCCGTTCAGGGGGCGAACAATCTCGCCTTTCCCACTCACGTGAGCAGACCCTCCGTATAGAAAAAACGGCACATCACTTCCAACTTGCGCGGCAATATCTAAGACATCTTCGCATGATTTATTATAAGTTTTGCATAAGAATTTTAGAACGGCACCTGCGTCTCCGCTCCCTCCTCCCAGACCAGCTCCTGAAGGGACTTTTTTGATAACTTCGATATGAAAATTATCTTTAATTTCATATTTTTTTTTAAAGAGATTAAGAGCTTTACTCACTGTATTATTTACACTGATTTTCTCCGCTCCCAAGCCTGAAAAAACAATTTTATCGGTGTCTGAGGGGGTGATAGTGAACTCATCACCTAATGGAATCTCTGTAAAAATGCTTTCCAAAAAATGATAATTATCAACAGGATCTTTTCTAACAATATTGAGAAAAAGGTTAATCTTACTTGTAGATGTAAATTTATGTGTCATAATAAATTATTAAAATTAATGCAAAAATTATCCATTGTCCCATCCTATGACTAGTGAGAAATACTATCAATTGGTAAAACTCGCTGACAGCGTTCGGCAAGCCTTACACTATGCGTACTAATAAGAAGAGTTGTACCATATTTAGCAGCAAGCTCAAAAAGGATGTTTTCGAGCTTGGTGGCATTCTGTTTATCAAGGCTACCTGTGGGTTCGTCTGCGAACAACAACGGAGGACGACATGCCAAGGCTCTTATTAAGGATACTCTTTGCCGTTCTCCTCCCGACATCTCACTAGGCCTATGCCCTTTTCGCTGCGAAAGCCCTAGGGCGTCGAACAGTGCCGCTAGATCTTGTTTATGCTGGGCATCGTTAATACCAGCAATTCGCAAGGGCATTACTGCATTTTCCCATGCCGTTAGGTCTTCAAGTAAAAAGTGATGTTGAAAAACAAAACCTATATGTTTTGCTCGAAAAGCAGAGAGAGATTTTTCATCTAAGCGTCCAATTTCTGTATTATTAATGAAAATCTTACCTTCAAAGGTATCCAGCCCCGCTAGTAAATAGAGAAGGGTTGTTTTTCCTCTCCCACTTTCTCCCACAACGGCAACCGTCTCTCCTTTTTCAACACAAAAAGAGGCGTTTTTAAGTACGGTAACATCGCCCAAGGGATGTTTATAAATTTTAGAAACATTTTCAACTTTTATCATTTCTTACTCTTTACGCAAGATTTCTGCCGGACGAAACCGCCGAGACAGATACGCAGGATACAACGAGGCTAACCACACACAAAATATCGCCAACACCATTGAAAATACCACATCATTGGCACTAATAGAAATTGGAAATTCCGAAAGATAGTAAACATCTTTATTAAGGAAGGTAAATGGTTGATTGATAAAGAAGGACACCACTATTTCGATAACGTAAATAATATTATTAAAATAATAGCTTGCTAGCAAGCCTAAAACTGCCCCCAGTGACGACGCCGACAAACCTAGATAAAAACCCGTCAACAAGAATGACAAAGCATCATCCATAGGGCGCATACCTAAAACCTTGAGCAAGGCTATTTCTTCTCTTTTATCTGCAACCAACGCTGTCATGACAGAGAGGATCCCAAAAAAAGCTACACAGAAAAAGATAAAAAGAAGGACTTGTATAATTTGCTTTTCATTTTCAAGTGCCAAAATCGCATTAAGGTTACTCATTTTCCACGTGCTTAGGTCGAAGGGGATGATTTTCTCGAGGCTTGAAAGATATTTTTCAGGATGCGTATAATCTTGCACTCTGATTCCGATATAAGGGGCTCTGGTTCCCATTCCAAGAATTTCTTGAGCATCGGAAAAGGGAATAAAAACCATTCCCGTATCTAGGCCTGAATCTCCAGCCGAAAAAAATGCCGAAACTTGAAACCGATAATTCACCGCCCCAAGGTCGGGGTCGTACATCAGAACATTGACGTAATCTCCAATAAAAAGCCCCATACTACGTGCTAGCGCTTCGCCAGCCATTAGCGTTCGGGAACGCCCAAAACTCCATTTTCCTTCTTTCAAACTAAAAAGCTCGCCAAAATTATCATCTGTATCAAATGACGATGGCAAAGCTTTTACGATAATTCCAGTAGTACTAAAAGAGCTTTTCAGCAAGGCCTCTGTTTGGGCATAAGGAAAGGCACTAGTAATTCCTTCTATTTTTTCAATTTGATTGATAAGTATCTCATAATTGGGAATACCTCGCGATGGGGCAAGCGCCACAATATGCGCATCTTTACCCGCAAGACGAGAAAGATAACTCTCATGCAAGCCATTTGCTAACGAAAGAATAAGGATAGAGGCAGCCACCCCCAACACAATAGATGCGAAGGCTAATCTTGGTAATAGCGAGGCTCCAGAGGCTTTAGAACGAGGAAGAAGCCTACGCAATGCTAAATAGGATACTAAGGCAAAACGATTCATATTTAATTATAATATAGTACTGAAAAAAGTTCAAGAAGAAGGATTGATTTTTAAAAGAAAATAAGCTAAACTGATAGGAGTATTTTTTTGAGAGTAACTTATGATTATTGTATTATTTACCTTGTTTATTATCTCCATCGTGCTGTTGATCCCCGCTGTGCTGCTTCAGTCCACATCCGACACTGGAATTTTTTCTAGCAATATAACTGCAGGTGCCTTTGGAGCTAGATCCAATGAAATCCTTGTTAAGTTTACGGCATGGTGTGCTGGTATTTTTATTTTGACAGCGCTAGCGATGTCCTACTATTTTGTACAAAGCTCCCGCCCCGTTGATTTACACGACCACCCTGCTGAACAAGCACCAATAGATGCAGAAAATCCAATAGAGTAAGTTCTAGATATATTTTTCGTTTTTATTTGCCTTTTGGAGAAAACAGTCTATAATATTACCATATTTAAGATATGTTTCGAGGTGAATCATGGCTAAGAAAGCAACAAGTGTTCTTTTCACGGCAGGGGAAGTTGTCCCTTTTGCAAAAGTCGGTGGCTTAGCAGATGTCGTTTCGGCACTTGCTAAAGCCCTTAAAAAAGAAGAAAAACTTGATGTTCGCATTATTATCCCCAAATACCGCAGTGTTGGGGAATTTTGCCAAGAAAATCAACTTAAACCCCGTAACGTATATTCATCCACAGTATCAGTTCAAGGGGAGTCCTTCCCATTTCGAGTGGAAGAGATTATTTATAACGATATTTGTCATTACTTTATCGACTGCCCTTGCTTCTTTGACCGCCCAAACCCTTATAATGACCCAGAAACAGGCAAAGATTACTCTGACAATCTCAAACGTTTTGTATTTTTCTCTAAAGCTCTTTTCGAATCCTGTAAAATCACCTCTTTTATTCCCGATATCCTTCACTGCCATGATTGGCATATGGGCTTAGTGGCACTGTATAAGCATGCTCTTATCGAATACTCTGGTATTTTTGCAACAACTCATACCGTTTTCACTATCCACAATTTATCTTATCAAGGAATTTTTTCAATCGATCAATTTCCCATGCTTGATATAGACTGGAAGTACTTTAGTCTCAATGGTTTAGAGTATTATCGTAATATTAACCTTCTTAAAGGTGGTATTGTCTTTTCAGAGGCGGTTAATACTGTATCCAAAACCTACGCCCAAGAAATTGAAACCGAAGAATACGGTGCAGGCCTGGAAGGTGTTATCAGAGAAAAGAAATTCTACGGAGCTTTTCAAGGGATTATGAATGGCGTTGATTATTCCGAATGGAACCCCGAAGTAGATGTTCATCTTACCAGAGATTTTGGGCTTAATTATAACTTCAAAACATTAAAGAATAAAGAAAAAATTCGCCAAGCATTTGCAGAAATGCACGGGCTAGAACTCGACGAATCAACCCCTCTTATTGGAATGATTACAAGGCTTTTCGACCAAAAAGGGATGGATATTGTCTTTGAAATCTTAGAGGATCTTCTCAAAAATGAAAGCATTGCCTTTGCTATCCTCGGAACTGGCAAACGTGAATACGAAGAAAAATTGAAAGACCTTGCCGAAAAATATCCAAGCAAATTATTTACTTATATCGGCTTTAATGCACCACTATCTCACCACATAGAAGCTGCTAGCGACCTTTTTCTGATGCCATCAAGCTTCGAGCCTTCTGGGCTAAATCAATTATATAGCATGAAATACGGCACTCTACCCATTGTTCGAAGAACGGGAGGACTTGCTGATAGTGTCCGAGATATGGAAACAGGCTTTGTTTTCAAACACTACCATCCAGATGCCTTGCGAGACGTCATTTTAAGAGCTATTTCTTTATGGCGCAATAGTAAACCTGTTTTTAATAAAATGATCAAGACCGCAATGAGCGAAGACTGGAGTTGGAAGCGTTCCGCAAAAGGTTATTATCAAATGTATAAAAAAGTGCTTAAAAAAGATCATTAAATACTAAAAATTATCAACTTTAAAAAGAGATTCCGTATTGGAATCTCTTTTTTATCTCTACACTGAAAAAATAATTCAAAAATTCAGATTTTATTTGGATTTTGTATAAAAATAAGGCTATCTTTAATCATATGAAGAAAAAATTCAAAAAAAGAAATCCAAAAGTCAAAAATAAGCCTTATAGGTTTGTTAAAAACACAGTCATTTATCTAAATAAGGAGATAGTTGTTATGAAAAAAGTAGTATTACTTGTAGTCATTTTGAGCGCCAGTGCCATGTTTGCCCAAAAAAGAGGTGAGGACCGCCATTCAAAAGATCATAAAATGATGGGTGGCAAAGAAATGCACATGTTAGGCATGATGGACGAAAAGTGTAAAAAAGATAAGAAAGGCAGAGGCAGAGGCGGCATGATGATGGAAATGACAGCCGAAGATGAAGCTATGATGAAAAAACACATGGTAGAGCGAGGAATGAGCGAGGCCGATGCTTCCCGAATGATCCAGCTTAAGAAAGAAATGAGCACTATCATGAAAAAATATATGAACTCTGATACAAACTCATAAATCATTGTATTTAAAAAGAATATATGCTATAATGTACTCAGAGTACTAGGCACTTTAGGAGTCCTAATGAATAAAATATTAATTCTAATAGCAGTAAGTGCTATTATGGTACCAGCTTTTGCTGCTGAGGGAAAAAGCAGTAAAGAAATGATGATGTCAATGCATGCCCCAATGATGGCTCAGCCTATGGTTGTGGATGTTCATCCAGATATCTCTTTTCTGCAAAATATGATCCCTCATCATCAAGGAGCTATTGATTCTTCAAAAATTGTTCTCAAATCTACGCGAAGTTCAGAAATTAGTAATATTGCTCGAGCTATCATTAAAGCACAAGAAACAGAAATAAAAGAATTTAATAGTCTTATTTTGGTTCTTCAAAAAGAAAACCCTCAGATGGCTAATAATGCAATTAAGGCTTTCGACAAAGGTGCCCAAAAGGCAATGAAAAACATGATGAAAGCTATGGGGCGTGTAAAAAGCACTAGCGATATCGACCGAGACTTTCTAACAGGAATGATCGCTCACCACCAAGGTGCTGTTGATGTTTCTAAACAAATTCTCTCGATAAGTTCTGATTCTCGTATTCGTAAGATTGCTGAAACAATCATCGCAGATCAGGAAAAAGAAATCGATCAATTTAGAAAAATTTTAGAAATCCGCTAGAAAATAGAAACTCCTCCCGAAACTCGGGAGGTATTTCTTCATTGAGGTTTGAGAAGTAATCCCCATGAAAAAAAATATACCATTTTTACTTTTAATATTCTTTATCTCCAGTTGCTCTACATCACCTGTAGACTTATCTTCAGTTTTTATTAAAAACCTATCTGAAGGGGCATTCTTCTTGGTAGAGCGTTCTGTTCAAGAAACAGGGGTTGACCAAAATGGAGCACCTATATTCAAGGAAGTTTCTAGTTTAGACTCTACCACACCGCTTAAATTGATTGTTTTAGACGGAAAATACACAGGTAGTTTCATCCACAACGATTTACTTTATACTTTTGAAACTGTAAATGATTCATATAGTGGGGTTTATTCTTATTATGTTTTTGGTCGCTCTTCTGATACGGCAAACACTCGAATAAAAGCTTATATTGGCTTTAAAATTCAAAATGATGGTATTTATGCTGCGGGAAAGAAAAATTGGGATGCAGGGACTACTCTTCAATCTACTCTTTCTTTTTATGGAAGAAATAATATTGATTTCTCAAAGATCGATGGTGGACCTTTATACCAAATATTAGGAACAACATTGTAAATAACTAATTTATAAGAAAAAAGCCTCCTTAAAGGAGGCTTTTTTAATTGATTATTCGAAATCAGCAACGGTAATTTCAAGAACTTTATATTCTTTTGTTTCACCATTAAATTCAAATTTAAAGTTTTGCCCTTTCTTCTTGTCCAAAAGAGTATGCCCTAAAGGTGAATGATAAGAAATAATTCCTTTATCTGAGTTGGCACTCCATGGATCGAGAATCTGATATTCAACAATTCCATCATTTTTTTCTTCAAGCTTAACTTTTGTTCCGACATCAACATAGTTAGTATTTATTTTTGTCTTATCAATAACTTTCGCCTGAGCAATTTCTTTTTCTAACTTAACAACCAATGCCTTTAACTGATCCTGTTTTTCTAAAGCAGCTTTGTATTCAGCATTTTCTCTTAAGTCTCCTTTTTCCATTGCTTCTCCAATTGCTTGAGAATTTTCAGGAATATCGGTATTGACGAGTTTTTCAAAGTCCCGGCGCTTCCCATCTAAGGATGTTCTTGTAACCAAGAAAGGATAACGGCTTTCTAAACGGGTAACCGCAGGTTTTGCCGTTTCTAAATGAGGATACCGCTGTGTCAATGCCGCAAGAATCGTTTCTTTTTGCTCTTTTTCTAAAGAAAGTGTTGAAAAAACCAATGCAAATAGCGATTGTGCTGTGCTTTCATCCGCATTTTCAATAACTTTATTAAGCATTTTCTTCTTAAAGAGGAGATCTTCAAGTTGAGTGAGAACTTTTTTATTACGCCCTACAGCTGATTTCGCCCCAATATCAGAATTAATAATATCGATCAATGAGACCATTCTTAACACAAGTTCTTGAGGACTAACAGCAGCTGCCAATTCATCTTTAAGTTCATCTAAGGCATGTTTTGCAACCCAAACAAAAAGGTCTGGTTTTTCTTGAAAATGTGCCAAAGCTTCAGAAATAATTCGAAGAATTTCTTCCCACTTAGCGTGCGTAACTAACTCTTGAAGCATTGTACTGTGATTTTTAGTTAGAGGAGTTCCTAAAATAAGAGTTCTGTAGAGATCACCCCAATCTTCTCTTTTTTGAAGTTGTGTTAGCGTGATTTTTTGAAGCTCAAAGTCCATATTGCTATAGAATTCAGAGAAGTGTTTAACAGAAGCAAGAACATTTGCGTCTAAATCGGGAACATTTTCACATTTTGCATAACGAAGAATAGCGTATGCCAAGGCTTTACGTTCAGAGCTTTCGCTATGAATATTAAGAATTTCTAAGAAATAATCACGTAGAGCAGAGGCAGGAGCACTATTTATATCTCCACCACGGATAACAAAATTAATAGCAACAGATAATTTATTATCAAAGCTTGTCGTCTTCTTAAAGCGAGAAATTAATTCCTCAACAACAGATCGCTCTGTATCCCGAAGTTCAATAACGTTACGTTTTGCTAAACTGGCTACAACAGTGTTAGAAAACTCCATTGATTTTCTTGTACGAGTCCACCAACGTGTCCATTCTTTTTCGCCTAAGAAATCTGGAACAAGAATTTCTTTCAATTCTTTGGAACCCAAGCTATCAGTATCATTACTTCTCATGATTAGCTCAATAATTCTCAAGGGTTCTTCCTCAAGCATCGTCTTCAATTCTTCAGGTTTATTAAGTTTCCAGATATAAATATGATCTTCATCTAAAACATTAAGAGATCTCAATGCAATTGCTAAGCTCATTTGGTGATCTTTTTTATTGGTGAAGGAAACTTTTACTATATCTTTTTCAATAGAAGAAACAATTCCAAGCCCCCATGTTTTATGGAAAACGTGAGAACCCGCATCAAAAGCAATATGGCTTTCAAAGAATCGAATCGCTTCTCTATAGGGTTTCCATGTTTGACCAACATTTGAAGCTTTAAGGTAATGATCTAGCTGGTGGTGATCTTTGTAAAGTTCACGATAACAATCTTCGATTGCTTTTCTATATTGTTTTTCTGAAGGATGAAGCCCCACACACATTTTCAGAATGGGAAGAACAAGTTTATTCTTTTCTTCTTTAATCATATTTTTAGCTACAGTGTTAAAGAGTAATGCAGCTACGTATTCATCAGGGCTTGCTTCACGAATTTTTTTAGCGATCATGATGATCATTTTGACATCTTCTGGGTAAAGAGAAATAATTCTAGACCAGAGTTCTTCAATCATCTTGATGTTTTTTGTGTAGATAAAGCGTTCAATAGCCAAACGGTAGTAGAACATTGCCAAATCTTTATCTTCAGCTTCATAAAACTCACCAAGAAATTTAGCATTAGCGGCATCCGCACTATCAACAAGAACAAGTCGTTTTTTTATGTTGAATAACGCATCTTTATCATCTGATGCAGTATAGATATGCTCTAAAGTTCGGAGAGCATATTTATGTTCCCGATAAGCCAATAATTTTTCACAAAGGAATTCAACAACCTTGTTTTTACCAGCTTCAAAGAATGTTTTGATAAGTTGAGGAAGATAGCTGTCGTCCATCGAGCTTTGCTGAAGAGACACTGCACCCACAACATAGAGTCCAATGACGCTTTGAGGGGCATTTTTTAAGTGCTCTCGGCATAATTGCGTAAGCTCATCGGTACAAGCGGCATTTCGTGAAGCATCGATGATAGAATCGAGTTCAACAAAGCTGCGAACTGTAAAACTTTCGGCAGGAGTATTTGTCCATTTTTCATCATTCAATTTCTGTTGCAATTCTTCTACGATAGAATCTTTATTGAGGATAGATTTCACCATCTCAGCTGCCTCCTAGCATGCACCATACTAACATATATTCGTTTCTTCTAAATAAGCGTCTAGAACTTTCTCTGCTTGCAATCCAATTTTTTTACCAACTTCCTCATAAGAATAGAGTCGGCAAAGTTCTGCAGCTAGATATAATACTCGTTCATAAATCTGCTTTACACCCTCTGGCGTACGCATTTGATAAACGTAGTAATCAAAAATCCAGAAATAAAGATTCATCAACTTAGGAATAGTAACTTCCAAGTTTTCCCCGCCTCTAAAGCTACGTTCATAGGCAGAAATTTTTGCTTGAATCTTTTTATATTCTTCATACTCTAGTCGGCGACGCAAAGTAAGGCCACCAAAAAGATATCCATAGACCGGTATCCAATAACACATCTTATCTTCCGGAAAATAATCCGCTCGAACAAGCTGAACCAACCGAGTGATCAATGGTGATTCTATTGAATCAATATCAATTTTATCAGTGCATTGAAGAAATAATTCATTAAAATAACATACAGCATATTCTTTTTTCATGTATTCCCTATCAAGGCTATAAATATCGCCTAAAAGAGAATACACTCGATAATCTGCATCATCTGGAAATTTTGTTAAAATAAAATTAAGCGTTTCTATTGCTCGCCCAACCTGTTCGCATTCATCAAAAGCGTAGGCAAGCAACACTAAAATTTCCCTTTGCGTGTTATCACACTCACGACTCGCTCTACTGAGAAAATCGATAACTCGCCCCAAAATAAAGCTTTTTATCGCAAGAAACATATGGGAGCTTCTTACATCTTGTTCTTGACAAAAATCAACAAAATCTTCCCATTCCCGAAACAAAACCTTGCCTGAGGAGGAATCTTTATAGCTTAAAAGGGGGATTCTCTTCTGCCAAAATCGAGCCATTTTAAGAACATCATCTCTAACGTCCATAAAACTATCGTCAAGAGAAAAAGCAATTTGCTCGGTTTTTCCCCACGCACCAGCCATTAAGCTTTGCAGAATCTCTTGTTCCATCCGAGAACTCAACCAACTCCTCCCGCTCTACTCACATCCTTAAAATAAGGAATATTAAAGCCAAAACCAAGACTAGAACTGAAAAACACACATATAGACATTATAAAGACTTTTTAAAAAAATATCAAGACTTTATTACAAAATAGCTTAAGGAATGGGGTCTAAAAGAGAGAATCTCTACTCTTAGAAAAATCAAGCCCTTGCCCTTGATAAATAATCAAGTAGCGATTATAGCTTTCTAGAACTTTTTTCATATAATTACGCGTTTCTCTAATCGGGTGAACTTCTATAAATTCAAAAATATTTTGCGGTTCATATTTACGTTGAATTTCTAACACTCTATTCGGGCCACCGTTATAGGCCGCTATGGCGGGTATCAAGCCTAGAGTTTTGGTGTTATCAGAAAGATACGCTGCTCCCAATAAAATATTCACTTTAGGGTCAAATAGGCTGTAATTTGTTGGATTATCCAGCACTTGTCGAGCCACTATTCGCGCGGTGGCTGGCATCAACTGCATCAATCCTCGTGCTCCCGCGTGAGAGCGCGCATTTGTCTTATAAAAACTTTCTGTGCGAATGACAGCATAGATTAAATGCTCATCCAAATTTCCGGCAACCTTTTCCAGAGCATTCGATACCTGCGTAAAGTATGGGCGAGGGTAATAGGCCTTAAGTGCTTTATTACCAATAATATGACGCATCCCACTTACAGCAAAAGATTTTTTTCGAGAATATATAGGATAGAATCCATTCTCCGCCATATCATTGGCTTCAAAAAAATCTCCAAATACAATATCCTGTTCGTAGGGATTGTTGATTCCTTCGTGGTAGAGGATGCGGCGAGCAGCATGATGCAAGCCTAAAGTTAGGTATGCTTCTGTGAGTGCCTTTCCATCTTTAGAGAGGGTATGCCCCAGACCATTATCAATCAAACTTTCCGAAGAAAGAATACGTTCTGCCTGTGATTTTTCCCCTCGATTTCCTAAATAGTAAAGCACAACAGCAGCATTAACGCGAGCTGATCGATCTTTAGATGCAATACCTTTCTTTAAAGAATTAAAAAGTCCTCTTTTTATCTCTGCTCCACCAGGTTCTTTTTTAAATAGGCGATTAAGCAATTCAACAGACATAATTCCAAAATATGTGTCTGGGCTTTCAGCTATAATGCCACTAAGCAAGGTACTCACGCCATTAGTTTGACCTATTTGAAGCTTTGAGTAGGCCATTAAAAAGTTAATATAAGGAGAATAGTAGCCTTCCCAAACCTGTTCACGAGCTTTTTCAAGGTGATCCGCTATTAAATCAAAGCGTCGAAAAGCTAGATAATTGCGCACAGCTCGCTCGGCATTGTCATTAAGGTATCTATCTTCCACTGGCCCCTTGATGTATTCTCCAAAAATCTCTTCTGTTTTTTCTAAATTATAGGGAGCCTTCGTTATACCTCGATACCTTGTAAGTTGAGTATTATAAACACTTCCTCTAGCCCTTGCTTGAACGCGACTATTATAAAAAGAGAGATATTCTTGCACAGCCTCATTTTTCTGAGGAAGCCCCTTCAACATAGAAGCAAACGAGCTTTCTGAAGAACCAAACCGCACACCCATTGCTTTTAAGTCGTCGGCAGAACATGTAGTATGCTCTATGCGAAAACGCGCAAAAGGTAAGGCCTTAGACGCTCTCCCTGTAAAGATAAACTTATCCATCATCCGATCAATATCTTCGATTTTAATTTTATCTTCTAAATCTTTGATAATATGGGATAAAGCTAAGGAATCTTGAAATTGATCAACTATGTTTTCAAGGTAAAAGTTTATAAGGTAAGCAGCTTCTTTTTCGGTAATGTAGTCTTTACGGCGAAGTAGCAATGCTATAAAAGATTTAAGCGGATATCCTAGAGAAGCCTGTGTATCATTATAAATTCGTTCTAGAGATTTATGATCTTTAGTACGCAATGCGTTCTCAACGAGCACCATTACCGCATCATCACGAACTGTAATCAGAGGGTTATTAGTCGCCAAAGAATACAATCCTGATTCTGCTCCTGGCACTTTTAGTTGCATACGAATAAGTGCACGTAGGATATCTTTTTGACCATTCAAAAAAGGAGTTTCACCCGACATTTTATTAAGCCGCTCTAAAAGAGTTCTCAACACCTCAATACGCCGCTTTGAATTTGACGGCAACGATTGAAATTGCTGTAAAATCAGCTTAAACTCGGCTATCATACGGGGATTTTCATCTTCTAATGGTGGAGTTTCCACCGTATAAGGAAGAACATCTGCAGATGTAGGCAACAAAATCGTTGCAGATGCACCAGAACATATTAAAACAACCACAAACCACGTTGCACCAAAACCTCGAAAAATTTGCATCCCCTCTCCTTATCTTATTACCGTTTTATATTTTATAGGGTTATAAATGCTCTAAGTACGAACCTATTGAATAAGAAACCTCTGCTCCTTTACCCGCAGCCGATACTACTTGGCGAGTAGCACCTTCGCAACAATCTCCAGAAGCGAACAGACCTTTTGGGGCTCCTTTAATAGAGCCATCAGGATTAATCACCACAAAGCCTGCTTCATTCTTAAAAGAAGCATCTAGAAATGCTGTATTAGGAGTAAGACCTACGTAAAGAAAAACCCCATCAAGAGCAATATCTTGGAATTCCCCTGTTTTTACATTTTTAACATTGATTCCGTCTAATTTATCACTGCCTTTAAACTCTTCAACCACGCTATCAAGAACATATTCAACGTTACTGAGTTTATTAAAGGCATCTTGCACAATCTTATCTGCTCGGAATTGATCCCGTCGATGCACAATATAGACCTTCTTGACAATTTTTGACAAATACACACTCTCATCCAGCGCTGAATTTCCTCCACCGATGACAGCAACAACTTTATCCTTGTAGAAGGCTCCATCACAGATAGCACAAGTACCAATACCTTTACCAAAGAATTTGTCTTCACCCTTGGCTCCGGTACGGCGAGCCGATGCCCCCGATGCAATCAACACAGACTTTGCTGTATAAGTTCCACCAGAAACGGTGGTGACCGTCCAAATATTATCGGCGTGTGAAACTGCTGATACGGCGTCATATACAAACTCTACACCAAAACGCACAACTTGCTCCTGCATTTTGGCGGTGAGTTCAAAACCATCTACTCCCTCTGGAAAGCCGGGATAGTTATCAATATGACTAGTAAGAGCAGCCTGCCCACCAGCTGCGAGTTGCTCAAACAATTGCACTTTGTGACCTGCTCTAACGGCGTAAAGGGCGGCGGTCATCCCCGAAGGGCCTGCACCAACGATAATTAAATCTACAGTTTGAGAAGACATATCTTCCCCCTTAATGTTGATAATTTTACCCTAATGTCATAATTCATTATAACAAAAAAAGTGTAATAAATCAAGAAATGACACACTTTAAGGGATTTAGATAAAAAAAAAGCACCCGCAAAGGTGCTTTTTTCTAGCGGTCTCTTTCAACACTAACAAATATTTCAACTCGTCTATTATAAGCGCGACCTTCTGGGGTATCGTTGCTTTCAATTGGTTGATATTCTGCTCTACCTTCAGCAGTAAAACGAGCTGGATCAATTCCAAAATCGGAGAGATATCTCACAATTGTAGATGCTCTACCTGTAGAAAGCTCCCAATTACTTGGAAAACGCTGTGCTGTGGTAGTGTTGGGGCGAATAGCTCCTCGATCTGTGTGACCTATAACCTCTAGCTTGGTTTGATCGGGGCCAGCAGCGATAGCCGCAGCAACTTTTCGTAAAATCTCAACCCCTTCTTCGTAATCGATCTCCGCGGAGGCAGGTCGAAAGAAGAAATCCGAAGCAAGAGTAATTTTATAGCCTTTCGTTACTTCTTCTATACGCACTTTTTGAGATTTTATTTCCGGCTTGAATAAATCAGAAACCTGCTGAACACTGCGATTTAAGCCCGATCCTTGTATTGTTGAGGGAAGGGACTCCACTGTGTTGCCCATCTCTATCAGCACACCCGGTGAAAGCGTCGATCCGCCATCAAGTTTCCCTAGGGATCCATCAAAAGCAGATAAAATTAACTGTATTTGTTGCCCTGGAGGTGCTTGAATACCCATAAGTGCGATAAAAAAGGTGAGTAGCAAGGTAACCATATCTCCATATGTGCCCAACCATGCTGGTAGCCCAGGCGGTGGACACTCCGGACACTTGTTTTCTTCGTCGGCCATGATTATTCTCCTTCAGTATCGCCTTTTCGGTCGGATACAGACAAGAAAGCGTTAAGGCGTTCTCTTAAAATAGCTGGGTTATCTCCAGCTTGTATTGATAACACACCTTCAAGAATGATTTCCTTCATCATGATTTCGTTATCATTATAGTTTTTCAATTTACTTGCAGCGGGGGAGCATATTAAGTTTGCAACAATAGCTCCATATAGTGTTGTAATCAAGGCAACAGCCATATTTTTCCCTAGAGATGCTGTATCTGCAAGGTTTCCTAACAACGCAATCAGCCCTACAAGAGTTCCAATCATTCCAAAAGAAGGCGCAAATGCTGCCCAATCTTCAAAAACCTTAATGTTTGATTTATGCCTAGCGTCTAGTTTCGTTAATTCATTATACATAATACGTTTAACAACTTCAGGATCTGTTCCATCCACCACCAATCGTATCGCTTTTTGAAGAAACACATCAGGAATTTCTGCCACGTCATCTTCTAATGAGAGAACGCCTTCTTTACGAGCTTTCTCTCCAAATGTTTGAAGAGTATCAATAAGGGATGCGATATCCATTGCTGGTTTTTTCATTGCGTAAGAAAAAAACTTGCCTACTTTGGCTGTTCGTTCAAAGGGATTGGCGAAAAGTACCGCTCCAAGAGAACCACCCAAGGTAATAAACACTGAAATCAAGTCCCAATAAGGTAGGAGAGACTGACCTGAGATAAACATTCCTCCGAGAACCAAAAGAGTACCCGCAGATAATCCTATGATGGATCCTTTTTCCATAATATCGACCTCTTGTGTATATTATTTGTTGGCAACTGCTGCTTGATTTGCGTGTATCAAAGCCTTATAAATACTCCCAGCTAAGAAGTTAGATGCTCTTTTTTCGATCTCGTGTGGGTCTTCTTTAACTAAGAATTTTTTTCCAGAATTTAGCACGATAACTGTGTCCGGGGTTTGTTCTATAGTTTCAATTTGGTGTGGATTCATAAAAAATTTCGTATCGTTTAGGCGTGTTAATTCTATCATTGGGAGCCTCCTCTCAATACATTACACTATCTCAAAGAAAGTCTAAAACTATCTCTTTAGATTCAATACTTCTTGAAGCATTTGATCTGATGTTGTAATTGTTCTTGAGTTAGCTTGGAATCCACGTTCTGTAACAATCATATCTGTAAATGTTTCCGATAGGTCGACGTTGGACATTTCTAAAGCTCCCACAACAAGCTTACCTCTGCCCATTGTTCCCGCTTGACCAATAGACGCCGTTCCAGAGTTATTACTTTGTGCAAACAGTGATGTACCCTGCTTTTCCAAGCCCATAGGGTTGACAAAAGACGCCGTAGCAATTTGACCCAAAGAACGACGAACTCCGTTATCCATAACCCCTGTAATAATACCAGAATCGTCAATAAGGAAGCTTTCCATATACCCCATACCATTTCCATCTTGCTGATATGCTTCCGTTGTAAAACGAGATGCAAACTGAGTAAGTGTATTTTTCACCGAACCTACTTCACCAAAATTCATGGTGAATGTTCGCTGAGTGCCGTCAGGGTGATCGTAAGAAACAATGCCAAGAAGTTGTCCATCAGCATCGGTTTCTAGGGCTTCCCCAGCTGCTTCGGTAATAGATGCAATTGTTCCATTCGTATTAAAATTAAAGGTTAATTCATTAGTAGTATCGATTTTAGCTCCGCCGATGCTTACACTAAGGTTTTCAATTTGATTACCTTGTTCGTCCGTCATCGAGAACACACCACTCCAAGTATTAAGATCGGTACGTGCAAATGTAGTCGAAAGACGCCATGGGTTTCCATAGGGATCAAACACATCGATAGATGCCCCGTGAGTAGCTTGAATTCTCTCTGCTTCCGAGGCATTCGCAGGTAAAATAGTAGCATTACTATCAAGATTAGATCGGAAACGAACTGTAGAGGTTTCAACAGCCTCAATTTTTTGACCTTGCTCGATTTTTAAATCCGTAGTTGGAGCATTCGTATCAATGAGGTATTCCCCACCTTCAACTTGTCTGCTCTGCCAACCTTGAACTCGAAGACCACTAGAGTTAACTAGTGTGCCATCTCTATCAATCATAAAGTTTCCATTTCGCGTAAAGAAGGTGTTCTGCCCATCTTTCAAAACGTAAAAACCTTCTCCACTAATAGCGACATCAGTATTTTTACCTGTTGTTTGCAAAGATCCTTGCGTCATCAGCGTATCAATAGATGCGATATTCATCCCCAAACCAACTTGCTTAGAGTTAACCCCTCCTCTTTCATCCGTCGGGCGAGATGCACCCGATACCATTTGAGAAATGATATCTTGGAAAGTAACACGACCCTTTTTGAAGCCTGTTGTGTTAACGTTAGCAACGTTATTACCGATAACATCCATACGAGTTTGGTGATTTTGTAAGCCTGATACACCAGAATAAAGTGATCTCAACATAGGAGAACTCCTTGATTATTTTTATTTTTAATTTTCAATAGAGGTGAGCGCAGCTTCTTCTGATTCCAGAGCCTTACGCACCATATCAGCAATTGCAGAACCACTTTCTGCAACCGACACCACATTTTCAAGTTTGATTTCCCAATCTCCACTTTTGAGCGTGTGTTCGCCATTACGCACAAGCACCGAATCAACAATGCCTGTTCGCTCCATAGAACCATCATCCCATGTGACTTCCTTACCGATGATAGCGACATTTTTAGAGAAATCAAATTCTTTTGTAAACTTCGCCATATTTTCAGCAACAGAGCTCATTTGTTTTAAAGAGGTAAATTGTGCCATCTGCCCCATAAATTCTTTATCGTCCATAGGTTTTGTTGGATCTTGTGTTTTTAGCTGGGTAATCAACAGCGCCAGAAAATCCGACTCTTCCAGCGAATTTTTACTTACAATCTGTTGTTTTTCCTTAAGTTGACTGTTAAATGTATTAACTTCTTGTTCGAGCATCCGCATTTCTGCAGAACTCATTTGCGTGTTGACCGTCATTTTTTTCTCCCGTTTTCCTTATTTCTCTTTCATGTTTTTTTTTATGCAGTGTAATCAATCTCGCTCATACTAAGCCCTCTACTCATCATTTCGATGGGTGAAGTGACTCGTACCGCCTTATAAGATGTGTGATTTTCAATAATATCTTGTGCTTTTTCAAAGCTTTCTCTACCGTCTCCAAGGGAAACATCCACTTGAGCAATGTTTATCCCCGATTGCTTGAAGCTTTCTTTAAGCATATTCATATTTTCTTCAAAAAGAGCCTTTGCTTCTGGGGTACTAACAACAATTTTGCCCATCATCATGCCTTCTTCTAGGCGAAAAGAGATTTTCATCTGCCCGAGTTCTGGAGGAGTAAGTTTCATTTTAAACTCCGAACCCCCATCTCGAAGAACAACTAGCGATCGCGCTCCAATTTGACTCATCATATTTTCAATTTGATGCATCATAGCGGGGCTAGTAGGTGCCTCAATCTTTGTGGGAGCATCCGTCATTTTAGAGGCAAGCGTTTCAGCAAAAACTTGGGCAACAGGGCTTTCATTTTCTTCAGGAGAACCATTTAAGGCTAATTTAACTTCTAAAGCCTGTTCTTTCAGCATGGCCTTAAGCGAGGTACGGCGATCATCAACCACTATCGGTGATTCTTTTAGATTGAGTGGCTCTTTGATGTCTATCGCGTCGGAGATTTCAGCGTTAGCAAGAAGAATTTTTCCATCTTCTGCATCGGAAAGAAGAGATTCGTCGATATTTGCAAGGAAAATCTTGCTATCATTTTCTACAGATTTAGCTTGAAGCATCATATCACTCACAAGCCTTTTCTGAGCAAAAGTTATTGTGCCATTTTCTAGGTCGGGTTTCAACCCTTCTAAATCGAAAGATAACTTTTCTGCAAGATAATAAGTGCGATCAGTGAGTTCCCCTGTTTGAGATAATTCTTCCTGCGCTTGTAACAAGAAAGCAACCATTTGTTCCAACAATTCTTCCATCATCGAGGGCTCTTCTGTGTCTTCGATGATCATAGATTTAACCTGATCTAATAAGTCTTCGAGGGGTTGAATTTCATCTTTACTAATGGTAGAATCTTTTTTAAGAGATTCCATTTGTTCTGAGACTTTTTCTATTTTTTGGGTGAGTTCTTTTGTTGGTTCTGCCAAAGTCTCTGGTGTTTTTTGAGTTTTTGACATTATATCAGAAAAAGACGTACCCGGTTTGGGTTTTTCAACAGACACTTTCAAGCTAGACAAAGGCGCATAATTAGATGATGAAAACAAATCTCGAGATGCTGACACCATGCCAGCAACGGAATCTTGCATAGAAAATCTCCCGCCCATAGGGCTATCTTAAATCGTAAACTCTTTCTCTTATATTTCGGATTAAAAAAAAAAAAGTGAAGCTCTATGGCTCCACTTTTTTAAAAAATTATTAAATAACTACTAATGCACCAGTATCGATGATTTAGTAAAAATAGGACACGTCATTTCATTGGTTCGTTCTTGTGCAATGTAGTCTGCATACATCTCAAATTTAATAGAAGTTATCATTTTAGTGCCAAAAAAAGCATAGCTGCTATCAAAGAAACTAATTTCTTTAGACTTTCCTGCAGGCTCGGCATTTGAAACAAAAATTTTGGCTGCAAAATCAATATCTTCTTTTGTCACATCCTTACCATAAATAAATCCAAATGTATAACGAGGGTCTTGGAAAGAAAACGCTGTTGCATTGTGAGGTTTCATCTTTTGGAAAAATAAATTAAGATAGGTGCTTTCAAAAGGAGTTCGTCCAAGAACAACATTGGAGTCCTCTTTTAATACGAGGTGAAGCCCTAAGCGATTAAGGTGGGTTGGATTGAGCATATACCCTTTTTCAAAGATTTCAAAGGCTTTTCGCCCCATATCTTGCTCATGGCAAGCAAGGTCTAGAGAATGAGCATGCCCACCTTGTGGAGGCAATCCAAAAAGATCAAATTCTTGTTTGAGAGCGGCGAAATCGTCGGTATCTCCCCCTTGATAATCTAAGAAAATAGATTGATCAACACGAAAATTCTCTTCTAATTGAGTTTTAGGCAATAACTTAGCGCTTAATGGTCTAAAGACAAGCCCTTCAACTCCAGCTTCATAATCAATACTCTGTAAAGCATCTTTACTCTGGGTGATAGGGCATTGATTTAACACGTCTCCTGTGACGATAAAATCCATTCCATGCTCTTGCATGTATTCTTTTGCTCTTTTCAGAACAAATACACTGTGCTCCAAACATGGGCCACTTTCGTAGCCACCATGGGATAAAACTTCTGCATAAAAATCACGAGCAACATCATACTTTTCGATCTCCACGCGATTTTTGATGAAGTGTTCCATTCCCCCATATTTGGAAATCCGTTGTCCTGCAATAACAGGCTTATCGTTTGTCAAGCCAATGTCGAAATGTACGGCTTTGTATGCAATGTTAGCTTTTTCCATTAACTTTGCAGCCAATAACGATTCAACAGAGCTATTTGCGATAACCACTACTTTAGGCATCACATCCTCCTAAATGATACACTTACTCAACAAGAAGATCACTATTTTCATTTTTTCTATTAATTTTCACTTCAACACTTGGGTTCATGTTAGAGACAATCTCGTCTAGTGTTTCTAGGTTGATTGGCAATGTTATTTTTCCAGCCTTTGTAATATTCTCCATATTAACGAAAGCTTTAGTGCGGCGTGAAAGCGTTGTTTTATTAGTGATTCGAGAAACAACCAATACTGAAATATTTTCATCTTGGACCGTTTTTCCTTCGGGAGTATTCTGAAAAACAACAGGAATATCTATTAAATTAGTAAACATTTCTAAAGAGGTTTCCAGCTCAACATCAACCTTATTATAAGTTAGCTTAGTGTATTCAGGGGCTTTAACTTCTAACGATACCTGCGTAAACATTGCCTGCAAAGAAGAAATATTGAGAGTCTCTGTTGGTAATGATTTAAGTCGTCGAAGCACTCGGGAAGGGCCTCTCACTGTGATTTTTTCTGGTGTGATCTTATAATTAATTAAAAGGTTTTTATTGTCTACTCCTCTAGTTCTCAATGATACCGGTACCGAGGCATCGACGATATTATCCATATCAATCCGCAAGCTGTAGGGCAATACAGACGAAAATACACCTTCTGGCACCCCATTAAGCCTCACTCTATAGTAAGACTCACCCTCTTTTCTGATGCTTGATGCATCAACATAAGCTTTTATGTTAGTAAGACTCTCTGAAATATCCTTTCGCGCCCTGAGATTAACTTCTACCATCATCTTATCTCGGGGAACTGCGACTATACCCTCGGGAATATTGATTGTTTCAACAGGAAGAGAGATAGTTATGCGGTCTATGGAGAAAATATTAACAAAATACCAGAGAAAAGCAGAAAAACCAATAATGAAAACTTTTGCTGTAAAATCTGCCATAAGAAAGTGTGCTGCTCGTTTAAGAAAAGATATCATGAAGCACCTCTTCAATTTTTCTACGAGGGACAATAATATGCTTATTATTTTGAGCATAAGAAAATTCCCCAGTTTCTTCAGAGACAATAAGCGCCGTACAACTTCGCCCGTAGGTGAAGCTTATACCAGCCTCATGGCGTGTTCCTTTTTTGGTACTTGAAGAAAAATCAACAGGTAAAAAGACTTGTGCCGCATAAATTTTTTCTCCACGAATAATAACAGCCCCATCATGGAGGTCTGTGCCTTTATAAAAGATAGTCAATAATAACTCTGTAGAAAATTCGGCATCAAGGATGACCCCATTAGCAATAATATCGTCCAAACGCGTACGATCCTCAACTATAATAAGGGCTCCTATACGATTCTTAGACATATACATTAGTGTTTCGGCCAGTTTATGGATGAAATCTTCATCTTTTTTACTTCGTCCTTTGGGTTTTCCTATGGTAGCAAAGAATCGGCGAAGCTCTTGTTGGAACAATATAGCAATTATCACAGGGAAATTAGCAATTAATCGATCAAAAATCCACGTTACTGTGGCGAAATTAAGAAATACCGCCACAACGTAAAAAGCAATCAACGCTAATAACCCTTTGGCAACAGCTGCAGTGTGTGTTCCCTTAAAAAACCGATAAAAAATATAAATAAGTAGAGAAGTAAAAAGAATATCACCAACAACGGTGAGAATAACTATCATGAACGACTCCCTACAATGTCGTGCAATACGTCTGCCACTCGATCGATTTCTGCAATAGTATTAAACCAACCAAATGAAAAACGAGCAGCCCCTTTTAAATTTAAAAACTGATGCATCTCTGGAGCACAATGCATGCCTCCACGAATAATAATATTCTCTGCTTCCATCATCGCCACTACTTCTTCAGAAGATATGCCCGGTAGTGATACAGAAACAATAGATGCTTCATCATAATAAGTCGAGATAGGAAGCTTTTGGATTCTATCAAGAAAGTGTTTTTTCAAGTGTTGTTCATGGTTTCGAATCGTCTCAATACCTGTTGAAGCCACAAAAAGTAAGCCTTCTTTCCATGCTGCAATAGAAGAAATATCCCTTGTACCTGCTTCAAAGTGCTGTCTATTGGTTTCTAAATCTAGGGAATGCGCACCTGTACCACCAAAAATAAGAGGTTGAATCTCATGAGGCGTGATTAAGGCACCCAGCCCTGGAGGGCCATAAAGCCCTTTATGAGCCGTAAGAACTAAATAATCAATCCCCCATTCCATCAAAATCGGAAAATGCCCCGCAGCTTGAGCAGCATCAACTACAACTCGCACGGATGGATATTTATTTTTAAGATATTCACAAATCTCTTGAACGGGTTCACAATGCCCATTAACGTTGGAAGTTGCATTTAATATCAGCCAAGCATGAGGTTGCAAATGTTGATCAAGAAACTGTTGATAGTTGTTTAAGGTTAAGGGAGGAAGAACAACCTGTTTTAACCCCCGAGCATACAGTGGCCTTCTTATAGCATTGTGGCGAGATTTCGTAGAAATAACTAACGCTTCTTGAGGAATATTTGCAATGACAATATTAAGCGACTCTGTTGCTCCAGAAGTAAAGAAAACATCATAGAGTGCCCCACCAAACATATCAGCAAGAATTTTTTTAGTTTGAAGCACAATCTGGTTTACAGTTTTGTCGTTCTCTCCGGAGGATCGATGGACTCCAGCAAGCCCTTTTCGAAAAAAACTATCACGAGCTTGATAGACAGATTCTGGCTTAGGAAAACTAGTTGCTGCATGATTCATCCAAATCATTTATCTAACCCTCCTAAAAAATCAAGAACTATGTTGACAGCTCCAACAGCTACGGTGCGACGTGCATCTGTGCTTGCTCCACCTAAATGAGCCGTCATCACAATATTGGGAAGTTGTCTTAAAGGGGAATCGTTGGGGATGGGTTCTTTAGGAAAAACATCAAGGGCAATTCCTCTTAAACGAGGCGCATGTTTGACAAGTGCCTCAACATCCACCACAGCACCTCGAGATGCATTGATAAGGCATCCCCCCGTTTTAAGGAGGCTTAATTCTTTATCTGATATCATATTAAGAGTTTCATCTGTAAGGGGAACATGCAAGGTAAGAATATTACATTGAGGAATTAATTCTTCTAACGAACCCAGCATTGTAGCTGGTGCCTCATTAATGTAGGGGTCGTAAACCAGAACTTTCATACCAAAATTCATGGCTAAGCGGCTTACTTTTGCCCCAACATTACCGCAACCAATTACCCCCAAAGTACGCCCAAACAAATCAAAACCCTCTGTTGTAGTACGATCCCATATGTGTTTTTCAATTTGCCCATGACTTTTTGTAATATTATGAGCAAGAGAGAGCATCAGCCCTAAGGTGTGTTCAGAGGCACAAGTTGAGTTGCCCCCAGGGACATTATAGCAGAGAATACCTTTACTTTCAGCAAACACCGTATCAATAGCGTCCATTCCTACTCCCGCTCGAGAAATAATTTTTAGGTTAGGAGCTTGTTCTATATGGGTTTTGGTGACCGCTAATGAGCGAACAATCAAGGCGTCGGCGATGCCTATGTTTTCCATACCAAAAAAAATTGTATGCGAGGATGCATGAAGAAGCTCGAGAGCCTCTATTGCTGCAATATCATCTCCAATAACAATATTTGCCATCAAAGCCCCCATAAATCGCTTAGATTTGTCCCTATAGAGAGGCTTTGCGGAGACTTCTTCCCTATAATCGAACGGTAAAATGCGGTACTTACCCCTTTTCCTGGGCGAAGAAGCTCGATATGTGCTTCTGTAATCGTCTCTCCCTCCAAAATATCCTTAACTAAATAGATACTTCGAGAGGCTAAAGGCCTTATTTCTTGTTCTTGAGGCTTAAGATTACGTTTTCCAAAGCCTAAAGCCTGCTCCACAGCCCGAATATCTCTCACCATGCAAGAAAATTGCTGAGGATTAAGGGATAGGGGGTGGTCTAAGTCGTTTCGTTCCGGCATTGTTGTAAAGTGCCGCTCGATTATTTTGGCGCCTCTTGCCACCGCTGCGATAGATAGAGCTGTACCCTGACTGTGGTCGGAAAAACCAATGATATTATTGGGAAGAAGTTTTTGAAGAGTATCCAGATAATGGAGATCAAAATCTTCATAAGGAGCTGGATAACGTGAAACGCAGTAGAGCAACGCCGCTTTTGTTCCTCGAAGTTTGCTGGCAAGAAGTTCTACTTCTTTTTCTTCCATCGCGCCGCAAGATACAATAAAAGGGATATTTGCCTCAATAAGAAGATCAATCCAAGGCTCTGTGGTAGCGTCGCCGCTTGCAATTTTAATCGGCAACACCTTGTTTTTAATAAAACTATCTAGAACAGATCTGCTAAAAGGCGCAGCAAAGCATACTAAGCCTAATTTTTGAGAATATTCGCATAGTTCATAAAAATTCTCAAGTGAAAAAGAGAGTTTCTTAAATAAATCGTAAGCTTGGGGGGCTTTATGAAAAGAATAGAATGAATCAATATCATAAATTTGGAACTTTACAGCGTCAGCATAAGAATCTACCGCTGCCGAGATCATTTCCTTTGCACGATCCATACTTCCATCATGGTTAATACCAATCTCAGCTACCAAAAATGAAGGTTGTTGACGATCTCCAAGAAGAGATAAATAATCGTACATATTTTGAATATCCCCCTAAAATAAAAAAAAAGCGAGGCTTAACCTCGCGATATTAGAATGTATTAAGTAACTTATTTAAAATAATAATTTGCAAGGTTAAAAATCAGTCTTGAAGAAGCTCGATAGCACGGGAAGGGCGTGGGGCTAAAAGATGGCTAGCTTTATTAGCATCTAAAGAACTGATCAATTTATGTGTTTCTTCTGAATTATAAGATTGGTTTGCAACAGCATTACGATTTTGCTCCGCTATCACTGTTTTGGCGATATCACGACGAAGCCCTTGTAATTGAGAAGATAATTCTCTTTTAATCGTTGAAAGCTCGGAGGAAAGAAGGCTTGGGTTGAGGTCGGCATCACGAAGACGCTGAGCATATTGAGGATAAGCACGCTGAAGCGAGGCAACCGCTTGACGGATACCATTTTGTAGAGGTGATAGAACAGGATTAGGGGATGTTTTTGAAAGAGTGTCTGCTAACTGGGAAATAGTACCCATTGCTCTCTCCGCATCTGCAAGCATCGTTTGGCTTGCACGAATCTCTAAAGACTGCTGATTTAGTAAAGGTTTTGCTGTGGGCAGAACATCTTTTGTGTTTTCACTTGATGACGTAGCAGCAGACGTACTGGTAGATGATTTTTTACTTGTAGCACTAGAAATGCCAAGACTTCTGTTTTCGATAATTCTCATAGATTGCCTCCTTTCTCAAAGGAATCTAACATATTATAACATACCCTTGTATTTTTTAGCAAAAATCGTCAACGACAATTTTTTAGGTATTTATAGCTAATAACGTCGATAATCTGACTGGTTTTCTGTGGCAAAGTGGGAGGAGATATTAAGTAGGATTCCAACTCCCATAGATAATACCAGTAAGGAGGAGCCTCCATAACTAATAAAGGGAAGTGATACACCTGTTGGAGGCAACAGCGACAAGGCTATCATCATATTAAGAAGGGCATGAAACGTAATCAACGTTGTAATACCAAATGCCAAGAGCTGTGCGTACTTATCGGTAATCCGTAGTGAAAGCTTTAGGCCTCTAACAAAAAAACATACAAATAAAGCAATTAATACGAGGCCACCAAGAAATCCTAACTCCTCTACAATAACAGAGAAAATAAAATCAGTATGAGCTGCGGGTAAACGCGCCACTTTTTGAGCCCCATTTCCCAATCCAGAGCCAAATAATCCACCATTTGCGATGGCTTGTAAGCTTTGAATTCCTTGGTAACCTATCCCCCCTGCGTCTTGCCATGGGTCGATGAAAGCTGTAATCCGTTGTTTACGGTATGCAACTCTCCAAACAGCAAGAATAAGCACGGGTATAGAGAGCAAACCAACTCCAAGAAGGTGCTTAACCGAAGCTCCTCCAATAAAAACCATCGCAAACACTACTGATAAAACAACAACACCGATCGAAAATCCAGATTGCATCAGAATAATAAAAAAGATCAGTGCCGCCAATATGAGAGGTGGCAATAAACCATAAGTAAAGTTTTCAAGCTTGTTGGATCCACTTTCTTGTTTTTTTACCAAAATATGAGAAAGATAGATCACCATAGTAAGTTTTGCTAGCTCCGATGGGTTAAAAGAAAAAACACGTAAATTCAGCCAACGTCGAGCACCTCCAGCCTCTAGCCCAACTCCAGGAACAAAAACAAGAAGCATCAAGATTAATGTCCCAAAAACTAACGGTTTAACTAAAAGCCTTGTTTTCTGATAGGGAAGTTTCATAAAGAAAAACATCACCATTACTGAAGTTAAAACAAAAAGAAGTTGTTTTAGAAAAATCCAAAAAGGTGGGTAACCAAGTATCGACCCTGCATATCGAGAAATCCCAAACATAAAGAGTAAACCAATAGAAATAAAGATACAATAAAGAGCAAAGAGGACTCTGTCGACAGCTGGAAACGGTTTTTTCACTGGATACTACTCTTAAAAGCATCTAATTGAGGTTTGAAACTCTGGTAATCTGCCGAAGAAAAAGACCGCTGAGCATTACTATAGAGACGATCAAGAAGAGATAGCGCCAATGGTTTTCTGCCAAGATCATAAGCTGTTCGAATAAGCATAACAAGCATGTTAATTTCATTATTACCAATAGTTGTAGAAATAAGAGCTGGAGCCTCAGTAAGGGTTATATCATATAAGGCAGAATCGATCACACCCATATTTTGAGTTGAATCCATAACCAAATTAAGGTGCCATAATAGAAAATCAGGATTTCTTTTATAAAGACGCCATGCTTTCAACCAAACCTCTGAAACTCTTGATCTTAATTCGGCTGAGCTTGTTCTCGTAAGAGCTAAAACAGAACTCTGAAGAAAATTTTGAACTTGAGCAACATCCAATGAATTTTGAGCAAGTTTAGCTTCGATATCTACTATTTCTTGTTCAATAATAGCAATTTGATTCGGATTAAAGTTTCTACGCTGCTGAAGATGTCCTAAAATCTGTTGGTAAGGTTGAGCTTGCTCTATATTCTTTCTCATCGATTTCCAATGCTTCATCGCATTTGTCATTTTAGTTACACTAGTATCAAATAAATCAAGATAATACTCTGCTTCCTCGGGATATCGGGCTGCAGCCTGCAGTGAACCCCACAAAACAAGATTATATGTATTCCATCCATAAGGATATTTTTCTAATCCTGTTGCCCACAATCCAACAATATCTTTAAAAATATTTTCTTTATTAGGGGCGAACATTGTATTTTCAAAAGGAAGCATTAAAATTCCAATATTATGAAGCACCGAGAGTGAGTCATGCCCAACATATTTTCCAAGTTCTATCATCTTGGTAATTTCTGTCCAAGCCATATCAATATCTTGCTTAATACTTTCTTGACGTTCAACGTTTTTTTCAAAGCGATAAGCATTTTCTAAATTCGTCACACGGTCTATCCAGTAGACAAGGCTTTCATAGGCGTGACTTATCACAATTTCTCTAGAAAGGTAATCGTAGTAAGGAATATTTGGGATATTATTCCAGCTCATGATAAAAGAATCTCTTGGATCCTTAGTAAAAGGTTGGGCATAATTAGAAACAAAAACAGCACTAGCACCAACAACTCTAAGTAAGCCTTCATCTTGAAGTTCTGTCAACCATCCGGTAAACTCGGCTATAGAAATATCTCTACCTAATTCTTTTTTAACTTTATCTTCTAATGCGGCAAGTGTTACCGTGCCAGAAATAGCTAATTGGTCTATCATTGCATAACGAATCGGCTGCACTTTGAACATCTGTCCATAGGATTTATAATAGAAATCACCCAAGGAACTCTGTTGAGGGCGACGCCATGTGAGATAAACAGAAGGTTTTCCAAGAGCATAAGGAGCTAAATAAGGAGGATTTGAGCTTCTGATGGCTTCATAAAAGGGTTCAAAGCCTGTAAACAGCCCTTGATCCACGATTTGCATACGAGAATCCACCACATCTCCGGTAACATAGCGCATATCTCCGTAGATTCTTTTAAAAATATTTCCTTTTTGATCGTAAGGAAAGAGATCCTGACGTAATTTTACCGCATAGGTAAAATAAAGAGACCCAAAAACCTGATTATCTCCTCCTTCCGTCATAAAAACAGAGTATTCCTCTGTGGACGCAAGAAGATTCTTTGCATAGTCATTATTAAGCCAATTTTTACTAAAATTGTTGAATTTCCAGTTGATTGTCAATGGGAGTATGCCCAAAGCGATGATCACTAACCCACCCACATAAACGAAAGGATTTATTTTTACTGTTTGCTGAGACATAGAAAGCCTCTTCTCCCAAATTTTCTCTTTTAAAGAATCACGTATATTTTAACATAAAATAGCAGAAAAATCAAAAATAGCACTATGATAATAGAAAATTCAGTCTCAAATAGCTTTATCTTGATTTTATAATACTTTTAAGCTATAATAAGGCATATAAATGGTGTCAAAGAGGATTTATTAGTGAAGAAAATCATTTTTTACGGTACAAATGTACGCACCCTATCCATGGCCGAGGATCTTCAAGCAGCCCATCCTCAATGCAAAATGTTTTTCTTATCAGAAAGCACCTCTAATAATCTTAAAATCCCTTCTCATTTTAATAAATCAATACAAGGAACCCCTGCTCTCTTTTTTGAAGACGTAGATTTTGTAATTGTTGACCAATCTTTTAAAGAGGCACAAGAAACACTCAGTTTCATTAGAAAATATCTGCCTGAAACGGCTTTTGTCATAGACCTACAGTCTGTTAAGAGTGATTTTTATAAAATGATGTCTACCTCTCTAGAAGGAATTTGTTCCTGCTGTGCTGCCTATATTTTTGCGGATTTCAACGAAGATCTAATTCAAGGTGGCGTTTTTCGAGATAAAATCACCGCCCTCATCTGTGATAACGAACCCGAGACTTTGGCATTCCTTAAAGATTTTTGGAGTATTTTCGGAGCAAAAGTTATTCCCACCTCTGCCGATTTTTTTGATGAGATTACAGCCAATACTGTCAGTGCAGGGCTTCTTTTATCATCAATCTATTTACATATTCTTCAAAGCGATTCTTGGGCAGACACCCTCTTTTTTGGATTCTATAATAGAGGGCTTCGTCAAGTAACCGCGACTGTTTCATCAAATACCAGCATGGATGCAGAGGCATTAATCCGAAATAAAGAGCATATTAATCATACCCTTCTTTTTTTCAAGCGAGAAATTGCCAATCTAGAACGTCTCTTAGAAGAAGAAAACAAAGAAAAGCTCGCTCTTTATCTTGAGCAAGCTAAAAAATTTCAAAATCGCATTTAAATCAAATAAAGCCCCTATAATGGGGCTTTATTTATATTTATTTAACAACTTTTACAACATTACTATTAGAATCCATTATAGTGATGCTCTCAAAACCATATCGTTCAAGCAAAAAGGGGCTCATATTAAAAACAGGCAAAAACTTTTGTGGCATCTCAATATAGATAAGCTCTGGGTTTTTATTACGCTTCTCTGCCTCCTCTTCAAGAAACGCTCGTGCTTGTCGATAATTTTGAGCAGGCGCAAATAAAAGCATTGCATGAATTCCTGTGGTAATGCTTATAAAAAGAAGCATCACAATAGAAACCCCTCGAGAAACAAAAAGAGAGACCATATTCTTATCCAAGATTTTCATGTATAATGATAAAATTGCCATGATTAAAAAGAAAATAGGATTGTCGTGCGGGCCTCCATAAAAGAAGGGGCTTGCAGTCATGACTAGTGCTGAAAAAGCTGATAATAAAGCAAAAAACCACGAAACTTTTGGTATAGATTGATGGTTTTTCTTCAAGAAAGCAACCAATCCTAGAAAAATTGCGATATAAGGAAGAATAAATCCCTTGAATTCTGCTAAAATAAAGTGTCTGAAAAAACTATAAAAATATCGCTTCCAACCTAGATCCAACCAGTTTATTTTTTCTCCCATAAAATCCCACGATAAGGCGCTTCCATAAAGAATAATTCTCTCCTTACTTGAAGATAATGCTAGTAAAAATGTCAATCCTACTCCATATGCAAAAAAGCCAATCCAAAACCAAGTAGGAATAGTTTGTTTTTTTATCATGAAAAAACCTGCTAGAACTATCAATAGCGGAATTACGGCAGAAGCTTGTTCGTGTGCAGACCCTGCAATAATAGCTAATAAAAACCAACTCCAATGTGGAGATTTATCGGTTCCTTCCAGCAGTCTACAATAGGGAATCAGAAAAGAGACAATTAAAGCAGTAAATAAAAAGTTGCTCACAGCATGAGCATGTATAAACCAATTATAGATAAAAAAGCGCTTTGTAAGCATACACAGGACAAAAAGTAAAAGAAAAACAGAAAATTCTTTAGTGTTATCTTTTTTACTGAATCCTGGTTTAAGTGCATTCATGTAGAGCCAAAAAATAACTACACCAAACAAACCCCATAAAATATTAAGACCAGGTTCTTTTACTTGAAGAATAAGCCTAAGGATTGTATGAGTAAAGATTCTTCCATGTTTGAAAATCCAATAGCGTCTTAACTCTACGTTTGTTAACTCCTGCAACTGAAGGATAAGAGCATTCCCTGGAGCTGAATAGCGAACACTATCATTATTAAATGGAGGATAAAGGATAGATACGCCACTAAAAAACAGGAAAACTAAAAGAAAAACACCAAACCATTTTTTTGTCATAAACGGACTCCTAAAAGTATGGGGAATAATTGTAGCATAGAAATAGTGCAAAATCAATATAATTATATATATAAGAAAATCCCCCACTCTGGATGGAGTAGGGGATGAAATATCTTTATCAGGT
>JBOFWL010000067.1:0-4261 GCA_051653605.1 Brevinema sp.
ATGTGTAGAAAATCCCCAAGCTTTGATGAATAGTTGGCTTGTATCTGGGATTTTTGCGGTAGCTTCATTTACAACAACTTTGGGTGCTTTCAGTGTTATGGTAGATGATAAAGCAAGAAAGATATACAAGGATTTTTACACATCGCCAGTTAAAAGAAGTGCAATCACAGGAGGATATATCGGTAGTGCTTTCTGCATTGGCATAATAATGTCACTTGTAACTGCTGTTTTTGCTCAATTATATATACTATTTAGCGGTGGTGATTGGCTAAGCATTACCAACGCAGGAAAGGTTATATTACTCATACTATTTACTACAATGACGAACACATCTATTGCGTGCTTCATTGTATCTTGCTTTAAAAGTCACAGTGCATTTAACACTGCTTCTACCATAGTCGGAACTCTAATAGGTTTTCTAACCGGCATATACCTACCTATTGGTGCGTTGCCTGAAGCTGTGCAAACAGTAATAAAATTATTCCCTGTATCGCATTCAGCTTCTCTCTTTCGTCAAGTCCTGATGGAAGCACCTATGCAGGCGGCATTTAACGAGATACCCACTGAGTATCTAAATGAATTTAAGGAGTATATGGGTGTGACATTTAATTTTGGTAGCAAAGAGGTGACACCTATTGTCAGCATTTTCATTTTGTTTATTACGTCAATATTATTCTACAGCCTTTCGCTTTTTAATATGTCGAGAAAAAGCAAATAATACGAAAATAGTCTAACGGCGGTATCAAATGCAATTTTGCATGGGAGATATCGCCGTGTTTTTATCTCATTTTAGAAATTTAACAAAAATAACCTAAACCAAAACATTGTACCATTTTGCTATGTACCTGAACTGTGCTTTCATATTCAGTATGGAATAATTTTCTATGCCCGATTGAGATTTTATGAATTTCAATCGGGCATTTTTGCGTTCATAGCCCTTCGCTGTCGCTTTCCACCCACATTCCAACTGAGTTATTTGGCATATTTGAGGAATACCGCAAAGCGGAGCAAGCTTATCAAAGCAGAATGCGCTACCACAAGGCGTATTATTCTCTTGACAGTGGTGACGGTATCGAACACAGTGCCTTGTTCGTTTCCCTCGCTCCCGATAAGATTTACGAACGAAAACTCACAAGTGAACAGTTCCACGCTGCCATTGCCACTTTGCCAGACAAGCAAGCAAAACGAATTTACACTCATTACTTTTTGGGAATGAGCAAAACAGCTTTTACAAAGGCAGAGGGCACATCCGCAAATATTGTAAAAGAGCAATTCGTAGGGGACTGTGCAGTTTAGAGAAGTATTTGAAAAATAATTTTTAATCCCCCACGTCGTTTGCCCTTAAAATTCTAAAGGTATATGAGAGGAAGTTTTTCTCTCATACAGCAAACAACATAATTGTTCCTTGACAACTGAATATACGATATTTTGAGTACATTACTTATGTGAGCTGAAAGGCAAAGCGACATAACAGACACCGCCATGATAACGGTATGGGGAGGTGAATAAAAAACCGTTGGAGCGACAAATGGACTGTTAGACCGAGCGTGGCAGCTCGTCCGCAATAACCCACATAAGGGATAATGATACTTCAATACGTTTAGCCCCCAATACGATAGAAACAGGGGGGGTTCCTGTGGTATGCGTGGCTTTTAAAAGGACAATCTACGGTACTGTGGGGCTATGATAGCTGTGCCAACAGCAACTCAAAATATCCCCTTTGTCGGGGTGCGTGGCAAATACGGCAAGCTTTATGATAAAGACAAAATAGACCGCAGCACTCTATTTCTGTTATAAAGAAAAGGTGTTGCGGTCTTTCTATTTTATAGAAATGCAATTTGGAAAGGAGGTCAAAAATGAACGCTAATGCTATACGCACAGGAAATAAATTTGGCTTAACCGTTGATGAAGCAGCCGCTTACACAGGCATCGGTAGAAATACATTGAGAATGTTAATTAAGCAGGGTAAATTACCAGCACTATTTATCGGAAGAAAAAACGTTATTCGCACAGATGTGTTGGAGCAGTTTTTGGCTGCCAACCAAGGGATAAACCTCTTAGATATGGAACAGGTAAAAAATATATGACAATGAAAAAATGGCAAAGTTGCGTGATGGGTGTTTTGCCTTTATAATAATGGTATCACATTGCAACAGTAACCTTTGCCGTGATGAAAGGAGAATTTATTATGGCAAAAGGGTCTGTTAGAAAAAAGGGAAAGAAGTGGTACTATCGGTTTTATGTAGAAGATGCAAGTGGTAATCGCATACAAAAAGAAATGCCCGGCACTGAGAGCAAAAGCGAAACAGAAACTCTGCTCCGAAAAGCTATGGACGAATATGAAAACCAAGCATTTGTTGCAAAGGCTTCTAATATCACACTAAACGATATGTTAGATATGTGGATTGAAGAAGAACTTGCCCCAAGCAAACGCAGTAACGGAACTGAACGGTCATATTTGAATACTGCAAATCGCATTAAGCAACATTCCATTGGCAAAAGGAAATTGAAAACAATCACAGCAGAACACTTGCAAAAGTTTTTCGATTCCCTTTCATCGGCTCAACCATTATCAAATGGAAAAAAGTCAAAGCCACTGTCAGCAGGTAGCCTTAATGTTTATGCGGCAGTTATGCGAGGTGCGTTTCGTTTTGCAGTATTCCCAAAGCAACTGATTACCTTTAATCCTATGCAATATGTGGTGCTTAGAGGAAATCAAGATGATTTTGAGATGTTTAGCAGTGATACAGACGGGGAAACGGATAAATCTCCTGTGGTTACCGATGAGCAGTTTAGGCAGATGTCAGAGTATTTGCAGAGAACAAACAACCCTGCACTGCTCCCCATACAAATTGCTTACTACACAGGATTAAGGCTCGGTGAGGTTTGTGGCTTGACTTGGCAGGACATTGACTTGGAGGGAAAATACTTAACAGTTAGGCGTAGTATATGTTATAATAATACTCGAAAGGCTATGACAATCGGACCGACGAAACGCAAAAAGATTCGCACCGTAGATTTCGGGGATACATTGACTGACATACTTGTGCAGGCTAAGAAAGAGCATCAGAAAAATAGAAAGCAG
Organism: Brevinema sp.; assembly: GCA_051653605.1. Lineage (GTDB taxonomy): Bacteria > Spirochaetota > Brevinematia > Brevinematales > Brevinemataceae > JBOFWL01. The sequence goes on from JBOFWL010000067.1 coordinate 3,086, forward strand.
TGTGGCGAATTGTACCACCAAAACTATTACACCGTAGAGAAAGTGAAAAACCGCACTTACTACTATCTGCACTCTCAGCCCGTAACCACCAATGTGTCAGAAGCGTACAACAACATCTCTCTTGTTTGTCTGCGTCCAGATGGTACTCTTGTAGCACCGAGTGCAATTATAGGAATGTGTAGCTCTCTGAGAAAAAGAGTTGACGGCTTGGATGATTTTCATTTTCATCAGCTCAGACACACATACACCAGTAAGCTCCTCGCAAATGGAGCTGCACCAAAAGATGTACAAGAGCTATTGGGGCATTCTGATATTAACACAACTATGAACATCTATGCCCATGCGACAAGAGAGTCGAAAAGAAACTCTGTAATGCTACTCGAAGTAGTTACGGCATGACTTGAAAACACATTTTCCCTTGTAGATTTCTGATAAGGGAAAAAACAAGGGAAATAAGGGATAAAGGCCCCGAGAAAAACCCGATAAACGCAGTGTTTTCAAGGGGTAATGCAAATGGGGTAAAGATTATTTATATTTTTTCCACTTAACATTTCATGTAATTTGCTCATAGTTCCTCCTATTCCAAACTTTCTTGAACAAAGGCATTAGTTGTTACAATGCCTTTAAGTCTAGATTTCAACACAACCTAATCGTATCAAATTAACTTATATTCCCAAGCCTTACACTAGTTTGTTTATTGACACTGATTGTTGTATACATATATCCTTCTATACCTCCATAACTTTATCTGTCCAAAGTTCACATTGGCTCATTACAGTTTGAATTGCTTCGTCATATCCTTCTGGTGGGTACTTATATTTTTTTAGTAGTCGTTTAATCATTTTTCGCATACTTGCTCTTGCAGTTTCTTTTTTCTGCCAATCAATAGAACGATTTTTTCTTAACATTTCTGTAAGCTCTTTTGTAATACCTAAAAGTTCATCATTTTTATAAAAATCTTTTATTGCTTGTGGTTTTGTTAGTGCATCATAAAAGGCAAGTTCATCGGGTGTAAGTCCAAGCTTGTCACCCTCGACATTTGCTTCTGCTAAGTCTTTGGCAAGTTTTAAAAGCTCTTGTATAACTTCTTCATTCTCTTGTGTCAAGCTTTGCACAAAAAAATAATTAATTTTTTTTCGTCTTTAAAATTGAAGGTTATTACTAAATAAAACCTTA
>JBOFWL010000068.1:0-1194 GCA_051653605.1 Brevinema sp.
TTGTTACGAAGTGTGTAAGTCTTAGTTAAAACGTGAAAATCTTTCTTGTGATGGAACGCCGTGTGCGGTGAAAGTCGCATGCACGGTGTGAAGCGGGGGAAAATCTGGCGATGACTTCAAAGGATTACCTATCGCTATCTGGTGCAAAAAGCCAAGGCATGAAACAGCTTATGGCTAAGTAGATGTAATCAAGAGAAGAAAGGAAAAGCACAATCCAGACGGAACCGGCGGTTGTGTCAAGAAATGTTTGTGGAATAGCAAGAACTTTGATATAATAGGAGCAGGAACCCCGTAACCGGGAGAAAGGCAGGAGGATAAATGCACATAAGCTATAAACCTCTCTGGCATACGCTGGTTGAGCGCAATATGAGGAAAGAGGACTTGCGGATTGCCGCCGGTCTTACCACAAATATGATTGCTAACATGGGTAAGGGAAAAAATATCAGCATGGAAACGCTGGTTCGTATCTGCGAAACCCTGAATTGTGGCATTTTGGATGTGATTGAGTTGGAACAGGACGATTAGAAATACGGCAAAAAAGTGTATCATTAGAAGCGCAGAGAACAGAAATGACTTCCTGCGCTTTTCCTATGCTTCGATTTATAAAAAGTTGTTCTTCCCTCTTGACAAAATGTAATGAATACATTACACTATATATGTAATCATTTCATTACATTTTGGAAAGGAGAGATGACTTTGATATGGAATAGAATTAAAGTGCTAAGGGCTGAAAGAGATTGGACACAAGCAGATTTGGCCGATAAAGTTGGGATTTCCCGGCAAGCGGTTATATCAATAGAAAAATATAAATATACCCCGTCTTTGGAGTTGGCTTTTAAGATTGCAGAAGCCTTTGGCGTTTCTATTGATGAAGTTTTTGAACATAGGGAGGACAAATAGTATGAACGAACAAACCATTCTTTTGATTTTTCTTGTTGCGGCATTAGCTGTAACTTTGGGATTGTATTTCTTAAAAGCCAAAAAACAAATGCAATATAAAGGTGATGAACGCTGGAAATTGATACAGCTTAACGCAAATAATGCTGCGAATATCTCAAATGCAGTTCTGATCGTCTTACTTGTGGTTTTGCCATTGTTTATAGATAGTCAGACGACATTTACACTACAGAGGGTGATTACATTTGCGCTGATTTATATTGGAATACGCAATTTGATTGAACTGGTTGCAACAAT
>JBOFWL010000069.1:0-1300 GCA_051653605.1 Brevinema sp.
AAACTAGGTAATAACGCAGTGTATCTTCCCGAAAATACAAGACTCAATAAAAATGTAGCTGTCTTTGGAGCCAGTGGAAGTATGAAGAGCCGTGCCTATGCAAGAAACTGTGCCCTTCAGTGTGTAAAGCGTGGTGAAAGTATGATTATTACCGATTGCAAATCGGAACTTTATGCAGATATGGCTTTATACTTACAGAAAAACGGATACATCATAAAAGTATTTAATCTGATTAATCCGGAAAATTCCGACAGCTGGAATTGTTTGTCGGAAATTGGCGGAAATACTGCTGAAAGTGCTAATGAAAAGGAAATTATGGCTCAGTTATTTTCGGATGTCATTATTAAGAATACCGGCTCTGCAAAAGGAAATCACTTTTGGGACAATTCGGAAATGAATCTTTTGAAGGCATTGGTTTTATATGTGGATCAGGGATTTCCTCCAGAGGGAAAAAATATCGGACAAGTCTATAAGCTTTTAACCATGAGTTCCGAAAAAGAGCTTAACAACTTATTTGATTTAATTCCTGTCACCCATCCCGCAAAAGCACCTTACAATATCTTTAAGCAAGCGTCCGATACGGTACGAAGCGGTGTTATTATCGGACTTGGAACTAGACTTCAGGTACTTCAAAGTCAATTAATTCGCAATATTACAACCTACAATGAAATAGATCTTACCAGACCGGGCTATGAAAAATGTGCTTATTTTTGTATTACATCAGATCAGGATTCCACGTTTGATTTCCTTTCCTCTTTGTTTATGTCCTTTGTTTTCATAAAGCTCATCCGCTATGCTGATAGATATGGTGAAAATGGACGTTTACCAATACCAGTTCATATTTTAGCAGACGAATTGGCAAATGGAGGTTGTACTATTGCCGACCTTACCAAAAAGTAAGTGTAATCCGCTCCAGAGACCTGTCCATAAGCTGCATTTTTCAAAATTTACCTCAAATGCAGAATCGCTATCCACTAAATCAATGGCAAGAAATCATCGGAAACTGTGATACACAGCTCTTTTTAGGTTGCACAGACGAACTGACAGCAACCTTTATATCCAATCGAACCGCAGAAATCAGCGTTGCTGTATCCAGTGAAGCAAAACAGTTAAATACTTGGCGTGTGTCCGACTATACTCCAGAATATCGGGAGACATATTCCGTAGGAAAGCGGAAGCTACTTACTCCTGATGAGGTTCTTCGACTTCCACTTGATCAGGCGCTCATTATTTTACGTGGTCAAAAGGTTCTTCAGGTAGAAAAATTTGACTATACTCTGCATCCTGAAAGCAAAAAATT
>JBOFWL010000070.1:0-3418 GCA_051653605.1 Brevinema sp.
ACGGTTTGGAGGAAGTCCACAATAGACGTAGACCTCATAAACAGAACAATGACAGTTTCCAAAGAATTGTGCATAATCTTGACGATTTGTTTTCTATATATCCTGAGATTGCTATAGGATTTAGAGTTAATGTTGACAAGTCGAATCAATCGGAATATCCTCGTATATACAGTTATCTCAATGAGAGATACGGCAAGTACAACATTAATATCCATCCTGGATATGTTACAGATGATTTTTCTGCAGAACCAAATAGCTGTTGTTTTGAAGTAGACGAAGTCAATAAGTTTGTTTTAGAACAATATGACAATCATCATATTCCTATTGCGTTATATCCACATCCTTTGTTTGGAGAATGTAGTGCGCGTCATATTACCAGTTTTGTCATTGGCCCAGAAGGAGAACTTTATAAATGCTGGAACGATATTGGCATCAAGGAAAAAACAATAGGGACAGTTAAAGAAGTATCGTTGTCTCATGAACTGTTACTAAAATATCTATTGGAAAATGACCCTCTGTCAGATGGTAATTGTGAGAACTGTTCCTGTTTTCCTATATGTGAAGGAGGATGTCCATATAAAAGAATATATCAAAAAGATGGCCAAGAAAGTTTTTGCAAAGCAAAAAGAGAGGGTATTATTAACAAACTCAAAAGACATATCGATTTTAAGTATAAAAATAACAAATTTAATAGATGAAAGCATTATTCGTCGTCATTATGGGATTAGGCCTAAACGTATCATATGCGCAGGAGCCTGATACTACAAAAACTTGTATTCAAGCCAAAGATCTTGATGAAGTGGTTGTCACGGCATCTTATCTTACCCGCGAGGATGACCATATTCTTGCAATTCCTACAAAAGAGCAGCGTAAACACGCTGTGACCGGTTATGACCTATTGAACAATCTCATGATTCCAGGAGTGTCCGTTGAGCGTTCAACAGGAAATGTAACAACTCCAGCCGGGGTTGCAACTCTCTATATTGATGGACGCGAGGCCGATTTCCGAGAGATACAGTCATTAAGGCCGAAGGATATTGCTCGTGTGGAATATTTTGATGTGCCGACCGGTAAATATGCCAAAGATGCATACGCTATAAATATTGTAATTAAACCACTCAACAATGGTGGCTATACACAACTCGATGCGTCTCAGGGTGTAGGATATCTTAATGGAGACTATAATCTTGTTTCAAAATTTGTCACAGGGACCAAAAGTCTGAACCTTTGGGCAGGATATTCTTTGGAAAATCCCAAATCATCAATGAACGAGAATGAGGTTTTTAATTTCCCAGATTATCAGTTGAATAGACAACAGTATTACAATAATTCAGGGAATAGGCAGACGGAAGAATATGTGCAGGCGTCAATAAGTAACCGAGGGAAAAAATATATTTGGATGCTTCGAGGTGGTATGGCATGGAATGACATAAGAAACAACGTCAATAATGGAATGACGGACTATTGGCAAACAGATGTATCAATCAAGGATGGCAGTATGTTGAATATTGGCAGTAGAAACAAATCTTATCGTCCGAGTGTCTATTTCTACGGATTGCACACATTTTCCGATACAAAGTCGTTGGATTATGTATTTGATGGATATTATTCTCGGAACGACTATAACCGTTTTTATAATGAGGATGATGCGTCATTTAATTCCTTTGTCAAAGAAAATTATTATTACGTCAAAGCGAATGCTAACTATTCAATGGCGTTCAGTCATAAGAACAGATTGGCTTTCAGCTTATTTGAGTTCATGAGAATTAGTGATTCGGAATACACAGGGACTTCGACATATAATCAAAATTTGCGTTCTTCGGAAACAATCCTTTTTGCGGACTATTCCCAGCGTTTAGGAAGATTTTTCTTTGATATCAATCCTGGACTATCATTTCTTACATATCGTTTAAAGGGGATGAAGTCTATCAATCATCTTACACCGAGACTTCAGGCGAGAGCAGCATATAAGATAGATAAAGTACAGCAACTTCAATTTACATTCGCTTTGGGAAATACTTATCCGAGGATAAATACTATAAACAATGTCGAACAACAGATTGACCCTATCATCATTCTCAAAGGTAACCCAGATATGGATAATTCAATTCTTTTGAATCCACGATTAAGCCACACTTTGAACCTTAATAAATTCATTGTACAAACGGGATTGTCATACTTCTACCAAAATCATTCAATTATTTCAGATTACTATATACGGGACGGACATCTCATCAACACTTTTAGAGATGATTGTATCTATCATCGCCCCAGTGCAGATATATCTATGACCTATAAACCTTCCGGTTCACTCAATATGAAATTATCCGGTCAATGGATTGAACATTTTGTGCGGGGAGGGGCAGAACATCGTTGTTTGTCCTCAATCTCAGGATCTGCCACGGTAAACTACTATATTCAGGACTTTTCTTTTGGTATATCTTTGGTGACACCGTCCCGGAATTTAATAGACAGTCAGATTCGCAGAAAGACTTTTTGGCAGTATCAACTGTCGGCAATGTGGAATCATGGGAATTGGGCTATCGAAGCTAATGCAAACAACTTATTCATGATGAAGAATAATATTGTAGATGAATTGTCTACACCATATTATTCTTTCAAACAAAAAAATCAAAGTCGCAGTTACAACCAATACGCAACATTGAAAATTGTATATAGTTTTGACTACGGTAAGAAGACATCTAAAACACCTGATTATGAACATAAGAATAGTGAAAGCGCAATCTTAAAATAAACTACAATGAAAAAAGAAACAGAAATAGAATTACGTTCGGAGAAAGTTCGCAATCTTCTTGGTGAAATACCACCAGCTTTAGTTCGATGGGGAACGGTGATAATCGTTGCCATATTCCTTATATTGTTGTTAGTCGTCTGCTTCATGCCCTATCCTCATTCGCAAGGAGAAAGCATTTTACAGCATTTATTTATGATGTGAGTTCGATATGAAAAATTGTAGCATGAAATTCCAACTGTTTTTAATTGTCATGGCCTTCCTGTTTTGCGGTTGTGAATCAGAAGATGATACAATAACCGTAAGCGTCTCCACGGTTCTACCTTGCTTCTCTATTTTTAGCATCTTACCTTTGCTCTGTACTAAAATTATGATTTTATGGAACCAGAAGCTGAAAACCGATTTGCTTGGACTTGGTCTGAGTATGTTAAAGCATTGCATTTAGATCCCAACTTAACCTTACGTAAGTTTTGTGAACGTGTACACACCGATAGGCAGTGTATGCAGAAATGGGCCTCTCGTCGGGGGCATTCTGTTCTTAGGTTGAAAAAAGAGTTGCTTGCTGTGGAAGCAGGTCAAGATTCTAGCCCTACAACTCCCTTCTCTAAAGAGTGTTTATCTGAAAGAAGTAGCATTCCTAGTTTCTCTAGAGTTGTTCCCATTAAG
>JBOFWL010000071.1:0-2431 GCA_051653605.1 Brevinema sp.
GTGAGCCTGTCCGGGTCAGATATAAAATAACTGTCTCTTCGACCACCTCATAAATCAGTAACCAATCCGGTGTAATATGGCACTCTCTACACCCCTCATAATTACCCACCAAAGCATGATCTTTATTTTTCGCTGGCAGTGGTTCACCAGCTGCCAGCATTTTTAATATATCAGTGAGCAAAGAGATGTCATACCCTCTACGCTGCACACGCTTCAAATCCTTTTGAAATTTAGTAGATGGTTTTATTTCATACATTAGGCAAGCAGCTCCTTCATCATGGCATCTACATCCGTATAGGTTTTGCCGATAGACGGATCTGCTTTCATTCTCTGTACCTCCCGAATCGCTTCAACTGTTTCATCATTAGGAGTATCCATCACAACCTCAAAAGGCAAACCATTACTGCGAATTACCTGATGAAAAAAAATATTTACAGCCGTAGACATATCCATTCCCAAGTTTGAAAAAATCTGCTGCACCTGTTTTTTTGCGTCATGGTCCGTTCTAATTGTTGTACTTACCTTAGCCATATTAAAAACTCCTTTCAAGCTTTCATATTTATTATATTATATGCTATTTTGCATCAAATGTAAATAAATTATTCATTCCACCATTTTCTAATGGTCGGATAACTTAACCCAGTATCATTTTTACACTCGCTTTTTTTCCCATCTGGGTGCTGCCGCTGCCATTCAAAAACAGTCTGCACTGCCGATGGGCGACCATTCCCCTCACGCCAGTTTGGATTAACAACACTCTGAATGGCTCTTGCAACCTCCATATGCTTGTTTTGCTTTCTGCCATTTCTTTTATTCACTGGCATTGAAACACCGGCAAGCTTGCCAATATCATCTCGAGGAAAGGTCACATAGTCCTCGTTGAACATTTCCAACGCACAAACAATATCGTCTTTTGTAAAACGATTGATTTCTTCCTCACTCATATCGTCATACTGTTGGAGCAAACCGAAGGCATCCTTACGCAGCTCATCCTCATCGATGCAGCACTTCTTTGCGTAAATAGCTAACGTCATAATACCATAAAACCGATGCCCGACACGAATTTCAGAGGAAATGCGTCTTAACCACCAGTCATAAAGGTCTCTCTTAATTGTCCATCTTCCTCGGCGTTCCTTGTTCACCACACGCTTTTCATACCAATCGGGGTATTTTTCCTTCGCTTCAGCAAGGCTCACTCGACTTTTTTGCATAATAGCTGAAACCGCCTGCTGTTCTCCGTTGCTGTCCGGAATATAGGCAAGCAAACTCTCCAAATCCACAGCATCACCGAACCGATAAGCCGTAACAGGATAGCCCATTCCTAACTTTGTGCCGGAACCAACCACCCTAAAGCCTTGCATAATGCCCTGCATCTGCGGTTCTCTGATATAGGAAGTATATCTATTCCAAATCTGTCGAGTTAGAGCATACTTCAAACTTTTCAATGCCATTTGATTTTTTGGATACATCGGCACAGGCTCCTTAAGCAAGTAATACAAATGCAATCCCGTCCCAGAATTCACCACAAATGTAGCCTTAGGCAAAATATCCTTGTTCATCTGATGCAGCGTATCACGCAGCTGCGGCATCCCAACCCCATCCAAATCGAAAACTAAAGCATACAAATACCGAGCGTTCTTACCGCACCTACGAACACCAAAATAAGAAATCGGGGACATGATAACAAACTCTGCCTTTTCTAATTCACTTAACGCATCCAACTCATCCGTAATGGTATATCTCTTTGCCCTGCCCTTATCCTCAATTTCCAAAGCAATCCCGGTTACCGACGCTGGAGCATCCTCCACTGTCCCCTTTGAAATAGCCAAAGCAATACCATTGCCAACACCATCCGAAAAAACACCCTTTTTTTGAAAACTACCCTCAGGAAAAATTTCACGATAAAACTCAAAAGCTGTCACCGGCTCTAAAAACTTTGTAAGGTGTTCATTTTTTTCTCGGTATAAATCTTGTTTTTCTTCCAAGCCACCTAATCGCCGGTCGCCCATCAAAACACCTCCTAACAAATTTATTATCAGAAAAAAAGCAAAAGAAAACGAAGGGGAAAAAGGGGGAGCAAAAGAGCGGTCGCTAACGCTCCCTGAACGAGAAAGTCACCTCCCCCTTTTTCCCCTCATTCCGGGGCATGGAAATGATGGAAAACCCTTCAGGTTTACCACATTACCACACCCCTCCATTCACCCCTTTTTTCCCCTCCGACTTTCTCCCGTTAGAGAGAATAAAATAATAATTTTAGGGAACGATAAAATAGGGGACAAGCCCCCTAGGGGGACATATATTATCAATTCATTTTTTTTCACTTTCTGCTTATTATTATAGCCTGTCCCAAGGTGATTTTCAAGTCCTCCGGACAGGCTATTTTCACAATTCCATACCGCCCCATGTGTGCTCGTGTTCTGGCTCATCCATG
>JBOFWL010000072.1:0-1617 GCA_051653605.1 Brevinema sp.
GAAACAATTTAAGTCCCAGAGCAAATTCGTTGTGCTTGCGATACTGGATTATTATGAGAAATGCATGAAGCAAGAGAAAGATCCGTACTTTGAGACAAGGGAAAAAGAAGATGCTTTTTCAGACAGAATCGTAAAGTCAGTGGAAGAGAAAGTACTTAGTAATCTTCCCGCGCTGATTGGGAATTATGCGCTGTGTATGCAACAGATTCCGTTGCAGAACAATGTTACGGTGGGACGACCAGTGGTAGTTAATTCTACAGAAATACGTCCGACAACAACTGCTACTGGTGTAATAAATTCATCGGAAGAAAAAGTGGGAAGTGAAGCTAGTGATTTGAATAAGGAATCAGAATTTGAGATTGAGGAAAATGAGTTCCTTGATTTTGGGATGATGGAATAGGTTTTGTTACAAGAGTGTTACCAGAAATGGAAGAACGGCTACACATGATGGTCATTTTGGTAGCAGATATTTCAAGGAAAGATAGTAGAACGGATATGGTTACAAATTGATTTAGATTTGTAGCCATATTTCATATATTGGGTGCAAAAGAGACAGAAGGCAAATTTCATGCTGTTCTGTCTTTTTTTGCGCCTTTTTTTGCAGACTTTGGCTGTAAATATACCAGGGTCTTAGGGATGGAATCCCTAACAAGATAAGGGTGCGTCAATGCCCGACAGGATTTCGCATTGCGAAATCCGTATCTTGCAAAAAATCTCAGCACTTATCTTTAGGTTAAGAAAAGTGTCAGGTTGTAAAGCACGTAAAGAAATATTTCAAGAGGAGAATACAATTATGGGAAAGAGAAAAGAAGGTATGGCAAGACAGAATAGAACCATTCGATTGTCGGAATCGGAATTACAAAAATTAGCAGATGGTGCAAATGCGGCTGGCATGTCGGAAAGTGAATATGTCAGACACTTAATTATGCAGGGTGGTGTTGACGTAGATTATATTCGTGATCGACAGAACATTATACGACAGATAACAGGAGTTGCTACAAATATAAATCAGGCGGCAAAGTGGGCAAATGAAAATAAATATATTCCACAGAGCAGAATTGACCAGATGTGTATGCAATTAGGCGTGATTTTAGGTTTATTAAAGGAGTTGATTCAGTTATGGCGATAACAAAGATTATGAATATAGGAGCTGGAAAGAAGGGGAAAATTACAAATCATCTGAAACATGCTTTGGCTTATATTATGAATGAAGCCAAGACAGAAAGCGGCGTTCTGGTCGGTGGATGGAATTGTGTTCCAAAGTTTGCTTTTGAACAGATGGTTGGAACCAAAGAATTGTATGGAAAGATGGGAGGAAGGCAGGGATATCATTTCGTGATATCCTGCCCACCAGGAGAAGGAACACCTGAACAGTTATTGGAACTCATGAGGGAATTTGCACATGACTTTTTTGGGGATGACTATGAGGCGGTGTATAGTGTTCACTCTGATAAGGAACATTGTCACGGGCATTTGGTCTTTAACAGTGTGAATATGAATACGGGTAAGAAATACGAATATAAGAAGGGAGACTGGAAGCATCAGATTCAGCCAATTACTAATCGATTATGCGAAAAATACGGTCTTTCCATTATGCCAGCAGAATACAGCAAAGAT
>JBOFWL010000073.1:0-1096 GCA_051653605.1 Brevinema sp.
CATATCATCTTTATTCCCAATCTGAATTACAATTTCATGAAAAGTTTTTTCCTGCTTACTCCGTGAGATCTTTTCATAATAGTTCTTGATCTGCCTGTCTTTCCGTGTTTGTTTATCATTGTAACTTTTTAATGCCTGATCAAACAATTCGTGATAAACTGTTTGTATATTGTCATTGATAAAAGTTACATTGAGAGCAGTTCTACTTGAATCCACATTATCAGCAGTAAATGTTCTGTTGTTATGATTCAAGGAGCCTTCTCCATTCATAATACTTATTGTCCTCTCCATACATTTCTCCTCCAAATTATTGTGGCATCGCACCACCCTCTCTTATCTGTAATAGGTGCCGGTCACGGCACGTAATGAATGATTTCTCAAGGAAAGTTTTGTTACTTTTGTCAAAAGTAACGCAAAAGCACTTTTGTCATCAAAGTCCCACTAACGTGAGCCATTGCCGACAAAAATGCAACCTGATAAAACAGGTTTTGCGCCCTACGGGATTAAATATAGCGGACTCACCATGGTGACTCCGCATACCATAGGTAAATCCTTTAATATTAATATTTTCTGGTAGGACTTTGTCCTGCCAATAAACACAAACGGTAGGACAAAGTCCTACCGATCCGTAAATATGGTATTAAGAACTCCTACCACGATTAACTAAATTAATTCGAGTGATAGCACGATATGCACTCACTTTTCCCCTGTGATAGCAAATAATGCCATCACCGACTTGATTTGATAGCATTTTGTGCACTCACTAAAGTTTTTCAAGTGAACGCACTTTTTGCTAGCACATTGGCTCTGTGATAGCACTTTTTACCATCACTACCCCAAAATGACAGCATAAACTGCTATCACAATTTAATGAAACTGATACACTACATCATGAAGCACCATTTCTTCTGCCATCATTCTCGCTTGATTCCGTAAATACAACTGCTCCATAAAAGAATTTGCATTTCTCGGTTTATGCTTCTGCAACCAACTACTTTCAATATCATCAAGCAAATCATATGCGACTTCATTTACCTCAATCGCTTTCCTATTCAATTCTCCAAATCTCACCAGACTACGATATCGAATCGGATAA
>JBOFWL010000074.1:0-2833 GCA_051653605.1 Brevinema sp.
GGGCCTTTGTTGGAAAAATGAATGGTGGTCTTGCAGTAGTATCTACGATTGCGTGTACTTTTTTTGGAGCGATATCTGGTTCGGGACCAGCAACTACGGCATCTATTGGAGCTGTTATGGTAGAGCCGATGGAAAAAGCAGGTTATGACAAATCATTTTCAGCCGCAACGGTAGCGTCTTCCGGAACCATTGGGTTGTTAATTCCACCAAGTAATAATATGGTTTTGTACGGAGCAATTGCAGGTGCATCCATCGGAAAAATGTTTCTGGGCGGTATTCTTCCTGGAATATTAATGGCAGCGGTTCTCATTGCGGTTGAGATTTTTATTTCGAAAAAAAGAGGATACAAAGGTGGAGAAGCGGTTTCGATAAAAGGAATTGTCACAGCATTCAAAAAAGGTGTCTGGGCAATCTTGATGCCGGTTATTATTCTCGGTGGGATTTATGGTGGTGTTTTCACGCCAACAGAGGCGGCAGCAGTCGCAGTTGTGTATGGTTTAATTATTGGAATATTTGTATACAAACAATTAAAAAGCTTCCTGTATACTTTAAATAGGTCAAGAAGTTGACACAAAAAAATACCTCAAGTAAATTTAGATTATTACTGACCGGACAGGTGGTAAAAATCTAAAAAACGAGAGGTATCTTATATGAATATTAAAGCCACAAAGAAAAAAAATCAAGTAGTTACAGGAAATATTTTTGAACAGCAGGAAATGATAACAAAAGGTGAAACAATTAGAGATAATCTTGTAGCATCAACTTGGCATGAATTAGAAACCAACGGTAAGTTCGATAAGAACGCAAAGCTCACTTTTATAAGCGATGACATGCTTATTCTTGGATGCGATATAGGCAGTGAAACGCATTATGTAAGAGCAATTGATACTAGAGGCAGAGAACTCAGTAAGTCCGCATTTTCATTTAGCAACAGCTCTGAAGGATTCGAAAGTGCAAAGGAATGGGCATTGAAACTGGCGGTAGCAAACAATAAGAATCAAATTGTCATGGGCCTAGAGCCGACAGGTCATTACTGGTTCTGCCTTGCTACATGGATGATAACCAACGGAATCAGTGTTGTTCAGGTGAATCCATATGCTGTAAAGCAAACAAAGGAAGTGGAAGATAACAGTCAGTTGAAAGATGATACGAAGGATCCAAAATTAATCGCAAACCTTGTTAAGGATGGTAACTTTGGAATGCCATACCTACCAGAAAAGCTATATGCGGAACTACGAAGATTATCAATGTTTAGAGACCAATTGAATGAAGACCGAATTCGTGCATTGAACCGTATGCACAGGGAAATGAAGATTTATTTTCCTGAATATAAGGATGCATATGGAAAGATTGATGGTGCATTTAGCTTAGAAATATTAAAACGGGCTCCTTTTCCAGATGATTTAGTGACACTTGGAACAGAGGGGATTAGACAGATTTGGCACAATGCAAAGCTTAGAGGACGTGGCTATAGCAGAGCTGGAGAAATCTTACAACATGCAAGGGAAAGTGTTGGAATCAAAGATGGAGCAAAAGCAAGCAAAACAGCTGTAAAGTGGTTTGTCGAAAAAATTATGGAATTAGATGAACAACTATCAGATATACAAAATCAAATCAATGAAAAATGCCAGAAAATACCTCATGCAGAGAATGCGCTTGAAATATTAGGGATTGGAGAAAATATACTCTCTGGAATACTTGCTGAAATGGGTGACATTTCAAGATTTGACGATGTAAAAGAAATACAGAAATTAAGTGGGTTAGGGCTTGTTGCCTGTAGTTCAGGCAAGCACAAAGGAAAAACAAAAATCAGTCACAGAGGACGCAAAAGGCTTAGATACTGGTTGTTCCAAGGTGCAAAATCAGCAGTCGCACATGCAGAGGAATTCAAGGAACTGCATGCCTATTATACGACCAGACCAGACAATCCGCTAAAGAAGATGCAGTCACTGATAGTCATAGCATGTAAGTTGCTGAGGGTAATTTATACAATTCTGACAAAGGGAACGAAATATGATCCGAAAAAGCTGTTGGTGGACATAAGACGCCCAGGAAATCAGGAATTAAAAGTAGCATAATCAAAGCAAAGAGACTGTATCAAAATCCAGAGCCTTGCTGGGTTCCAGAGTGTTCTGAAATCGAGCAGGGTTCTGGAAAGAAACCCGAAAAAATGGAGTACAAAATGTACTGCATCAGCACAATGACCAACTGCGAGAATCCAGGTAAAGCGTCCACGGAGTTATCCGTACCAGGTGAAACAAAGAGGTCAGTAAAATCAAAATACAAACAAGAGCTGTAGCTGGCAGTAGTTGTTTCCGTAGGGCAAGACCCTGTTAGAAAGCTTAGCTGGCACTCGGTGTATGAACAGGTGGGACGAAGGAAGTTGGAACATGATTCCATTAGACACGGAAGGTTCACCATCATAGTTAAACAGAGGATTTGTAGCCTTTATAAAGTAAACCAAGGGGATGCTTTATAAACTGTACTTTTTTTTAACTATTCAGTACAAGATACTATGACTGTCATACACTTTTGGCTCTGTTTATAGAGGTAACTATTTAAAGAAAAGCCTGTAAAATCAATAATTTAGGGCTTGACAATATAGGAAGGATTGAAACACTTATGCTTAAACATACTACAAAATCATCCACAAAGACTTCCACAAACCAATTGACTCTTATCGGCTTGCTGGCTGCCGTTATTTGTATCGTAAGCCCTTTTTCTGTTCCTTTACCCTTTAGTCCTGTACCACTTTCTTTTTCCACCTTTGCCATCTGTCTTGCTGCTTATCTCTTAGGAATGAAAAATGGCACGATCTGCGTGATTCTATATT
>JBOFWL010000075.1:0-36152 GCA_051653605.1 Brevinema sp.
AGAAGGATTAGAACTACGTCGAGTCAGACGCACATCGTGTGCGACTCGACACTCTCAACATCCTGTTTCGGAATTCAACTCTCTAGATGCCCAAAGAGAAGCTTGTAAAGCTTATATTCAAAGCCAAAAGCATGAGGGGTGGTCTTTAGTAGATAAAGAATATTCAGATGGAGGAATAAGCGGGGGAACTCTAAATCGACCCGCAATCCAAGAACTGCTTCAAGACATTAAAGAAGGTCTCGTTAACATGATTGTCGTCTATAAAATAGATCGTCTTACCCGCAGCCTTCACGATTTCTCTAAGCTCGTAGAAATATTTGACACCCATAACGCCTCCTTTGTGAGCGTTACCCAGCAATTTAATACCTCAACGAGTATGGGGCGCCTCACTCTAAACATGATGCTCAGCTTCGCCCAATTTGAACGAGAAATATCAGGAGAACGTGTCCGAGATAAAAAACTAGCTTCAGCTAAAAAAGGAATGTGGGTATACGGCAAAAGCCCCTTCGGGTATATCTGTTCAAATGGAATACTCACACCAGATCCTATCCACTCTGAAATAGTTAAGAATATCTTCTCTGCCTACCTAGAATTAAAATCTGTTCTTCGCCTATACCAGCATCTGAAATTTCAAAATATCCTTACCAAAGCTTCCAAGCTGTGGAGCATGGGTAGATTATATAAGCTCCTATCCAACCAAGTTTATATAGGTAAACTTCCCTATAAAGATCTATCTTTTGATGGACAACATACCCCCATCATATCCAAAGAAATCTTCTCTGAAGTTCTGTCACTACTACAAACCAATAACAAAAGCCATAAGCTTAAATCCCTAGCAAAGGAAGCTAGCCCTCTTGCCAGCCTACTCTTTGATGAATATAACAATAAATTCTATCCCTCTCACTCCACAAAGAAAAACGGTATACGTTATAGATACTATATTAACAAAGCCCTACGTAAAACAGAAGCCGACTTTACAGGAAAAATCCGGCAAATATCCGCAGAAGAAATTGAGAGAACCATCTTCCTCATATTTAAGCAAGAATTAGAAAAAACTCTCCTATCCCTCGGGTTATCTCCAGAACATAAAGCAATAGCCATAAATAAATTAAACTCGCTATCTCAAAGCTCTCTACGACCTCTATACCTTAAAGCTATTGAGAAAATAACTGTATTCATCGATAAGCTAGAAATATCCTTCTATTTGGATGGACTACGCGCTATTCTACAAGAGTTTGTCTTCAGCACTGCAGTAGACAGTTCAACAAAGGAAACTTATCTTTCCACCTACCCCATATCTTTATCTCGAGGACAAAGAGGAGCCAGCATAGTTCATGGAGAGATTGTCCCCCTAGCAACTAATTCTGATATCCTCAAAGCTGTTCGCAAGAGCTTCCTTTACCATAAGATTCTCTTAGACGGCACCTATTCTACCGTTAAAGAATTAGCACAAAGCCTTGGATTCTCCGACACTAAACAAACACATAAGATCCTTAAACTACGATACCTTGCCCCAGATATCCTTACTCGTATCCTTAAAAACTATATCCCCATCCACTGGACTCTGTCCCTACTTTCGGAAGCTCTTGAACATGATGACTGGGATATTCAACGAAACACCCTTGCATAATTTAAAAATAAAATAGTTGTTTTTTTATCTCTAGCCCGAATATGTCGTATTGGCATGCTACTATTTATACATGTATACCAATAGGAGGAATAAAGATGAAAAAATCTTTAACAATGTTATTTGTGGTTAGTATGGTTATTACAGCCTGTTCTGTTGCACCGGGGCAACAAGGTCTTGATGATGCCGTTAAGCAGCTCGGTAGTGTGGAAGGGCTAACCCGCTACACTTTATCTAATGATGGAACGAGCACAAATAGAGATGGTTCTACAATATCATTTAAAAATATGTTTGATATTTTTATTGATAGTACAACCGACCCAAAAGTATTGAAAACCGCTTTTTCACAAGTAGCTACTGGTTCAGCTGATTTTGATAACGATGGCACAATAGATGCAAAATTTGATAATGAGCTTTCTGGATCTTTTGCAGAAACATCTACACTAGCTAAAATTACTGTAACAAGTACCGCTGTTAATGAAGATGGTTCAGCCTTTAACACCGCTGGTGGCTATTTTGTTACTCGAAAAGTAACATCAGAAAAAAGAAAAGTTCCTACTAAAGTAGGTGGCTCTGGCAACTGGGAAACCCAAGATGTCACTGGCTATGGCATTAGTACCAACTTTGTTAAAATAGAAGGTAGTAAGCTAACAATGTATTATACTAACCCAAAAGATACAACGAGCATTGAAATTTATAGCCCTCAAGTTTTTACCAGAAAATAACTATATTATTAAATAAGCCCTCAACCATAATGGTTGAGGGCTTTCCTTTTATCTTTTTATACCAATGGGTCATCCGATTTGCCAAAAGGAGAGTCCATGCGGACGGCACGGCTTACTTATGGTATACAATACTCTCTTAGCCCCTTGCATACCTGCAGAACCCCCGTATTTCCTCATCAAAAAAGCCCCACTCATCGCAGGGCTTTAGAGATTGCTTTCCAGCAATTGGGTGTTACAGGGTTCGAACCTGTGACCCATTGATTAAGAGTCAATTGCTCTACCAACTGAGCTAAACACCCAACAATTATTGGATACATTTTAACAGGTATTTATTATATTGTCAAGAGTTTTCGATAACCTGATAAGTTTCAAGTAATGTTCCCTGCAAGAGATGAATCATCAGTGCTAACTTTTTTGCTCTGTATCTACTCTCTGCTAGATCAATTTTGGCTTGACGTAAATTTTCCTCATGAATAAAAAGATCATTTAAAGAAATCTCCGAGTTTTTCCAACGTTCCATAGCCCCATTTGCTACTTTTTGGAGTAAAATTTCGACTTCTATTTTTGCAGATATATCACGTTGAATAGCATTCCAATCAGCAGCGTATGTTGAAGATGTATGAAGAAGCTCTGTCTCGTAATGTTGCTGTTCTAATGCCGCTTTTTGAGCCTTATATTTCCCCTCTAAAAACTTAGCCCTCTCTAAATGATAAGCAAGAGGCATTGAAAACTTTAAACCTGCATACAAAGCCTGAGTTGTAATATTAGCCGTATTCTCGTGAGAGATGCGAGGGCTATAATTATAAGATACACTTAATGTTAAATCAGGTAGACTCTGATTTTTTAATATATCAGCCCCCATTTGTTGAGATTCTACCAACAAACGAACCTTTGCAAGGTCTGTATTGCGAGCTAAAGCCATCTTGTATATGGCGTCAGAAAAATATTGTTGATCCGCAACCAATGAATAATCTAAAAAGCCAATATCAGACCTATCCAGAGTTATTTCTAGGCGATTTTCAAGCTCTATAAAGTCTTTTTCAAGGGATATTGACATAATATCAACAGCAGATTCCAATTTTTTATGATTTGCTTCAATTTGTTGGATATCCCAAACAGCTCTAGCCCCTAATCGTTGAAGATTTTTTTGTCTATTAAGTAAATAATTCATTCTATCCAAGCTTTCTCGACGAAAAATAAGCGATTGAACATTAAAAATTAACGAATGATACTTAAAAAGAGCATCTACAACAGTTTCTTCTAGCCGAATACGCTCTTGAAGAACGGTAGCATCCGCGGTATTCTTGCTAATATTAACCTGTTTTTTGTGCATATTATAAGCAAACCCATTTTTCAAAAAAGGTTGAGCCAATGTAATCTCAAAATAAGGAACAGAATATCGTTCACGAATACTCTCACTGTTAATATTTGGTTGCCCCGTTGGAGCTAGTGCAAGATCAGAACGAAATGAACTCTGATTTATAAATTGTGCCCCGCCTTCAATTTTAACATAAGTCCCTGTTGGATATACAGTTGCATCAACTCCTACAGCTACTTCTCCATTAATAAAATTTGCAAGAATATCATCGGAAACGGGTGTTCCTTGAAGAGAAATATTTTGAATAGGAAAAGTATTTGTTGTATAGCCTCCAGCAATAGATGTTTGAGCAAAAAATGACCCCGTATATGATGAATAGGCAGACTTTTTTTGTTCTCTAGCTATTCGGAGCGATTCTTCGTATATTTTGGGGCTAAAAGCCTTGTCTAGATAAAGAGTTAAAAAGTCTTGCTCTGTCATGAGATTGGTAAGCTTATCTTGAGAAAAAACAGGGAATACAGGAATAAGTATGAGGGCAATCCAAGCTCCATGAAGTTTTATGCTCTTTGTAAAACTATTTTTAAAGTCATTTTCAAGAATGGAAACAGCTAGCGGTAATAATATCAAGGTAATAATAGAGTTAAAAAGAATACCAAACATCATTGCCGCAGCAAGAGGTTGTAGAAAGAACTCACTTCCTGCGAATCCCAAAGCTAGTGGCATAATTCCAACAACGGTAGTTGATGTAGCCATAAAAATTGCGCGTAACCGAAGCGATGCCCCATCTATAAGCGCCTTATTAAAATCATCTTTACCATGCACATAAATCCGAAGAAACTCCATTAACACGATTCCATCGTTTACAACCATGCCAATTAGAGCTATTGAGCCGGTCAAAGCCATATTTGTCATAGGTAGATTGAGTACTTTTAAGCCAAAAGTCAAGCCCATCGAGATAAAAGGGATCATCAATATGACCAAAAATGAGTGTAAATAAGAATTAAACATAAAAATCAGCATTAAAAAAATGACAACAGAGGATAAAATCGTTGCTAATAGCATCTGATTGAGGCTCTGGTTTGTATCTTTTTGAATCCCATCAAAGAAAACTGCGGCTTTTGAGTCTTTTTTCTGATTAAATCGTCGTTCAACAGCAGCTTGAATAGCAAAAGAATTGTTTGAGAGAACATTAACATTGCGTAATGTGTCTAATACATGTATCGAATAAAGCCCACTTTCTGTGATAATTTCCGATTGTGCTGGCTCTAAATCAATTGTTGAAAACGAGGATAGAGATAAAAATCGAGCAAATTTATTAGGGACAGAAAAATTATGTAAGTCTTTTCCTGTTTTGAATTTATCATCATATTGAAGATAAATATCAATTTCTTTTCCATCTCTAATAATCGTGCGGGGGGCAGTTCCCTCAAAGGCAACACTTAAACTTAGCGCAACATTCCTAGGAGAAATTCCAGCTGCGTAAGCTTTTTCGGGATCAACGGTCACTCTTAACTCTTTTCCGGCGTCCGAAGTGCTAAGTCTGGGGTTTTCTGTATTTGGTTGGGTTGCCGCAAACTCTTTTACTTCATTTGCGAGAGCAAGTACAGCATTGTAATCGGTTCCTTTCACGGAAATATCAATCAGATCAGGCGAGGAGCCTGTATCGTCCTCCCTACGCACATAAAATCGCGTATTTCTGAGTAAAGAATTACTATTTGCCATTGTAAGGATCTGATTTTTAAGAATATTCCAATTAAATCGTGGGTCAAAACCATGTTTAATGTTTGCTTCTATTTTCACTCGATGAGAGCTTCCGTTGTATCCTGCCTCTATTAAAACCTCATTAAGCCCCTCATATGTTTTTAGAATATTGCCAATGTCTTGAACTTGCTCAAAAGTAACTTCAATGGGTGTTCCTGGTTCTGTTTCTGTGTGAATGATGATATTTTCAGGAGGACCACCAAAAAAAACAAAAGGAACGCTTCTAAACAGGAAGAATGCAGCTAAGATAAAGCCTCCTGCGACTAAAATAAACGAGGTTTTACGATAAGCTAGAAGAAAAGTGATGATTTTACGATAAGCCACACTAATGGGTTCGAAGAAACTATCTCTCCAAGTTGTTTTTTTAGATAATTGATATTTTTCAAAAGAATGAAGCAAGTGAGATGGTAGTATCAAAATGCCTTCGAATAGAGTGACAGATAAGCATAAAGCCAAAACAACAATTAACGGGCGAGCAAAGTCTCCTACCCGTCCTCCTATCAGAAGCATACAAAGAATTACGCCGACACTAGTCATTATGGCAAAAACTACAGAGGGAAGAACTTCTACCATTCCTTTGATAACTGCTTCTTTGGGTGATTCTCCCTGCTCGAGATGTCGGAATGCATTCTCCGCAAAGACGATAGCGTCATCCACTACAATTCCAAGGGCGACTATAAATGCAATCATGCTTATAAGATTTATCGTAATATCAAAGAAAGATATTGCTATAATCGCTGCTAAAGCAAAGGAAATCGGAATACTAAGCACTGTCCATAAAGAAGTACTTAATCGAAAGAACAGTAGCAGAACAATAAATACTAAAATTAGTCCAATTGAGAGATTATTATAAAGCAAGTTCAAACGACTAGTTACCTGAATAGATGTATCTTTAAAAATTTGATAGCTTATATCAGGATTTTTTTCTTGATGTTCTTCTACAACTCGACCAACAGACTTTGTAAACTGAATAATATCTGTATTTTTGGTCTTTGAAAGCTTAAAGACAATGCCTTTAATCCCATTATAACTGTATATATAATCTGGTTTAGGTAAACTATACTCTACCGTTGCAAGGTCTTTAATACGAATCGATCTTAAATCTTCGTTGGCACGGATAACAATATTTTCAATGGCACTAATGCTATCAAAATCGGCTGTTAAACTTATATTCCTGTTGACATTATCTTGAAGTATTTCGCCACCAGGGATATCAGGAATAGCCATTTTCACCGCTTGAACGACCTCTAACAGAGGAATCCCCATTCTTTTTAGCTTATGAGGGTCGAAATTTACCGTATAACGATAGTCTTGCCGCCCAAGAACCTCAACTTCATTGATGCCTTTGAGCCTTTTCAAGCTTGATTCCAGCTCTCTAGAGGCATCGTCAGCATTTTCTCCAGACATATGAAGCGAAATAACCTTAATATCTGCCGCATAATCGATCACGGTGTATTCTGGAGCTTGTGAAATTTCCGGCAACTCAATGGCGTCGATTTTATCTTTTACTTTTTGAAGCACAGTTTGAACACTGTTATAATATTGTCTATCAATAAATAAGGTGATAATACCCGTGTTTTTTCGAGACACAGACGACACCCGTTCAATTTCAAATATAGAAGAAATTTCATCTTCAACTCTAGAAACAATTTCTCTACGAACAATTTCAGAAGAAGCCCCTGGATAAATAATTTTAACAGAGATAATAGCTTCTTTTACAGGTGGAATAAAATCTTTTCTTGCATTGTAAAATGTAAACATTCCAAATCCAACAATTACAAGAGATACAAAGTGAAAAAACTTACCGTGTTTTATCGAAAAATTGATTAAAGATCTCATAATATTTTTCCTCCCCCCTCCCCAATTTTCAATTACCGAATTAATTCACTGAATCAATTCAGTGAATTAGTTTAACATACAATCTTGTAATTTGTCAATAAATATTTTATAATGGGTTGAAATAAATAATCAAGGAGATGCCTATTACTCGTAGAGAACAAGCTAAGCAAACCCGCGAGAGAATATTTCAAGCAGTTTTAGACCTTATTAAACAAAGTAGCTGGAATGATCTTCAAATTAGCGGGATATGCAAACGTTGTGGCGTTTCTGTAGGGACTTTTTATCACTACTTCCCTTCAAAGCAAAGCCTAATTATAGATCTTATCAACAACGTTCAAGAATCTTTCCTAGAAAATATTGCCGCTATTCCTCGAGATAAAGCTCCGATGGATCGTATTTTAGATACACTATGGGAAGTCAATACTTTAATAGAAGGTCTTGGCAAAGAGCTTATCTCTGGCTTATTTATTTATGATTTATCTCTTCCAAATGAAACCGTGTTTAAGCAGTTAATCCCCATAATTACTACTATTACGGCTGATATCAAGCTGTTTCTTGATGAATTGAATATAGATGCCAATATAGATACAACTATCGATTTTCTTGCAATGGTTCATCGAGGTATTCTTTATAATTGGTGCTCCAATCCCGAAAGCCCTCGCCTGAGAGATCAAGTACACCTGCACTTTAAAATATATTTTGAAATGCTCATTAATTCTAGAAAAGCATAGGACGACTCAATCTCATATTTGATGCTTGCAAAATATTTTATTTTGATGTATAATGGTACGCAATATTTTATGAGAGATCCTATCTAATAAAGAATCTTAAAAATCAGCTAGAAATGCATACTTAGTTGTTAGTTTTTGCGGTCGTAAATATTTTGATTTACGGTCAAGCCCCATAATATTTTAAATAGCTAATTTATTACTCATTTTTAGAGCAGCTCATATATTATTGTATATAAAGTGTATGTTTTATCAAACCTCTAATATAGTAAAAGGAAATTCTAGTGGTTCAAACAATTTTAGTTATAGGTGGAGCTGGATATATTGGCTCTCATACGATCAAGGCACTATCTCAAAAAGGCTATAATGTTGTCGTTTTGGATAATCTAAGCAAAGGCCACCGTGAATCTTTAGATAAATCTATCCCTTTTTATCAAGGTGATCTTGCAGATTCTTCACTACTTTCTGATATTTTTACCAAACACTCTATCGATGTAGTTATGCATTTTGCAGCACTAATCGAGGTTGGAACAAGTGTTGTTCAACCCGAGTTATATTATGAAAATAACTTCATTAAAGTAAAACATTTATTAGATAATATGCTTAAAGCTGGGATAAATCGTTTTATATTTAGTAGTACGGCCGCTACTTTTGGAAATCCTCAAAGCGATAAAATCACCGAAAGTCACCCTCAACTACCTATAAATCCTTATGGTTCAACAAAACTTATGGTTGAATGGTATCTTCGAGATTTATCAGCTGCAAAGCCTGATTTTAATTATGGAATTCTTCGATATTTTAATGCCTGTGGGGCATCCACCTGTGGAACCATAGGGCAATCATATGAGCCTGCAAGTCATCTTTTATCTATTATTGTGCAAGCTGCCTCTGGAAGACGCCCTTCTCTTTCTGTTTTTGGAAATGATTACCCTACCCCCGATGGAACCTGTGTACGAGACTATATCCATGTATCTGATTTAGCTGATGCCCATGTTCTTGCAATGGAACGACTGATAAAAGAAAATATATCTGATCATTATAACTTAGGAAACGGCAAAGGTTTTTCTGTAAAAGAAATGATTGATGCAGCGAAGCGTATTACTGGGGTTAATTTCACAGTTAATGAGGCAGAGAGACGTGCTGGGGATCCGGCATATCTGGTTGCAGATCCGACAAAGGCAAAGAGTATTTTAGGCTGGGAACCAAAACTTGGATTAGATGACATGATTAGAACTGCTTGGAATTGGGAAAATAATAAAAGATATTAAATAAAAAAGAGCTACCATTAAAATAGCTCTTTTTTTTATTTCCAATTCTGTATAGATATAGCAAAATATAGTTGTTTTGAATACGAAAAAACCACTATATTTCTATAGTGGTTTTCTGCGGAGGAGACGGGATTTGAACCCGCGGCTTCCGGCGTGACAGGCCGATACTCTAACCGAGCTGAGTTACACCTCCGTGCCATACAAGCGTACTTATTATAGCATAATGTTTATTGTTTTGCAAGAGTTTTTAAATGTTTTTTTCAAAATTAAGATGAGATATCTACAATAATTCTACATTATTACTTATCAAATAATAATTTATATGATTATAAATATCTAAAAATATTTTTTATTTATAGCCGGATAAAAGCTTCAAATAGTATTTTCAAATTTTAGAGCCCCCCCTATCCTGAACCAGAGTAATTTACTATGAAAAAATAACAGGCTAAAAACTTCTAAGATCGCTTTTCTTTATCTTGAATTATCGAAATAAATATAGTATAATTACTGCAAAGAGTATAGTCTATATGTAGTTGTGATTTATAAGGTTTTAAGATGGCAAATCCCTTACAATTTTCTGGTTATGATAAAAATACGGCTCGCAGCTTCTTAATTGTAGGGATAGGTTCACAGATAGTCTACTCTATTGAAGCAATTCGAGAAGTAATGTACGAACAATACCTGTCATATATGGGTATTAATAATACCGAGCTTGGAATATTATTTACGATATCTTGCACAAGTTATTTTCTTTTTCTATTATTTGGCTGGATTCATTCTCTATTTCAAGCTAAACATTTGCTTTGTTTTGGTCTTATAGGTAGTGCAATTATCGGTTTTTTTCTTTTCTTAGTTCCTCAGCTAGGTTTTCGAGCCCTTGTTCCCGTATTTATCCTAGCATCTATACGAGAGGTCGCTCTTTGGCCAGCAACTCTTAATTATGTGCGTAGTTTTTCGTCTCCTCAAAACCAAGGTTCTACCTTTAGTTTATACGAATTTCTTCGTCGAGTAGCGGCTATAGCTCTTAATATATTAGTTATTTTGTGTGTCTCATTATTTGGGGGATACTGGGGGATCCGAACAGCCATTCTGCTAGAAAGCCTTGCGATCGTAGCGGTTTTACTACTAACACTCAAATATATCCCTAAGATACAACGCCCGCATCAATCTGGGGGGAGTATTAAAGCTTATGTAACATTGGTAAAGAAACCAGAGATATGGCTTGTTGGAATATGTGGGATGGCGATTACAGCCAATTTTTATGTGCTTCTTATTATCGTCCCTTTTTTAAGGGGAGGGTTTAATCTTAACTCGGCAACTGCAGGTATAATAGCACTAGTATCAAACTCCGTGATAGGAGCCTTATCTTGCCTATTTTCAGGGATATTAGCAGATAAGCTCTTTAAATCCCCATCTCGTATGATCAAATACACCCTTTATGCACTCTTGGTGGTGGTAATGTTTCTGCTATTTCTGCCTAAATCTCCACTATATATAGCCTCCTGTATTATTGCAATCTGCCTTATGGCAGCAGTCGTCTATAGCTTACGTGGGCTTACGTTTGCCCCCTTGGCTGAAATAGGAATTGAACAAGAGCACAGTGGGGCAGCCTTATCAATTGCCTCATTTATTTCTCTCTCACCAGGTCTCTGGATGCACATGTTTAATGGGCGTATGCTAGATATTTTCAAAGAAAATATCCTCATGGCCTATAATATTATGTTTATTTTGTGTACATTTTTGAATATATTAGCGATTATAAGCTCTCACCGCCTGGATCGAGTCCTAAAAAAGAAACATCAAGACGAGTCGTTTATTCTAGCGGAGTAAAATTTTTAAAATTAAATAAGAGGTGGCTCCACCGCGCTTAAAATTTGTATTAATATAAAATCGATACTCTCACTTTAAGAGCATATTTTAAGCAGAATCGGAGAATTTTATCTATTTTATGGCAAGACAACAGAATAACAAATGCATCATTTGTATCTAAAAATAATAATCAATATTGAAAATTGAATACAATTTTGTAATAAAGAAAAAAGCTCTGAAACATATTTCAGAGCTTTTTTATATAAAATTCAGAGTAAATTAGAGCTTAAATTGCTCTACAGCATACGCAATATTGAAAAGATCTGCCTCTCCATAGGCTTTTCCTATTAGTTGAGCCCCTATTGGCAAGCCAGAAGAGTCAAAACCTACAGGAACACTAATAGCAGGATTACCGATAAGGTTAGAACTAATTGTAAATATATCAGTAAGATACATGGCAATTGGATCGGCTACTTTCTCTCCTAATTTGAAAGGGGCGGCAGGAGCTGTTGGCCCCAGAATAACATCTACCTGATTAAAGGCTTGTTCAAACCCTTGTTTTAAGCGTGTTCTAACTTTTTGAGCCTTTACAAAGTAATCATCATACGACTCTGAGGACAAAATAAAGGTTCCTAGCATAATTCTTCGTTTAACTTCTGTTCCAAAGCCTTCTGTACGACTTTTTATATAGGTATCAATTAAAGTTTCACCTTCAACTCGGTTGCCATAACGAATACCGTCAAATCTAGAAAGATTAGCTGCAGCTTCAGCAGGGGCAACAATATAATAAACTGCTGGAGAGTATTGAATATCTGGCACGGAAATATCTACAATCTCGGCGCCTTCTTTTTTAAGTAATTCAATAGTTTGATCTAATCTAGATCTAATTTCAGAATCAAACTCAGCCTCAAAAAATTCTTTTAATATACCTACTTTACGCCCTTTCATTGACGCATTAAGGCTAATTTTAGGTGCCACTTCTGGAATTGTAGAAGAATCTCTAGGGTCGACTCCTGCCATTGCAGAAAAAATCATTGCAGCATCTTCTACTGTTTGCGTCATTGGGCCAATTTGGTCTAATGATGATCCAAATGCGACGGCACCATAGCGAGATACACGCCCATAGGTAGGTTTAAGCCCTACAATTCCACAAAATGCTGCAGGAAGACGTATAGACCCCCCTGTGTCGGTTCCTAATGAGGCTGGAGCAAGCTTGCCAGCTACTGCCGCAGCAGACCCGCCGGAAGAACCCCCGGGTGTGCGAGAGCGATCGTAGGGGTTTCGTACAACACCATAATAAGATGTTTCATTAGACGACCCCATTGCAAACTCATCCATATTAAGTTTTCCAAGAGGCACCATTCCGGATTTTCTTACTAGTCGATCTATGACTGTTGCATCATCCTGCGCAACAAACCCTTGCAACATTTTTGATGCACAGGTTGTAGGCATTCCCTTAATATTAATAATATCTTTTATCCCCAGAGGAATACCCGTTAGAGGCGAGGAATCTCCCTTTTGAAGACGTTGATCAGCTTCTTTTGCTGATGCAAGTGTAATATCTTCATTAATAAAGGTATATGCATTAAGAGGCTCTGAGTGAGACTTATCTTCTTGTATAGAATGAAGATAAGATTGAGCAATCTCAACTGCACTAATTTCTCGCTTATGAAGCATTTTAGACAATTCTGTAACGGGTTGGTGAATCATAAATAAATCCTTGATAAGATATCAAAAATTATAAGCTAAACAACAAAAATAGTCAAGATTTTTAGAGAGATATGCTGATTTCTTTATTCCCACCAATACTAGGATCATTAAACTTTTCTTTGCCTATGTTTTCCATATTCGGGTTTTGGCTAGCTGGAGCATCATATGAAAGTACTGGTTTAATATGAAATGACTCATTTTTGTCTAGCAATTCACGGTTAAAAACTCCCGTAATTGCAATATTTGCGTATTTTTCTTCACTAAGTGGGATAATATGATTTTCAATATCCCTACTTCCATCCTTATTAAATAAGACTGCCACCGTTGGCCGAAGGGGGGCGTATGACAAGGTTTCTGTCACGATCACCATCTCACCTGTGCTAAGCAATAGCATACTAGAGACAGGATAAACTGTAAGAAAATTAAGGAAAATACTTATAATTTCAGGGTTAAAAAGGGTTAAGGATGTCGAGGCAAAATCTTTAAGGGCTTCGACAGGTTCTTTTGCTAATTTACCTTCTCTATCTCTAATTTGAGCCATGAAAATATCGCTTAATCCAATAATAGTAGACATTTGAGAAATACGAGACCCTGACAACTGCCGAGGGTATCCACTGCCATTATAACGTTCATGATGCTCGAGTGCTGCCACTCCAAAAATAGGGGGTAGCACAAAATCTCTAGTGATTGTTTGATATCCATAGATGGGGTGTTTTTGAAGCTCTCGCTTCATCTCTGGAGTATATACTGTATCAGGATTTAAATATTCTGGAGGAAAACGCAGCATTCCTATATCAAATAATAATCCACTAAGTGCAATTTGCATAAGACGAACGGTAGAACGCTCGGTACGATATAGAATTGCCATCGATAAGATAGACACATCCAGCAGGTGTGCAACAAAGTAGTCTTTTGGTTCTGGGGTAGCATACCGTAATACTTTAAGATAAAGATGGGGATCTTGCTCTTTTGCGAGAATGTCAGTCCATAACGATGCTACCTTCTGCAAAATCGATATATCAATACGTGAAAAACTACCAAATAATTGATTTTTTATTGTTTCAAGAGAAGAATAGTACATTTCTATCAGCTGTGCCAAACGCCCATCTATATGCCCTGGGACAATATGTCGCAGTTCATTAATATCTTGAATAAGCTGCCCTGTTGTAAAGACATCATCAAAGCGAGAGTAGCGCCAATCTCTTAGGTGTTCATGTTGGACAGGGTGGAAAGGTGGTAGTAAAATTTCTCCTTTACGATTAGACAAAGCTCCAGTAAAATGCATTCCTACTTGTAGAATATCCATTGAAAATTGTGTTGGTCTTGGCACAAATTCCTCCACATACAAACAACTTATTATACATTTTTTTTCACAAGAAATCTACTATTTTTATTCCTTTATTTCGTTCATATCTAATTATTGTATTAAGCAGGAGTTATTTTCATCAATTGGGTTGACATTTTATACTTGATATAGTAACATAAATCGAGTTTTTGTTTTTTGTTGTCAATGGATATTTAAGGAGGAAAAGTGCCCTTACACAAAAATAAATCCTTTTTTCTGTCGGATGTGCTTTATCGCGTCACAGGAACTGGATGCTCTGTTTTTTTTATTGCTTTAGTTATTTCGTTAGCAGGAACTCTCCTATGGAACAGTGGCGCCTCTCTTAAAGAGTTTGGCTTTAAGTTTATTTCAGGAAAAGGGTGGAATACCCCTTTCTTCGAGCCATTGTCTGCTTCTTACCGCTTCGATGAGCAAAAACTTTCTATTCGTTTTGCTGATACGCCTTCTGAAAACACTGTTCTTTCGCTTACATCCTCCACTGGAGATATTATTTCTACAACGCCAACTGTTTCTGGTAGGAGTGTTGTTTTTCAATTGGATGACGATATTTCTGGAAGCTTACACATTACTATCCCTAAAAATACTATGTCTCAAAATGGAAATGAACTCGGACAGGACTTATTTTGGAGTGGAGAAATTGATTTTGATGAGCTAGTAAACTCCGAATTTAAAGACAAATCCGGGGTTGAGTGGTTTCCTCGACTAGATGATAACACTCGAATTTATGGGATTCTTCCTTTTATTGCAGGATCTTTATTCAGTTCGTTGCTATCTCTTCTTTTGGCTTTTCCTATGGCGCTAGCTGCAGCATTATTCCTTAGTAATTTTTCACAAAAATTTTCCCCTTGGACTTCGTTCTTTGCTATTCTCATCGATCTACTGGCGGGGATTCCTTCTATTATCTACGGAATGTGGGGATTATTCTTTATTGTGCCTATATTTGGAGCGAATCTGCTCTCTGCATCTTTAATACTTTCCATCATGACTGTCCCCTATGCCGCTTCTCTTATGCATGAATCGATAAGCTTGGTTCCTAAAAAATACCACCATGCAGCTCTTGCAATGGGAGCTTCTCAAACAAGCCTTATCTTTAGAGTGGTCTTACCCTATGCTCGTTCTGGTATTATAGCTGGTATTTTACTTAGTTTAGGGCGCGCTTTAGGAGAAACCCTAGCGGTGAGTATGGTTATTGGAAATCGTAATCAGTTTCCTACTTCTATTTTTGAGCCGGCTCAAACTATTGCTAGTCTTATTGCTAATGAGTATGGAGAATCTGCTGGATTAAAACAAAGTGCTCTTATTGAGGCAGGCTTTGTTCTTATTATCATCACCATTCTCTTTTCTTTACTTGGCAGATATATTATTCGTCAAATGAACAAAGGAGGCTCTAAGTGACCCGTTTTATCAGCCCCTTTAAAGCCAAATTATATGATAACATCTTAAAAAGTATTATTATTTTTTTATCACTATGTGTGTTGATCCCTCTCTTTTTTATTTTGTTCTTTATTATTCAGCGTGGCATTATGCACCTATCCCCCTTATTTTTTACATCCGACTCCCCTTTCCCTGTAGCAGATGACGTTTATGCAGTGATGTCAACCATCGAAAAAAGTACAGCTCTTGGGGGAATTCGAAATGCATTTGTAGGAATGCTTATGATTGTTGGAATGTCTGCTTTATGGGCTATCCCTGTAGGCATTATGACCGCTGTTTTTCTATCCGAAAATCCTCGTAGTGTTATTTCTAAGACAGCCTTGATATGTGCTGATGCCCTGCAAGGGATTCCCTCTATTATTTATGGGATTACAGCCAATATTTGGGTGGTATTAACCTTTAAAAATTATAGTGCAATCTCTGGGAGCATCGCCCTAGGGATGATGATGCTCCCAATTGTCATTAAAAGCTCTTATGAAACGTTGCAGCTTGTTCCTCGCACCCTCAAAGAGGGGGCGTTAGCACTTGGAGTGCCTTATAGTAAGGTGATTTTTAAAATTGTTTTACCTGCAGCAGCTGGTGGTATTGCTTCGGGAAGTTTGCTTGGAATCTCTCGAATTATAGGAGAAACCGCTCCATTATTATTCACTGCTTTTGGTAATCCCTATTTTTCTACTAATATTTTTCAACCTGTAGAAACAATTGCTATTCAAATTTATAAAAATGCAACAGCACCAAATGTCAATCTTAACGAAAATGCTTGGGGGGCAGCTTTAGCTCTTGTCCTCGTCACTCTAGTATTGAATCTTGTAGTGAAACCAGCAATAGACCGAATTAAAATCAAATTTTAGAGGTTCTCATGGACGTAATTCAGGTAAAAAATTTAGGGGTTTCCTACGGAAGCTCAAAAGTCCTTAAAGATATTACAATGAATATCCCCGCTAACAAGGTTGTCGCTATTATGGGCCCCTCTGGATGTGGGAAATCAACTCTCTTAAGAACATTTAATCGTATGAATGAACTTATCGATGGCTGCTCTTTTACTGGAAATGTAGAATTAAATGGCGAAAACATCTTCAGAATGGAGCCCATTAGTTTACGCAGAAAAATTGGCATGGTTTTTCAACAACCAAACCCTTTTCCTACAATGAGCATTTATGATAACGTATTAGCAGGGTATATTTTAAATGGCGCCAGCCTCTCTAAAACTGAAGCTGATGAAATCGTTGAAAATGCCTTACAAGGAGCTGCACTCTGGGATGAAGTAAAAGAAAAACTTCGAAATAAAGGGTCTTTCTTATCTGGTGGGCAACAACAACGCTTATGTATTGCTCGAACACTTGCAATGAAACCCGATGTTTTACTCCTCGACGAACCCACCTCCGCCCTCGACCCAAAATCTACCGCATTAGTTGAAGAATTAATCGTTCGCTTAAAAGAACAAGTAACTATTGCTTTGGTTACTCACAATATTGCTCAAGCTGGAAGGGTTTCTGATTATACAGCCTTTATGTATCTTGGTGAATTAATCGAGTACGAAACCACTCAACAAATCTTTACTGTTCCAAAACATAAACGAACTGAGGCTTATCTCACAGGAAAATTTGGCTAAGCTAGCCTAATTCCCCCTTCATAATAATATCAAAAAGTGAGGTAAATATAATGATTACATCCAAAATTAAAGACGTTCAAGATAGTATTATTAGCTATTTAGAGCTAGCAGAAACCATGCTATCGCAAACGATGGATAATGCTAAAAAACAAGAATGGGAAAAAGTTAAAGAGGTTATCGACACCCTCGAACCTCAAGCAAACCAGCTTAAGATTACAGTGGCTAACAAGTGTTTAGGGGTTTTAGCGTTGTTTCATCCAGAAGCTGGCGATTTACGAGCCGTTGTAAAAATGTCTGGAATGGCGAGTGATCTTGAGCGCATGGGAGATATGGCAACAAAAATTGCCCGAGCCAATTATTATTGGAAAGATTCTTTCTCCATTAATGACCACCCCATCATCCTAGAAATGTACGACGAAGTACGGGCCATGCTAAAAGATGTGGCAAGCTGTTTCAAAAATTTAGACTCTTTGGGCGCTATTGCTATTATCCAGCGTGATGATATTGTCGATGAGCTATGCACCAAAAATCAACGAATAATTATTAAAAAAATGAGCGAAGGTGGTAGTGAGGTTGAATCTCTTATTCAAGTAATGAATATTACTCGAAACTTGGAAAGAATGGCCGATCTTTGTGGGCATCTAGCCGAAGATATTATCTTTATCAAAGAAGGTTCTGTAATCCAAAAATAACAAAAAAGCCCTTAATAGGGCTTTTTTTGATGGAAATTTTGATAAATTGCAAGCATTTCTGCCTCGAATTCCCCTGTGATTTTTTGCCACGAGAGATTCCTTGCAAATTCTTGCGCTGTTTGGGGAAGTTCTTCCTGCGCTTTTTTATTTTGTAAATACCATATCACCTTATCTGCTAGTGCATCTATATCCTCAAATGGCACAAGGTAGCCGTTCACCCCATTTTGTACCGAATCTCTAACACCTGGAACATCAAAGCCAAATACGGGCGTACAACATGCTGAAGCTTCTATTGCTGTAATCCCCCAGCCTTCTTTTTCTGATGTGAAAAGTACAGCAGTACTTTCTTTGTATAGGTCAATTTTCTCTTGTTCTGTAATAAATCCTCGAAATTCCACCGAAGAAAATATATTTAATTCTTTTGCTAGCATATGTAGATTGTCTGATTCTTTCCCTTTTCCAGCAATAATAAAGCGCGCATCAGGAAACTTTTTTAAAATCTTCACAAAAGCTAAAAGCGAATAGTGTATTCCTTTAGCCTTTGTTATTCGCCCCACATAGCAGAGTAAGTTTTTCTTTTTTGGAGAGTTCATGAAAAATTCATCATCAATACCATTTGGGACAATACGTATATCCCGAAACTTCCCCAACTGCATTAATTCATCTTTAGTGCTAGGCGAAACAACAACCATTGGCGTTTTCAAATAGTATTTTAGGGCGTGTTTTTCCGCATGAAATACGTATGTTGCCAACGGAAACGGAAGCAACGAAAAAAGTGTGTTTCCATGGATATGATGAAAAATAGCCATCACTGGCACATTATGAATATATTGAGGAGTTGCAAGGCCGATTTTCGAAATATCATCTATCACAAGATCATATCCAAATTTTGAGTAATGATTCTTCCACTGATATCTAAAAAGATAATGAAAAAAAAGAGGATGCCCTGCTCTCTCTACTAAATATCCATTACGAACATAAGAAAACTCTTCATCGGGAACCCTTGTGCTGATTAGTCGAACCTCATGGTGTTGTGCCAAGTGAGATAACACTTTATCTAAGTGAACTTCTGCCCCCCCCGCCTCTGGATGTAGGGGATCTCGCCAATTAAGAGCTAGAATTTTCATAAGTTATCCTTGTATTAAAAACGCGTTCTAAAAACGGTAAATGTCATTCGCACTTCTCGAAATTCTTGCCTGTCAAATGGCGGCAACACCGGGTAGTTTCTTACATAGACATAGTCGTAAATAGCTACCCCCGAAGGAATAAGAAACGTTGCCATCAACAGGAAATTCCACTCTGCAGCTGTAAATCCTATAAAGTCACGTGTGAGAGCAGCGTTATAATTACCCGTTGCTATATTTGCAACATTTATAAGCTGTAAAAAATTATAAAATAGGTAAAATGTTATTGGTATTGATAAAAAGTAAACAATATCCATTCTCCGAAAGGCATTTTCTGCTGGGTATGTCCTCGTTCGTCCATCCAATAAATACTGCTTTGGCAGCTCATATGTTGGGATTAATTCATATTCTAAATTAGCAATTCTCGTAGATGTAATTGTTTGGGCTGACAGAGAATTAGCAATAAATCCTATAAGAAAAAAAAGAAAAATATGTTTACTCATACAATGCATTATACATCATCCATAAAAAAAAATCAAAAAAAGCCTTCATTCTTTCTATTGACAAAATATGATAAGTATGCTATGATATCCAACAATGCCCAAGTGGCGGAACTGGTAGACGCAGCAGACTCAAAATCTGCCGCCTTTGCGGGTGTAAGGGTTCGAGTCCCTTCTTGGGCAATTTTATCGATAGCTAAGTTATTTAATAGTAATGACTTAGCTTTTTTGATTTCTCATAGTGTCCTGATTAGTGTCCTAAACAGTGTCCACCCCTTACCCAAATTATTTACCCATCCATGGGTATTTGGGTATTTCGGCGTCCTGCCGAAAGGAGACAGTTATGAGTATCTATCGAAGAAAAGATACAGGTATTTATTACCTAAAAGTTAAAAATGGGATGAGCTATAAGCGTATCTCTCTTGGTACGAAAAATAAAGATCTTGCTCAAGCCCTTTATCAAGCTTATCTAGCTGAGAAAGTAAAGGCTAAGCTTTTTGGGTTAGTAATGCCCCCTATCCCTATCAATACACAGCCACCCCGTAAAAAGAAAAGCTCATCTCAAAAAACTAAAAGTGCAGGCTCATCCCTTATTAAAATTCACGAGAAATATCTTAACACCTGTAAGGCTCAGAATATTACAGAATACACCATGAGTAGAAAAATTAAGACTTTTGAGAGTATTAAAGCTTGTGGTATTACTTCCCTAGCCTCTATTAATCAAGATGCCGTCAATAAGCTCCTTAAAGTATGGGGTGAACTGAGTAATGAAACTCAAATTAGACATATTAAAAACCTTAAAGCTTTTTTAAATTATGGTATCAATAATGGGCTTTATAGTATCAACACTTATAAGACCTTAAAATTCCCTATATTGAGGGGAAGTGTGCGAGATATAACAATATCTGAAAATGACTATCAAAAGCTTGTACAAACAGCGAGAGACAGGGATTTCAGCCTTTATTTACAAGCGCTTTGGGAAACTGGATGCCGTCCCAATGAAATTGTGAGCTTAAAGAAATCTGATATTGATTTTGATCAAATGATTGACAAAAGGTATGAAATCATACTATCATAAAGGTATGAAATCATACCTTTTGGAGTATAGTAGTGAATTTAAAAAGAGTGGACGAAATTCATAAAATCAATTATTTGAGTTCTAAAATGGATACTCTTTACCATCAGGCATCTTTGAAGCTAGGAATTACAGATAGCGTTTCTATAATTTTGTATAGCATATATGATGCAGGAGGCCACTGTTTACTCAGTGATATCTATAAGAAATCGATCATCAGTAAGCAGACGGTAAACTCTGCTATTAGGGGCTTAGAAGCTGATGATATTCTCTATTTAGAACAGCATACAGGCAGATCCAAAAAGATTATCCTCACAGAAAAAGGGAAGAAATATGTTGATAAGACTGTAGTTAAGCTATATAAAGCTGAGGTACAGGCTTTTGAATCTTGGGCGACGGAAGAAATTAACACCTATATTACTCTAATGGAAAAATATACTGATTGCTTTCAGAAGCAAATTGAAAATTTGTAAAGGAGTAAATCATGGCTATAAAACTTTCCGACAGTTTTACTTATCGTAAATTAATAAAATTCACCCTACCCTCTGTAGCTATGATGATTTTTTTATCTATTTATAGCGTTATAGATGGATTCTTTGTTTCAAACTTTGTGGGGAAAATACCCTTTTCGGCAATTAATCTAATTATTCCATTTTTACTGGTTATGGCAACTATAGGCCTCATGTTTGGAGCTGGAGGAACCGCAATCGTTGCTAATACTTACGGTACTGGCGATAAAAAGAAAGCCAACATGTATTTTTCCTTGTTTGTATATGTAGCTTTTGCCCTTGGTGTTCTTTTTGCGGTGTTAGGGTTTATATTTATTCGTCCAATTTCTATATTTCTTGGTGCAAAAGGAGAATTATTACAATATTGTATTGTTTACGGGCGGATAATCCTCTTAACATTACCGTTTTTTGTATTACAACTTCTGTTTCAAAGCTTTTTTGTCGCAGCAGAAAAACCTCATATCGGTCTTTTGATGATAGGCGCTGCCGGCATCACCAATATTGTTTTGGATGCTATCTTGGTGATCTTCCTACCACTAGAGTACAAGCTGATAGGAGCAGCCATTGCAACAGCCTTTAGCCAATTTATAGGAGGGGTGATTCCTCTCATCTATTTTTTTAGAAAAAACAGCAGCGTGTTCCAACTTGGTAAAACTTACTTTGATAGAAAAGCGATTATTAATGCTTGTATTAATGGGTCTTCCGAATTTATGAGCAACGTTTCTATGAATGTTGTGGGGATGCTCTACAATATACAACTTCTAAAATTTGCGGGAGAAAATGGAGTGGCCGCCTACGGTGTGATGATGTATGTGAGCATGATTTTTTCAGCTATTTTTGTAGGATACTCTATTGGAGTAGCCCCCATAATTTCCTACCATGATGGAGCTGGAAATAACGATGAGCTTAATAGGCTCTTGAAAAAAAGCCTTTATTTACAAGGAATTAGTGGGATTTCTATGGCGATTGCCGCCCAGTTGCTTGCAGTTCCGTTGTCTCAGATATTTGTAGGTTACGATAAAGAACTACTAGATTTAACTGTTTCGGGCTTTCGCATTTTTGCTATTGCATTTCTATTTATGGGCTTTGCGATTTTTGGCTCGGGCTTTTTTACGGCGATGAATGATGGGCTAACCTCTGCTTTGATCTCGTTTTTACGCACACTAGTATTTCAAATTAGCGCTATTTTTCTTCTTCCTATAATTTGGAATATTGATGGAATTTGGATTTCAGTTGTTGTAGCCGAAATAATGGCTGTTGTATGTACAGTGATATTTCTGATGATAAAGCATAACCAGAGAGAAAAAATAATATATAAAGCTTAAAATAAAAAAGGGACGTGCTATAGAGCATGTCCCTTTTATTATGAGTAATAATATAAACTATCTACTTGTAAAAACTGGTGCATTAATTGGATCTTCATCGAACATAAATTCAACAGAAGTTGGATTTGAGCCAGTTACAACCCATGCAAAATCACCAAAGAATTTCACCCAAATTATTATCGTATCAGGA
Organism: Brevinema sp.; assembly: GCA_051653605.1. Taxonomy (GTDB): domain Bacteria; phylum Spirochaetota; class Brevinematia; order Brevinematales; family Brevinemataceae; genus JBOFWL01. The sequence continues at coordinate 22,592 of JBOFWL010000075.1, forward strand.
CCACCGTAATCAGCCCAATCACTTAGAGTTGCTCCCACCCCAGTATTATTATGGTCAGTAACAAAATATCTAGCACGCTCGAATACGCGAGTCAACCTTAGAAAGGTACCACCATTAGGAAGTTGAACAGGAGCTCTACTACCAGTAAGAACAAACGATGTGAATGTATTATCGGGCAACCTAGTTACTGTATAACTGTTTAGTTCTTGCACAATTATCGAGTTCAATACAACACTAAATATCGCCGTTGAACGTACTATTCTAGTGGGATTTGTAGTATTATCAAAATACCAATTATAAGACCCAACATTATCAGTAGTAGTTACATTCGAATTATACTGAGTAAGGTCTGTAACATCTACATTAAACTGAGCCAATGCAGCCCTATTAGAGAACTCCATAGGGTTATTAATAGGACGGGAGCTATTGGGGACTTCAACAGTTGGTAAATTAATATCTCCTGAGATATCTCCTCCAACAGGGGCGTCTTCGACTACGCGCAGACTTGTTAAATTACAGGCTGTTAAACCTACTAATAGCGATAAAAATACAATATTTTTCATAAATTATCCTCCTTGATGGAAAAAGATATGATCTTCTTACAGAATACTACATTTTGAAAATAAAATCAAGCTTTTACGCAACTTTTTTATATTCGAAAAATCTGCTTGCAGTAGCTAGTAAAAAAGGGACGTGCTATAGAGCATGTCCCTTTTATTATGAGTAATAATATAAACTATCTATTTGTATAAGCTGAAGTAGTGTGTGGATCTTCATCTAAGACTAGTTCAGTAGGATTAGTATCTTTTGGAAAACCCGCTACAACCCATGCAAAATTACCAAAAAATTTCACCCAAGCTATGTCTGTAGTAGGATTATTTGAGATATTCCAATCAGTTAAATATCCAGTTCCAACACCACTTAGAAGATAAGTTCTCCATTGTGTTGATTTACGAGTTAACTGTAGAAACATACCCCCACTAGGGAGTTGAACACTTGCACCACTACGACGAACAATCGATGTGAATGTATTATCGGGCAACCTTACTGCAGTATAGTCAATTAAATTTTGCGAAAATACGACTTTTAGAGGGGTATAAACCGTAGCTGTTGAGGTTACTACTCTGGTGGGGTTTATAGTATTATCAAAATACCAATTGAAAGATGAACTATCACCATCTTCAATAATAAAATTTGTATTATATTGGATAAGGTCTGTAACATCTACATTAAACTGAGCCAATGCAGCTTTATTAGTATATTCCACAAAATTAGTAATGGGAACAACACTATTAGGGGTGTTTGGTAAATTAATATCTCCTGAGATATCTCCTCCAGCTGGGGCGTCTTCAACTACGCGCAGACTTGTTAAATTACAGGCTGTTAAACCTACTAATAGCGATAAAAATACAACGTTTTTCATAAATTATCCTCCTTGATGGAAAAAGATATGATCTTCTTACAGAATACTACATTTTGAAAATAAAATCAATCTTTTACGCAACTTTTTATATTCGAAAAATCTGCTTTCAGTATCTAGCAAGAGAGGTGTTTTATTCTTTATATTTATAGACTTATCATTATTTTTACTTGGAACAGTCAAATTCGTAACAAAAAAAAGCAAGAGTATTTCATCTTACTTTTTAATATAATTCGATTAAAAAAGCCTTTATTGTAATTCTGGATTATCAGCATTAATAAATCGAGCGATAGAATCGGGAACCTTTTTATCTTTGAGATTAACCGTTTTTGCAGGAATGAATAGAGGCCTGCCTAAGGATTCGGTATGGATGCGGGCGATATATTCGCCTATAATTCCAAGCGCAAACAAAATTGCACCCGAAAAAAACACCTGCACTATTATTAAAGATGTCCATCCTGGGGCAAAACTACCAAAAAAATACGAATAAATTGCATATAATGAAATTATTCCAGAGGCAAACATCGCTCCTATCCCTAAATATTGAGTGAAAACAATAGGCGCGTAGCTAAATGAAAATAAGCCATCCTTTGCAAGTTGAATCATCTCTTTAATACCAAATTTGGTCTCCCCAGCTAGGCGTTCTGGGCGTTCAAACAGGATTTCCGTCTGCTTAAACCCTAACCATGATACCAAAGCCCTATTGAAACGCTTTGTTTCTGGACATTTTATCACGATGTCAACAACTGCTCTATCCATTAAACGAAACTCGCCCACATCTTGGGGGATTTCTGTAAAAGACATTGTATTAAGTAAGCGATAAAAAAGATAGGCTGATAGCCGTTTGAAAATACTCTCTCCGTCTCTAACTTTACGTCGCCCGTATACAACTTGAAAACCTTCTTTCCATAGCGATAACATTCTTGGAATACACTCTGGGGGATCTTGCAAATCTGCATCCATTAAGACAACTGCCTGCCCAGAAGCATAGCACATCCCCGCAAAGAACGCCATTTGTTGCCCACGATTAGCTGAAAATGAAACAATTTTAATTTGAGGGTGTTTTTCTGCGTAGACTTGAAGAATAGGCAAAGTTAGATCTTTAGATCCATCATCAACACAGATAATTTCATACTTATCAATGGAGAATTCTTCCATCTTCTGCATAATTGTATCTATACTTTGTTGAATTACAGCTTCCTCATTATAGCACGGCATAACAAGAGACAAAAGTAAAGACATACTGAATATCCTAGATTATATTTATTTGCACAGTTAATATAAACGTTGAAGTTTAATTGTTGAATTATATAAGGTACATAATTACAATCATCTTTTTAATTTATGATAGCGATTCCCTACTCTAACCCCATATTTTATACCAGAACAAACGGATTCATTATACTATTTAATCTAAAATTAGTCAATCTATAAATTAAATTCGAATCCTAAAATTCAGCACCAAAATAAGCACTAAATATTGTATATTACAACACTTAAAATGCGATAATTTCACAAACAAATGGGTATTAGTTGTATTTAAAATTGAATTTGCAATAAAAATTATTGACAAATTATGGATAATCGTGTAGAATGAGGAGTGATTATGTAGTGGACGTATTGGAATTGGTGATTTCAATACACCTACTCGCTATTTATATCTTTAGGAGAGTTTTATGAGTATCACAAGAAAATATTCCAGGTTACCGTGGATGCTTGGTGTTCTTTTCTTTGCTGCTTCTTGTTCTATTGCAGATAACACAGAACAAATAACAGGCGAAGAAAATTTTGAAATTGTTGATGAGTCTGCTATATCATCATCTCGTTCTGGATCAGTCCCTGCTGCTTCAGCAACGATATATCGTGATAAATACACTGCAAACAATTGGCGCAACTATAAAATTAATATATATCAACCACACCCTAAATGGATAATACAGCATGCTATACCAAGAAGTTTTCATTATGCAACTGTTAATGGCGACCAATATTGGTTTAACTTTATATTCTATTATCATAGGCAAGATGTTTGGTATCAAATTGTTAATAAAACTAAAAACCGCCTTGTCCAAGCAGGGTGGTCAACAGTTGAGTTACGTGATGTTATGCCAAAAGTTACAACATCTTATATGAAATCACATAGTTTAAGATCGTTATTTGTAAGATTCGACGTAGAGTTTGATCCCTCCACTTATATGGGGAATGGATTCATGGGATTATACAGCCAAGATTGGCTCAGAGGCGGTATTAATAGAGGAGATATTTTCTGGGGTCCTATTCCTGACGACTATACATTTACTCCTAGAAAATCTGGTAGCAGCTTAGGTATCTTTGCCTTCCATGGTACGCGTGTTGAGGGTGAACCTTTCCAAGACCGAAAAGAGATTCATAGAAGTATGGTAAATCCTTTAAGCGATTGGAGACATTCTATTGGAAGAACAGTCACAGATAAAGGAATCTATGATTGGATTTTCATGAAAAATAAAAAGATCAAATTCCACTATGCAACCGTTGATGATGAAAAATACTGGATGAATCTAACATTCTTTACTCACAGACAAGATGCTTGGTATCAAATTGTTGGTGATAAATATGGTCCGGTTCAATCAGGCTGGACAACAGTAAATATAAATCAGACTGATCGTCTTCATAACTTTGGCAGACCTAATGCTATATTTGCCTTTTTTGATGTAGCTTTCGATCCAAGTACCCACATTACTAAAAGATACCTTGCTCTAAACTATTCAAAAGGAAATATTCCTGGAACATACCGTGGTGAATGGACTGACACAAATGATGTCCGATTTAAATTTTACCAAAGAAACCCAGGTTTATACATCTATGGTAACTTCCAATTAACAGAAGGCCATTTTCAAAAATAAATCTTCTACTTCATAGGATTATCAACCCCTCTGTAATACAGAGGGGTTTTTATTTATACCCAAAATGTTGTATATTTGAAAGCTTCTAAAATCTATCTTGACATAACATATATCATGCTATATAATAAAGATACAAGGGGGAAGATATGCTCATTGGATTGTATGAAAAAGCTCTTCCAAAATCATGTTCTTGGCAATATAGACTAGAAAAAGCTAAAGAATGGGGTTTTGGATTTTTAGAAATTTCTATTGATGAAAGCGACGAACGCTTAGCTCGTTTAGATTGGTCATCCGCCCAAAAATATGAACTTTTACACCTCAGTCGAGATATTAATATTCCCATTTCATCAATGTGTCTTAGTGGGCATCGTAAATATGCCTATGGGTCTTCTGATAAAAATATTGTAAAAAAAGCAAGAGAAATATTCGATAAAGCCCTAGACTTTGCGCTATTTTGTGGAGTTAGAAATATTCAACTTGCAGGTTATGATGTATACTATGAAGATAGTACCCCATCCTCAAAGCAACAATTTAAAGATGAACTTGCCCTTGCTGTTGAAAAGGCCGCCGCAAATCAAGTAATGCTATCTATTGAAATTATGGATCATCCATTTATGAGCTCTATTACCCGTTTCGCAGATATTACTAAAGATATTCATTCCCCTTGGTTAACTGTTTATCCAGATGTTGGCAATTTAACCGCATGGTGGAATAATATTCCAGAAGAATTTTCAAAATACATTCATCGAATATCTGCTATTCATTTAAAAGATACATTGCCTGTTAGCCCGAGATCTCAAGGGGTTTTCCGAGATCTTCAACTAGGACAAGGAACTGTAGATTTCAATCAAGTATTCTCAATCCTCAAAGAACTCAACTACCAAGGGGCTTTCGTTATCGAACTTTGGGGGGATCCACCCGCAAACGCTCCTGCAAACTTTGATGCTGAGCAAAATATTTTACATGCTCAAAATTTTATTCTTCAAAAGATGAAAGAAACTCAATATCTTTAGGGGGAAGTCGATGCTTCATGATTTAAAAGAGCAAGTTTTCATTGCTAATAAAGAGCTTGTTACACAAAACCTAGTTATTCTTACATGGGGAAACGCAAGTGCCTACGATAAATCTACTGGTTTTTTCGTTATTAAACCTAGTGGCGTGCCTTATAGCTCGATGAAAGCCTCTGATATGGTTATTGTTGATCTCGAAGGGACAGTCGTTGACGGCGCTCTCAAGCCATCAACAGATATGGCAACCCATTTAGCCTTATATAAAGCATGGGGAGACAGTGTCCAAGGGGTGGTTCATACCCACTCAAAACACGCTGTTATCTGGGCGCAATCAGGAAAAGATATACCTGCTTTAGGAACAACGCATGCTGATTATTTTTATGGCGATATTCCATGCTTAGATACCTTAACTCCCAAAGAAGTTGAGGATGGATATGAAAAAAATACTGGTCTAAAAATTATTAGTGGGTTTAATACTCGAAACATTAAGCCACTAGAATGTCCTGGATGTATTCTCAGCGGGCATGGCCCCTTTACGTGGGGGAAGTCCGTTGAAAAAGCTGTTGAAAACTCTATAGTTTTAGAATCTATAGCTGAAATGGCATTACATACTCTTGCAATAAATCCTGAAAGTCGCTTACCTAATCACATTATGAATAAGCACTACCAGAGAAAACACGGAGAAAATGCGTATTATGGTCAATAAAGATGGATATCTTTCTTGAATTTAAATATTGAACAGCAGATTCTTAGCATCCTATATGAAAAAAGACGCCTCTCTTATCGAGAGTTGGCTATAGCTCTTGGTCTGTCTATTCCTACTGTTCGAAAAAAAACGAGTGGTCTTATATCGAAATCTTTATTAAAATCTGTTTATGGAGGAGTAGAATATTATTCTGAAGAATCTAAACAGGATAAAGAAATCTTTGCCATTGCGCTAGAAGCAGTAAAACTAATTAATGAAGGCGACACGATTTACTTAGGGCCAGGGAAAACTGTGGCGGCACTCTGCCCTCATATTTCTGCATATAAACAGCTAACTGTCTTCACCAATTCACTCCCTATATTAGAAAATCTAGCTGATATGCCCAATATTACACTGTTTTCAATTGGTGGGATGTATCAACATTCAAACAAATCATTTTCTCTTTTCCACAATCATCTTATTAACATTAATATCAATAAGGCCTTCATCAGTGCTACAGCAATTGACCCTGAACTAGGAATTGCACACCGGATTCCCGAGAATAAAGAAACCGTTGAAACAATCTCAGCAAACGCAAAAAAAATTATTTTTATAGGTTCTAAAGATAAATTTGATGTTCATGGCCCTTTTATGGTGATGCCTATTAATGCGCTAGATACAATTGTTAGCTCTCAGGGACTAAATCATCATATTATAGAAAAATTAAAGTGTAGAAATATTAATGTTGTTCTAGCTTCTTATTAAAAAATATCCCCTAAACCATTATGATTTAGGGGATTAATTTTACTTCCAATATTTTCTCATCTCATCCTTATAGGCTCTTGCTTCTGCAATAGGATCCTTTGCATTACGAAGATTTCTACCGACGATAAAAGCTTTTACAGGGATATCTTTAAATAGCTTAATATCATTGATTTCAAGGCCACCCGTTACGGAAACCTCAAACCCCATTTCTGCAAGTTTGGCGACTTTTTGAATATCTTCTTGCCCCCAATTTTGACCAGCCGCTTGAGCATCTCTACCTCTGTGATAGATCGCCTGTTTTATCCCAATTTTTCGCCACTCTTCAGCTTCTTCAAATGTCCAATTGCCAAAAAGTTCTGCTTGGATATCTCCGTTAGGATATTTCTTTGCTTCTGTTAATGCCGTTTCGAACGTAGCTAAGGGAGCAGCACAGATTACAGTCATCCAATTTGCCCCATTCTCTCCAATCATTGTTTTTGCAAGCAGAGCGCCTGCATCTGCAACTTTAATATCGCAGACAATAGTATGATCTGGATATAAAGCTCTTAACGCACGCAACGCTTGAGTTCCTGCAGTTGTACAAAGAACTGTGCCTGCCTCAATAACATCAAGTTCTGAGGCAAGAATACGCGTACTTTCTAATGCTTCTTCAAGAGATGTGTTATCTAGAGCAAGTTGTAAAAGAGGTATAGCCATACCAAACTCCTATTGTAAATTATTTTCTTTAATCTTATCCGCAATTTCTTGCTCTGAGAGTAAGTTTTTAAGCCCAATGACTTTTGTTTTTTCATCAACTTTGAAATTTTCAACAATGGAGACCGAGCAAAAAACAACATCATAATTTCGAGCAACGGGCTTCGCTTCAGATAAACTTAAGTGCGTAACCTCTGCTGGTATATTCATTTCTTTGAGAACTTTCGAGATTTTCATCTTGATCATCTGACTCGACCCCATACCGCTGATACAGCTTACAAGAACTTTCATAGCTACCTCCTATTGAGCGTCATGTTTAAAATAATGCTCTTTATTACGCATATACTGGACTTGTGGAATAATAAGCATTCCAAGGATAACAACAACCGTTGCTATAACAGGACCATACGATAAAATAATACCTATAATAGGCCAAAGAGTTGAGAAATCAATATTACCGTGCCAGCCACCATATTGGTATAATTTGAAATACCATGCAGCAAACGCCCCTCCTACTACTTGCAAAATGCCACAAGCAATAGGCAAAATAGTAGCTGCTCGAACACCACCTCGTTTATTGGCAAAAACAGCAACTGTTGCATTGTCGAAAAATAGTGGGACAAACCCTGGAATAATCATAATTGGTGAACGGAAAATTAATAATCCTGCAATAGCAACAAACTGCCCAATTGCTCCCATGATGAATCCCCAGAGGATAGCATTAGGTGGTGCAAAACCATACGTAGCCGCACAATCAATACCAGGCATAACGCCAGGAAGAAGCTTCTCTGAAATTCCACGGAAAGACTCTGTCATTTCAGATACAAACATTCTTACACCTGTTCTCAGAATTTCAAGGTAAACAGCAAATAAAAGAGCTTTTGAAACAATATACATTGGGAAAGATAGAGATGTTGAAAAGCCTTTATCTAATTCTCTCATATATTCTTCGCCTAATATACCCATCAGTGTTCCAAAGAAAATCATCATGAGAACACCTGTCGCTATAATATTATCATTAAATATTTTTAGCCACCCTGGTAATTCTAGGTTTTCAAGATTCTTTTTAGGATCCCCCAATTTAGGAGCTAACTTATCTGTTGCCCAAATAGCCAACATCTGTTGGTGCCCCACAGTAAACCCTGAATTATCCGTGAGATTTTCCGTTGCTTCAACAACAAGGTTTGAAAAAACAGCCCAATAAGTTCCAACAAGAAGACCTACAACAATAGCTCCTGTTGTATTTCGTAAATCTGGAGCAAGAAAGAAAACAATCCATGTCACCGTTGTTGCCTGCTGAACCATAATATGCCCAGTGACAAACAATGCTCGGATTTTTGTTATTTTTCTAAGAGCTACAAGAAGAATATTCCAGAAAAAGCCAATTAATAGCGCAAAAAGTGTATAAGATACAGCTAATCCTATACCTTCGAGGGCACTATTAACAGCATTTAACCCAAAATAAGGGTCGATAACCGCCGCATTCAGCTGAAATCGTTCATTAAGACCTGCTAAAATGGGTCGGAATGTCGCAACAAGGCCTCCAGCCCCAACATTTAGAATCATATACCCAACAGTTGCCTTAATAAATCCGCCTACAGACTCATAAAACGGCTTACCAAGAAGCATATATCCAATCAGAACAATAAATCCTACAAAAAATTCTGGCTTAGTAAGGATATTGTTTGCAAACCATAGCCAAATAGTATTTAAAACTTCCATAAGATTCTCCTAAAAATATATTTTTATAAAAATGCGGTGAATGGAACATCAGCATCAACCGAGAATACATCACTAAATCCACGATAATGCTGGAAATAAATCCGCCCCTTATCATTAGGATAGGTGAATTTTCCTCCAACTTGCCAAATAAAAGGATTGAATTTATATTGGAGACGATCTTTTCTCATATTCCATAAGGCGACAATTTCATTAGGATCTGCCTGAAAGTTTGTCCAGATATCATGGTGAACAGGAATAACAACCGATGATTGAAGAGATTCTGCCATCCGAAGAATATCGATAGATGTCATTTTATCTGTGATACCTCTAGGATTTTCTCCAAAAGCACCTAGACAGATATCAATTTTATGTTCATTGCCGTGCTTAGCGTAAAAATTTGAATAATGGGAATCTGCAGCATGATAAATATTTCCGCCACTTGTTTTAAATAAGAAGTTTACAGCCATTTCATCCATATCCATTACGGGTTTACCCTTTAATTGCACATCTTCCGATGCGGTTACAAGGCATGTTCGATCAAAGGATTCCAAGGCACAAATTTCAACATCTTTAACTTTAACACTATCCCCTGGCTTAACAGTCACACATTGATTTTCTGGCACACCCCATGATAGCCATTTTTCAACCACTTTTTTAGGGCCAATAAATTTAACTGTATTAGGGCAATTTTGAACCACCGCCGCAGCCACATTAACATCTAAGTGGTCTGAATGGATATGAGAAACAACTATTGCATCTACATTTGTTATTTTAAAAGGGTCCATAACCATCGGTTGATTACGTAAGTTAGGTTGTTGCTCTTGGCATCCACTCATTCTCATCATTTGATGACCTTTTGCCATTAAGCCTTTACCATGGCTACGTTTTCCAACCCCACACCAGAGATCCATACAGATATTAGTGCTTTTATCTGTTTTAATCCAAATTCCAGTACAGCCTAGCCACCAAAGTGCTACTGTATTTGGAGCAACTTTTTCCATATCAATTTCTTCGGTTAGCCATGTTCCCCATTCTGGAAATGTATCTTTAATCCAGGAATCCCTTGTGATTTCCGTAACTTTACTCATACCTTCTCCTTCAATAATTGTATTATTTTGAAATAATATTTAAAAAATCTTGTTGATTCTTGCAATTGAGTAGATTCTTTAGAGAATCTTCATCACCAACAATATCTGCTAGCTGCATCAATGCGTCGATATGACCATCACTATCTGTCGCAGATAATGTAAACAATAAGCGGACTGGAGCCTCTGTATCAGGAAAGGTAATACCTTCGCCCAAAGATAAAAAACTCATTCCCATTTTAAGACCGCCATTTTCTGGCCGAGTATGAGGCATAGCAACCCCATCGCATAGAACAATATAAGGGCCAAATTCTTTAACGGAATCAATCGTTGTATCAATATAACCTTGAGTGCAAATTCCCTGTTCAACAAGGGATGCCCCCCCAATACGGATAGCTTCTTCCCAAGAAGACGCTTTTTCAATGAATAAAATTCGATTTTCTATGAGTTTTTTCAACATGATAATCTCCTCCACTATTCATATTCTAGTGTTTATTTTTAAATTTGCAAATTTATTTTTAAAATATGAAAATAATACAAAACACTATTGCTTAAAAATCAACCATAACCCCTGTAAAAAGCATGTTTATTATCAATATGGATAATTATTTTAGATTTTTATTTAAAATAGCTTGAATTAATCAGCACTATTATGCTAGAATAAGATAGTAACATTTATTCAAGAGAGTTATTTATGTTGTTAATGTCCCTTTCTATTATTCTCGTAATTATTATTCTTATTCTTTGTCATCCTATCCAGAAAGGCTCATTACCGATTTAAAGTTTATATTAAACCTTAAAAGCGCAGGACATTGAGTCTTGCGCTTTTTTTATTATTCATAATGAAGGAGCGTCCATTATGTTCATGTTTTATATAGGAGTTATTGCTCTTATACTGGGTTACTGTGTTTATGGGGTATTTGTTGAAAAAATACTCCAACCAAGCAATAAGCAAACACCTGCCTATGCCTCCGAAGATGGAGTAGATTTCATTCCATTGCCTCTCTGGCGAGTTATTCTTATTGAATTTCTAAATATAGCAGGTCTCGGCCCAATATATGGAGCAATTACAGGTGCACTTTTTGGGCCTTCAGCATTCTTATGGATTGTTTTTGGGAATATTTTCATTGGTGCTACCCATGATTATGTTTCTGGAATGGCATCGCTGCGTAATAATGGAATGTCATTGAGTGAATTGGTTGGAAAATATTTGGGGCCAATTCCTCGTAATGCGATGCGTGTTGTTTCGTTACTTCTTATGTTGATTGTTATTATCGTCTTCACCAAAGGGCCTACTGCCGTGTTAGTTTCGCTTGCTCAATCATTTGGAACACCACCATCTTGGTTTAATACTACTACTATTTTCTATGCGATCATCTTATATTATTTTTTCGCTGCTTTTTTACCAATTAATAAGATAATCGCACCTTTATACCCTATTTTAGGTGGATTGCTTATTTTTACAGCTTTAGCCTTACTTTTTAAATTAATTGTCGGAGGATACTCCCTACCCTCGTTTAATCAAGGATTTGCAAATATTCACCCTATATTAGCTACTAATCCCATTTTTCCTTTTCTCTGTGTCACCGTAGCCTGTGGAGCAGTAAGTGGATTTCATGCAACTCAAGCGCCGATGATGGCTCGTTGTCTCAAAAGTGAGAAACAGGGACGTCAAGCATTTTATGGAGCAATGATTTTAGAAGGAATTCTCGCCATGATATGGGCAACAATACCCATGGCCTTTTTCCATCAACAAGCGATTAACTCCGGTGCAGATGCTTCCGCGGCAAATATATCAAAATTAATGATGGATGCTGGTGCTTTTAACAACCCTGGAGCCATCGTTAATTCAGTATCTCTGGCATTATTAGGTAGTATCGGAGGCGTCCTCACCGTTTTAGGTGTTGTTATTTGCCCCATTACAACAGGCGATACTTGCTTACGATCTATGCGGTTAACGATTGCTGATGCCTGTAATGTTTCTCAAGATACCCTTGGAAAGAGACTTATCGTTCTTATTCCTATTTTAATTACTGCTATATCATTAAATTACATAGATTTTAATGTTTTATGGAGATATTTAGCTTGGTCCAATCAAGTATTAGCTGTTTTTGCTTTGTGGATGGGAACTGGGTATTTAGCTCAAACAGGGAGAAAAAAATATCATTGGATAACAAGTCTTCCAGCTTCATTCATGACAGCCGTATGCATCACTTATATTCTAACCACCAAAATTGGGTTCAATTTGTCTTTTTCTCTATCTCAAAATATTGGGATATTGATTGGGGCAATCAGTATCCCTCTCTCCCACTATCTTGTTGAAAAAACAACTGCTATAAAGGTTCCTCCAACACCTAAGTATGAAGCTATCTAAATAAGGCCCCTCTACACTAAATAGAGGGGTTTTATTTTTGATTTTTATACTATAAAAAACGATTGCATGTTTCTGTGAAAAATATTATACTCTTAGAATATCTATCCATAAAATATCACAAGGAGTAAGAATGATTTTTAGCAATGTGAACCAGCTACAGTCTAAAGATTTTTCAGGAAATATGGCAAAGGCTGTTGATTTTCTAAAAAATAATTACCAGAAAATACTAACTCAAGAGGTGGGAAAATATGAAGTTTGCCCTGAGTTTTTTTATCTCATTCAAGAATATATGCCTAAAACAGACAACATATGGGAAGCTCATGAAAAATATATTGATATTCAACTAGTTCTCGATGGAGAGGAATTACTATACGCTGCTGATCGTTCTCATTTAAGAGTGTTGGAACCTTATAACCCTAATAAAGATTTAATAACTTTTGAAGGAGAAGCCCTCATAACTAGCGTTCTTAAATCTGGAGATGCAGCTATTTATTTTCCAACAGATGCTCACATTCCAGGCTTAAAATCTCCCTCTTATGCAGGAAATATTCGAAAATGTGTAGTAAAGATTTCTATATAAAATATATTCTTTATCAGTATTGACAAAATAGATATTTTATTCTAAAATATATCTCGTAATCAGGAGAGATGGCAGAGTGGTCGAATGCGGCGGTCTTGAAAACCGTTGTGCCGCAAGGCACCGGGGGTTCGAATCCCTCTCTCTCCGACTGTAAGCCGTAACTTATTATAATATAACGAGTTACGGCTTTATTATTACCCAATAGTCCCCCAATTTGCGGACATGTTGCCCCCGTATTTATTGGAGTACATGCTATTGAGAGTTGAATTAAGAGTAAAATCGTAGCCGTCCGCATGGACTCTCAAAACACTAAAACGACGATCCCATTCATGAAAATATCCGCCA
>JBOFWL010000076.1:0-1705 GCA_051653605.1 Brevinema sp.
TGAAGGATATTTATTCCTTAGTGGTAAAGACGGAAAAGGGGATACGCCGATCTCAGAACGCGCTATTCAGGATGCCTTTAAACGATATCACCGACTTGGGAGAATCCCATCCGAAGGCACTGTACATACACTCAGGCACAGTTATGCAACGCATCTTATGGAAGATGGTGTCAATGTATTCTATATTCAAAGGATACTTGGACATGCTACTTTATGGACTACTATGCGATATCTAAGAATCGCAATGACTGATGTAATGAAAACCAAAAGTCCTTTAGACAAGATCATGGAAAAAGAAGAAAAAAGAAAGTCTAAAGGTGCCCGATGATTGAATTACAGGATATATTAAATGAGCACCTGGAAGATTATTATCAACATCATAAATTATCCATGGTTCAACACAAAGCAGTAAAAGCAATCCATAATTGTCGTACTTCTACACTTGGTGGTCACATTGACATTTGCCCTAATTGTGGAGAAACAGGACAATCCTATAATTCCTGTCGCAATCGCCATTGTCCCAAGTGCCAAACCTTATCCAAAGAAAAATGGATTGATGCACGTAAAGTCGATTTATTAAATGTAGGATATTTTCATGTTGTTTTTACCGTTCCCTGCGAACTTAATTCTATTATTTATACAAATCAAAGAGATTGTTACAACCTTCTTTTTCGCTGTGTGAATGAAACATTAAAAGAACTCGCCCAGAATAAAAAATACTTAGGAGCAGATATTGGATTGACCGCAGTACTTCATACATGGGGACAAAATCTAAGTTTTCACCCTCATATTCACTGCATTATTCCAGCAGGTGGTCTTTCCAAACAAGGGTTTTGGATCAATGCAAGAAAGAAGTTCTTTTTACCAGTAAAAGTTGTCTCAAGAAAGTTTAGGGGTAAATTTCTAGCATTGCTAAAAGAATCAAACATTACAGTTTCAAAAGAAATATTAGATACCTGCTACAATAAGGAATGGATCACCTATTGCAAACCGCCCTTTAAAACAGCTGCTTGTGTAGTAGAATACCTTGGACGTTATACCCATAGAATTGCGATTTCAAACAATCGCATTTTATCGCTTAATGATGGTAATGTCACCTTTAAATGGAGAGATTACTCGGATTGCAATCGTTGGAAGGAAATGACTCTTACTGCTGATGAATTTATTCGTAGATTTTTAATGCATGTTTTACCCCAGGGATTTATGAAAATCCGTCACTTTGGCTTCCTTTCTAGTCGTGGGAAACAATTAAAACTTCCGAAATGTAAAGCCATGACAAATACTTTTTCAGAAAACAAAAGGCTTTCCACGGAGGAACTTTTAATAAGAATCCTCGGTAGAAAACCTTCTGTTTGCAAAAGCTGTGGTTTTGATGGACTTGTAAGGACAGGTCTTGCACCACCAGTGACTACATAAATTAAATATCTCAAGATTTCGCCGTCTTTTTTAATCTGATTTAAGGTCAGGTTAGCTTTGCTATGCCCATTTTAGCAAAAATCTGGTGAAATAACTAGATTTCTATAGGATATTTCCTATTATTTAATCTTTCATGATATTAAAATGAGGAAAAAGAGATATTGGAATCCCCATAGTTTACTAGCAGTTTCCGGCGTTAAGTTCAATGACAGCTATCCAACCTTGCGCACCCGAGTTTATGATTCGGGGGCGTTTTTTGAGGCGCAAGCTCGGATAACTTACTACTCAT
>JBOFWL010000077.1:0-1123 GCA_051653605.1 Brevinema sp.
TTTTATCTGCATAGGCTACCTTTCTTGCAGATTTTTCCTCGATGGTATAGGATTTTTCAAATTTTATTCCCCACTTTAAAAATAAATTAAGTCTTGTTTTCATCGGATAACTTCCTGTCTTGGATACAATAAAAGTTCCTTTCGGCAGTGCTTTCAGCTCATCCGGTGTCATTAATGCTCTTTCCATCATTTGCAATGACTGGCTCGGATCATTTTTTCCTCGGTTTATGGAACCGGACATTACTGTTTTACTGCCTAGATTTTTGGAAATTGTCTGTGCAGACTCAGAATTTGGTGCAAATCCACCAAATATCATATCCTGACAATTATCAATAATGATTTCCGATCCTTCTTTTCCATAGTTTTTTTCTAACTGTGCAAAGCTTTGTATCATAGGAATAATGCTTACCCTTCTGGAGCGTGACGCAGAAAACATCATTTCGGCACTTTCTATTTTAGGTATTGTTCCAACCTCATCCCAATAAAACATAATCCTATTATCCAGTTTTCCTCCATTTTCATCTGCAACCGACAAAATTTCCCGATAAAGCTGCTGGATTATAAGAGATACTAAAAAATATTTTGTATTATCCTCTTCCGGCATAACTAAAAAAATGGCAGATTTTTTCTTGCAGAACTGCTCTGCATCAATACTGGTGTCAAAACATAAAATCTGTTCCAGCTCCGAATCCAAAAAAGTATTTAATCTGGATAAGGCTGTGGAAAGAACAGATTGCATGGACTGTTCTGCCGTATTTAAAGCTGCTCCGGCAAACCACTTTGCTTTATGTGTATCCGGCAGTTTTTCCATAAGCAACTGAAACTGGTTTTTCCCTTTTACATTGGATGGAGCTAATAAATCCTGAATGATTTTAAACACGCTTACAATATGTCTTTTTTCAGCGACTTCCGGAAAACGCTTGGGAAGAAACTCTGCAATTAACAAAATAGTGGCTGTCAGAATTCCCTCTGCTGCATCATAGAAAAATGCATTCTGCCCATAACCGCTTCCTGCTTCGCTGCCTGTGGAAATAATTGTTTTGGCCGTTATCTTAGCATACTTTTCGGCTCTTGCTTTTGCATTAAGATTTGATCTGTCCAAAAGGTACTCATCCATATATTT
>JBOFWL010000078.1:0-1240 GCA_051653605.1 Brevinema sp.
GGTGGGTGTGGGAGAGGGAGAGGGGGGTTTGGGAAAAATGTGGTGAGTGTTGCGGGGGGTTGGGGTGTATGGTTCACTCCCCTCCCATATACTGAGTGAGGAAATAATTATTAATAATAAAATTTTTAGATTATGGCAACAAAGCAAACAACCAGTGCGCAAACAAGCGCACAACAACCAAAACTCATTGATATAAACGGTTCAATTGTAACGGTTTTGAACTTCGACGAGGTTCAAAAACCGTTACTACCTAATACGCGTTATAACGTGTTAGGTGCAGCTCAATTATCATTTGAAAGGGGCGGGGAAACCATTAAGTACGTTGGGGTCGTCCTTGAAGTGGACGGCGCACACGTGGCAGTTGGACTAAAGAAATTCGTGAGACTAGGAGGAAAGTTGACCTCAGGGTCTACTTTTTCTTTCACCCCACAACAAGAAAGAGAACTATTATAGTTCTCTTTCTTTCTCAAATTAGTATAACAAAATATTATACTAATTAAAACCCAACTCCTGAACATGAGTATAAACTATCCACAAACTCGACTAGACGAGTATAAACAGCATTTAGGTCTAGTGCGTCAATAAAATATTTATTGGGTATGAATTCAACTTATAAATTCGTCAACACGACACCACATGATGTGACTGTCGTAGTTGCTGGGGACAGTGTCACGTTCCCAAAAAGCGATAATCCTCTGAGACTATCGCAAGTTGACACTAAGGTAGACGATGTAAACGGTCTACCACTGTTTAAAACTACATTCGGTGATTGCCCAGATTTACCATCACCGAAAGATGATACTCTATATATAGTATCAATGGTATTCAAATCGGCATATCATGATCGAAGGGACTTCGTTGTTCCTTCCCAACCTATACGTGACGACCAAGGTCGTATTATAGGTTGCAAAGGATTCAGCCTATAATACCAACTCCTGAACATGAGCATAAACTGTTCGACAATTAGTATTAATTTTAAACATCAAAGGATATGATTGATGAACTTAACAAATTAAAACCCAACACCAATTACAAGGTAGTCGGGTTTTTCATCAAAGTATATTCAGGAGCAAAACTACGGAGAGTTATGCTTCAATACGGATATACCAAACTAACTATTCCCACTAGATTATTTAGTAAGCTAGGAGGGAATAGTCAGACCTTAAACTTCTCTAATGAGAAGTTAGAAGAAGTGCGAAATAAATATGAAAAGAATATTTAGAGTAGCAACTAAACATGA
>JBOFWL010000079.1:0-2612 GCA_051653605.1 Brevinema sp.
AACTGCTTTGGTAAGGGCAAGCGGTTCTGTTTCATCTGCCGCAAGGTGGCTTTGCATTTCTGTACAGGCTTTCTATTTTGGTAAAATGGAATCAGAAGAAAGGAGGATAAGAACATGAAAAAATAGCTTTGAAATTAGGATCAACTTTGGCAGCTATGGCTCTGATGGTCACAGCAATGAATATCAATGCTGCTTGCATCTTTTTAGTGCATCAGCCGAAGTTGCCTGCAGGCGCAAAAGCACTACACAAATTTTAACTTTAGCCATAACAAAACACGTTTAATTTGAAAGGAGTACAGCATGAAAAAATTATTAAGTATGATACTATCTCTTGCTATGGTATTCTCGCTTTCCGCTATCGCTTTTGCGGCAAGCCCGACCAATCAATACAATGCCATTATTTTAGAAGATACGGCAAGTAAGACAATCTCTCAAGCAAGCGACGACCAATTTATTTACACGGTAACAAAGGACAAAATTGCCGGTACTATGCAGGTTACTACAACAGAAAAAGCCACTAATACTGTTGATGTTGGTGCCGTCGTTGCCAGTGCTGAGTTTATGGACAAGCCTACACCCTATGCCTCACTCAACGAAAATACTTTTACAAATTATGAATATACAAAGACTTACGGAAACCCCAACACATGGGAACTCCGCCGTCCAGACGGCTCCTTAGCTGGAACTTATTACTTCAAAACATATGAAGTAATAGGCAAAAACGATGGCTATATTACAACGTTCAAAAATGCTGTGGATACGATTAACTCCAAAGAAGGGGAAATGGTAATTACACTTGGTATAACTGGTCTTGGAGATATTGTCGCAGCGGCAACAAGTGCCGGAGCTATAGCGTCAGGCGGCGTGTTGACTCCTGCTGCATGGACGGCAATTTTGGCTGCTGCTGGGCTAAATGCAAATTACCTTCGTGTCTGTCAAGAGTATGATAATGCTTGTAAAAGTGCATAAGATTCCTATAATAACACTCCTCCCATTCCTTTTGGAATTAAAACATAACCTAAATACCCCCCTAACAGAATTGCAAAAACCAATTTGATAAATTGAAATACGAAAAGCATATTTTTTATACTGTTACTCCTTTGTAGTACTAATGTTTCCTGACGATTCATGATACATAATTGATGAAGAACACATTTCAACTCTTCCATTGTTAACGTTAATGTTTCGCACAATTTATTACGAATTTTTCCCATTTTTGAAGCATCTGTTGTTCCATCAAATAATTTATCGAGAATAACAGTTCTATCAACATTACTAATCAACTCATTTAAAACATCATCTTGTGCAATATCCCACATTGAATATATTACAAACTTACAATTCTTAAATTCATCACCTAAGCTTCGAAATGCCGATACCACATTATCTAACAAGGAGTATTTAGTTGCATTTATAAATGCAGGATCCAATAAATTATCTAACGAAAAGAAATTATTATCTCTCATGTGAAATTTCACTTGAATATACTCTTTATTAATCGTTGTATCCCTGAATTTTTGGGGTATAGCATACTCTATTACAACATCATCATACGATTTTACAGCTTCATCTTCATACTTTATTTTATCAATTTCGTAGTTCCCACTTAACAAAATTAAAGCATATTTCCAAAAGACAAGCTGCTGATACTCATCTCCAAATTGTCTTGCACTAATTGCCTTTGCCATTCTTACCCTCCTTTACAATTTTTATCCGTATCTCCCCCACCAGCTCATGCACCGTTGTACACGGCCACATCTCCGATGGTTTTACTTTTCCATCCCTTATACACTGATCAAATTTTTGTTGTGCAACTCTAATAGCCTTTTCTTCATCACCGCTCTTGCAAATTCTAGGGTACATGTCGCTTTCAGCTTTGGAATACTTTTGTCCTGTTTTACTTTCATACACTTTCCCAAATTCAGAACAACACGTCCATGATTCACGCAATGCAGGCATGGAACCAAAGTAGGCGTACAACCAAATTTCAAAACATGGATTCGACCAGCCTACTCCGATTCCTTTATCTTTTGCTTCTCGGATAATTGCATCGAAATCTTTCACTTGATCTCTATCAAACACAATCCAAGGCATGCGATACTGTGCTTCATATGCTGTTAATTCCATGCATTTATCTATCATTTCGCGGGTTTTAGTTTCAATTACACTTATTACTAATTTACCTTGGATATCTACTGGTAAACTATCTCGTAATCCATTGAAGTAACATCGTTCTGTAGCCTCTGTATCAGTAACTATCAGATAATACCCCAATTCAGGTACTCTGACCTTTTTGCGTTGTTCCCTTGTTTTTCTATTACCTGTTCTTTCGTTTCTTGCCACTCTTAACCCTCCTTAAAAATGTCAATGCTCTTTAAGGTTGGAATTGCGCCATACTTACCAATCAAATAATTCTTTTCGTAACTCTCATCCTTCCTGATTCTAGTTCCATCTTCATCCACAAAATCCGCTAATGAATATAAGGTCGATATTCCTTGATGACTTTTTTCAGTAAACCAAATTTCATCCCGTCTAAGCAATTGATTCGATAGCTGCCAGGTATCATGCGTTGTGAATACCAACTGTGCATGATTTACATTTATCTGTGGATT
>JBOFWL010000080.1:0-1191 GCA_051653605.1 Brevinema sp.
CTTTAACTATAAACGTGTGGAGGATTTCTTATATATATATATATATAATGTTTAACAATATGGAATAACAATACAAATCAGCAAGAACTGTACAAATGTTACTTACAATATTATTGTCATTTTTCTTAAAATCCATATAATTATCTAGGTGTTTCTACTGTTCAAAACTAGCATATTGTAATGGACTTTAGAAATAACTATTATAGTATTGCCAAAGAGATTTTAGTTGATGATCATTTATGGCTTTATTTATACAAATACAAAAAAAAAAAAAAAAACATATGTTAGTGTCGCTAGAACATAATCTGGATGTGAACGGGTTAAGATTCAGATTTCTCTACATCGCATCAATCGATGTGCGCTTTTGCGCATTCATTCGTCCGATGATGTTTAATTTACTTTGGACCCCTCGGAAAGTGAGAGAGGAGAAGAAAGAATGTGAGTGAGTGTTTGGAGGGATTGGTGGGGGCCGCGCGTCTGAGCCAATCAGCGCAGAGTATCGCTCATGTCATTTTAGCGCACTGAACACACGGGCTCTTTAACTGACTGCAGACTGCATGTTTACTCATCGCAGCTGGGATTCAAACTCGCTTTCTGCGTCTCCGCTATGCTGACCCATTGGCTTGCGCTATTTGGATACTGAACAGCTCCACGTCCTCTACAAAGACCGCTGGTTTACTTTCTGTCATCTGGACTCGAGCAAATGACACCAGTTGTGAATATTTTCTAGCAGCAAGGGAATAAATCAGCACATTTCGTCCCCGTAAGTATGTTTGTGCGTTCTGCATGCCCTTAAAATAGGTTGATGTGTTTTGTTTTAAACGTTAAGGGGTCGTAAATATCGATTTCTAGTATTATAATGTGCATATAAACACGGGAAAACCAGAAACAATCTTTTTCAGCTGCGTAGCATGAATTTTAAAGGGAATAAATGCGAACTAATAGCCTACGAACTGTATGTGCGCGTGTGGGTAAATGACAAATGAAAAGATGATAAAATGATAAATATTTAAGTTAGGTTCTTAAAAGAATGTAATCGTTTTCTTTTCACACGAATACAAATAGGTTTTCTGCATGTTAGTTATAGCCGCCTTCGGTTTGCTAGACAATTTTAATATTTTTAAAAACAAAATTGCTTCACTTCTTAAAAATACATAATAATAGACTAAGAAGAAAAAAAACATGCCAACA
>JBOFWL010000081.1:0-2241 GCA_051653605.1 Brevinema sp.
GGAGCGGATTGCTGGTACATAGCAGAACCGGTGGTACTTGCCGGTGTCTGCCCAGTTGGCTTATTTGTAAAGATATGACCGGGAAAACTATTAAGCAAATTGCTGATGAATTAGGGGTAAGCAAGACAGCTGTTAGAAAGAAAATGACCGATGAAGTGAAAACCAAGTTTGCGGAAACAGTTTCCGGTGTAATTTACATATCGGTTTCCGGTGAAAACCTCATAAAACAGGCATTTTCAAGGGATGAACCGCAAACCGAGGTTTCCGGGGTTTGCGGAAACCAGTTTCCGCCGGTTTCCGGTCAAGTTTTCGGTGAGTTTACGGTTGTTATTGAGGTGCTGAAGCAGCAGCTTGAAGTTAAAGATAGGCAGATAGAACAGCAGCAGCAGAGCATAAAAGAATTGACGGCAGCACTCGAAAATACTACACTGTCTTTAACAGCAGCACAGGCACTTCACGCCGGGACAATGCACCAGCAGTTAGAGAGCTTGCCGCCGATCAACGGCGAGCCGGTGGACGAGCAGCAAGATTCATTACTGATAGAGCCGGAGAGAAAACAAGGGTTTTGGAAAAATCTTTTTAGAAAATAGTGTAAGAAGGGAATGAGTATTATGGATTGGAATATTTCATGGATTGTTTGGAGTGTAATTTCTTTTTCTTTTGTAATAATCAATTTAATTCGGTTGGCTTATGGAAAAATAAAAGGATGCACATATTTAGTTTTTGGTAGTTTTTCTTTGGGGCTTTTTGCGGTTTATAATGAATTGAAAATTATAAATCAATGGATTTTACATGGTGAGATAGCTTTAATGAGTGAAAATGTTGCCTCAATTCAAACTGTGTTTTTTTGGGTAATTATAGGAATAATTATCTTAAATCTGCTTGCCGTCATTATGCTATCAAAATTAGTAACAAGAGAAAAAAGAATGTCCTCTATTTAGAGGACATTCTTTTTTCTCTTGTTTATCTTTTTCCTACCGTGTTGGTGGGTCTTAGTGTCCAAGTGTAGTTAAGCATCGTTGAGTAATCGTATGTCATTTGAGAGTCTGTTTTTATTCTTTTGCACCAGCCGTTATCTACATATTTCTGAACTTCTTTAAGTGCAAGATACTCACTGGTATAGGTAGTCTCAGCCGCTGCTCTGCCAGCAGCATTATTTAAGATGTCCATATCATAGTCGGCTTGCCTCTGGGTCGATGTTAAGTTGCCATCATATGGTGCACCAGTTTCATGAGCGGTAGTCCATTCTCTTGTCCTTGTTAAGCACCAGTTGAAGTCACCCTTTTGAAGTGCATAAAATCTACAAATCAGCAATGCGTTCCATGCAGCATGTCGAAAAGCGTCTTGGTTGCCTAAATAAGCACCTTGATTGTAGCGGGACTCTGCTTCATTATTTGCTATTTGCGAGGACGAATATACAGCGGCAAGGTCAGACGGATATTTTTTAGAAAGTGCTAATTCATCCGGGTTCATGTTTCCGGCAGACATGAGCAAATCGTCATACCAACTTCTTGTTGTTGGTGTTCTTCCATGTTCGTTGTAGGCTGCGATATAAAAATCGCTTGCAATGCTGTCTAATTCTTCGTTTGTGCAATTAGGATTGCTCTGTTTGTATTCCAGTAGGTAGTTGTAGCAGTCATTAAAATCGTCTGGTGTCATTGACTGAAGAACTTCGTCTGTCAAGGTTGCCGCTTTTGGCGTACTTTCAGCCGCAAAAGCGGTAGCGGACATAGTGAATACCATAGCGAGCGATAAAATGATTGACAATAACTTTTTCATAAAATACCTCCTTTTAATTTGTGTTGGGCGAGTGAAAAACGTTATCAGACAGACCCATTGGAATCACCTCTTTCACTTTTATCTTTATAGGTAAATAATACTAAATATTCTGACAATAAGCAACATAAAATTATATAAAATATCAATATTTTTTAATGCGATAGTTACAGTTGTTATTGGGGTTTTAATCAGAATTCAGCAGGGGCAACGCCCCACTGGAGCAGGCTGTGGCACCGGGCGAAAAGCCGGAAGACATGCAGCTCCAGTAACCTTCCCCTTTAGGGGCGCGAAGCACTTTCCTACTGCTGCACCAACGGTGCTGTGGTGGGAAAGTGCTTTTGCGTTACTTTCTCACTAGAAAGTAACAAAGAGGTTGAGAAAAGCGTAACTGTATGGTATACTGTAATACAGATAGATGGGGCAGAAATGAAAAAAGAAATGAGAGGTGAGAGTTATAGGAGT
>JBOFWL010000082.1:0-1440 GCA_051653605.1 Brevinema sp.
TCAGCAGAGTATATGCCACCACCTTTTGTTGCAAAAGTAAGTTTGATTAGCTCGTTTTCGATAACAATTCTTTCGTCTGTACCTTTTGCTACTGATTCAAAATATCCATATTTAGATATGTCAGCAACAGCAATAGTAGTCGTGTCATTTTCTTGTTTTTGTGTGTCAGCAGTAATGATTGCTGCTTGTTGAGCTTGCGCAATCGCTGCAATGGAGTCATTGTAGCGTCTGCGAGCCTCAGCTACCTCCTTTGAAGGTTGATTTAACCATCCGAAACCAACTATGATTCCGAGAATTAATAGAAATCCAATAATAGTGTTCTTATCCATAAAATGCTGGTGTAAAGCGTGCAATGCTTTGTAAAAAACATTACGCAGGCGGACTATGTCCTGAGATTTATAATACTTAATTTGTTGAAAAATACTCGTTTTTTTAGCAAACGATTGCAAAGATACATAAAAAAGTTGATAGTATGGTTCAGATTAGTATACAAATTAAGTTCTAATTTTTACATTTTATTTTGTATCTTTGCAGAGATAATAAAGAGTTTATGAAAATTGCAGATATAGATTTAGGTAGATATCCTTTGGTGTTAGCGCCAATGGAAGATGTGATTGACCCTGCTTTTAGAATTTTATGTAAGAAATTCGGGGCAGATTTGGTGTATACAGAATTTGTCAGTTCAGATGCATTAATTAGAAGTGTGAAGAGAACAGAGCAAAAACTCACTATTCTAGAGGAAGAGCGACCTGTTGTAATTCAAATCTACGGAAAAGATGTAGACTCGATGGTTGAAGCAGCAAAGATAGTTGAAGAGGCAAAGCCAGACATTCTCGACATTAACTTTGGTTGCCCGGTTAAAAAAGTTGCTTCAAAGGGGGCTGGGGCTGGTATGTTGCAAAACATTCCAAAGATGTTAGAGATCACCTCATCTATTGTTAAATCTGTAAATATCCCAGTTACAGTTAAAACCCGTTTGGGATGGGATGATAATTCAAAGGTTATTGTAGACTTGGCCGAACAGTTGCAAGATTGCGGTATTGCAGCGCTAGCAATACACGGTAGAACAAGGGCTCAGATGTATACAGGAGAGGCTGATTGGTCACTTATTGGGGATGTAAAAAACAACCCAAGAATGAAAATACCTATTATCGGAAATGGAGATATTAAATCGCCTGAAGATTGTAAAAATGCTTTTGATAAGTATGGTGTTGATGCTGTAATGATCGGGCGAGCGACTTTTGGAAGACCTTGGATTTTTGAAGAGTGCAAGAGGTTCTTGGAAACAGGGGTTAATGATTATCCAAATGATTTTAAGGCAAATCTAGAGATTTTAAAATTGCACATTACAAGAAGTATTGAGTGGCTTCAAGATGAGAGAAAGGGGATCGTACATAGTCGTAGACACCTTGCTTCATCACCAATATTCAAAAATATATC
>JBOFWL010000083.1:0-1042 GCA_051653605.1 Brevinema sp.
AAAAACAAGCAAAAGCAAAAAGATTGACAAAAACAAGGATAGGGTTTAGGATGGAGGCTGAACCAAAAAATTGAGAGGAGGGAGAGGAAATGAGGTATTAAAAAGTATTAAAAAGTAGTAAAAAGTAGTAAAAAGTAGTAAAAAGTAGTAAAAAGTAGTACCTTTATTGGATAATACCATATTTCAGGTTATTTGTCAAGAAAAAGTTTAATGCATTTTCATTGGAGGATAAATGAAAACGAGAGAGGAAAGCAAGCTTGAAAAGGTTAGGGTAGAGGAATTAAAGCCCTATGCAAAGAACGCACGGGTGCATAGCCCAAAGCAGGTTACGGAGATCGCTCGTAGTATTAGGGTGTTTGGTTTTACAAACCCCGTGCTGGTGGATCAGAACAATATGATCATCGCAGGGCATGGCAGGGTTATGGCGGCAAAGGAACTGGGGCTTGAGGAGGTTCCAGTAATCCGTATAGAATATCTCAGCGAAGCCGAGAAGCGGGCGTATATTCTGGCGGATAACAAGCTGGCAGAAAAGGCAGGATGGGACAAAGAAATTTTGGCTATCGAGTTGCAGGAGCTGTTAGTTATTGAGGAAGACTTCGATATCACCCTCACCGGTTTTGCCCCTTGCGAGGATAATAAAAACCCCAGAGGTGGACTTAATTTTGGATATAGGTGTGGACGAGGTCGATGCCATGGACGAATTCCCAGATAATGTTCCAAAGGTGTGCAAGAAAGGAGATCTGTGGCAACTGGGAGAACACAAACTGTATATTGGAGATTCACTCTTGGAGGACAGCTATCGGAAGCTCTTGGGCGAAGAAATGGCAGATGTTGTGTTTACAGATCCCCCGTATAATGTGAAGATAGAAGGCAATGTTGCCATGAAAGGAGCGAGCTCGAGGAAAGAGTTTGGAGAGTTTGCCTATGCCAGTGGGGAGATGAGCAAGCAAGAGTTCATGAACTTTTTGGAAGGAACGCTTGGCTTGGCAGGAGAGTTTTCTAAAGATGGCAGTATCCACTTTGTCTGTATGGACTGGCGTCA
>JBOFWL010000084.1:0-1165 GCA_051653605.1 Brevinema sp.
AATGGCTTTATTGATCCCTTCGTATGCCGAATTGCTCTTTGGGCTAGTAGCCAAATAAACAGTTGCCTGTGCTAGTGGTATGCGCCCTTCGGGCCATCCTAGTTTCATAACTGCGTCAAATGTAGTATTGGCAAGCAACAGTGCATTGGGGTTAGCCAAGCCAATATCTTCCGAAGCAGAAATTACTAACCTGCGTGCAATAAACTTAGGGTCTTCCCCTCCTTCTACCATACGAGCTAACCAGTAAAGCGCTCCATCGGGATCACTTCCGCGTATAGATTTAATAAATGCCGAGATTATATCATAGTGCATCTCTCCATCTTTATCATACGCTAAAGGATTCTGTTGCAATCGCTCTGTTACTTTGGCATCGGTTATAACTATTTTATCTGCATTGCCCTCTGCCTCTACTACTAGCTCTAAAATATTAAGTAATTTTCTGGCATCGCCTCCCGAGAAGCGAAGCATTGCCTCATGTTCTTTTACTTCTATCTCTTTTTGCTTAAGCATTAAGTCCTTCTGTAGTACCTTATGCAGCAGTTCTAATAAATCTTCTTGCTCTAATGATTTAAGCACATAGAGTTGACAGCGAGATAGAAGCGGACGAATAACCTCGAAAGAAGGATTCTCGGTTGTTGCCCCTATAAGAGTGACCACACCCGTTTCTACCGCACCAAGCAGGGAGTCTTGTTGTGATTTACTAAAACGATGAATCTCGTCAATAAAAAGAATAGGGCTGTTTTGTGAAAAGAAACGACCGCTACGAGCTTTTTCAATTACTTCACGCACATCTTTTACCCCGCTTGTTACAGCGCTAAGTGTATAGAAGGGAGTCTCTAGTTTATGTGCTATAATTTGCGCCAACGTTGTTTTACCTACCCCCGGAGGCCCCCACAATATGAAGGAGGATAGTCTGCCTGCATCAATCATGTTTCGCAAAACAGCACCTGGACCTACCAAATGCTTTTGTCCAATGTAATCATCAAGCGTGCGAGGACGCATACGCTCTGCAAGGGGTTGTGCCATACCTGTATTCTTTATTTCGATAAATTAGAATAACAAAAATAGGCAAAAACTCCGATTAAGCATAGGTTTAAAACAGAAAACATTGAGACTGCTCTGTTTTAATATCACTCATAGTTTTCTTCAAAACCTATGCGTGAAT
>JBOFWL010000085.1:0-3114 GCA_051653605.1 Brevinema sp.
TATGAAGAGTGATGAATGACTTATCTAATGGCAAAATCAACTAATGTTCTTGGAGGATATAAAGATGTCAAGTGTGGAAAAAAGAATAACGCAAATTTGCGGAATGGGGAAAATGACAACCTAATTGACCTTGATTGCGTAAGGCAATTCGCTCAGAAACACGATTGCGGCTTAACTATAATGGAGAATGGCGAGCATTGGTTTCATACCGAACAGCAATTAGATATTATGCGTAGTTGGATTGAAAAAGAAATAAACAAAAGTTAAGAGCCAAACACAAATCGCAGAACTGATAAAACAGTCTTGCTTGCAGAGAAGTAGGAGGAAAAATCATATGAACCCACAAAAAATATCTCATTTGGAAGAAATGATAAGAAACGATTTTGATAATCTTGCCGGTATCATTGTTAGAAAAAATGGTAAAACGCTGTATGAAAACTACTTTAATGAATGCAGTGCAAACGATTGTATGCATATTTTTTCTGTTACAAAGAGTATTGTTTCCATATTATTTGGAATTGCCATTGATAAAGGATACATCAAAAGTCTTGACCAAAAGGTACTTGATTTTTTTCCGAGTTACAAGGTAAAACGAGGTGAAAAAACAATTCAGAGCATTACCATTAAAGAGATGTTGACAATGACAGCACCATACAAATATAAGTCTGCACCCTATACCAAGTATTTCACAAGTGATGACTGGGTAAAATCTGCACTTGATTTATTAGGTGGTAAAGGGCAGATAGGCGAATTTAGATATGCTCCCCTCATAGGACCGGATATTTTGTCGGGCATACTTACAAGTGCTACCGGACAAACTATGCGTGATTTTGCAACAGAAAATCTATTCTCGCAGCTTGGTATAAAGGCAGACAAAGATATTATTTTTAAAACAAAAGAAGAACAACTTGCCTTTTATAAGGCTAAAAATATCAGCGGTTGGGTTGCTGACCCGAAAGGTGTAAACACAGCAGGGTGGGGACTTGCCTTAACTGCAACGGATATGGCTAATATTGGTCAATTATACTTAGACGGTGGAATGTGGAATGGAAAGCAGATTGTGTCATCAAAATGGATCGACGAAAGTACAAAAGAGCATAGCCGGTGGGAACAGCAGGGTCTACCCTATGGGTACTTATGGTGGGTTATCGACGAAAAAAATCGTACCTTTGCCGCTATAGGAGATGGTGGAAATGTAATCTATGTAAACACTAAGAATGGTGTAGTCATATCTATTGTTTCACTGTTTAAGCCACGTGTTAATGATAGAATAAAATTCATCCGAGAACATATTGAGCCATTCTTCCAAGATGTTTGGAGGGAAAGCTAAATGGAAAAAACGAACTGGATACTATGCCCAACTTGCAACAGCAAAACACGCATACGAATACGAGATGACACAGAACTTAAAAACTTCCCACTGTTTTGCCCCAAATGCAGACAGGAAACGCTAATTAACCTGCAACAACTGAATATGTCAGTTATAAAAGAGCCAGACGCACAGACGCAGAGCCGATAACCACAAGTGGAATGTGGATATCGGCTCTGTTTTTTAGTTACTTGCCTTGCGACTCTAACACGGCTTTCACTGTTGCCTTGATTATGTACTTAGAACGGTCATCGCAGTCGTAAAGCATACGGATGAGATTTTCTACCTCGGAATCTTTGGACGGCTTCTCGGGATAGAAAATCAACTCCGGCTCTATGGCTAATTCATGGACTATTTTGTTAAGGATAGCAAAGCTTGGCTTCTTGTTCTCGTTTTCGATGCGATATAGGTAACGCTCGGATATATCAATCTTTTCAGCTAAGACTTCCATTGTCATGTTGCTTCTTGTCCGAGCAGATTTTATAACGCTACCAAGTGTTTCATGTAATTCATGCACTTGTAGTTCACCTCCTCCCTCTAATTTTATCGAATTATGTCATATTTATAATGGCATAACAGTTCAATTATAATTGAACGCATAGTTCTTTAATTACTGAAATGGTTATCCCACCAATAAAAAAAACGGTGCTTTGGTGGGTCTATTGTTATGCAAACACCCCTTCAATCACTCGTTTGGATTGGAGGGATTTTTATTTGTGCTGTTAAGTTGTTTGCTTTCCACTACGGAGGGACTGCGTTAAAAAAATCCAAAACACCAACTTAGGCACATTATGCCCTTGCTATGAACTCTCAAGCCATAAAAATACTGAATTAAATCATAAAGCACTTGCACATGGACGTTTTTCGTCTGCTTGCAAGTGCTTTTTTATTATACCTCGCTGTCGCTCTCCACCGCTGCCCTTTCGATTTCAGCTAACCCAAAAATCGAAAGGATGGTATAACCATGAAAAGAATTAACTTGAAAGACTACTACGCTCACATAACCGTTGATACATACATTGACATTCCCAATGAGGTATTTGACATATTTGAGGAATACCGCAAAGCAGAGCAAGCCTATCAAAGCAGAATACGCTACCACAAAGCGTATTACTCACTTGACCGTGATGACGGTATCGAACACAGTGCCTTGTTTGTTTCCCTCTCTCCCGATGAGATTTACGAGCGTAAGCTCACGAGGGAACAGCTTTACACTGCCATTGCCACACTACCCGACAAGCAGGCTAAACGCATTTACGCTCATTACTTCTTGGGAATGAGCAAAGCGGCTATTGCTAAGGCAGAGGGTGCATCCGCAAGTAGCGTAAAAGATGCAATTCGTAGGGGGCTATGCAGTTTAGAGAAGTATTTTAAAAATAATTTTTAAAATCTAGTGGTTGGCGGCTCTTTTTTGCAAACAGCTTTCCGCAGCCAGAGCCACAAAGAGCCGCCAATTAATAGGGCAAGAAAGACAAGAAAACGGACAGAGTTGCCAATGAGCGATTGGAGCTATTTATAAGGATTGAATTTTCAAGACTTTAAACTATTATCTCAATATATATGATATACTAATACAAAGGGGTTGGAGGTGAATGTATTGAAAATTATAATTGAAGATTTGTTGCAAGGAGAAGAAGAGCAGATTATTATCAAGTGCCGAGAGTTGACTCCTGAACTTCTTCGTGCGATTGCCCTGCTTAAATCGCCGGATATGCTTGTTGCATATGAAGGTGTTGAAATTCATC
>JBOFWL010000086.1:0-1830 GCA_051653605.1 Brevinema sp.
TCTCCTCGTATAATAAGTTTGTAAGCAAGATAAATCAGCTTATGAACTTATTCTTTTTTATGATATAGATGTATGGTCATCTAAGAGGAACTCCCCTCATCCTATTTCCATCTATATAGTCAATAGTTACTTTTTCATGTGGTTAATCCTGTGGTATGATATCAGCAGAGTCTGATGTCCGAAGGCACTGCTTTTTCTCCTTTCAGCCGGCTTTGTCCGAGACTGCTCAGAAAGCTTGCAGCCTGGCTCATACAGCACATTCCGCTTACACAGAAGTTGCATCCCAAGTCGTTAGCACCAGCAAAAAATGCTGGCTAGGTGAATGCTCATTACGCGAGGTTGCGGTCACTGTATGATATCCGGGATAAACCCTCTACTTTAGGCTTCACAAATTCTGATCAGAAAGGAGCGTGATAACATGATTAAGATCAATTACATATCCACTTTATTCGTTGGTATTGATGTAAGTTCAAAGTCCAATGTCGTATACGCCATGGATTTTGATGAAAACAAATATATTGCTTCATCCATCAGCAATAACCAGCCGGGAGCTGATAAGCTTGCTGAATTGATTTTCGAATGTATGCAAAAACATCCAGATCTCAATACCATTATTGTTGCATTAGAATCTACATCTGTTTACAGCATTCACATAGCTAATTTCCTATCCTCATGTGAAGTCCTAATGCCTTATAAACCCTATGTGTACTGCGTTAATCCAAAGATGACTGCCAACTACCGAAAATCCTATGTTGGCATGGACAAGACCGATGCAATGGATGCTTATCTCATTGCAGATTTTGCCAGAGTTGGTCGTACAAAAAAATGTCAACCTTGGCGTGGTGCCCAGTATCTCGCATTGAAGCGATTAACAAGGCATCGTCTTCATCTTGCAGAATGCATTACCAGAGAAAAAACATATATGGTGTCAAACCTATATCTAAAATTTAGTGAACTTCAACTTTTAGAAGGTGATGAACAGCCATTTTCCAACCTATATGGTTCTACATCCTCTGCAGTACTTACTGAGTTTATGTCTCTTCAGGAAATCATTGATACTCCGGAAGAGGAACTGCTTGAATTTCTGGCTAAAAAAAGCCGAAATCGTATCGCAGATATATCTAAGACCTCTGATTTGCTTAAGAAAGCTGCCAGAGATTCTTATCGATTAGATAAATGCATGTATGAGCCACTAAATGTTTCATTAGCAAGCTCGTTTAACTGCATTCAGACCTATCAGAAAGAAATGAAACTGATTGATCAGGCAATTGCGAATTGTATTAACGGAATGAACCCAAATGCCTTTACAATTCTCAAATCCATTCCAGGTATTGGTCCTGTATGGGCGGCTGGTATGCTGTCTGAAATAGGTGATATAACTGCTTTCCATTCCTCTGATGCATTAGCTAAATATGCAGGTTTAACATGGCTTAAAAACGATTCTGGCGACTTCGTTTCCGAAGATAACCATATATCAAAAGCAGGAAATACCTATCTCCGTTATTACCTTGGAGAAGCTGCAAACAGTATCAGAAGATACATACCTGAATATGCTGAATTCTATGCAAAGAAATACGCTGAGGTAACAAAACATCAGCACAAAAGAGCACTCGCGCTTACATCTCGTAAATTCGTACGACTCGTTTTTGGTTTGCTGGTCAAAAACCAACTGTACACCGGCGAAAAATTGGATGCCGAATTAAATATAGAACCGAACTAGTATTCGAGAAATTCTCATTTTCTTGTATGCTCTATTAAGTGCACCCTTTTTTTATGAAAGCATATCAAAATCTTTTTCATTTAACCCTTGACATATCACCAGAATGCTTT
>JBOFWL010000087.1:0-1150 GCA_051653605.1 Brevinema sp.
GGCTATTATTGGCGTGGTTAAGTATCGCCACATGAAAAATCCGCTCATTTCAAGTATCAAAATCATGGGGTTAATTGATGCAGTGGTTTCGATTGTTGTAGCACAATGCACCTTAATCAATATGAGTGGTGACCACTTCTCGGCGGTTGAGTCCAGCTCCCTCTTTGGAATGGCTTGCAGTGCAGGATTTATCATCACAGGCATTGTGATGCTGTGTAAAAAGAACAAATATCAATTTATTAACGGAGGTGATGGCTTTGGGGAAGATTAGGTCAGGACAATCATTTTTATATCGTCAAAACGGCTATGATAGCACTATCTTAGAAATTTGTATGAAAGATAAAGTCCGAGGTGATTTTTTAGAGGTAGCATTGGGTAAAGCAGTGAAAAGATTTCCATATATGACACAAAAGTTAGTGGAGAAAGGTGGATGTTATTATTTACACAGGGATGATAACTCATTAAATGCAGTGCCAACAAAAAAACTTCGTTCATTGGGAAGTATACAGGTCGGATATCATCTTCTTGATGTTACATTTACTGAAAAAAGAATAAGGGTAGCGTTTCATCACGCTCTTTGTGATGGTCGTGGAGTAAAACCTTTTGTAGAAACACTTATTTTTTACTATTGCTCTTTAAAATATAAGAAAAAATTTTGTAGCGATGATATCCACACAGAAGATGAGCCTATACAAATGTCGGAAACAGCTGAACCAATTGGCACGCAGTCTTTCAGTGTTGACGAAAGCAAAGTTACTGTTATTGATAGCGATGGTTTTCAGTTGCCCGAGACTACAGCAACACCGACGTGCTGTTTTCGTTCCTCTGTAATAGTAAATGAAACTGATTTTGTTGCAAAAGCAAAGGAACATCAGGCAACTCCGGGTATTTTGGCAGCTTTGCTTGTCTCACGCTCCATTATAAATATTCGCCCAAAGCCTGATAAACCCATTGTCTGCGGCATGGCGATCGACCTTAGATATGCCACCGAAATGCCGCTAACGCACCGAAATTGCACAGGCTCGATTTATCTTCCATTTAGAACTGAAGATATACAAAGCACATTGTCTGAGATGTCACAAATATATCGAAGTTTGCTTTCTGCTCAAAAAACTATTGACTCAGCAAAGAGCAATCTAAATAAGCAAAT
>JBOFWL010000088.1:0-1024 GCA_051653605.1 Brevinema sp.
AATCTCCGGCAGATCCCATGCAATATGTATCCTTCTTTTCAATTTTAGCTTACCCAAATAGAAAGCCTGTTCTTCATTCATGATACGTACATCGACACCATGCAGATTAACCTTTTGTCCTTGCTTCAGTAAATAACTCATAGCATCCTTCCATTCGGGGTTAGCAAAGAAGTTATTATCAAGCACCTCAATCCACTCACCTTTAGGATTCAAATCTACCGGACAAACAGAATGTATATATCCTTCCTTCTCCCTTACAAGACAGAACGGACACTTTCGGATGCACCCTCTTGAAAAAAACTAAAGAGAGAAATTATACTGTGGATAGATCGAATAGTCCATCAATGTGCTACCGTCTATTTCGACAGGAAGTTGTTTGGCGATATCATACCCGGTGCCACCTTTTTCTATCACATCAGCCTGCAATGTGAAATAATTAAAGTCAGGAGTAAAAGTAAACACCTTGCTCGCCATTACCTGATCGTACCTATTGAAAGGAGTAGCCCATTCCACGTATTCGCCTTTTGCTTTATAATAGGCCGATGTCCTCATTAAAGCGAAATTTGGGAAATTGTGCCCGTCCACGTCGATTAGTCCGATTTTGCTCATATCTTTCTTTTTGAATTATTTACTATTACACATTTTACTATACGCTTCTCTAACCTCCTCATACAACTTCTTCTGCCTTTTCGTGAATGGCATAAAGAATGATTAAGCCATCGGCAGATATAGTAGCATTTATCATTGGAGTAATCTCTGTTTTCAGATGTGATAATCCAATCTATTGCTAAACCACCTTTCTCTCTCGCTCTGATAAAAGCATCAATGAGTTTGGGGCTTTCAATGAGCGCATCCGCATTGCTTGTAAGGTTCGCTTTGGGACACACTCTGCAACCAACCCTTTTCTTTTTTTGTATTCAGGATTAACAGGCAAGTAATGCTTGAATATGTAACCCCAAACATCATTATCACTCCAATCAATAATTGGCTTTAGTTGAATGACGCTTGCTGTCCCGACCGATTG
>JBOFWL010000089.1:0-1073 GCA_051653605.1 Brevinema sp.
CAAGGGCTTTTAGATTTAACCAAACTGGGCTTCACTAAGAAGCAGTATGATGACTACACTCAGTCGATACTTAATCCCAATGGTTTAGTGCTCATCACCGGACCTACAGGTTCGGGAAAGAGTACAACTCTGTATGCTACACTACGCTTACTAAACAGAGAAGATAATAATATATTAACGATTGAAGACCCGGTGGAATATACACTTCCTGGAATCAATCAGGTTCAGCTAAAGGAAGAAATCGGATTGACATTCGGCAGTGCTTTACGTACTTTCTTGCGGCAAGACCCCGACATTATAATGCTGGGCGAAATTCGTGATCAAGACACCGCACAAATGGCTATCCGCAGTTCATTGACCGGGCACTTGCTATTGTCCACCATTCATACCAACAGTGCATGGGGAAGTGTTGCCCGTCTGACTGATATGGGAGTTCATTCTTATCTTATCGCAGATACCCTGATAGCTTGTATAGCACAAAGACTGATACGCTTGCTTTGTCCGAATTGTAAAGAAAAGTGCATAATCGATAGCACAACAGCAAAATTAACCGGAACACAGATAGAGCAAACTTACTACAAAGCCAAAGGTTGCGACTCTTGTTACTATACAGGATATTCGGGTCGAAAAGCTATATATGAAGTAATAAAAATAGATTCAACACTCTCGCAAGCAATTCGTGAGGATGAACGTGACATTGAACATTATCTCAAACAAAAGCAAATAACGACTTTGAAACACTCTGCCATGGCATTGCTTGAATCTGGAGATACCTCACTGGATGAAGTACTGCCTATATTAAACAATTCTATATAAACATTTAAAAAACATGCTAACAAGAATATTCTATATAGTTTGCCTTTGGGAGGCTCTCTCTTTTTCGGTTGTTCAAGCCCAATCAATGCCTGACTCAACACATTTAGTGCGCATACGAACCATACTTAATAAAGTAGCCAACGAGGAGCCGCAATATAAAGAGACTTTAGATATTTCTGTAAACAACATATCAGTAGGAGACTTCTTAAAAAATATAGCAAAAGCCAGCGAACTGAACATGAACGTGGAGTCGGGTG
>JBOFWL010000090.1:0-1254 GCA_051653605.1 Brevinema sp.
CTTCTCTGAGTGGGTTTCTTTAGAAAATACGAATATATTATAATCGTAGGCGATAAGTCGCTATAAATACCTCTGTCTCCATTTAGCAGGAGAGAGATTCTCTTTTTCAGTAAATAGGCGAGTGAAATGTGAATTTGAAGAGAATCCTACTCTTTCAGATATTTGAGTAATAGTAAGCTCTGGGTTCTCCCGCAATATGTTTTTTGCTTCTTCTATACGTAGCCTGGCTATCCACTCATAATAGCTACACTCATAATGAGAGTTTATGAATCCAGACAAATAAGTACGATTAGAGCCCAACTCTTTTGCTAATTCTTCCATATTGATTTTGGGGCGAGTATATCCTCTTATTTGTATCCATTGTAAAACCTTCTCTTCTAAATCGAGGGGCTCAATACTGTTTTTTATGCTTTGTTCGGAACAATACAACTGCGGTTTTTCTTCTATTGCGCTTTCTATTGTATTGAAATGAATAAGATAGTCAATCAGATTCATGAAGATGTAGTAGAAGAGCAGAATAGCCATGCCAAGAAGTAAAGTAACTGTCCACTTTGATTGAGGATTAATTGATAACAATATTGTTGTAGATAACCCGACTCCAAGTCCATAAAACAGACTCTTACTCATCCATTTTATAAATATGTCGACATTGTCTGAGTGATAATTTCGTATTTTAATCACCGCCTTCTTATAGAGTTTTATAAGTTTAATAAGAAGGGTAGTTGTATATCCAAAACGACAGATCATGCCCATATAAAGAACCCATTTCGTAATTTCTTGAGGAAGAAAGAAGATAGAAGCCCAAACAATGCTACACACAATAGCCCAGACAATAAGAGATATTATAAAAAATGTGTTTCTCAAGGACTTTTCACTTAATAAGAAAATAAAGGAGAATCCCAGCAGTATACTGCCTAAGTAGAAAAGCGTGATATTGTTGGCGGTAGCTATTTCAGGGAAATTATCTCTTAAATCGAATCTCCATTGTAGAAAGAATTGAATACAATAGACTAAAAATGCCCCTCCTGCAATTCTTCTAGATTTACGATATATATCAAACGTGTTTTCTTCTGGCACTTTGCCTATCAATAGATAGCTCCCTGTAACGAGCAGAAGAACCCACAGTATAAATTGCATATGACTCATCATAATTTTATCTTTTGTAAAATAGAATATCAAAGATATGTATTATATGACAATTTGCCGTAAATGGAATGCATTTTTCACATATCTGGCCTAGAAGCATTGAATTTA
>JBOFWL010000091.1:0-1104 GCA_051653605.1 Brevinema sp.
CAAATCAATAATATTCTCGCGACACACTTCACCATCAAAAAAGCAATCCAGTTTTTCTTCCTTAATCCATTCACATACCTTTATATCTGCTCCAAATACTTTGTGAAAGTGTCCACCCTCAAAGCACTCGAATAAAAAATATGGCATATAATCATGATACGGAGAATCGCATCTACTTTGCATCCAACGTTTTGGCAAAAGCATTGTATTTTCAATCTTCTGCCCGTAGTAAAATAGAAATGATAACAATCTAGTTGTCTCATTCTTAATTGGAAGAAGCGTCTTTAAGTTATCATCACAAATAAGAGCTTTCATAAATGAAGAACTCTTTTCTAAGCCCATACCAGTGACTTCTTTTATTTTTTCATATCCACTTATTCTTACTAATGCAAATCTAAGCGGACGCCATAATGAAAAAATAGTATCAGCCCTTAAGTCTCCATTTCGAAGAATACAATCTAAATCATTTGCAGCCCTATAATCATCATGTCTTTCTTTGTCCTCCTGATACTTTGTCTTAGGCATATTCTCTTCATATTTAATCCAAGCGTCAATCTTCTCAATAATCGATTTATACAATGAATCGTCCTTTGTTGCTGTATTATTCATATCAATCACCTTTTCTGCTGCAACATCTTCTAACCTCTGACTATATCCTTCGTTCAAATCAAATCTAAATGTTGACATAATGTCTACTCCTATACATTTTAAACAGTAACGTCTACTATTGTTGTAATTAGATTATACATCGTCTGCTGTCGTTGTCAATCTCTTTTATAAAAATATTTTTAGTCCCCCGAAATCTCACTCCCCCATATCCCTTAGAAGGTTAGGAGGCAAGAAAAGCCTACTTCTGGAAAAAAGTTTTTAGAAATTTTCAAAATTTCCGGAATCTGCTCTTCCAATTCTCCTTAGGAAGTTAGAAAGGCAACAAGCCGATCGGAAAGTGAGGTTGAGACAAATGGCTAAGACGAATGATTCAGCCAGTGCTACTGACGCAGTTGATGAAGAACTTATTGATACTCTCATCGCTATCAGCGTTGTAGCAAAAAGACTGGCAGCCAAACTAAGACAAAATCATGAAAACAATTGTGAAAGTGAGGA
>JBOFWL010000092.1:0-1525 GCA_051653605.1 Brevinema sp.
TGCCATAGAATGTATTTAAAAGGGTCAAGGGAAGCATTCCCTTGCACACAACTCCTTTAGGGGTTATAGTGTGCTATAACCTTGACCGCATGGTTTATTTGGCAAATGTATTCAATTGTTTGGTTAATCCAAAATAAATGCATATATTTGCCAATGAACAAAAACAGCACGTCGACCGATATGGAAGAGTGCGAAAAAAGGCACTGAAGATTCGTCTCCAGTGCCTTTACTTTTGATGCCATTGGCTTTATTTCAACAGGTCTTCTTTAGCTGCCCACCCCTCGATACTTTTTGTGTCGAAATAGACCGCTGTAATCTGCATAGGTCTCTCGACCCCTGTAAAAAATGAATCTCGCTCAAACGACACAACGAACCCCAGTGTATCCCCTACACTCTCCACGATGTGCTCGACCTTGCAGTTCCATCTTTTTTCAATCGCTCTCTTGTAGTCCTCTAAAGTTTTCATATATGTTTGATTTATTGGTATTTATATCTCTACCCCCCTCCGCCCCCGAGGGGGAACGAACAAAAACAGCTGTCTCCCTCTGTGAAGTGTGTTATTTAATAACAGTTACTTCTTTTTTTTTCTTAATATAGGTTTTGGTGAAAGAAACACGGTCTCCATTAAAAATAACCAAAGGGTTTATAAACCAGTTGTATTCGTTAGGTCCTCTTGCTATAATTTCAGAAACAATAAGTTCTGTAAGACCTTTATAAATTGCTTTATCTGACTTATAACCAGTATATTCTAGGCATTTTTTTCTATCAAATATAATCATGTCATTTTTGGGTTTCATACAGGTAAGGATATATCCAAAAACTCTTATAGCAGCTTGAGATAGATTGAAAAATGAACTAAATTGCGATAGGTATATTTTAGCAAATTGTTCTTCGTCAACTTCAACTTGTCTGATGTAAGATGTTTTAAAAACTTCTCCAGTTGAAGTATCTGCTAAAGCTACCACCGCTTTTCTATCACCACCGGAATTGCTTCTGTATTTTTTCACGACATGGTTTTCTATTTTTTCAACAGCCTGTGCCATGAATGGGTTCTCTTCGTTTTTTTTGAAATCAGTTAGTTTTACTGTTTTCTCATTTTCTGATTTGCTTTTCTTTGAGACTTCTAAATTTTCCATATCGTGTTATTTTTAGCAATTTATATTTTCCACAAAGAAAAACATTATTTTCCAAAAAGCAAGTAAAAAAGCAAATTTAATTTTCTTTTTCGTCAAAATCAAGGAAAACAAATTTCCCAACGTAGGAAAATGATATTTTCCAATATGGAAAATGACCCCCCTTGATTATCAGTTAGTTATATAGCTTTACTTCTTAAGTTCTTAGAATTACCATTTTTTGAGCATTTTTCGGCTTTTCGGGGGGAACTGTAAAAACCTTGCAAAATGGGGTCAAAAACAGCTGACCAAACGAAGCGCACTTCACAGAGGGAGACAGCTGTTTTTGTTCGTTCCCCCTCGGGGGCGGAGGGGGGTAGAGTAATAATTATCGCTTCATACCTCTTTTGTCC
>JBOFWL010000093.1:0-2466 GCA_051653605.1 Brevinema sp.
ACATAAAATTGTATTTCGTTCAAATATACTCACCCGAAATGTACAATGATATAGGGTGATATTAAAATGTACCAAGACGAAAGAAAACTAGATTTCAAGCCAATAGGTTTGGCGATAAAAAAAGCTCGTAAAGCGAAGGGTTGGACACAGGAACACCTTGCTCAACTGGTAGACCTCACACCACGCTCTATTATGTACATAGAGAACAGAGGGTAGCATCCACGGCTTAACAAATTTTATCTCATTACTACCTTGCTCGACATCTCGGTAGACCAGTTCTTTTATCCGTGTGATGAAGCTGAAGAAAGCAATCGCCGTAAGCAAATTGATGTTCTGCTTAATGGAATGGAAGAACGAGAGCTTATCGTAATAGAAGCTACGGCACAGGGCTTGAAATCGGCACGAGAAATAGCGGAATAATTACCGCTGTTTTCGTAAGCCAAGCCAACTGAAAAAGTGCGACACCTACACTGGATATCGCACTTTTTAGGTTGCTTTTTTATTTTCCGCACAAATCAGAATGGACCTCCACAGGCACAGCTTGTCCGTTGATTTGTATGGTTATCTCCATAACCGTTCCTCCATTCAGATTTTTTTGGTCTGAATGGGGGCGGTGGGGAACGACAACAGGGGTCTATGAACGCAAAAATGCCCGACTGAAATTTGTAAAATCTCAATCGGGCATAGACATACCTATTTCGTATTGGGTGAACTATATGTTCACCTATATGGACACAATAATCCACTGGTGGAGGATGGATTTTTTTAGAAAAGCATCAAACGATGAATTGAAAAGCTGCGACTTAAACACGGCGATACCTCCCAATGCCTTTTAGCATTTGATACCGCCATATCCATAGAGAGGGGCGAACTTAATACACCCACCGAATATAGAAAACGGCGGCTTTGATTGTTATTTCAAAACCGCCGTTAGGCTACTTTATTTTGTTTGGGGCATGGCTATCTTGCCGCCACAACAACGGTTTTTTTTATTACCGTTAGGCGGTTCATGCACTTTATTCATCAAGCTTAACACTGAAGAAGGTCTTTTTTACTTTTGCGCAATATTTTAATTTGTAAGTAGGTTCACCGCTTTCAAGGGCTGCAAGGATAGCATCTATTTCTTTAGTAATCATATCCTCGTCTGCATACCATCCCAACAAATTTCTGTTTTCATCCAAAAACGATGCCCTATCAATACCAAACAAAACATATTTCGGTACACCATTGCTTTTTGCAACAGGATATGAAACAACTTTATAACAATGAACAACCGACTTTCCATCTTGTGCTCTAATCATTATTTTACCCGAAACAGGCGTGTCATGCTTTTGAGGTTTATCAGCAAAGTTTTCATTGCCCGTCAAATAATCTAAAGACACATTTAACTGTTTTGAAAGAGTTAGCATTTTTTCCATTTCGGGGAATCCAATACCTTGCTCCCATTTTGATACTGCTTGCCGACTGACATTCAACATTTCTGCCAAGTCTTCCTGTGATATGTTTTTCTCTTTTCTAATTGCTTTCAAGTTTTCTGCAAAACTCATAATTTCATTCCTCCTTAATCGTGGTTATGACTAAAGTATAGCATTATAAGGGGGTTTAAGCCACCCACCTAGATTTGCAAATACGCAACTTCAAGTTGCAGACTGTTTATTAATCCTTTTTCGGGTAAAAAAGGTCAATAATATATCTGCTCTGCAAAAATAATTTCCTCCACCTGTGCCTTGACCGCATTCATCAAGCCCACCCATTTCATTTGCTCGGTGGCTTTAAGCTGCTCTGTAATCCCTGCGGCTTTCGCTAATTGGGGCATGAACTGTGCCAATCGTTCATTGGCGGCTTGGTCTATTTCCAGTAGGTGGGGATAGAGCTTTTCGGATAAAAGCAAGTGGCTGTATAGGGCAGGGCGGTGTTGCTGTAAATAGGTCTTTCTCATTCGCCCATACTTACCAAGCGGTATTTGTGGCTGCTCACTTAATGTCAAATTGGGAATGAAGTAATCGCCGCTGCGGATGTACTCTAAATTGTTCATGTTGATGTTCCTTTCTTGCCCCCTTAAAGGGTAGCTGTTCGGGTTGAATTGGCGGCTAATTGTGGCTCTAAATGCGGCAAACTGCCTGTTAGGATATACACACCCTTTGCCATGTCCTCGGCTCGTAGGGCGGCTTTCTTTTCCTCCATTTTCTTGCGTTTCTCGGATTTTGTCCGTTCCTCATATTCACGCTGTTTGCCGTTTGCCTTGCGGCGTAAATAGTTCTGATGTAGCCTGTCCTTGCGTTCCTCTTTCTTGCGTAATTCCTCTTGTT
This sequence comes from Brevinema sp., assembly GCA_051653605.1. GTDB lineage: Bacteria > Spirochaetota > Brevinematia > Brevinematales > Brevinemataceae > JBOFWL01. Next base: position 2,310 of record JBOFWL010000093.1, read on the forward strand.
CCTCGGCGGTGAGGGCAACCTCGCCAAAGTGGGGCGGTATGTATCTACCAACGAAATTAAAGTGAATTTCAACCGTCTGTGTGGTGTCTTGGCTGCCTTTGCGGTCACGCTCATGGACAAGGATTTTTTCTACAAACTCATTGAGCATGGTGTTTGT
>JBOFWL010000094.1:0-1064 GCA_051653605.1 Brevinema sp.
ACCGACCAACTGGAATATGCACAATTTCAAAATGCAGGCTATATGGGTTTATATGGCGGTTTAACTGCTGCTGATATTCACAAACGTAAAAATCTTAAAAAAAGCGAAAAAATACTCGACCACATGGGTAGTGAGGAATTAGGTGCAAATCTGTTTCGCATTACACAAACCGAAGCAAAGCTCCGCAGAGAGCAACCACAGGGATTGGAAACCGCAAGTGGTATTCACTACCAAGTCGGTCAAACTGTGCGAGAAGCCATTGCAAAAAATGATGGTACAATGCCGGAGGATTTACCTACTCCCGAAAAAAGTATTGCAGAAGTTGGCAGAGAGCAACTGAAAAAATTGAAAGCGAAAAAAGAACCGCCAATCCTTGATGAATAGAAAGATTTATCGTTTTGTTGAGGTCAACAAAACGATAAACAACAACACAATAATAATTGCGTAAAAGCCGTTTGTAGAAAATACAGGCGGCTTTTTTGCATGGAAAGGAGAATTTTCCATTTGAGCCAAAAAACAAAAAAGCCGTTTAAGACTTCAAGGCTTCAATTTACCGAGGAAGAACGAGCCGACCCCACTTTAGAAAAGCCCATAGCAAAATCTGAAAAAGCCGCTGATAGACTGGAAAAAGCTCAAGCCAACATTCCCCAAAAGACTGTCAAAACCAAAGAACGCACCTTTGATGCCCAAACAGGCAAAACAAAGGTGCGTTTGCATTTTGAGGAAGTGGATAAACCCAAACCGCCCTCTAAACTTACGCATGGCATTAAAAAAGCTCCGCAAAGAGCCGCCCTATCTGCTGTGCATAAGAAAATCAGTGAAGATGAACAGGATAATGTGGGACTTGAGGCGGCACACAGTACAGAAAAAGCAGGAGAATTTACCGCCTATCGTATGCAAAGTGCCTATCATTCCCACAAGCTAAAGCCCTACCGCAACTTGGCAAAGGCTGAGAAAAAGAGCATACAAGCCGATATAAATGTTCTTTATACGAAAAGTTTGAGAGACAATCCACAGGCGGCAAGCAACCCCATTTCTCGATTTCAGCAAAAGAGAGCTATAAA
>JBOFWL010000095.1:0-1141 GCA_051653605.1 Brevinema sp.
TGAAAACAACAACACAATTCAAAAATTTAAGGAGATTACGAAAATGAAAAATAATAATTTTACACCCAAAACACCAACAGGGTTTGACTATGCTTTGTGGAGAGATGACAAAAGAGTTCCTTATGTAAGGATTTTGTCTACTGGGGAAGTATCAGTTGTATCTGAAGAACTTTTTAGATATTTAAGAGCCGAAGAAAAAAGCTATTCAAGATACATCACAAAAAATACTATCCAAGAAAAGGACAGAAAAGGAGAAGTTATTAGCACTTCAAGCATTTTGCTGTCGATTGATTTTGTTTCAGATAGTGCCGATGATGGTGGAGTTTGGCTGATTGAAAAAACCAATGTTGAAGAAGCAGTTGGAGCGAAAATTTTAATTGAAGAATTTAAACTTATGCTTTCAGAAAATCAATGTGATGTACTGGATAAGTGTATTTTACAAGGACTTTCTAACAGAGAATATGCCCGAAATAAAGGTGTTAGTGAAATGGCTGTACGTAAAACAATAAGCAAAATTAGAGAAAAAGCAAAAATATTTTTTTAGGGGGTTCGCATTAAGACATAAAAATGTCCGTTGTCTAGTGAGAAGGTAAAAGCCCGACCGTTTTTTGTTCTTTGACAATAGAATACCAACATTACAGCTACTTTCCGTTTAGGTGGAGCAACAAGGCTGAAGTCGCCACGACCTCATATAAGTTATGGGAGAGCGAGTCAAAACTTTGAGCCAAAACAAGAGATATGGTGTTTCTTGATTGCCACGATACTTTAAACGGGATAATGATACTCCCTTATAGCCACAGTCCGAGCGTGATAAAACCGTCGCAGGCAATGGGTAAGGCTTGAGCCAACTGCCAAGAGGTGAAACTCCTGTGATGCTTATTTAACCAATAAGCAAGCTGTAATTGTTCCTATTTGCTCGGGGTGTCGAGGACAAAATGAGCAAAAACAAACAAACCTTTTCATCTTTTAAGATGAAAACTATGTGACAGAGGTTAGGTCTTTAAGATACTTTTTAACCTTGCGTTAAACCAAACTATCAAACAAGCCTTGCTTCTGTCATATCCTTTTGTCTTAAAATATATTTTTAACTAACGAAGGAGGAAAATTTTATGTTACAGACTTTAAGAGATATAGATTTGAG
>JBOFWL010000096.1:0-5277 GCA_051653605.1 Brevinema sp.
GAAAATGAGTACATAGACCTTACCAGAAATTTGGGAGGGTGTTTTATTGATTTACTCGGGGGAGAATTTATCATTAATGTGCTAGAACCAAAGCTATGGGATGAAAACGGAAGCCTCGAAGATGCAGAGGCACCGGAAACTTTTCGGAAATCAACGAGATTAAGCCAGCACATATCCTTTTTAAAAGACTTTTTCAAAAGCTATAAGGAGTTTGATGACCGTCAGCTGGATACGATAGAAATCATGCTGATGAAGCTATACGAAAAATGGAACATCACAGACCATACGGATTATTCTAAACGAAATCCAAAGGATTATCCTGTGTTATCCGATCTTTATGAAATGATGGAAACAGAGTATAAAACCTATGACAGTAAAAAGAAACCGTTGTATACCGCAGAACTTCTGCAGGATATCTGCTTAATGCTTCACTCCATGTGCAGAGGGGCAGAATCTAAATTTTTTAATGGACACACCAATATCACAGATAATCATTTCCTGACATTTGGCGTAAAGGGACTGCTACAGTCCAGCAAAAGTGTTCGTAATGCAATGCTTTTCAATATACTTTCCTATCTCTCTAATGAGCTGTTATCAAAAGGTCATTCGGCTGCAAGCATTGACGAATTTTATCTGTTTTTGACAAATTTAACTGCGGTTGAATACATTCGCAATTTTATGAAGCGTGTACGTAAAAAGGACAGTGCGGTAATTTTGGCGAGCCAGAATTTAGAAGATTTTAATATTGATGGAATCAGAGAGTATACAAAGCCGCTGTTTTCCATACCGACACATTCCTTCCTCTTTCATGCAGGATACATTGATGCAAGATTTTATATTGATACACTCCAGCTGGAGCAAAGTGAATATCAATTAATCCGTTATCCTCAAAGAGGGGTGTGTCTCTATCGATGTGGAAACGAACGCTATAATCTTATGGTTCATGCACCAGACTATAAAGCAAGACTGTTTGGAAGTGCCGGAGGAAGATAAACGCCTATGGATATGCGGAAACAAAATTTCGGAATCGAATTGGAAATGACCGGAATCAGCAGAAAAAAGGCGGCTGAAGTGATTGCTGGATATTTAAACAGTCATGCGGAATACGTGGGAGGATATTATGAAAAATGGAAGATAAGGGATGCCCTTTTAAGAGATTGGACCGTTATGTTTGACAGCAGTATAGCGGCAGTAAATTCACATGGAGGAGCAGCCGATTCTGATTATAAGGTGGAGGTGGTCAGTCCTATCTGTCAGTATGAAGACATTCCCTATTTACAGCAAATGGTAATAAGATTAAAGGAAAGTGGTGCGGTTGTGGGAGAACGGTGCGGTATTCATATTCATATCAATGCAGCACCGTATGATGCTAAAAGCCTGCGGAATATTACCAATATTATGGCAAGCAAAGAAGATTTAATTTATAAGGCACTACAGGTAACGGTAGAGCGTGAAAGAAGGTATTGCCATAAGGTAGATGAAAATTTTTTAGAAAACTTAAACAACAAAAAACCAAAATCCATTGAGGCGGTAAAACAAATCTGGTATGAAGGGGAAGATGGGAGTGATGAGCACTACCATGACAGCAGATATCACTGCTTAAATCTACATAGTGTTTTCTCCAAGGGAACCGTAGAGTTTCGCCTGTTTAACGGAACCATGAACGAGAATAAAATCAGAGCCTACGTTCAGTTCTGCCTCGCAATCAGCCAGCAGGCACTTACGCAGAATTGTGCCAGCAGAGCGAAAACCCATAGCAGTAATGAAAAATACACCTTCCGGACATGGCTTTTACGCCTTGGTATGATAGGGGATGAATTTAAGGAAACGAGAAAAATATTGTTAGAGCATTTAGAAGGGGGTATTGCCTGGAAAAATCCGGAACAGGCAGAAAAACAAAAAGAAAGACTGCGCCAAAAAAGTGCAGAGCAACAGCAGATACAGGAGGAAACCGCAGGAAGCTGCGGTTTTTCTATGCATATGTAAAGGAGAAAAGTATGGAAAAAAGAAAATATTATATAGCCTATGGTTCTAACCTTCATATAGGACAGATGAAAAATCGCTGTCCTACCGCAAAGATTGCCGGAACCGGAATATTAAAAGATTTTGAACTGATATTTCGGGGGAATCCATATAGTGCAGTAGCAACTATTCAGCCAAAAGAAGGTGGAGAAGTTCCGGTTGCCATTTGGGAAATCGGGAAAAAGGATGAAAAAAACTTAGACACCTATGAAGGCTATCCCACTTTTTATGGAAAAGAAGATTTGGCAGGAGTGATTGGAAATGAAAAAGAAAATATGATGGTTTATATTATGCAGAAAGGCTTTGAAGCTGGGGTTCCAAGCAACCGGTATTACAATACCATAAAAGAAGGCTACTTATCTTTCGGATTTGATTTGTCGGTACTAGATGGTGCGGTGGAATTATCAGAAAAAAGTATGATAAGAAATCATTATGAAGCTAATATTGTTGCTTCTATTCCGGAGGAAGGCATTGAAATTTATGCAGAAAAGAAGGAAGTGACGCAGGAAAGCATAGCCTCCATTTTTCGATTCGAGGGAATGTAGATGGCAGCTCCGATCATTATATCAAAAGTAGTAAAAGCCGCCACAGTTCTTTTGACCGATAAAAGAAGCTATACAGCCATAGCATCCGTAGTAGGAGCAATACTTGTGCCTTTTATTTTGGGATTTATACTGGTAATCAACATTGCATCTGCCGGTGCACAGCACAATAAATCAGCTGTTAATTACTGTTTTCGGGGAGGAAATTCTGCTTTTCTGCCGGAAGATTACAGAGGGTATATTAAAACCATGCAGGAGTGCTTTGTCGGATTGGATGTAGAACTGAGTATACTTTCTCCCATGTGTGAGGATGGAGAATTGGATGAGATAATGATCAAATCCTTTTACTATGCAAACTATTTTGGCAAGGAACATCTGACAATGGAACAGATGTGGTATCAGAAATTTGCGGAATGTTTTGTTCGTTTTGAAGAACGCACCAGAATGCGGGTGGATGAGGACGGCACCGAATGGGAAGAAACCTATACGGCAGCAATTCCTATTAAGAACATGATGGAGGTCTGCCGCAAGCTGGAACGGGAAATGAATGGCAGTATCACAGATGAAGTCAAGGGAAATGCCTTAAATGTATACAGTCAGGTAACATACGGAAACAGCTATTTGCTGGAAAGTGACAGAACCGATGAATGGGAAGGGTGGGAACAGCGTACCTATCAGGAATTTTATGATGTTCCATACGGCGAAAATGGAAACAGGGCAGTATCAGCCGCTTTGCAAAGACTGGGGCATCCCTATTCACAAAAACTGCGGGGCAAAGGAAATTATACGGACTGCAGTTATTTGACCATGTGGAGCTACAGACAGACAGGAATACATATCCCTGGTACTGCGGCAGAGCAGGCAAGATACTGTGTGGATAATAAGCGGACGATTGCAAAAGAAAATTTGCAGCCGGGCGATTTGGTATTTTGGAGCCACAAACCAAATGGAAGATACTTAAATATAACTCACGTAGGTATTTATGCAGGAGAGGGAAAAGTAATTGATGCCTCCTCATCAAAAGGCATGGTGGTGTACCGGAATCTCTTTGATGCAGATAAACAGGTATTATATGGAAGACCATAAAGGGAGGATGACATGGAGAAAAAAAGCAGAGCAGTTTTTTCAAGAAAAGAAACGGAAATACCGGCAAGAGAATTTGTGGTAGAGAAAATAATTACCTTGCCGCAGGAAGCATATCAGTATTTCTGCAAAAATCTTATGAAGGAATATGACTTTATTCGGGAAAATGTAAATCTCATGGAATGTAAAGAAAATGTGTATCATTGCCTTTTGGTAATGGGAGCGGGTACAAAAGAAGGTGTTCTTGTAGAAAGTGAAGGCGCAGCATATGCCAGATATACCTCTTTTTTGCCGGATGCTTCTGTATTTGCGAATGAACTGATAGCGTCCGTGGAAATCAAGCAAAAACAGCAGTCTTCAGAAGAAAAATCTGTGAATGATAGTTCAGATATAGACATTTCAACAGAAAATATAGCAATACAGTTAGGATAAAACGAGGAGAGAATCAGATGGAAAAAGAAATTAAACTTAGTTATCCGGAACTAAAAGTGATGGCATTAAATTATTTTTTAAGCAAAAAAGAGAGTTCTGCTGAACAGGAATTAAAAGAACAACTTGAGAAACTATATGAAAAAACGGTTCCGGCTCAGGCAAGAGAACTGTTAGAGAATGGTTTGGGGGAGCAGCTTGCATCAGAACCGACAGAGGAAGGACAGCAGCCGTCAGAAGATGAGAGCCAAAGAGAGAATGGAAATCAAACCAGAGGAAGTAGCCAAAGAGGAAGAACTACTCTCAGGTCTAGAAGAACACAGCCAAATGAGGAACAATCTGTCTCAGAAGCTGTAAATGCGGAGCAGGCAGATGAAAATCAGGTACAGGATGAAGCACAGGAACAGACAATGCAGATGGGAATGTAGGAGGATAGTGTGAAATCAGAGATTTCACACGGCAAATTTGTGCTTATGCTCAAATTCGCAGATTTTACAAGAATGGAGGATATATGGATATTAATCAAACAATTGAATACGTAAAAGAGAATATTTTAAAATATATGCCGGAGGAATTCAAGGATCATGAGGTGAAAATAGAAGAAATATCGAAAAATAATAATGTAAAACTTTGGGGACTGTTCATTCGGGGTGACGAAAAAGTTGTGCCAACCATGTATATCGGAGAAGAACTGTACCGGATTCACTATCGGACAGACAAAGAAAATATTGTGAAAGAAATAGCAGAAAAATATTTGGATGCCGTAAATCAGAGTAATACAGTAGCACAAAGAAAAATCACCTTTGATGACTGGAAAACAAAGGTATATCCTTGTGTCATTAATGCAGAAAAAAATGCGGAGATGTTGAAAGCGGTACCGCATGAGTGCAGAGAAGATCTTGCAATTATTTACCGGATGGAGGTAGAAATTGGAGCGGAACAAAAGGGAAGTATTGTTATTAATAATGAAATATTAAAGGATATAGAAATTGGGCATGAGACTCTGAAGAAAAATGCTTGGGATAATATTCAAGTATTAAATCCGCCGGAACTTCAGTCCATGGAAGCGATAATGTTTAACATGGCAACAGGGGAAAAATTTCCGGAGAATGAAAATAGCCTGCAGAATGCTTCTATGCTTGTTTTAGGAAGTGCCGACAAAATACAAGGTGCAGTGTATATGTTTGATAATAAAATGTTG
>JBOFWL010000097.1:0-4295 GCA_051653605.1 Brevinema sp.
CAAACTTAGAGCATAAAAACATATCCGTACACAAATTAAGGCACACAGCAGCTACCTTGATGTATCAGTATGGCAAGGTCGATATTCGCTCATTACAACAGATATTAGGACACGAAAGCATTGCCACCACAGAGATTTACACTCATATTGACGAAACCCAACTAAGAAGCGCTGTAAATTCTAACCCACTATCGGGAATGTATGGCAATGTGATGAAAGGATAACAGTATGTCAACCAACAAAAAATATTACTTCCTCAAATTCAAAGAGGATTTTTTCAGAGATGAAACCATTATCTTACTAGAAGATTGCAAGGACGGGTTTTTATTCTCCAATATCTTGCTGAAAATGTATCTTCTATCCCTTAAACACGAGGGGCAATTATTGCTGTCGCAGGGCATCGCCTACACCCCACAAATGATAGCGACTTTGACAAACCACCAAGTAGGCACAGTAGAAAAAGCATTGCAAATTTTTATGCGATTAGGTCTTGTCGAGGAGCTGATGGATGGAACACTCTTTATGTCCAACATTCAATCACTGATTGGCAAGTCCTCAACCGAGGGTGAACGAAAACAGAGAGAACGCAGTAAATTCAAGGAAAAACAGCTACTTCCTACTTCTGATGATACTGAAAAAGGTGGACATTTGTCCGCACTTTGTCCGAAAGTGTCCGAAAACCGTCCACCAGAGATTAGAGATAAGAGTATAGAGAATAGAGATAAGAGATTAGAGAGTGAGAGTATAGATTACGCACCCTCTATTTTTTACGGACAATACCACAATGTTTCGCTTAGTGACAAAGAGCTTGAAAAGCTAAAAACAGAGTTTCCCACCCACTATGAGAAATACATTGAGCGTTTAAGCGAATATATGGCAAGTACAGGCAAGGAGTACAAAAGCCATCTTGCCACCATTCGCAAATGGGCAAAGGAAGATAACAAGAAAAACGCAGGCAAGACAGCACCCACAAGAAACTATGACTACCAAGGAGAAGATAGCCTATGAAACCAATCATCGAACATTTAGCCAATACCATCACAAGAGCCAATGCCAGTGATGATGATTACTTAAACCCAAGCGACAACTTGCTGTATTGTGGCAAGTGCCACACCCCCAAGCAGAAAAGATTTGACAAACCATTGCTTGATACCATAGACACCGTCCCTATTCCCTGTGAGTGTCGTTCTAAGGAGATTGAAGAAGAACACAGGCAAGATAGCCTTAGAAAGCATTTACAGGCTGTAGAGAGGCTTAGACAGCGTGGTATTAGGGATAGGAAGATATTAGATTGGACTTTTGGGGGTGATAATGGTTCTACCCCTAATATGGACAAGGCAAAACGCTATGTAGAACAGTTTGAGCAAATCAAGGCTGACAATATCGGCTTGCTACTATGGGGCAACGTGGGAACAGGCAAAAGCTACTTTGCTGGGTGCATTGCCAATGCCCTTATAGAGCAAGAAATCAGCGTGTGTATGACCAACTTCGGAGTTATCCTTGCCGATATGATGAATATGAACATTGATAAAAACGAGTATATTGCCAATCTCAATCGCAATGCCTTGCTTATCATTGATGATTTTGGCATGGAACGAGATACCCCCTTTGCCTTAGAACAGCTATACAATGTCATAGACAGCCGATACACGGCTTCTAAGCCTTTGATAGTGACAACCAACCTCACATTGCCTGAAATGCAAAATACAGCCTTACAGACCGATTATAGACGTATCTACGATAGGATACTAGAAATGTGCGTTCCTATTCTCTTTGAGGGCGAAAGCAAACGCAAGGATAAAGCAGAAGAAAAACGAAATAAGCTAAGAGAAATTTTAAAGTAGTGGCTTTCACTGATGAAAAATCAGCGAGAGCCATTTTTTTATGGAAAGGAGCAGATAATGGAAAATAACGTAATTAAAAACGAGGTCGCAAATACCACCCCAGAAGCTACATTTACCCACAAGATTGGCAAGACCACCTATGTTGTGGGCGTGCATTTCAGCAAGACAAGCAAAGAAACCATTAACGATAAAATTGAAAGGCTGATTTTAAATGATTTGCAAAGAGAAAAATATATATAAACTCTGTCTTGACAAAACGTAACCTAAAGGAAGTGTGATCTGCGAATGTGGAAGAGCATTAGAAAAGAATGGATATAGATTGAAGATTTTTAATACGATAAATTTTAAAAAGTCTATGAAATATAATCCATTTGCATACATTCATTCTGAAAAAGATATCTTAAAGTTAGTGACTACATTAATTGCAAATACAAAAGGGGAAGGAAAAGGAGGAGATGATTTTTGGCTAAAAGCAGAAACATTACTCTATACCGCTTTAATTGGATATATTTACTATGAGGCTCCAGAAGAAGAACAAAATTTTTCGACTATGCTTGAAATGCTTAATGCAATGGAAGTAAGAGAAGATGATGAAGAGTTTAAAAATCCAGTAGATTTGTTGTTTGAAGAGTTAGAAAACCAGGAACCAGATCATTTTGCAGTACGACAATATGCCAAATATAAACTTGCAGCGGGAAAAACAGCGAAATCTATATTAGTAAGCTGTGGAGCAAGATTGGCCCCATTTGATATAAAGGAGTTAAGAGATTTAACTAAATATGATGAACTAGAACTTGATACGATAGGAGATGAAAAAACGGCCTTATTTTTGATTATGTCAGATACAGATGGAACCTTTAATTTTTTAATTTCTATGATTTATACACAACTTTTCAATTTATTATGTGAAAAAGCGGATGATATATATGGTGGAAGATTACCTGTGCATGTTCGTTGTTTGATAGATGAAGCAGCAAATATTGGTCAGATTCCAAATTTAGAAAAATTAGTTGCAACCATACGAAGTAGGGAAATATCTGCATGTTTAATTTTACAAGCGAAGTCACAATTGAAAGCACTTTATAAAGATAATGCAGATACGATCATTGGAAATATGGATTCCCAAATTTTCCTTGGAGGGTCAGAACAAACAACGTTAAAAGACTTAAATGTTTCATTAGGAAAAGAAACAATAGATATGTATACCACAGGAGAAAGTAGAGGAACAAGTCAAAGTTATAATTTGAATTATCAAAAATTAGGAAAGGAACTGCTACACTTAATGGTGAAGAGTTCAGTTGCCCAAAATAAAACGAACAGGGACACGATACAACTGGACATTCTGCAAAAGGCTCGCAAAGTAGCCAAAAATAAAGGAGTTGTAGCGTATTGAAATTAAACTACATCAGAAACGGCGATTATTTTCTTCCCGAAATAGCTTTATCGGAGCAAAATTCAAAACCACTGGGTAAATACGGCAGACTTAGACGAACATACTTGCAGGAACACCGACAGGCTCTATTCAATTATCTTGTATTGAGCGAAAAACTGTTCGTCCACTTATACGAAGTGGACGAACAGGCACAACACTTACTTGATACCATGATACCGCCTATGGCGAAATCCGCAGCTGCTACAAAGCAGCTCAAAGCCACTGACCCAATGCGGTGGGTGGGCTTGATGAATACTATTAAGGCACAGGTTGAGGAAATCATTCTAGCAAAACTGATTTATTGTGAGATATTAGATGTATAAGTAAATTTGTCTTGACAAAATAAATCCACGATGTTATAATAAAAAATAACATACATGCGTATGTACAGGAGGTGAACACGATGCCACGGCACGACCCAGACCAAAAAACTAAACAGGATATATTGGAAACTGCCATGCGTCTTTTTGATGAAAAGGGACTGGAAAATGTGAAAGTCGAAGATGTTGTAAAAGAAGTTGGTGTAACACGGGGAGCATTTTATCATTATTTTAAATCCCGAGAAGAATTGATTGCAGGAGTTATGTACAAAGCCTTTGAAGAAAATGATAATAACCCATATCTACTGGCTTACAAACAAAAAGGGCTTAACGCTCTTGAAAAACTTCAATTTGCAGCCAAACTTAGTTTACGTTCCCACTTAAATGCCAGCGAGAGCATGAAAGCACAAATAAAGAAACTATCAAGTGACCCTATTGTTTTTAAAAATGAAATGATTTTTCAAGTAACCGTAATGGCTACTTACATTGAAAAGCTATTGATTGAGGGAAACAAAGATGGCTCTATGAATGTGGGCTTTCCTAAACAGGCATCACAAACGATTGCTTGGCTTGTTGGCTCATGGCTCAGCCCATACTTATTGGAAGTGTCATATGAAGAATATTTAGATAAAATCTCGTTTTTTCAAGAGCTCTCGGCATCGCTTGGTATTCCTGTCGTAGATGAGGAAATGAAAGAAA
>JBOFWL010000098.1:0-1570 GCA_051653605.1 Brevinema sp.
TAAACTGACTGAAGTGTAACGAGCGGTCGAAATTTACAAGAGACTTCGTTTCCCCATCGCCCTCTAACGGCTGCTGTACTTTAGAGAAATCCATCTGGGCATGTTCGTAATCATAACGCAAGCCTACAGATACATAAAGTCCTCTATATAAATCGAGTGTAGATTGATGATAAAAGGCAATTCCCTGCACAGGATTTTCGCTATTGGTCAGGTCGCGAGTTGAATTTGTAAAACGGCTAAGGTTAATCTCTCTATCTACGGTTTGGCGAAAAGCAAAAGCTCCCGTTATCCACTGATAGCGACTATCGCCAACCGATTTAGCAGTAAACTCCTGACTGTACATATGCTGCTGAATACGATTTTGACCATAGAATACATTTTTAGATGAGAAATCTTGATCAATCCCCAACTTATCGTCTATATATTGATAAGACGTTTGACTGTTGAAGCTAATGCGAGAGCCATCATAGCGCACATTGACTCCGGAAGTCAACAGGTTTCGCAGATAAAACCCTTCTTGGTTATAGTTTACGGCTTCTGTTGTTCCGCTGTCGGCATTGTAGATTCCGTAGGGGTATCCTCCCTGATTCAAGTGCTCATAGGAGGCTATGAAACGAGTAGTCCAACGGGTTGCAGGCTTCCATACCAAACCGATACGCCCCGAGCCGCTGTCGAGTTTATCCGCCTTCTTTCCGGTATAAAGGTTGGTAAAAAAGCCATCGTTGTGGTGGTAATTACCACTAAAAGATAGCCCTAAATTTTCATTCACCTTTGTATAATTTGAAGCCGCCAACCGTATATCATTGTAGCTGCCATATCCCAACCGAAAGTGTGTGCCTTGATAATCGAGCGGCGAACGGGTATACACATTAATAATACCACCGATGGAGTTACGCCCATAAAGTGTTCCCTGGGGTCCACGAAGTACCTCGACGCTGCTAATGTCCGACAGATCTATATCGAAGGCCGATGTTTCAAAGTGGGGAATACCATCTACATAAAAGCCTACCGAAGGGGCATCTTTTTTAGCCCCGACACCTCGGATATAAACGGGAGAATTTTGTTTCGATCCATAATCGGGCATATAGAAATTGGGCAACAAAGAACTTAGGTCTTTAGCTCCCGATATTTCATTCTCTTTAAGAAAACGATTATCCAATGTAGAGATAGAAAGAGGATCACGGTTTGGCTCTTTTTGTTTAAAACCCACTATCGTTACTTCGTCAAGGTTAACACGCTTCATCAGCACTGTATCTGGTTCGACTGCCGCGACCATCGTAGAGAAAGAGAGGAGCAGAAATAGTAATTTTATCATATATTTATAATTTTCGACAAAGGTAGGCCATCTTTCTAGAGCAATCAATCCTCATTTCTTAGGATTTTGCCCATTTACTCCTCCTTTGCTTACCCCAACTATTTCTCCCTTTTATAATCTTCTTATAGGTCTCTCTGAGCTCTACTGTTTTTCGGAATTGCACTTCATAATAATAAAGTACTCGCTCTCTTTGGAGACTACCGAAAAACATCGTCTCCAAAGGGAGTGCACTCTTCTACGCCTTTAATGGTAAGG
>JBOFWL010000099.1:0-1638 GCA_051653605.1 Brevinema sp.
GGGTAATGAAACATCTTGTAAAAATAATTATTTTAGTGTATAATTGAGATAAAGATAAAGAATAGACAGGATAAATAATGAAGAACCTAGGGAATCAACAAGAGAAGAATTTTTTTAAGCGGTTTCTGGTAGAATTCAGGCAATATAAAGACTATATAATATGTTATAGTAATGCATTAGAGAAATTTCGGGTAGCGAACACATCACTAGGTTTTATATGGTGGTTTTTGGATCCGCTGTTAAATATGGCTATTTATATAATGTTAGTGCGTTTTGTATTTAGTCAGCGGGATGAAAATTACCCTGTATTTTTCTTTTCGGCGATGTTAGTTTGGCGATATTTTTCGAGTTCGGTGCTTCAAGGAGTTGGGTCGATACGAATGAATGTGCCGATTTGTCGGGAAGTATATGTTCCGAAGTTTATTTTTCCTTTAGTTACATCATTTGGGGGTTTATATCCTCTAGTAATTTCGATGGGGATACTAACAGTGCTGATGGTCGTATTCAAAGTATCTTTTACGATTTATCTTTTGTATATACCGATATTATTGGCAATATTATTAATTTTCACAACGACATGTGCGATGATAGTGGCGCATATAGGAGTATTTGTGAAAGATTTCGGTAATATTTTAAACCATATGATGACGTTATGGATGTTTACGACGCCAATTTTTTATAGTATAGAGAAAGTGCCACCTCAATATCAAATATTTATTAAATTAAATCCAGTAGGGACGTTAACGACGAGTTTTCGAAATGTTATAGCGTATGGTGCGCCGCCACCGACGAAGCAGCTTATTTATGTATTTTTAATGACGGTGATATTTTTCTTTTTAAGTATTTGGCTTTTATATAAGTATGATAGAGTATACAACAGGGTCAGTTAATGAAACATATAATCGAAGCAGAGAGAATAAATCTTACATATAAGATATCGCAAGGTCTTAGCCTCAAGAAGTATTTCACGCGTTCAAAGCAGAATATGAATGTATCTAAAGTGCATGCTGTTAAGGATTTAAGCTTTATACTAGATAGTGGTGAGAATTTAGGGATTGTAGGTTCGAATGGATCAGGCAAGTCAACATTGATGAGGATGATATCGCAAACGTACACGCCTGATACAGGGACATTGCGAATTAATGCGGACAGTATAGCGTTATTAGCGTTGGGAGCTGGGTTTATGCCGGATCTCACGGGGCGAGACAACTTATATTTAAATGCGTTATTATTAGGGATAAAGAAGGAAGACCTAGACAACGGATTAGCGGAAGAGATGATAGTATTTTCTGAGATAGGGGAATTTATCGATTATCCAATGAATACGTATTCTAGTGGGATGGTATCTCGGTTGATGTTTTCGATAGCAGTGTGTATCAGTCCAGATATTTTACTTATCGATGAGGTTCTCAGTGTGGGCGATGCGCATTTTGTGGATAAAAGCAGGAAGAAAGTCAAAGAGCTTATAGAGTCTGATCGTTCTGTGGTGCTTATCTCGCATGATAGCAGAGCAATACTTGATTATTGTGATAAAGTAATGTGGATGGAGAAAGGCGAGCAGAAGATGTACGGAGAGCCAAAAGAGGTATTAAACGAATACCTCAGCTTTATAGGCGCCCCTAAAGTATAGTTAAAATT
>JBOFWL010000100.1:0-4337 GCA_051653605.1 Brevinema sp.
AGTGAGCTTAACTATGAGCGGAGTTTCTCAAAAAAATTACAGGATGGTGTTTTTGCTGTTTTGGATTATCTGGAGGAGCATTTACCGGAGAATCTAAAGCCTATTATCGAAAAGGTAATGCAGCTGCTGCCGGTAAGACAAGAGCAGTCCATGGATGAGCCAGAACACGAGCACACATGGGGCGGTATGGAATTGTAAAAATAGCCTGTCTGAATGACTTGAAAATCACCTTCGGACAGGTTATAATAATAATTAAAAATAGGGAAAAACTCTATTGATAATATATGTCCCCCTAGGGGGCTTGTCCCCTATTTTATCGTTCCCTAAAATTATTATTTTATTCTCTATTCAGGGAGAAAGTCGGAGGGGAAAAAAGGGGTGAATGGAGGGGTGTGGTAATGTGGTAAACCTAACGGGTTTTCCATCATTTCCATGCCCCGGAATGAGGGGAAAAAGGGGGAGGTGACTTTCTCGTTCAGGGAGCGTTAGCGACCGCTCTTTTGCTCCCCCTTTTTCCCCTTCGTTTCCTTTTGCTTTTTTCTGATAGTAAATTTGTTAGGAGGTGTTTTGATGGGTGACCGACGATTAGGCGGTTTAGAAGAAAAACAAGAGTTATACAGAGAAAAAAATGAACACCTTACAAAGTTTTTAGAGCCGGTGACGGCTTTTGAGTTTTATCGTGAAATTTTCCCTGAGGGTAGCTTTCAAAAAAAAGGTGTTTATTCGGATGGTGTCGGCAATGGTATTGCTTTGGTTATTCCCAAAGATAGTATTAACGTAGATCCGACACCGGTGACCGGTATTGCTCTAAAGATTGAAGATGCAGGTAAGGCTAAGAGATATACAATCACGGATGAGCTGGGTGCTTTGAGTGAATTAGAGCAGGCAGAGTTTGTGATCATGTCCCCAATATCCTATTTTGGTAGCCGTAGATGTGGTAAGAACGCTCGGTATCTTTATGCCTTAGTATTTGACCTTGATGGTGTAGGGATGCCTCAGTTGCGTGATACACTACATCAGATGAATAAGGGTATTTTGCCCAAAGCCACCTTTGTGGTGAATTCTGGTACCGGACTTCATTTGTATTACTTGCTGAAGGAACCTGTGCCTATGTATCCAAAAAATCAAATGGCACTGAAGGAATTAAAATATGCACTTACTCGGCAAATTTGGAACAGGTATACCTCCTACATTAAGGAGCCACAAATGCAGGGAATTATGCAGGGATTCAGAGTAATTGGTTCCGGGACAAAACTGGGTATGGATTACCCGGTTACGGCTTACCGCTTTGGTGATGCGGTGGAGTTGGAGAGCTTTTTAGACCATATACCCTCAAGTAGCGGTGAACGGCAGGCGGTTTCGGCTCTTATGAAAAAAAGTCGGTTGAGTCTTTCTGAAGCAAAGGAGAAGTACCCAGATTGGTATGAAAAGCGAGTGGTGAATAAGGAACGTAGAGGACGATGGACGATTAAGCGAGATCTTTATGATTGGTGGTTGCACCGTATTGGTGAGGAAATTAAGGTTGGACATCGTTTTTATGGGATAATGACACTTGCTATCTATGCAAAAAAGTGTTGTATAGATGAGGAAGAGCTTCGCAGGGATGCCTTTGGATTACTTCGGATTTATGATGATATGAGTGAGGAAGAAATTAACCGCTTTACGAAAGACGATATTATTTGTGCTTTGGAGATGTTTAATGAGGACTATGTGACTTTTCCTCGGGATGATATTGGTAAGCTTGCTGGTGTTCCGATGCCAGTGAATAAAAGAAATGGAAGAAAGCAAAATGAACATCTTCAAATTGCTCGAGGCATACGAGAATTAAAAGCAAAAATAGGTGAAAATGTTTGTGGTGGAGGTCGTCCATCGGCAGAACAGACTGTTTTTGAGTGGAGACGAGAGCATCCAGAAGGAAAAAAAGTAGAATGTCATAGAGATACGGGGCTTGATCCAAAAACGATTCGAAAATGGTGGGTGTGATTGATGAGGGTGGTAAAGAGTGTTTCTAAAAAGCCAGAAAACAGTAAGACTGTTAATCAACTTGCCCTTATGGGGAAAATACCAAAACAAGGAGCATCACCAAGTTATATATTGACAGTTGGCGATAAGCCTACGACTATTTATTTTTTGGAGGAAGATTCTCGTGATATGACACTGGATGAAAAGCAATATTTTGAAGAAAATAGTAAAGCGTATTGCGAAAATTATATAAAAATAGTACAGGATATACTTGATGAATTAAGAAAAAGAAAATCCAACACAATCAAATGATTTATTTACATTTGATGTAAAATAGCATATAATATAGTGGATATGAAAGATTGAAAGGGGTTTTGAATATGGCTAAGGTGAGCACAACAATTAGAACGGACCATGACGCAAAAAAACAGGTGCAGCAGATTTTTTCAAACTTGGGAATGGATATGTCTACGGCTGTAAATATTTTTTTCCATCAGGTGATTCGTAGTAATGGTTTGCCTTTTGAGGTTGTGATGGATACTCCTAATGATGAAACAGTTGAAGCGATTCGAGAGGTACAGCGAATGAAATCAGATCCGTCTATCGGTAAAACCTATACGGATGTAGATGCCATGATGAAGGAGCTGCTTGCCTAATGTACAACATAAAACCATCAACCAAATTTCAAAAGGATTTGAAGCGAGTGCAGCGGCGAGGATATGACATTTCTTTGCTCACTGATATATTAAAAATGCTGGCAGCAGGAGAACCGCTGCCAGCGAAAAATAAAGATCATGCTTTGGTGGGTAATTATGAGGGGTGTAGAGAGTGCCATATAACCCCCGATTGGTTGCTGATTTATGAGGTTGTCGAAGAAACTGTTATTTTATACCTCACCCGGACAGGCACACACAGCGATTTATTTTAGGGGGAAGGAGGACAGGTTTATGGATTGGAAGAAAGAAAAGATTGCGCAGATTCAACTCCCTGCTCCGGAGGACAGCGATCCGCATCCTCGGTTGCTGTTGGACGGTTATGGTATTCATGTCGGAGAATGTTTTACGGCACTTTTTCCGGACGGTTGGCAGGAAATACGCCTTGAGGTAAGCTGGGAGCGTGAGGGAGCTGCTTGCTGGTACATAACTGAACCGGTGACGCTTGCCGGTGTCTGCCCAGTCGGATTATTCGTAAAGATATGACCGGGAAAACTATTAAGCAAATTGCCGATGAATTAGGGGTAAGCAAGACAGCTGTTAGAAAGAAAATGTCGGACGAGGTGAAAACCAAGTTTGCGGAAACTGTTTCCGGTGTGATTTACATATCAGTTTCCGGTGAAAACCTTATAAAACAGGCCTTTTCAAGGGATGAACCGCAAACCGAGGTTTCCGGGGTTTGCGGAAACCAGTTTCCACCGGTTTCCGGTCAAGTTTCCGGTGAGTTTGCGGTTGTTATTGAGGTACTGAAGCAGCAACTTGAAGTTAAAGATAGGCAGATAGAACAGCAGCAGCAGAGCATTAAGGAGCTGACGGCTGCGCTTGAAAACACCACTGATTCCTTAAAGGCTGCACAGGCACTTCATGCAGGGACAATTCACCAGCAGTTAGAGAACTTGCCGCCGATCAGTATCAATCAGCTGAATGATCAACAAGATATACCCTCGGCAGAGCTGAATCGAAAACAAAGATTTTGGAGTAAGTTTTTTGGAAAATAGAAAGGGGTAAAAGAAATGAGTAAAAAGCAATTTTATGTGATTTGTTCTTTATTAGTTATAATTATTATATTGTTAGCATATTCGATATTTCAGCATAATGATATTTTAAAAATGATTGTAAATTCAGGGGATTATATAGGCGGAAAGCTTGATAATATATCTTCAAGAGTAATTGGAATTTATGAGTTTTTCAAATAAAAAAAGCCCTGTAATTACAGGGCTTTTTTTATTTAATTTGAACGAGCAGGTACACGCCATTCGCCACTATCAGAACCAGCCCAAATAGTAGCTACATCAAATGTAATTGAGCCATCAGCACCACCAATGCCAACGGAAAAACCAATGTCTGTGGCTAAACGAGTATGTCCATATTCAATGTAATAATCAAAATCTTTAGGTGCAACAGTATCTGATTCGAGGTCAAAAGTGCCGCCACCTTTTTTTGCAAAGTAAGCATTATCTTGTTTTTGCATTACGAATTTATGTCCAGCACCAGATAATTTATGGTCGTTTTTTGGCTCGGTAAATATACAACTATCTTGTTGTAAAAATGTCCCTGTGTTGACACCATAATAGCTTACATAAGAGGTATTACTGAGAACTCTCCAATCATTCCAAGATGTTGCAACCATATCGTATCTTTTAAATGCAGGAACACCAGTCC
>JBOFWL010000101.1:0-1987 GCA_051653605.1 Brevinema sp.
TTGTTTTTTTCTTGTTTAATTTTGTAGGTTTCGCAATCATATTTTTTGCTCGCTCTAATTGAGTTTCTCGAATGGTTTGTTGATAGTTTTTATATTTTAAAGAGTATGTCACGATGAGTTGTTGCTCTAAATCGTTCTCTTTGATCCAACGACTTTTATAGAATGTTTTATTGAAATCATTATCTTCGTCAAGTTGGCTTATGTTATAGACTTTGTTTGAACTGCAGCTCCTGCAATGTCAATCGAACCGTTGGTGCGGTAAAGAGGGTTTGTATCTCTCATCTTATTCATATGAGCGATAATCACAATCGCACAGCCGGTATCCTTTGCAACTGCTATCAGATGATTAAACTCGGCTCGTGTTTCGTTGGCATTGTTCATTGAACAATTCTCTCCAATATAGGAACTCATCGGGTCAAGAATTAAAAGTTTTGCGTGGTATTTTTCGATTGCTTCTGCAATACGGTTATCTCCAAAGGATAAAGATTTTTCATCCTCCCTAATGAAGATAAGATTTTCTCCGTTGCCACCGGCAGAGTTAAATCGGGGTACTACCGTATCGTCAGCGTCATCTTCCGTTGTCTGATAGATGATAGTCATAGGCTCGGTTTCGTCAGTGTCGGTAAAGGGAAGTGGTTCTCCCCTTGAGAGCAGGGCGGCGATTGATAACATCAATTTGCTTTTCCCATCGCCGGGATCGCCCTGCAACAGCGTAACCTTGCCAAACGGAATATACGGATACCACAGCCATTTCACTTCTTTCGGCTCGATTTCGCTTGCCTTGACAACTTCAAGAGGTACGCTGACAGTCATTTCATTTTCAATCATTTTTCTTTGTTCTCCTTTTCGATAAATATTTCGGGCAAAGCACCACGATACAGCGGAAACTCTGCTTACAGTCATTCCTGCATTTTCTGCAAAGTTCGTTGTAGGTAATGCGATTACGGTCATTCAGAAACAATGCCCATTCTTGTTTCCGTTTCTTGCTCATTCTTGGCATATCAATCCACCTTTCCGTTTGAAAATAAAAAAACCACAGGAAAGATACTTGAAACCTTTTTGTGTATCTTTTAGGGGCGAAAATCGGAGAAAATCCCCGTTCTAAGCCTTTCAAAAAATCACACAAGGTATTTGTACTAACCTGTGGTTATGTATGAATTTGTTGGTTTTAGGTAACAAAAAAACACCGTATTGCTACGATGTTTCTTGTTCTTCAAATGTCTATTTCAAATTAAAAAGAAATTGCTCATAGTCCTTTACATAGTATCGTATAGTTTTACGACCTTTTTGCAGAATGGTATGTCCCTCTGCTTCTAATTTCTCTTTTTGTGCCTCGATACCATTTGGATATTTTTCATTGAGTTCGCCGTTGGCTTTTAATGTTCTCCAATAAGGTGTTTCATCGTCTGTACGCTGATAACTTGCCCACGCTGCAATAGAAACAAAAATTCCCGCTGTAATAGGTTCTGTAAAATCAGCACCATTTAACTTGGCAAAGTATTCTCGTATCTTCCCAATGGTAATTACTTTGCCATACGGAATTTTTTTCATTACATTGTCATAGTCGATTGGCGGAGCAAAATACATTCTGCTTCCACCATATTTTTCAACACTCTTTTGGTCTGTAATAATCTGAAACTTTGGCATATCCTTACTATCGTGCAACATAGCATTGAAATCTTTTCTATTTTCATTTGCCATTTTTGCCACCTCCTTCTTTAAGGATAATCTATCTATAACACTTATGCAATGAGACTGTTTGAATTATTTTAAGAAGTTCCAACTTTCTCGCCTTGCAAAAAGTATTATACCATATCTTTATAGATTTTTCTACCACTACGACTATACGAAGTAAGTGTAAAATAATAGTTGGCAAATAAAATAGGAAGTAGAGAAAATCCCTACTTCCCAATCATACAATTTTTCTTTATGATATTAACGATGAAGAAAATACGTAAAGGAGACTGTATGATGAATACTATTGTAA
>JBOFWL010000102.1:0-1786 GCA_051653605.1 Brevinema sp.
ACTGTCGCTATGCCTTGAAATGGTGTATAATAACCAAAGGATTATGTCGTTTGTAGAATTAACTTTCTGAGGGCTGATTCGTAGGGCAAATCCCAAGCATCCAGATGTTGAAGCATCAGGATATGATAGAGGCGGCAGTACCACATCTTAGTAGAGCGGTGCCTGCCGTTTTCTAATAAAAAGTCTAATTTCTCACGTTTGTTTGAACGTTCAGCAGATGTTCTTGCATGAAACTCAGTTTTCCATTCATCACTATCACGAGGTGGTATATTAAATAATCGTGGATTGTCTTTCATTGCTAGATGCACCGTTCTTCCATACTTGGATTCAGAGCAGGGATTCTTGCAGGAGCATCCGGTTTTTCTATTAGCGAGTGGGCATCTGAATTTAATACGATATTTCTTTGGTTCTACACCATCATGATGCATACGAAGGCCTTCTCTGCATACAGGAACTCCATCTTTACCTATGGTAAAGTCATTTTTGTAAGGCAGTTTAATTCCGCCCTTCCCATTTAAATCAATAAAAGGAGTGATGCCAGCACGTTTACAGTATTCATAATAGGGCATAGCATCATGAGCAGAATCAAGTAGAAGTTTTGTGACATTAAACTCTGGAATAAAACTCTTCATTCTGAAAAATGTATGAAGAAATCCATGAGAATCATGCTTAGAAGCACATGATAAATGAGGGAAAATAGGTAGATCACTTTCAGAGTCAGAAGCAACAAGCATGTATAAATCATAGCCATGATAATAATGATCTCTGGAAGAGTCCCAACCAATGTCGCAGTCAGGTTGAGAAAAGTATCGATTACATTTGCAGTCAGAGATACCTTTGGATTCGCAATCGCAAAGGCGGTGTTTGCGTTCTCGATGAGAAGTAACAACAGGAGTACCATCACCTGCTAATGCAAGGGATGCAGGATTAATAAGACCTTTCTTAATAGAAAGATCAAGGAACTCGGTTTTATATAGCTGAAAGAGAGATCCATATGGTTGGTCATTGATATTAAAAATTGTATTTTCAAGCTCTGGAAGAAGCTGTTCAACAGTAACTTTTTCAATAGAATCCGCTTTAGTGCCTTTCGTTTTAGGCTTCTTGACTTTAGATTTTAACGGATGCTCATGAGGGGAAAAGTTATTATCGTCAGAATTCCAAATCCTGTTTATAAAGTCATAAAAAGTGCCAACGCCAGGTGTGTCGCCAAATTCAAATCCACTAAGAATTGCATAAAGAGGATTGATTTTTAACTGAGCAGCCCAGTCGGTAAATGAAGTTACTTTAAAATCGATTGACAGTAAAATAGACCTTTGCATACAAGAAGGAGTTCTTGGTCTAGGGCCAAAAACAGAATATTTATCCCTCGAGAATTCATCGGTGTAGGATAAATCAAGATTCCAAAAACGGTCGATGATATCCCAAGTGGAACGAGCAATCTTATCAGGAATAGGATAATATTTACGTAGCTGAGCTACAAC
This sequence comes from Brevinema sp., assembly GCA_051653605.1. GTDB lineage: Bacteria > Spirochaetota > Brevinematia > Brevinematales > Brevinemataceae > JBOFWL01. The sequence continues at coordinate 1,482 of JBOFWL010000102.1, forward strand.
AAAGTTTTGATAGGCGGAATGACCGCCAGAGTTAACAGGTAACATAAAAATCGCCTCCAATCGAAAAATATCTTATAAATAAGGGCGCAAAGCGCCGCATTTTTCGATGAAGTTGTCAAGTGTTTTTGATAAAAAAGTGGGGGATTTTAATAAAAAAGGAATCTGAAAGCCTTGAATTTACTGGCTTAGAGATTCCGAGAGAATATCTAAAATGGAAGGAGGTGCTTTTGTGGCTAACAGAATAAAAGGTATTACTGTTGAAATTGGTGGAGATACTACCAAACTTTCTAATGCTTTAAAAGGTG
>JBOFWL010000103.1:0-2065 GCA_051653605.1 Brevinema sp.
AAACGAACTACCGGTGGTAATATTATGGTTATTAAGTAGGAAGAGAAATCTTCCTACTTTTTTGTAGGAGAAATATATGTACATAGATAAAGGTATATTAGTAGGTAGAATTAAAGCTGCCGCGCAAACATATAAACAATATTTAGTGGGAAAAACGTTTATGTTTGTATATGGAGCTAAAAAAATCGAAGTACTATTCAAAGCAGAATCATTTATGAATTTAACGGGAGTAGCATCAACACTATACCCGAAAGATTTTTATAAGAAGGCATAAAGAAGAAAACTTAAGCAAACGGAAATAAAATTTGATTCAACACATCCAGCTGACCTTGCTGACATTAAAACTCAGTATTTACATAGACTATATGAGTTGACTATAACGGATATATTTATTGCAGATAATATTGTTACAATGACTTGCCGAGTGGCTGTGTCGGCTGCTGTGTCAATGTTAGGTCGGGTATCAGATAATCCCCGTTCCTGCTGTAAGTGATTTCGTTCATATTCATTGCTCCTTTCACGCTCTGTTTTGATGATAGTAAGTGATATTTGTCTGAAAACCTGTTCGCTCTGTTCGCTGACCGCCGTACCCAAAAGGCTGACAGCAGCGGAGGTGTTAAAATCGAAGATGGGGAGAAAATCCTCATGCTCAAAGTAGCTTTCAGTATCCAGTCCGCACCGTTTCATAAGGGTGTAGGCAATGCTGACAGTAACGGCATTTTCAAAAGCTACCTTTAAGTTATCCTCGTCATAGTCCTCTAAAAAGCTGTTTTCTGCAAAATAGGGTAAATCTTCTTTGTGATTATCATAATACTCTGCCGCTAAATTTTTTGCAATGTTGTAAAATCCATCGGCAAGATTATCACCGCTTACACCAAACTTATCTGAGAGCATTTCTAAAATAGGCTGTTCGTGGTGGTCTTTCATTTCCCAAAGAAAAGGACGGCGAGAATTATCTCTGCCGCCCGTATCGGAAACATCAAACACATATTTTAATTTTGGGGTATCGCCTGTTGGGTCAAGCAGGGCAATGCCCGTAGAGCCACGGCGAACATATCTGTTCATTTTACTGTTCCACAGCTCATAATCGGCACAAGCCGTTGCATCGGGTCTTTGTGCGTAAATCATAAACTGTTCATGGTATGGGTATTTATATAGCCGCCCCACGGTGGCAAGAAAGCCTGTCCAGTTAGCAAGGCTACTTGTCAGCCTTTCGGCGGTATGCTCTGCAAGTTGTGCAAAGGCTTGAGTTTTTGTTGGCATAAAAATCTCCTTTCATTTTAGGGTATAAAAAATGCCTATCGACTGTTACATCAATAGGCACTTAGTTAGTAAGATTTTATTCGGTTAAGCTGTTTCGGTTTGGTGCGAGAGGTTTGCTCATAATCTTATATAGACAACTAATAGTTAATCTTCAAACATTCCTGTAATATCTATCACATTCATTTTAATATCAGATACAGTTTTCTCACCATCTAAAGTTTCTATTGATATTTTGAAATAGAGATTTTCTATCAGATTTTCTTTTTCGTCTTCTGAAAATTCAGCAGCTCTACTCCCAGGATTGCTTAGCTCAAAACCATCGCCTGTATGGTCGACCGATACAAAAGATGTAAGAGGTATTTCTTTATTATCTGATAAAATATATAATTCCATAGTTTCAGACACAAGGTCGGTTATTTGGTCTTCTTTCGCCTTTAATTCTCCGCCATATACAATATCATCTTTTTCTGATAACACAATAACGCCGTTAATAATTGAATACTGCTCATTTTCACCGCTATAAGAATATACTGTCACTGTTTCTTTCGAGCTTTGCTCACCACAAGCAACCAAAGATAACATACAAACAGAAATTAGAACAAATGCTAATAATTTTTTCATAAAATCCACCTCAATTTATTATATAAATTCGCTCCACCGAGCTATTTCTCCTAAACCACACATTCAAAAAAAGTTTTATGTGGTGACGATAATGAATAAGTTATAGCACAAACCATAGGAGCAAGTCTATTTTTCAAAATCGTAAAAGTCGTCATGCAAGGCTTCGATACATTTGTTGCCC
>JBOFWL010000104.1:0-1755 GCA_051653605.1 Brevinema sp.
GATTCTTGGTACAAAGTTTGGAGAAGCTTAGGCGAAAAGGCAGAAATCGAAAATAGGCATCTTCATGCGGCTTATTATTATCGCTTGGTAGAATTTTTTCTGAATGAGTGTAGTGATAAAGACTTAATGTATAAAAAATCTATTGAGAACTTCAACAAGATCATAAGCCTGAATAAGTCGTTAAGAATAGAGTATGTTCCTTACCAAAATGCTGCTATGAAAACATTTGTATTTTCAGCAGAAAATCCTATTGGTAATCTTGTTGTTTTTGGTGGGTACGATTCATTTATTGAAGAATTCTACTTAGCAATAAAGAAATTTGCGGAGATGGGGTACAACATCTATCTTTTTGAAGGCCCCGGACAGGGGGAGACTCTAAAAAAAGGCTTAACGTTTGAACCACACTGGGAAAAGCCGCTTGGCGCTGTATTGGATTATTTTGATCTAAATGATGTTTGCGTTATCGGTATCTCTTGGGGCGGTTATTTAGCTTTACGCTCTGCCGCCTTTGAGCAAAGAATTTCAAAGGTTGTCGCATATGATGTGTTATACGATGGATTTGATTGTATGACAAACCCATTTCCAAGCCCAATGAAATCGTTAGTAAAATTTTTATTTGGATTAAAGGCAAAAACCTTTATTAACGCATTTGTTAAGTCTTTAATGGAAAAGCGATTAATTATTGATTGGGCAGTTTCCCATGGGCAGTACATTACCGGAACGAAAACACCTTATGATTTCTATACTCATCTCAAAGAGCACACGCTTAATGGAATTATGGATAAAATCAAGTGTGATGTTCTATTACTCGCTGGCGAGCATGACCACTATATACCCGATTCACATTACGATATATTAATGAATGGAATAACAAAAGCAAAATCACTTTGTGGAAAAAAATTCACCGAAGCAGAGGGTGGCGCGGAGCATTGCCAAATTGGCAATCATCAATTAGCAACAGACTATATAATTGGTTGGTTAAATAAAAATTAATTTTAACAAATGAGCAAACCCCTTATAAAAAGAAGGTGACACCATGAAAATAAAACTCATCCTCGGTGAAAAACTCCGTGACCTGCGTGACGAGCGTAAGCTAAAGCTTGCCGATGTGTCCGAAGCCACAGGCATACCCGTTTCCACCCTGCAACTGGACCTATGTCAATACCGTGGACACAAAAAGTCGAATTTTTTTATGCAGCATGAATAGCTTCATCCTCAACTTGTTGAGGTGTTTTATATCCAAGTGCACTGTGAATCCTTTTTTCGGTTATACCAGGATTCTATATACTCAAAGATGGCTGAATTTGCCTCTTTAAAGTCTTTATATGTATTAAGGTACAATTGACATAACAATGTTGTTGATATTGTTATCCATTCGGGAGGTAAGAGAATGCCAACTGTGAATGAATTGTTAGATAAAGCAAAGGCTGAATTGACATATCTAATGCAAGGCGAAGTTTTTCTTGTAAGAGATTTGTTCAAAGGTTATGAATGGAATAGGATCTCCAGAAGTGATCGACTTTTGTTAGGAATATATCGTTTGATAAATGGCCAACAATATTAGGTAACGACGAAATGATTACTAAAGCTATACTAGATAGAATACTACATTACTCAAATCTGTTTAATATAACTGGTCCATCATATAGAATAAAAGATAAACTAAAAGTAAATAAAATTGGGGAAAGTTAAGTGAACAAAATGTGCCAAACTTATGTTGACATTTATAATTCTTGGTTGACATAAAAGTACAGT
>JBOFWL010000105.1:0-1390 GCA_051653605.1 Brevinema sp.
AAAACGGAGGTTTAGCTCAGTTGGGAGAGCATCTGCCTTACAAGCAGAGGGTCAGCGGTTCGAGCCCGTTAACCTCCACCATTTAATTTAATATGCCGACTTAGCTCAATTGGTAGAGCAACTGACTTGTAATCAGTAGGTTGAGGGTTCAAGTCCTTTAGTCGGCACCATTTTTTTGGGGAGGTAGCGAAGTGGCTAAACGCGGCTGACTGTAACTCAGTTCCTTTGGTTCGGTGGTTCGAATCCGCCTCTCCCCACCATATTTTTTGGGACATAGCCAAGCGGTAAGGCAACAGACTTTGACTCTGTCATCCCCCTGGTTCGAATCCAGGTGTCCCAGCCAATTTTATATTAAGACCCGCTAGCTCAGTTGGTAGAGCATCTGACTTTTAATCAGAGGGTCAGGCGTTCGAGTCGCCTGCGGGTCACCATTCTTAATTTAATTAAATCTAATGCCCAGGTGGCGAAATTGGTAGACGCACAGGACTTAAAATCCTGCGGACCTTAAAATCCGTGCCGGTTCGACTCCGGCCCTGGGCACCATTAATTAAATATGCGGGTGTAGTTCAATGGTAGAACTTCAGCCTTCCAAGCTGACTACGTGGGTTCGATTCCCATCACCCGCTCCATTTTTAACAAACCTATGAAGATATCGTACCCGCGATATCTTTTTTTCTATATAAAAAGCAGTTTTATTGGCTTTTTAAAACCAATAAAACTGCTTTACTATTTTTCAATTGGATTATAAAATCCTCAACCAATTCAAATTCCACTTTATAAAAACGCATAACTTTTTTAATAATACCTATTTCACTAGTGTATATAAATAAATAACCGTCTTCTTCAATTAAACTATATGCCTTTTTAAAGTACTTCATATAAAGTTGTTCGATTTCATCTCTACTTTTATTTGCACTTTGACTTGGTAAATAAGAAATTATTTCATCAAATTTGTGCGTATGAACAAAAGAATTAAAATCTCTTTGCACATAATTTATTCTTATATTAGCACACTCACTATTATATTTACCCATCTTAACAGCGTCACCAAAAATATCTAATCCCATTAAGAAATGAGTTTTGTTAATCATATGTCGCTCTAATAACAAGGTTCCTGTTCCACAACACATATCTAATACCCTTGCTTTTTCTTTAGTATATGGTTCAATTAGTTTTATCACCGAAGCAGCGACATATGGTTGCATTGATGTAGGAAGCGCATATTGACGATATAAGAAGCGTTCATCTAATATAGTATACAACTTAACAAACATTACATAAGTGTCATCTTTACCCTCTAAAAGCCTAAATTCAACATCATAATCAGACACAGAATTATATAAAGTTCCTTTCGATTTAACTTGAATTGCATTGGCAAGTTTTCTAATGA
>JBOFWL010000106.1:0-14979 GCA_051653605.1 Brevinema sp.
AACATCTGCACCCTTGCCTACCAAATATTCTACTATTTCTTTCTGTCCATTTATAGCAGCCCCGTGCAGGGGTGTACGGCCATAATCACTCTTTGCATTAACATCTGCACCCTTGCCTACCAAATATTCTACTATTTCTTTATATCCACGAGAAGCAGCCTCGTGCAGGGGTGTATTGCCTACATTATCCTTAATATTAACATCTGCACCCTTGCCTACCAAATATTCTACTATTTCTTTCGGCCCATTAAAAGCAGCATAGTGCAGGGGTGTACTGCCATAATCATTCTTTGCATTAACATCTGCACCCTTGCCTACCAAATATTCTACTATTTCTTTATATCCATTTATAGCAGCCCCGTGCAGGGGTGTACGGCCATAATCACTCTTTGCATTAACATCTGCACCCTTGCCTACCAAATATTCTACTATTTCTTTATATCCACGAGAAGCAGCCTCGTGCAGGGGTGTCCTGCCATAATCATAATCATTCTTTGCATTAACATCTGAACCTCCCTCTACTAAAGATTTAACAAGGGATAAATCCCCTTTTCTAGCTGCATCATGCAAGCTCTGTGTATATACTGGAGTAGTAAAAAATAATAGTAGAATAAGTGCTAATTTATTATACATGTTGGTCCCCTTTGTTTTCCAATAGCATTTTTTTTACGGAGGGGCGTTCATCCCCTAAAAGAAGAAGGTGCTTTTTAATTTTATCTACAGCTTCACTTTTACTTTTTAACGAGGCAACAAATTCTTCTTGGCTTTTAGCGTTCTCGGTAATATAGATGAGGTGTTCGCACTCGCTCTTCACTTGTTGAGCTAGCATCTCCGCTTGCCGGATCATTTCCTCGCAGATATCATAAAAACCTTGTGCCTTAAGATTATCAAAGAAGCTTTCTTGTGCTACTTTTGCCGTGGTAGTAGGATCAAATTCTGCATAGTCTTCCAACACTTCTCTAGTAACAATTCTATCTTCGTAGGTAATTTCACTAGCAGCAGATGCCCCCGCAGCCATTGCCCCAAAAATAAGAAGAGCTGGCAAAAATCCCGTTGCTAGACCTAACGCTCCCACAAGAAAGTTTCCAGCCATTGCTCCTGCAGCAGCCCCCGCAGCCCCAGATATACCTGTCGATGCCGTGGGGACGCGTTGACGCTCTTGCACCAAGCGAGTTCGCTGTTTTGTCTCAAATTGAGTCGATACATTATTATTTATATTAAAATCCATATTCTGTTTTAGTGCAGATAGTCCACTTTTTACCCCTAGTCCAGCTAAATCTTTATTAATAGTTTCAACTAATGTATTAATATCAGCACGCATCGTATCAACAGACGATACCATTTGCTTTAATATATTCTCCGCAAGTCTAGAATATACTTTTTGAATCTCTTTTTGAGAAGGATTATTCATGCCACTAAATTCTTTATAAAGATTCTCTCGTAAGAGTTCCCCTGCTGAATTCCAAATACTCTCAAAGCTTGTTAGTTTTTTTCCTTGTTCTGTAAGCTCAGGAAGATGCTGTATTTTAATACGGTTTAGAACTTCTGTTTGTTTCCGTAATGTTTCTAATTCCTCCTCGTTGTAAGATCCCATTTGCCGTGCAAAAGAGGCTTGTTCCTCAATAGAAGTTATGATATTGTTGAAAATATGAGTAAAATGAGTTAATTTTTCATACATAATTGATGTTTTTTCTTCAACTATATAATTCCAAAAGCTTTCTTGGAAATCCTTAAATAACAGACCATGAGCTGATTTTGGAGAACGTAATGCTTTACGAGGGGATAATGTGAATATATTTGTTCCCAATTTTAATTTAGTTTTGAGATGCTTATCTAATAGTTTGGTATTGTCTTGCAGATATTTTTGGTATTCCTTATGATTTACTAAGGCTTCTTTAATAGTTTCTATAGTCCCTTCAAATTCTTTACTTTCAAAAATATCTACATCTATAACAGTGTCCAATTTTGTATAAATCACAAACCATCGAGATGGTCTATTATCTCCCTCAAAGAGCTTTGCAAGCATTTCAATATCTGCTTTTTTCATTCCTTGAGCAATATCTAAAAGCCAGATAATCCCGTCTGCAACAGGTAAAACAGTATTTAACACCTTAAGCATTTCTTTCTCGTTAATAGAGCCAAAGCCCGGTGTATCATAAATAATTAAATCATTTTTTAGAAGATCATTGGGTATCTGAAGTTCTACAAGCAGAACCTCTTGGTTATTCTTATTATCTGGTGTCTCCAAAGGAACTTCTGAGCCATCTTCCTTAATTAAAGTAACTCCATCAATCTGAGCTCTAGCCACTATATTAATCCGCTTTATCTCTTCCTTCATCTCATCCAATGATACGCATATTGTTTCTTGCCCAGCAAAGCGGACAGCCAATCTCTCTCCATAGACAATTTTAAATGCTTTTGCGGTAGTCTCTCCAATTGCTGCATCTAAAAGACTCTCTCCAAAAAGTAACGCATTTAGAAACGTGCTCTTTCCCGAAGACATCTCAGCTACGACAGGGACTCTTATGACCTCATCTGACAATTGGGCTTTCACGTACTCCAACTGCTTCAAGTATCTCTCTGTATTTCCTAGAATAGAGGTGTCACATTCTTTGAGGATATCAACCATTCGTTCACAGGTATCTAGACAGTCTTGTTTTTCTTCTTTAAATCTTCTTAGTTGGTCCATTATTTGCTCCCCTTAGTACTATTAAGAGCACTTATAAGTTCCATATTTCCCTGCGTAAAAGCCAGTTCAACTATTTCGTTATGATCTTCTATCACATGATGTAATCTAACTACGCACTCATTTCTTCTTTTTTCAACCAAAAATTTGATTAACTCTTGAGATTTTGTGCTACCTTTCTCATATACATTCATTAATGCTTGATCTACCTCATCAGAGGGACCTGTTGTCATCTCTAAAAGACATTTTCCCGCTTTTGACATGGCAGGAGGTCTAGCCCCTTTCATTAAAAGCAAGGGGACTACATTAGAGAAGTATTTAAGAGCATATTCAATAATATGTTCACCTGTCTTCCAGTGAACCATATTTAAATCAAGTGTCATTTTGAGCAACTGATCTAATATATCTTTATTTTGCACCCGCACCGCTGTAAATAAGGGAGTTTCTCCTTTCATATTGGGAGTATCCAGTCGAGGGTTTTTATCTAATATTTTTTCAATCAGCCTTTGGTCATTACGTTCAATAGCATCACAAAGAACTTCTGAGCAGAAAACCTTGTCTTCTAAGACTCTGGCTAACATCGCATCTGCAAATTGGGGGAGCTGATCAATGGAAAATCTAGTAAAAATATCCTTATCCAAAGGCATCATAGAAGCAACTCTTACTAAAATATCATCCTTTTTATTTCTTACCAAAAGATCAAAGGGAGTCTGATTATTTCCAGACTTTGTGAGAACATTGCCCCCTGCATTAATAATAACCTTAATACATTCATCATTTTCCGTTTCACAGGCATAATGTAGCAAAGATTTTGAATTGCTGTCTAGTTGATTTACTTTAGTTGCCCAAATTTTTTGGCCACGAAGGAAAAGTTGTGTGTTTTTATGAAGAAGCACAATCTCCCAAGAGAATTTTATAGCTCCTAAATTTTGTGTAATAATAGTGTCTAGCTCATTGAAACATTGCTGTGCCTTTTTTGGATCGTAGAGATCAATATTTAAAATAGTAGTCGTATCTTTTGATAGCTCGTCCATAAATTCTGGAAAATCTTTACGTAAATTGGGAAAGTTTTGATCGAAGAATGGGCGATTTAATGCCCAAATAGAATCAAAAGTGCGCTCTATATATCCAATTAGTTTGGCAGCAGTTTTACGTGGTAAGTCCGCCCTCATAGAAATATAATAGTTTTCATTCTCTGCAATATCTTGCTGAAGCTTATTCTGGAAATCCTGAAATAACATTGCAAATGCAGATTTTGGTGCTGTGAGGAATTTTTTAGCAGATAGCGGGATCACATTATCCTTCACAAAAGATGTGCCTACCTCTTTTCTCATATCTTCCAAGATTTTTTCGATATGACCATGTATGGTATTATCTTCTTTCATTATTTTTCGTATTTCTGAGATATCACCATCGAACACAGAATCTTCAAATTCTTCCTGTTCTGCAATAGCATCAAGTTTGTTTAATACCAAGTAACAATATTTCGCATGTTCTGGAATATAAAGCACTCTTCGATAGATATCCATATCTGATTTTTTCAATCCCCGAGAAATATCTGCTAAGAAAATCACAATATCAGCATCGTTAGCACATTCAAGTATCTTATCCAGTAGGACTCCTTCATTTACAGAGCTATATCCTGGGGTATCAAATAAGACAATACCCTCCTTGAGAAGAGGACTAGGCACATATAATTTAATAGTATTTTGCTGTTCAAGACTGCTCTTTTGCGAAACCTCTTTGACTAGAGCTGCAAAAGCATCCGGTGAAGAGACAATTTGATCTTCAACTGCATATTGATCACCGTAAGCAATCTCAAAGACTGCTTTAGTGGTTTCGCCAAAGGTTGCCTCTAGAATATCCTTACCAAAAAGTAATGCATTTAAAAAAGTACTCTTTCCAGCGGATGTTTCCGCAGCAATTGCAATTTTAATAGGATCTTTATAATCTGCAATCTTATGAAAAGCGCTTCTAACCTGTTGGAGAAGCCCTATATAGTTTTGGTAAGCCCCTAAATCTGTTTCAAGTAGTGCATTACGAATATACTCTAATCCTTGTTTAAAACTATAGCTCTGATCCTTAATATAGTTCCAGTGACTTAACTCTTTATCTATTTGATTTGCAGAATTTTGTGTATCAACTAGCTCAGGAATATGAGAACTAGGAGCTTCAACATTCTCTTCTTTTTTCAAGCCTTTTGATAAAATTTTACGAATATCATCATTGACTCTTAAATCAAATACTGTTCTTCCTCTATTATCCTTAATATTTAGATCGGCATTATTTGCTACCAAAAACTTAACAATATCTATATGCCCTGTAATAGCTGATACCATTAACCCTGTCCAACCATTACTGTCTTGATAATTGATATCAAATCCTTGTTGAAGGAGTTTTTCAATAGTCTTCTGATCTCCACCTTCGCAGCTTTGACCCCATACTTGATTTTCCATACTTGTCCTCATTATCTATTATTATTTTCTATCTCTTTACAAGTTCTCTACACATTGCCGCCAGCATTAAATAGTAATAATCCTACTTCGGGAAGCTTTGCCTCTGCCGCTAAATAGACAGGAGTGCGACCTTCCCTATTTTTTATATTAATATCAGCTCCTCTCTCAAGGAGAATTTTAACAACGCTAGGCATATTGTATCTTGTTACAGCGTGGAGAAGTGCGTCCCCATCAACACAGAGTGCATTAATATCTTTTACTTCTTGAGCAGCTACTTCTAATAATTTTATTTGCCCATTATTACAAGCATGTATCAAAGCATGCTTATTATCCCATAAGTCAGATGGGATTTTCCCTTCTAGAAGCCCTTGCCTAAACATAGTAAGATCATCCAATAGGATGCCTTTTACAAAATCACTGAGATTTATCTTAGAAACATCTAGAATACTCTTTAATAGCTCTTCTGCATAAGCAAAATCTTGCTTTTCTACGGCAATGGTAAAAGCTTGTGTCTTCTGCTCTGACGTCAGAACAATATCATAGTCTTTAGCAGTTTTTAGATAATTTATATCTTTTTCCTCAAAAGCCTTCTTAATTTTATCCCCCATAAGAGCAAGTCGCATCTCAGGAGAAGCCTGTTTAACCATTACTTTTATGGGCTCAATGCCACATTCTTGGAGAAATTTAACACGATCAATATCATTATTTTCTATAGCTGTTTCTAAATGTTGAAAAATTAAATCCGGTTCTATTTTAGCAAGAGCTTTTAGAGTTTGTTGATCTCGAATAGTAGGTATAGTTTCTATAAGAATTTGAGTAGAAAAGAGTTCCTGAGATTTCAGAATTTCTGCACTCTGTATTCGCCCTTCAGTAAGCGCAAGGAGAAAAGCCTCACTGAGAAGTTTTGCTATATTATCTAAATGAAAAGTGGTTAGTCTCGCCCTGTTTACTATATTATCTAAATCTTCTTTAGAAATCGCATACGAAAGAAAGGTTTGCATTTTAAGCATGGTCATTATTATATGTGAGATATAGGGGATGATTAATCCCACTAAACATCCGACAGCTTCTCCAGCAAACAGTTGTTCTTCTTGACCGTTTTTAGTTCCAAGATAGGCCATTACAAGTGTTCCTATAATAAGTCCTACAAGAAATATCAGCGCCCCGATCCATGGGAGCACAAAAAATAGCATAATTGGCCCATCTTCTGGATCTTCTTTTATAGATTGCCCCACGAATACTGAGATACCCATTCCAACAATTACTCCAAACACTCCTAGGACCACGCCTGATAATCCACCTCCTCCTACTACAAACCCAATACTGATACCTAAAACTACTACTAGTATGATGGAAATATTTTTTCTACTTTTTTCATAACGTCGATATGACCCCATATTTTGTTTATCCATTTTTAGTTGATCTCCTTTTTTATAACTTAAGTGTTTTGAATATTTATAACAAATACAAAAACAGCTAAAAACCCCTTAATTATAGATACTTTATTTGTTTTTTTCAACAAATCATTTGTATTTTTATGATATTTATCACAAGATTGAAAACAAGTAGCTTAAACATAGAAAAAGGAAATTTTGATTTTTTAAGAAATGGAATTGTTAAATTGATTGGCTACTATTCCATTGAAATAGAGCTCTTCAGATGAGATATCTAGCTCTTCATTCCAGCTGATTCCATAGCCACCGGCATCAACCTTAACTTGGGTAAATAGCCCCTCTATATTTTGAAGAGCTCGAAACTCTTGCCATTTTGAAAATAAAGGCTTTATATCGTAATGCCGACTTTCACCATTTTTGAAATGAACAAGTAACATGAAATTTGCTTGAGGCAGCACGCTTTGCACCTTATGAAACATAATACCCTCTACTCTAACGGAGGAAGTTGCTTGAATACTTGAGTATTCCAAATTTCTATTAAGTCTTTTTGATAAAGTCTTACCCACTCTCTAGCCATATCTTGAGCCTTAGGAGGAAGATCTCCCTCGATCATTTCTTGGGTGTTAATATTTATCACTCCAATATATTCCCCATACACAATATGTACATGGGGTGGATTGTGTTCGCGTTGTTGAAAGTACATTTTGATAATTAGACCATAAAATCTTGCTATAACTGGCATAACACCTCTCTCAATAACATACTAACTATCCAATATTATATAGTTATTACCTGTTTTTTTCAATTAATTCCCTGTTTTTATTTTTAAATAAGCCAAAAAATCCCTATTTTCACCACTTAATTTATTACACAACAAACAATTAAACATGAATTCCCTGTTAATTCCCTGTTATTTTTTGAGCCCATTTTTGTAAGTATTTATTGTATATATCGATAGTGTATTTATTGATATATAAAAACAAGAAATTCCCTGTTTTTTTCGCTGTTATCCCTCTTACTTCATTTCGGGGACTATATGCCAGGGAATTCACCTTGAAAATACAGGGAATTTTTGCTATTTTGGAGAATATTTAGCTGATAACTTCAGTAGTAATAAATACCTTAGCTAAGTCTTTATATTGTGAGACTTAGCTTTTTTGTTTTATGATTGTGCCAGAATTGCGCCGTTTTTGTGCCATGAAAAGAAAATCGAAGTAGTAAAAATACGGAGATTATTTATGGGTATCACAAAGCGAAAAAATGGGTATTACTATCTATACACAAAAACCCCAAACGGTAGCGAAAAGAGAATATCTCTTGAAACAAAAAATGAACGCCTTGCCCAAGAAATTTATAACGCTTTCTTGCTAGATAAAGTTAAACAAAAGCTTTCCCCTAAAGAAACCCCTATCCCTATAACCACCAATCAAGAAAAAACACCAAAAAGCTCATCCCCTCCTATTGCTCCTTTATACAGTCAATACCTTAATTATATAAAAGATCAACAAATATGTGAACCTGTATATCAAGCTAAAGTACGGCTCTTAAAACTACTAAAAGATAATAAGATGATCCGTATACAGGATATCACACCTCAAAATATTTCTAAACTCATAAAGGGATTCTCTAAAATCGGGGTATACACCGCCGAAACCCATATAAGAAATATCAAAGCGTTTTTGAACTATCTTATCAAAAAAGGCGTATATAGTAGATCTGATTATGAAATGCTCTCATTCCCTCCTAAAAAACAATCTGTGCGCGATATAACAATACCCGAAAACGACTATAAAAAGCTCGTACAAACAGCGAGAGATAGGGATTTGAGCCTTTATTTACAAACACTTTGGGAAACGGGATGCCGTCCTAACCGAAATACCAAAATTAAAAAAATCTGATATAGATTTTAACAAAGGATTTGCTCGAATATTCCAAAGTAAGACTAAGAAATATAAGATTGTTTATTTTACCGATGAGCTTCTCGATCTATTCAGAAAACACCCTACAGATAATATCTCTGAGGGTGCTAATAAACAAAAAGAGTATTATGGGAAAAAGTTTAAAGAATTAAAAGAAGCTCTTAATATGCCCAAAGAATACTGCCGAGGAAGAACTCTGCAGTAATAGATATCTCTATTTAAGCCCATCATATCTAGCCTTCAGAGGAACCCCTGTTTTAACAGAGTCCTCACCATCTACAAAGATCGTAAATCGAGGGATATCCATTGGGTCAAGATTAGGTGGAAATTCTAAATTGACAATAAATGTTCCTAAAATAGTAGGCATAACTCCATACTCATCTTCAAGGCGAACGGCTATAGGAAGCACTAGACCCTCAAGTTTAGAATATTCATAAGCAGCAATTCGAGTGCCTAGATCTAAGTAAGGAGTTTCACCTCGCATCCAATTGGAATCTCGAAATGAAAACCCTTGGTCGCTAAGATTATGAACCCACCCACTATCTTGGGTGCCATCAGGTCTATACGCAACAAAATTATGAAAACTTCTAACCCCGCCTCCTCTTTCATCTGCAATACGAATTTCATTAGCAATTTTTCGATCATCCGATGTAATGAGGTGGCTTACATTTTGCCCAACATATCGAACCTCATATTGCTGTATCAAATAACGATTAGTAAGACTGTGTACTTTTTCAGTACCATCAAATACAACAACGTGTTTAGCGTCAAAACCTAAATTATCTGTAGTAAACATAAGGGTAAATAATGCAACGTCATCAGGTTGAAGATTGGGAGGAAAATCTAAGACAAAGCGCGCTCTATATATGCCTCCTCCTTCGATAACACTTAGCCCTTTTACGGCATTTCCTGTATGGATCTCAAAAGGCTTACTTGTCCCATTTACTCTTGAATAATTATTGAGAGGGATCGTGTCATATACACTTAAGTAAGGTGTTTCTGCCTTCATATAACCTGAAGTATGAATAGTATAGCCTACGCCTTCTCCTATTTTTCCCAAATCTCTAACACGAGGGTCAAAGTTTTTGAAAGCAACAAAATCTGCTGAAGGAGCTGAAGGATTATTACGATCAAAAAAGCGAACTTCATTAACAACATAGCCTTCATTGCCTGAAATACGGTGATTGATACCATCTGCTGTATAACGAATACGATATCTCAGGGGAAACTCTGTAGCACTAGAGCTGTTATCACCTGTATTATTGTCTTCTGTATTGTTATCACCTGTATTACTATCATTATCTTTACCTGAAGGTGTGCTATCCTGATTGGTATGCATTTTTTCTAGGCTACAAGATGATAATAAGAGAACAATTATAACACAAATTTTACCCATTACACTCACCTCTTGTTTTCATATATTTAAAACCCTTTATTATATTATGTTTTTATTATTTTTACAATATATTTTAAAGAATTCTATATACTATTTAGTTTAGGCTAGCTTTATAGATATAGTTGACAGCTTATTATTGATGTGATATAATACTTTATCAATATGTTAGATAATTTAATAATGAGCAAAAATAGAGGTTATGTATGATTTCCTTAAAAGAAATGGTTCTTTTGCACGCAAGTGTCCCTGCAGATGGAATTATTAAGGTTGATCGCTTTCTTAATCATATTATTGAACCAACTCTTATTTTGCAAATTGGTCAAGATATTGGAGCAAGATTCCAAGAATTCAAAATTGATAAAATTCTTACGATAGAAGCCTCTGGGATAGCTCCAGCGTTAGGTGTAGGTCTGGCACTGAATGTTCCCGTTTTATTTGCAAAAAAATCTCAACCTTCAACAATGATTGATGGATATACAGTCGATGTTCACTCATTTACAAAACAGAAAGATTATAAAATTTTTGTTTCAAAAGAGTATCTTAGACCTGATGAACACGTATTAATTGTTGATGACTTTCTAGCAATGGGAAATTCTATTTTAGGAATGAAGGACATCATTAAACAAGCTGGAGCCCATTGTATAGGAGCTGGTATTGTAATTGAAAAAAGCTTTCAAGCTGGGCGTTCTATTCTAGAAAAAGAAGGCTTAAAAGTTGAAAGCTTAATCCGAATCCAAAGTATATCTGCTCAAGATGGTATACAATTTTTAGAATAAAAAAGTCCTTTCATTATGTGAAAGGACTTTTTATTATTTTATATTAAAGAGAGGTTTCTGTTGGTGATTTTTCGCTATTATTCTTTTCTTGTTTAGGAAGAATAATGTTCAATACTACTGCTAAAAAGGTACTTACAGCTATCCCCGACCCTCCAAAAACAAGCTTAAGGCCTTCTGGCGCATGAGCCAAGGCATCTGGTTGAGATGCCATTCCATAGCCTATTCCCAAAGATACAGCAAGAATAATTCCTTCTCGTGCATGAATCGGTCTAGATGCCATCATCTTAATTCCAGATACGCTAATCATGGCAAATAGTATTATTAATCCTCCTCCCAATACAGAAGGTGGTATCAATTGTATTAAAGTTGCAAAACGAGGTGAAAATGCGCCTATAGCAAGCATCAATGATGAATAAAGAACAACTCTGCGATCCATAA
Source organism: Brevinema sp. (assembly GCA_051653605.1). Lineage (GTDB taxonomy): Bacteria > Spirochaetota > Brevinematia > Brevinematales > Brevinemataceae > JBOFWL01. The sequence continues at coordinate 11,066 of JBOFWL010000106.1, forward strand.
CACCTGTCATTGCAATAATACCTGTGTTTTGGCTGAAGGACGTAGTTGGTGTAGTTCCAAAGATTGATGAAACAACACATCCTAATCCATCCATTGTAATACCTCTGGATAACTCTGTAGAAGTTAATTCTCTATTATCACCACCCTGCACAATTCCTGTCATATCTCCCATAGTTTCAACAGCAGAAACAATATAAAGAACGCACATTCCAAGGATAGCATCAAGATGAAAGCTAGACCAAGAAATTTTGTAAGGGAGAATACTAGGAGCTGAAATCCAAGAGCTTGTTGCAAGAATTGAAAAGTCAATACGTCCCATCAAAGTTGCGACAATCATACCAGCAACAACTCCAAAAAAGAGAGATCCACTTTTCCAAATACCGGAACCATATTGATTAAGAAGGACAACTACCAAGATAACAGGAACACCCAAGATGTAATTATATCCTGCGCCAAAATTTTCAGCTCCATAACCACCAGCAAGGCTAGAAATACCCACAGGAATAAGCGATAACCCTATAGAAAGTAAAACTGTTCCTGTCACTAAAGGTGGAAAGAATTTGCGGAATTTACCTATAACACGCCCTAAGCAGGCTTCAAAGATACCGCCTGTAAGAGCTGCAGCTAACACCGCATCATAGCCATACTTAGAGCCAATAGCTATAGCAATAGGAACAAATGTAAAATTTGCACCCATAACAACAGGCAGGCGAGAGCCCACTGTGCATTGTAATGCAGTATTGATTGCAGCCACAAGCATCACCGCTTGCAATAATTGAGGAATATTTTGCAAATTCAACGCACCACTTACAATAATCATGGGCGTAATATTCGCAACAAACATAGCTAGAACATGTTGCAACGCCAGAACTGGCATAGACATTTTGGTCATCCTGACCCTCCTTGAATGGGTTCGCAATTCAAGGGTCGATAGAGAAATCTACACAATTTTTTTCATAGTGGGAAAATAAGGATTCCCGTAGAAACTCTCGACCTAATTACGAGTATATATGAAAAAGTTTGCCAACTATCATAACATTTTTACAGATATTTTGTCAATATTAAAGAGGGCAATATTATTTATTTTCAATTTATTGAGGAAAATATTGCATTAATCATGCAACACCATATATAATGAGTGTGCATAATAAATAGAATGGAGGAATTATGACAATAAATCTAAAAGAGATCAAACAACGACAAGACACTTTTTTTAAAGGAAACAGTACAAAATCTTGGGATTTTCGCGCTCAACAGCTTAAAAAACTAAAAAAACTTCTTGTATCCCATCATGAAGAATTACTTTCAGCATTAGCACAGGATTTAGGCAAAACTGAGTTTGAATCCATAGCTTCAGAATTGTTGTCTGTATTTGAAGAAATAAATCATTTTCTTAAACATGGCACCAAATGGAGTAAAGCTAAAAAAGTTCCTAAAACATTTTTAACAATTGATGGAACTGGATATACTCAATCAGTCCCATTTGGAGTTTCACTAATCATCTCGCCATGGAACTACCCAATACAACTTACGCTATTACCGTTAGTTGGTTCTATAGGCGCTGGAAACTGTGCCATAATCAAACCATCAGAGCTTACGCCAAATGTATCAAAAGTATTAGCTAAGATAATCAACGGCAATTTTGAGCCTTCTTATCTCTATGTTGCAGAAGGCGGCGTTGACGTTAATCAGGAACTTCTATCCATACCTTTTGATAAAGTATTTTTCACTGGGTCGCCTCGTGTTGGTCAAATTGTAATGAACGAATGTTCTAAGCACTTGGCAGACATTACGCTAGAACTAGGTGGAAAGTCTCCCGTTATTATTGATTCACAATTAAGTAAAAATCAGCTTAAAGCAAGCATAAAGCGTCTTTTATGGGGTAAATCACTCAATAGTGGTCAAACATGTATCGCTCCAGATTATATTATGCTTCCTGAAAACATGCTGCCTCTTTTTAAAGATGTTGTTTCTGAGATATTACCGCTTTACAAAAAGGAAAAAGAGCAGTATCCTATAATTAATCAAGCTCATTTTGATCGTTTAGTGAGCTATCTTAATGATGGAGAAATTCTTCACGGTGGAAAATATGATGCTAATCAAAAATCTATCCAATTAACAACTATTTTAGTAAAAGATTTACAGAAAAATGTAATGAAAGATGAAATTTTTGGGCCTATCATCCCTATTGTGCTGTATAATAGTATAAATGATGCCTTAGAGAAAGTAAACTCTATCTGTTCCTATCCATTGGCGATGTATATTTTCTCTGAAAATCCAGAATTTATTGATTTTTATTTGACAAATGTTCAATCTGGAGGGACATCTGTTAATGATACAATATCTCATATTTTGAATCACAATTTACCATTCGGAGGTGTAAAAACGAGTGGTATTGGAGGATACCATGGGAAATATAGTTTTGATTGTTTTTCAAGAACGACGGCAATATTCAAAAAGTCTTTGTTTTTCGAATTACCTTTTAGATACCCACCTTATGAGAAAAACCTTGATTTTTTAAAAAAGAGATTACAGAAAGTATCTAAATAGTTTTTAATATTAGAAAAAGAAAAGCCCCCAAATGGGGGCTTTTTGTTATTTTATTCAGATCCAGGGATCAACGTAAGTACTTCTTTTATAGCCATACAATATTCTTTAGATGCCTCTTCAGCACGATGAGTTTCCAAAATACGTTTTGCGGTATTTACCATTGCAGGATAGGCAGCTCTTAAAAGTTGGTTTGCATAGATAACGATATTCACTCCATTTTGAGCAAATTCTTCTTCTGTAATGTGAGAGAAAGAAGATGGGACTACAACGAGAGGTTTACGATTGGGAAGTTTACTGTAGGCTGAGCAGAATTCTTTTATTTCATCGAAGGTTTTTTGGCGTGAGTGTATCATAATGCCATCGGCGCCGGCTTCTAAGTAGGCTTTTGCTCTGTTAATGGCATCTTCTTGTCCTTTTTCGAGGATTAAGCTTTCAATACGAGCGATGATCATAAAATTTTGGGTGACACGAGCATCTCTGCCGGCTCTAATTTTTTCGCAGAAGTCTTCAATGGTATCTTGTTCTTGCTCAACTTCTGTTCCAAAAAGAGAATTTCTTTTTAAGCCTACTTTATCTTCAATAATTACGGCAGAAACTCCAAGTCGCTCTAGCGAACGAATAGTGAAAGTAAAATGTTCGATGGGGCCTCCATTATCTGCATCGTAGATAATGGGTTTGGTTGTCACTTCAAGAATATCATTGAGAACTTCCATGCGGCTTGTGGTATCTAGGTATCCGATATCTGGTTTAGCTTTTGCAGCAGATTGAGTTAAAGAGCTAATCCAAATACAGTCGAATTCTCGTTTTTTATTATTTTCTTCGATAGCAATATTTTCAACGATCAAACCAGTAAGGCCATTGTGTGCTTCACAAACCGTGACGACATCTTTGCTTTCAATGAGTCGTTTTAGGCGGTTGCTTCGAATTGCTGGAGTTGTTCCAATTTCTCGAACGGCTTGATTTAATTGAGTTGATGAAATGCCTTGGGTATAGGGGATGTCAATAACTTTTCCTCCCCATTCGGCTAATACTTCAACGACTTTTTCTCTGGTGCTTGCTTGAGGGCCTGTTTTCCAGTCGTCGCCATGAAGAACGTAATCGGGCTTAAGTGCTTTTAGGTTAAGGGTATAGTCTAATGTTTCTTGAGGAATGACTTTATCAACACCCTTAATGTTCTCAACAAGTAGTTTGCGTTGTTCCCAAGACATATGAGGGAGGCGTTTATAACTTGCAATTGCTTTATCTGTAAGCAATCCTACTGTAATTTCTCCGCCTAGTTTGCGAGCTTCTTCGATGATGTTTAGGTGACCTGGATGAATTAGATCCGCACTCATTCCGATGTAAATTTTCGTCATAAATCTATC
>JBOFWL010000107.1:0-1029 GCA_051653605.1 Brevinema sp.
AACGATAGGAGGAATAATCGTTCTTCCATTTATTTTAAAAACAAAGACTAATACATGAATGCTATAAATAATTACGGACTTCAAGAAATATCTGCTATTGAACTTCAAGAAATTAATGGTGGAAGTGAAATTTCAGATATGTTGTTAAAGCAATTTGGGAAAGCATACGGATTGATATGCAATGGGGTTGAAACAACTTTTGAGTGGTTTGCTGAAACAAATTCAGTGAATGGTAGCAATGTTGCTATTCTATGCAAATAAGCAAACACATAATCACAATCTTTATCTCTAAGTAGGTGTACATATTTAGCTTATATCAAGCAATTCTTTTGATTTAAGAGCTGAGATTTCTGCAACAAAATCTCGGCAAGCATGCTGGCACCCGCAAGCCCTTTGTAGATGGGAGAAGCAGGAAGTCCCGCAATCACAATACAACTGGCTCCCGAAGGAGGAAGTGCACTGTTATCTTTAAGTGCATATTTAGGGCGAACAATCTCTTTTACATAGAGCCTACCTGGTTCAAACTCTAGACTTCGGGTTCGCTCGTCACCAATACGCTTATAGAGGCTTAAGTCAATACCTTGGGGCTCTATCGTGATTTCTACTACGGGTAAATCTTCTAGCAGTTTCCGATTGCGTCGTTCTTTACGCTCTTGTGACTCATAGTTCCGGATGGAAGAGATGGCTTGATCATGTGCCGTATCTAGTTGGGCTTGTTCTTCAGCTGAGGGTGCGGTCTCAAAGAGGGATAATTGATTGGGATCAAGTGCAGCTAATTTCTCGCTTTTACGACCAAACAGTTGCCGGTTTAAATAGGCAAGTTGAGAGAGAAGATTATCAATCTTTTGCTGTAGCTTTTCACTTTGAGCCAACAGTTCTTTATTAGACTCAGCCAACGACTCATTAGTCTGCTGCTGCTGGCGTATCTGCTCCATTTGAGTAGCAACCAAAAGTTCTAACGTTTCTATCTGAGTCATCTATTTCTTCTCTTTTATGAAGATAAAGATACAAAAAAAGGAGCAGATAGGC
>JBOFWL010000108.1:0-1411 GCA_051653605.1 Brevinema sp.
GACATTTTTAAGAACTTCTTCAAGTTTCTGGGCGGTTATGTTTTCAAAATCATCAGCGGTTTGGAAATTAGAAAGCAATTCTTTTGAAGTTTCACCAAAAATATTAGAAAAAACAGATTGATATTCAGGAAATACTTGATCTAAAACGCAGATAACTTTACGTTTTAAATCTCCGATTGAAGAAACTAAATAGTTGCGAAAACGAGAAAGATTACGCAGAGACATAGTATCTTCATCCGATAAAGATGTTTCAACAAAGTCACCGTATCGGATTAAGTCTGCTATTAAAACAGAATCAATAATATCTGTTTTGCGTTTTCTAATTTCTGTACCTTTACGCCATCCATCTGTTTGAATTGGATTAACAACATGAACTACAAATCCTTTATCGACCAAAAAAGAGTAAATAGATAGCCAATAATGTCCTGTTGCTTCCATTCCGATTTCTATTTGTTTTGTTTCTTGGATATATACAAATAGTTTTTCAAGTAGAGTAATCGCGCCTTCAGTTGTGTTTGAAAAAGAAAAGGCTTTAAAAATAGACTTTGCATTTTCATCAATTAAAGAAGCGACGTGTGTATTCTTACCAATATCAATCCCTAAGTAAAGCATAATATTCACCATTTAATAAGATTTTAGATAGTTCCTCTGAGCTGATAAACGTTACCGCCTTGTTCTATATTCGAAGTACAGCACGCAGCTGTCAACATCCAACTTATTCGTAATCTGTTTATCAGTAGAGGTGTCAGTCTTTCGAGTACGAGGTAGTCTGAAAACTCCCCAAGGAGGAAACGACATCCTCTATCTAATAACATTAATTATACAACTTTCAGTTGAATAATTATACAGCTAATTTCAGGAGATAGGCTCCTTTATTAACCTAAATACATTATACGAGGAAGAAAACAAGATGAACTTAAAAACATTGTTATTCACTAAAAATGCCTGCTACATTGCGGGCAAGACGATTGTACCGCAAGGTATCATGATGCATTCGACCGGAGCCAACAATCCGAATCTGAAACGATATGTCGGTCCCGATGATGGCTTGCTGGGTAAAAACCAGAACAACAACCATTGGAACCAAGCAAACCCGGACGGTCGGCAGGTGTGCGTTCATGCCTTTATCGGCAAGCTGGCGGACGGTTCCATTGCCACATACCAAACCCTGCCGTGGAATCATCGCGGCTGGCACGCTGGCGGCACCGCCAACAACACGCACATTTCCTTTGAAATCTGTGAGGATGGTCTAAGCGATGCATCTTATCTTAACAAGGTCTATCAGGAAGCGGTGGAGCTGTGTGCTTACCTTTGCAAAATGTACGGTTTCGATCCCACAAAGGATGGTGTCCTCATCTGCCACAGCGAGGGATATAAGCGTGGCATTGCCAGCAACCATGGTGATGTTATG
>JBOFWL010000109.1:0-1967 GCA_051653605.1 Brevinema sp.
TATATAAATTTCACGGTATCAACCGTGTTGTCCGTTTTCGGGGTTAGCGATAAACTAACCTCTATATATTTACATTATACCACTTTATTCCACGGAAGTAAATTGCAAAAACAATCATCTGTCAAGCTCTTTTTTCTTAGAAATAATAGGTTCTTGCATCATCATTTCATCAAGTGCCTTTTTAATCTTTTCAGCACTACCGATTTCATCTTTTAAGGCTGTCATTTTCCACTCGCAAAGGTCAATGTCACTTTCAAGAATGGTGATGGATTTCTTCCATTCTTTTGGCAATATCTTGTTGCCCTTGGCTACAAAATCGCTAAACCGTTGATGAAGCTCATCGGCTCTTGTAAGCTCCTTAATATGGGTGTCGTAAAACTGTTTTTGAGCCTTGCTTTTTAGGGTATTATGCTTGGCTCTAAGTGGCTTTAATTTCTCATACTCCTGCCATAAAGTAAGGTTATGAGTGACTTTATCTAAGCCAGTTTGACTGCTTTTCATCTCTCGTTGCAAGGCATAAAAACTTTCATTCATATCCACGATAGTTTTGCTGAATTCTTCAATGCTGTTGATGTCGTGTGTCTGTAAAAAACTGAATACTTTGGCTTGGTTTTTGATGTTTGCTGTCTTCTGATTTTGATATTTTAGCACTTCTTTGTTGGCTTGTAATTTATCCATAACAGATGCCTTAAAACCTGTCTGTGATAGGTCAAGAGGTCTTGCTTTTTCCTCTCGTTGCCACTTCATTAGCCTTGTAATTATTGCCCTTGTTGCCCTTAGATTTTTGTTATCCTGTGCTATGGAACGATTGATATTACCACGCTCAGTGGCAATGTCTTTTTGCTCCATTTGACTTGCCTGTACTCCTAAGTGAATAGAGGGGATTTTGTCAATGCCTTGTCGCTCATAACTACGGTGGTCGATACGCTCTGATTGCCCTAAGTTTTCAAGATAGAGGTTACAATGTTTACTCCAATTTTCTCGCCATAATTCTGCATTGTCTTGGCTGTTCCAGTCGGTGGTGTCGACCTTTCTTGACTTCCAATTCCCACTGGGTAATTTAATACGGTTGCCCTCATCATCAAGCACATATTCTTTTCTTGATTTTGCTCCCCATTTTCCGCTTTTATCTATCGGTCGCATGGTTAAAAGGATATGACAATGGGGGTTGTTGGGGTCTTTATCGTGAATACAAAAATCAGCTATCATGCCCTTGTTTACAAAATTAGATTTGCAATAGTCTGTCATCAATCTTTGCCAGTATTCTCGTGGGATTTCTTTAGGTATAGATACCTCAATATCTCGTGCTAATTGTGCGTTTTTTGACTTCTCAATCTTTTCAACTGCGTTCCATAATGTACTACGGTCTTGGTACTCTTTGGGGGCATTGTCGGGCAGTAATATGCCTGTAAAAGCAATACCGCCTTTGCGTGTGTAATCGTGGCTTTCCCCGTCATATTCGTTTGTGATTTTCTCGCCACTGCGATAGGCTGCGGACGCAACAGCCGACTTGCCTTTTCCTCGGCTGACGATTTTAATACTGCAATGGAAGATTGCCATAAATCGCTCCTTTCGTAGAATTAGACCTTATGAAACTGAATACACCTCGCAAGGTGTGTTCAGTTTTGCAAGGTTCACAAGGGGTTTGGGGAGTGTAGCTCCCCATTGCTTCGCAGAACGCACAGCACCACGCAAGTGGTGTATAAGTGCGCCCTTGTAAACAAGGGACTTACTGCGTATCTGAGTTGTTTTGCTTATTTAGCATGATTTTTGCGTATTCCCGTGGTCGCTCTTGTAAGAAAACTTGTCTTAGAAACTTGGTCAAATACTCTCCCTCAAGCTGTGCCATAGTAGGGTCTACACTTTCTAAAATCGCACCTTTTTCAATGAGCCTACGGGTGCGTTTTTTCTGCTCTGCTTGTCTGTCCCTTGCCTTGATTTTCTCGGCTTGATGGGTTAGCTGTTGC
>JBOFWL010000110.1:0-1476 GCA_051653605.1 Brevinema sp.
ATTTCCTTGAATACTGTGGCGATTAATTTTTCTACTCCCCAAGAAAGAATAATATTCATCGGGGTTGTTGCCAATAACTGATTTTTGACGGTCTCTGCCACCTGCAAAACATACTCTTTGTCCATAACTGTAAGTATTTTGAATTAAATAAATGGTATCGGTTGCCCTTTCTCCTGGAGGTATTCAAGCATTGCTTTTGTATCTTCATGAGAAGAACGATTACGGTCATCATAACGGCGGTTTTCATCCGCTATGACCTTTATACATTCGCGGATTAGTCGATAAAGAGACTGTTGCAGTGTTGGGTGCATTACTGGGATTGCTGCTGCAAAGTTCTTGGCATTGAAACAATAATCGTTCAATGCGCCTTCAACAGCCTTAGCCAGTTGGTACTCTTTCGTCTGCTCGATGTTCTGATAATTTTCCATATTCAAATCGTGTTAAATGAAACATTTATTTTCCCCTTACCTCAGACTTTTCTTATCGAAGCCGATTGGGAATTTAACAGTGCAATTCAACTGTCACCGACCGAACTTTTGAAGCCGGTTTTTCTTGACGATTACTCTCCGTAGGAGGAAGAATCCGAAAGAAATACATTTTAAACCAGGCTTTAAAGTCGGGTGACAGACCTTCGCATCTGGTAAAATCCATCGGATAGATAGAATATTCTGATATGACTGAAACGCTATAAAAGGAAGAATCACCTATAAAGGAGATACCTCTACAACAGGATGAAAAAGGCTTGGGCGGGTAAACAATGAAGTCTGCCGGGGCAAACAAGAAAAGCGGCTTGTTCCGGCATCGACGGGCTGGATTATTTCGATGAATCGAAACTCCTGCACTATGATGCAAGGAATGTGCCGCTGTTTGCCCTTTTCTGAATATGACTGACCAAAGGGAGGTGGTATTCAGAAACAGATATTCCTACCACTTTTGGGGTGGGAAAGCCATTTTATAATAGGAAGATAAGAGAATATATAAGGAAGCCGGGCATTAGCTTCTCCCGTGAGGGGAGAAATCCCTCGTCCTGTCTCACTACAAAACAAGGGAGAAAAGTTAAATATCTCCGTGAGTTTAGCTGTAAGAAGAATCAGCCTTTACTACAAAATTTTATCGATTATTGATTTAAAGTGTGTACTACTCAATGTATTTAAGGATTCTGCATTAGTCCAATCACTATATTCCTTTACTTTAGTAAGGAAATTGTATATAGTTTCAACTTCTGCCAACTCTTTTGCTATTGGAGCCGCAAGTTTGGGGTCAATAGTATTCAATTGCTCAACAAGTTCTTCTTTCTCTACCTTCTTGTCAGCCCAATGCCTGCATAGCTCAACATAAAAATATGTATCTCGTATAGTATCATCCGTCACTACAGGCAGAATACGGTTTTTGTAGTCTGAATGCTGCATTATGCCAGTGAGTTCATACATGCAATTTTTTGACTTTAGGTATGGACGACTAAGAACAACCACAATT
>JBOFWL010000111.1:0-1341 GCA_051653605.1 Brevinema sp.
TAAGTACTAATAGGTCGAGGGCTTGACCAAATGATGAATAAGGTTAAACCTTATGAACGTAAAACATATTACCACTCGATAAACACTTGCAAAAGTGTGATGACTAAGTTCTCTTTGTTCAGTTTTGAAGGTATAGCCTTTAAATAACAGTTTTTATATAGGTTCATAGATTTGAAGCTATATAGGGATATGAGTTATAGATAAATAATCCTCGATAGCTCAGCGGTAGAGCACTCGGCTGTTAACCGATAGGTCGTAGGTTCAAATCCTACTCGGGGAGCTTATATATAAGGCCCAATGGTCAAGCGGTTAAGACACGGCCCTTTCACGGCTGTAACCCGGGTTCGATTCCCGGTTGGGTCATTACTAACTTAGTTAGTGAGGAATTTATTAATAAACATAAGTAATAAAAAGCAAGAAAAGTATTTCCAATTAGTGGAAAGCAAATTTCCAGTGATGATGCGTTTGTGGGTCACACCCGTTCCCATCCCGAACACGATGGTTAAGACACAAACGGCCGATGATACTTGGTGGGAGACCGCCTGGGAAAGTAGGTGGTTGCTGGATTCAAACTTGCCGATGTGGCTCAATTGGCAGAGCAGCTGACTTGTAATCAGCAGGTTAACGGTTCGAGTCCGTTCATCGGCTTATTTTAATTTTCTTAACTATATATCGCGGGGTGGAGCAGTTCGGTAGCTCGTCGGGCTCATAACCCGAAGGCCGTCAGTTCAAATCTGGCCCCCGCAATTAAATAATGTACATTTTGTACATGAACAACCCTATTCTTTACGGATTAGGGTTGTTTTTTTATCTTCAAAAATATTTATATAAAGATTTTTTATCTATATGTAAATCATAATGTAAACCTTCCTTTATATTTAGCTTAAAAAGCTTTTGTTATGGGAAGGTTTTTTTATTTAAAACTTATGATTTTAAGAAAACAACTATTTTTATGAATAGATTTTTACTAATGAGTATAAATTTTTAATTTATATATGCCTTTAGTTTGAATTTATTATATTTTTAGGTTTCCTCTATGGAAAGTTTTTATAAAATATCATTATTATATACAAATTTAATTTTTTATAACGTATTGACATTACAGTAATTGTAAGTGATATAACTAAAGTATGCTTCTAAAGGGAAGAGTTGGAGCAAATTTGTTAACTCTAAATAAATATTTACAATTATTAGAGTGTCAAAGCTATGCACAATGGAGTGTTTATACTTAATACCAATTAAGAAAGGATGAAAAGAATGGATTTTTCATTAACGAAAGAACAAGAAATGTTAAAAAAGCTTGCTCGCCAATTTGCAGAAAATGAATTGGAGCCCGTTGCA
>JBOFWL010000112.1:0-9598 GCA_051653605.1 Brevinema sp.
TATAAATCCCCTCCATATCTAATCTCTTCTTCACCCTTATTACAGATTTCTCCTCTTTATACATTTCAAAGATCCTTATTGCTAGGTCTTTATAACAAGGATCCGGCACTATCTTCTTATTCTCTAGCTTATACCCCAGTGGTGGAATTCCACTCGACCACATCCCTCGCTTTGCCATTGCTTGCTTCTTATCTCTGACCCTCTCCCCAGCTATTTCTCGTTCAAATTGGGCAAAGCTTAAAAGCATATTTAGCGTTAACCGCCCCATGCTTGTACTTGTATTAAATTGTTGGGTGATGCTTACAAAACCTGCCTTATTCCTATCTAAGATTTCGATGAGCTTTGAAAAGTCCCCTAAGCTTCTGGTTAGCCTATCTATTTTATAAACAACTATTAAATCTATATGTCCTTCTTCAATATCCTTGAGTAATTCCTTTAGGCTTGGTCTATTCATTGTCCCACCACTAATACCCCCATCCGAATATACCTTATCTACAAGTATCCAACCCTCATGTTTTTGGCTCTCAATATAAGATTTACACGCCTCATATTGAGCATCCAGAGAATTGAACTCTTGCTCAAGACCTTCCTCCGATGACTTACGTGTATAAACAGCAGCTCTTATTACTTTCCGCTTCTCTTCCATTATCTTACTCCCCAGAATATGTTGCCCAACGGTGCAACCTTCAACGATGCGTTCCACGCATAAAAAACAGGTTGCCATTCCATTTCTTGCCAGTGATAGTATTGGCTATAGCTGTTAGGCTTTTATATACTCTACCCTCATATACAAACATCCTTCCCTGAACAATAACCTGATGTGTCTTACCTTGATAATTCCTTAACAGTTTACTCCCATCTGGAAACTTTACTCCCTTTGCCTTGCAGCTCGTCTGTATCTGTTTCTCCAGTTGTATCAAGGAGTATTTTTTTATCTCCGCTTGTTTGAGCCAACCCTCATATCTCCTATGCATTGTCACAGGAATATTATCTAACTTCTTACTATTCATATAATTCTCCTTGCCCCAAGTATTGCTTGGATCAAGGAGAATGTCAAGTAGATAGTGCTATATTAAGATACAAAGAATAAGAAAAGAGAGGGAGTAGTGTAAATTTAAAATAATTGAGAGCTATGATAAGTCTCAGCAGGCTGAAAAGACTAGTTTTTAATGAATCTGCAAATAAAAAACCGAAACACAACATTATTGTTTCGTTTTTTCTAAATTTATTTTACTTCTTCTACAGACTTTGTTGGATACCTCTGTGAGATCTTCTTGCTCCAAACCCCATCGCTTCTTTATTTTTACCCATGTACGAATATAGCTACACGAATATGATGTATTGGGAGGCAACCATTCTAAAGGAGACTTTGCCCCTTTCTCCCTATTTGCTACCCCAGAAACTGCTAGCAAGTGCCCCTCTCGAAGGTCATTTGCATAATCTTGCTTCTTCTGTGGCTCCCAGTTTGAGCCCCCTGTATCGTGGGCATTCTTTAATGGAACAACATGATCTATATCTAATAACTTGGGATCATAGAAAAACTCTCCCGTATACACCGAAAACCAAAGTCCATCAACTACCTTGTTATCTTTAATTCGCACTGCTCTTAGGCTTTGTCGTTTTAGAATTTCGTGCCTTGTGTTTAATCCATTTCCATCTTCATCTATCCAATGGTTCCAATCTGAACGCTGGTATTTTTGAGGAGATGCAGATAGCTTCTTCAGATCTTTTAGTGTATCTTTGTATACTTGTTCCATCTCTTTTGAAGAGATATGGTAGTGATATGTCCCTGTCTTGCTATCTCGGTGTCCGCCCACACTGTCTAAGCGTCCCGCATGCCCCATGAACAATAAAGAGCTTATGATAATTAAAAATATATTTTTCAATACAACCTCTTACAAATTCTTTTGGATATATAGCGATACAATACCTTGATTAAGCTCTATTGCGAGATCCAGTGGTGTTTTCCCATCCTTCCCTTTAGCATTGAGGTCTAAAACCTTACCTCTAAGAATAAGCTGTTTTGCCTCTTCCTGTTTACCAGATCTAATTAACCTATGAAGCTCCGTATCCTCATTTTGGGTTAAATTTTCTGCTATTTCTCTATGTTCTTCTTCAGCAGCTATATCTTTTGGTGTTTTTCCATCATTATCCTTAGTATTAATATCTGCACCTTTCTCTACCAAATATTCTGCCACTTCTTTGTGTCTATTTATCGTAGCACAGTGGAGGGGTGTCGATCCATTATCAGCCTTAATATTAACATTTGCACCCTTGCCTACTAAACAGTCTGTTACTTCTTCGTGTCCATTTATAGCAGCATAGTGCAGGGGAGTCAATCCATCATTATCCTTAGTATTAATATCTGCACCTTTCTCTACCAAACATCCTACTTCCTCCTTATATCCTCGTTGAGCAGCACAATGCAGGGGTGTTGACCCATTATTAGCCTTTACGTTGACATCTGCTCCCTTACCTGCCAAATATTCTACCACTTCTTTGTATCCTTCTTGCGTGGCCCAGTATAGGGATGTCAAACCATCATTATCCTTAATATTAATATCCGCACCTTTGGCTACCAAATATTCTACCACTTCTTTCTGTCCATTAAAAGCAGCACAGTGTAGGGATGTTAACCCATTATTAGACTTTGCATTGATGTCTGTTCCTGTATCTATTAGAGATTTCACAAGGCATACGTCCCCCTTACTAGCTGCAGTATGGAGTGATCGAGGTAGGTTTTCCTTATTAGCTGTAGGGCGTTGTGATTGAGGCAATTGTCCCCCGTTAGCTGTAGGACGTTGTGATTCCTGAGTAATATCGTTCTCGTTTTTACGAAAAAAAAGCCAGCACAGAATCCAAATTACTCCTAAAGCATACCACATATTACTCTCCTTTATCCTTAAAAGCTTCCCCATAGGCTTTACCTATATAATTAAGCTCTCCTGAGCTATCCAACGCTTGCTACACATTCCCACCAGCATTGAATAGTAACAATCCTACTTCGGGAAGCTTTGCCTCTGCTGCTAAATAGACAGGAGTGCGACCTTCCCTATTTTTTACGTTGACATCTGCTCCTCTCTCAAGGAGAATTTTAACAACGCTAGTCATATTATATCTTGTTGCAACGTGGAGAAGTGCATCTCCATTAACACAGAGTGCATCAATATCTTTTACTTCTTGAGCAGCTACTTCTAATAATTTTATTTGCCCATTATTACAAGCATGTATCAAGGCATGCTTATTATTCCACAAGTCGGTAGGAATTTTTCCTCCTTGAATCCCTTTCTTAAACATAGCAAGATTGTCTAATAAGATACCTTTTACAAAATCACTGAGGTCTGTTTGTGAAATATCCACCTGGTCTTTTAATAGAGCTTCTGCATACTTAAAATCCTGCTTTTCTACGGCAATGGTAAAAGCTTCCGACTTCTGCTCTGGCGTAAGAACAATACCGTAGTCTTTAACAATCTTTAGATAGGCTAAATCTTGATCCTTGAAAGCCTTCTTAATTTTGTTCCCCATAATGGCAAGACGTATCTCGGGGGAAGCTTGTTTAATTATTGTGCTTGATGGCGTTATACCACATTTTTGTAAAAATTTTACACGGGCAATATCGTTATTTTTTATAGCACTTATACAGTGTTCAGTCATTAAAGCCGAATCTATTTTGGCAAGATCTTTTAAAGTTTGTTGATCTTGAATAGTAGGAATATTGTCTATAAGAGTTTCAGTAGAAAAGAGTCCCTGTGCTTTTAAGATCTCTGCACTATGTATTCGCCCTTCAGTAAGCGCAAGAAGAAAAGCCTCACTGAGAAGTTTTGCTTGTTTGTCTTTAGTAAAAGTATTTAGTCTTACCCTGTTTGCTATATTATCTAAATCTTCTTGAGAAACAACATAAGAAAAAAAATCTTTTAATTCACAAGTATTCTTCATATAGCTTGCTACAAGAGGCACTCTTCCGAAGGGTCCCACAAAGGCTCCTGTAATAGCTCCTATACAGGAGCCTACTACAGGAGCTCCTCCCCCAATAGACTCTACAAATGGTCCTACAAGAGATCCTACAAGAGATCCTCCCCCAATAGCCCCTAGAAAGGCTCCTATTTCAGTAGCGCCTCCTCTAGGGTCTTCTAAAAAGCGACCTTCAGTAGCTCCTCCTAAAAAGGATCCTAAAAGGGCTCCTCCAAGGACTCCTCCTAAAGAGGCCCCCACTCCTAATCCAATGGCTCCTATAAAGAGCCCTACAAGGGATCCTACAAGCACTCCTACAAGAACTCCTGAAAAAGTTCCTAAAACAGCTCTTTTAACGGCTTCTCCAATAGCTACTGTACTAGCTTCTCTAAGAATGAGTACCACTATAAATAGTACTACAAGTACTCCTAAAAGGGCTCCTCCTCCAGCGCCCACAAGGAGACCTGTAAGGGCCCCTAAAACAATAGCCCCAGATTGTTGATAAGCTATATAGCGTTGGCTTGCACTCGCATTTCGTTTATCCATTGTATCCATCTCCATTTATCTGCACCTTTATTAATGAGAGGTCCCCATGGGATAAGACACCCAATCCCTCACGATATTTGATGATTTATTAGTCTCTCTGCTCTCAACATAAAACTTAACAAACAAGAAAAATAAAAACACACCTATAGAAAACCATATTTTTACTCTCCTCTATCCTTAAAAGCTTCTCCGTAAGCTTCACCTAAATAATTAAGCTCTCCTGAGCTATCCACAAAACCATCTGGTAAGTACTCATAATAAAGCACATCTTTCATTACCTCTTCCCCCATTGTGACATAGGCAGAAGAATTAGAGTCAAAAATTTGTTCTGCTCTTGGCGATGCAAAGGGCATATCCAATACTCCATTGTGATTGGATTCTTGACCTTCAAAAAGGCTCTCATCTTCGGGATTGTGGAATTCAGGTGGTGCAAGAGTCCCATGCTCTGAGCCTAAATTTTGAGGACTTGACTGGACTATAGTTGATGTTCCATCAGCGAAGTGTACGCGAAATGTTCCTCCATCTAAAGTGCTAGGATCAATTTCTTCTCCCGTTCTACCATCCACAAAATGAGGTCCATCTATATTACTATCTAGGGATATATCATCAGCGCCGGTATCCGCATGATCCGGTGTTAGAGCATCCCCCAACCCATAGCCCACTGCACCACCAACTGTCATTCCAAGAATTCCTCCTAAAATTTTAGCGGTTCTTTTCTTGGCTTCATCATTCATTTCAAATTTCATCGTTTTCCTCCTATAAATTCTTCTGAATATATAGTGATGCAATCCCCTGTTTTAACTCTATTGCAAGATCTAACGCTGTTTTTCCATCCGCATCTCTAGCGTTGAGGTCTACCTTGCCTGTAAGAATAAGCTGTTTAGCTTCTTCTTGCTTACCAGCTTTAATCAGCCTATGAAGCTCTGGCTCTCTATTATTTAATACTTGTTTTTTAGGAGTATTAGCGGTACTTACATAAGTTAAATATTCTACTATTTCTTTATGACCTTCTTTATCAGCCATATCTTTTGGTGTTTTACCATCATTATCCTTTGAATTAATATCTGCACCCTTATCTACTAAATATTCTACTATTTCTTTGTGTCCTTCTTTTGCAGCACGGTGCAGGGGGGTACTGCCATTATTATTCTTAGTATTAATAGCTACGTCTTTACCTAGCAGATATTCTACTATTTCTTTGTGTCCTTCTTGTGCAGCACAGTGTAGAGGTGTCCTGCCATTATTATCCTTTGCATTAATAGCTACGTCTTTACCTAGCAGATATTCTACTATTTCTTTGTGTCCATAACTAGCGGCCCAGTGCAGGGGTGTCCAGTCATTATTATCCTTTGCATTAATATCTACGTCTTTACCTAGCAGATATTCTACTATTTCTTTGTGTCCTTCTTTTGCAGCACGGTGTAGAGGTGTCCTGCCATTATTATCCTTTGCATTAATAGCTACGTCTTTACCTAGCAGATATTCTACTATTTCTTTGTGTCCATAACTAGCGGTCCAGTGCAGGGGTGTATTGCCATCATTATCCTTTGCATTAATATCTACACCCTTGTCTATGAGTGATTTTACAAGGGGTAAATCTCCACCAATAACAGCATTTTTTAGTGTATCTAGGGTTGGAGCCGCCTCTTCTTTATTAAATAACAAGTTTAGAATGAAAGCAATTATTCCTATAGCATACCACATATTACTCTCCTATATTTTAATTTATATATTATGATAACAATCTACCTTGTTGTGCAGGCATTCTTGTGAGAATCTCTAAAGCCTTAGACTTGAGATCCGTAGGGCTATCAAACTGAAAAATATATTCTTTTTTATTTAGTGTGAGCGCTATAAACATGTCTTCTGATAAAATTTTTCCTTTAATACATAGGTTTAATAGTTTCTGCGATTCTAACAGATCCATAAAATTTATAAAGGCATTTATTCCTTTCTTAGCAACATATTTTTGAGAAAGATGTTCCCAATTTGTAGGAGTGGCTAAATTTCTAATAGCAAGGAGAAAAACTTTATCTCTTAGATCAGCATCTACTGTATCATCTAAAACAGAATCAATTTCTTTATCCCAAAACATAGGAAAAAAGATCTTGAACTTCATATTTATATCCCTTGCTGAGAGAATTGCTTCCCAAAATAAGGAATATTTCAGGGGCAATGGGGCTATGAGGAATTCTTCAGGACAACAGCTTAGCAGGTTTACGGCGCATTGTTCGTAAAAGATTCCTTGTTTATCAATAAGTCGCCAGATGGGATACCACTCTTCTTTATGACCTAAAGAAAGCTCTTTATTCCAGCGCGTTAGGAAAGCTTCTTTCCAAGCCGGATCATCTATATTTCTGTTTTCCCACAAGGATGTCAATTTTTGTTTCCCTAACAGGGATGGCATTTTACTTTTCTGATATAATTCCTTAGCAGCACGCTCATCTTTGATATCTGTAATTTCCAGCAGAGCATTTTTATGTAGTGTCCATTCTCCAGCCTTTAGATATTGTATTTTTTCATTCTCCGTGACCTTAAATTCGTTAATGTAATCATGAAGTAATACAACAGACTCTATTGGAATACACTCTAAAATTTGAAAAAAATCGCCCTGTGGGGTTTCAAGGCGTTGAAGTATTTTTTTATATTCTCGAAAAAAACTGCGGAAAAGAGGAGCGTGATACCGAGATGGGATATTATCCAATAGTATTAAAAACCTATGCTTTAATTCTGAGTTTTTGCAAATTATAAAGGCTTTATTAATAAAATCTAAAAGAGTTTCGCCATTAAAAGAAGCTGTTTCGGATTTTATATACTCTAAAAATTGCCATTCGCTTAGCATAACGGGACATTTTATATAATATTCTATATATTTCCAAGCCTTTTCTGGATTGTTGATGTATAAAGGCATTTCTTCCATCAGTTTTTGCTTTCGCTCAATAGAAGCTGTTTGGAACTCTCCTGCTAGAGTATCAAAGAGATCTTTCGGGGTTTCCTCTCTGTCTTTGGTAAAAAATTTAAGCATTATTTCCCCCACGGCCAAAAAGCATCGAGCTGACTAGCCCTCCTACAATACTAAACATTGCTGCCCTAGCCGCAGTTCCTCCCATATCCTTTAGAAAATCTTGGTTACTATATGAGCCTTTTCGAGATTCCTGTAATTCGGATTTCAAGCGTTGCTCTCTTGCCAATACTTCTCGTTTATATGCTTCCTGTTGATCTAGCTTTGTAATCATTTCTATTTGATCTAATTGCTTTAGCCCATCACAAGCGGCATCAGAGCCCGCCATACAGGCTTGTTTCCACAAAGCTCGCGTTGTACTAAAATCTTCTAATAACTTTAGGACACATAAACCCTTAAGAAAATAAAGATGGGGATGATTAGAAATGAACTTTTCCATATTTAACAGAAGTCTATTAAGCTCTTTATAATTTTCGGTTTCTACATAGTATTGAGCCAATCCGAAATTAAGATCCATATCTTGAGGGTGCTGTCTTAATGCGATTTTAATATAAGACACAAATATCTCTGTTTCGCCCATATTACTGTGCAGAACCGCATAAGTAATACACTCTTCTCGAGAAAGAGTCTCTCCCCTTCGGGAAAGCTCTCCAATAAAAAGGTCTGCCATACCTTGTATTCTGTCCTGTAAAAGAGCCTCATAAGCCTGTTTTAGCTGGGATATTTCCCATTTAGCTGACCAAAAATCAAAAAAAGCCTTCTTTTCTTCTGAATTCATTGTTATTCTCCCATACCACCTGCATTTACTAGGAGCACACCTATCTTCCCAAGACGTAACTCTGCCGCCAGTTCCACGGGACGTTGCCCTTTCTTATTACGAGCTATAATATTAACTCCTTTATCTATAAGAAATTGTACTAGTTCAATGTTTTGTTGACGAAGTGCTTTGTGAATCCATGTCTCTCCACTTGGATCTGGCTTTGAGAACTTAAGGATTAAATCCGCTATTAGAGGGTTATCCATTGCTAGCTCCAGAACTGTTTTACCATCAGGATTGAGAGTATAAGGGTTATATGCCAATTTTAATAAATATTCAAGTACTTCACTATTATTATTTAAAACAGCATGATGGGGCCAAGGGATATTTTTAGAACATGTACTATCCGCCCCCAGTTTATCAATAAGAAAAAAGGCTATATCGTTATCTTTCTCTTTTATCACAGAAACAAGGTACTTAGGATTTATTTTCTCATTTTGTATCTCAGTATTAGCCCCAGCTTTTACTAAATATTTTACAATATCAGAGTGCTCACCCTCTAGTGCTAAGGATAGTGGAGAACGTCCATTCTTATCCTGTGCATTTATATCTGCCCCAAGAGATACCAAAGACTTAACTTGCTCGAAGTCTCCTTTAGCCACCACTTTATGAAGCCACGTTTGCCCTTCAGAATCTGGAGTAGAGTATTCAAGGAGGCATTTCGTCATCTCTGGGTTTTCTAGGGCTTTACTCAATATCGTATTACCTTCATTATCTTCCGCATAAGGATTACACCCCAGTTTTAATAAATACCCTGCTGCATCCACATTATTAGAAGACACAGCTAGCTGTAAGTACTGATTGTTTTCATCCAACATAGTTTGCTTAAAAGGAGAATATACACGCAAAAGTAACCCATTTTTTGTTGTTATGGCAAAGTGAATAATTTTTGGATAAAAAACAGTTAAACTAAAAAGAATGATTACTAGCAGAAATCCCAAAAACTCTACCAATCCATATTGCTCATAAAAAAGATAGGTTTTTATTTCCCCGTTGGCAGCCTCGTGCAGGGGTGTATCTCCATTCTGATTCTTTGCATTAACATCTGCACCCTTGCCTACCAAATATTCTACTATTTCTTTCTGTCCATTTATAGCAGCCCCGTGCAGGGGTGTACGGCCATAATCATTCTTTGCATTAACATCTGCCCCCTTGCCTACCAAATATTCTACTATTTCTTTGTACCCACGAGAAGCAGCCTCGTGCAGGGGTGTATCTCCATTCTGATTCTTTGCATTAACATCTGCACCCTTGCCTACCAAATATTCTACTATTTCTTTCTGTCCATTTATAGCAGCCCCGTGCAGGGGTGTACGGCCATA
>JBOFWL010000113.1:0-1335 GCA_051653605.1 Brevinema sp.
ATACTTTTCAGCTTTTGCCTTTGCCATAAGGTTACTGTGATCTACACGATAGATGTCCATGTACTTGTTTACGAGGTGCAACAGATTGTTGCCATCACTGTTTGTGGGGTTGCGTAGGTCAATGACAGCAATGTTGTATCCGTAGTTCTCCTTGGCAATTGCTCCATAGTTTCGAGCCAAATCTCCTTTTGTGTCGGTTGTAATGAAGCTCATACCGCTGGCACAGGCATATTCTAAGTTGGGATACAAGAAGAATGCGGTTTTACCAACACCGGCTGCACCAATCATAAGGCAGTGGACATCGCCTGTGTCCACAAGACCTGTGACATCTCCTTTTTTGCTAAGTGAACCGACAACCAAGCCTTGCTCGGTTGGTCTGTTTTCACCCTTTCGCCAGTTCTGCACATCATAAGTTACTGGCTTATAGATTTTTTTGATTTCTTTCTTGGTGAGAAACCGTGCCACGCCATGCTGACCATCACCAACGGTTTTGCTTTTGATTCCGTTGAGGGTATAAAAGTGGGCAAGCATAGAAAGACCGCCTATGACGAGAAACATCAAGGCGGCAGCTGATACTAAGATGATAATTGGATCGTTCATGAGGGAGACTCCTTTCATTTTTAATATAATGGCATAAAAAAATCCGCTATCATTGATAGCGGACGGGTGAGGATATATAAGATAAAGGCTATAGGTAGTAGCAGGGTGATTACCGGGGCAAGGATAATCATAAATAGTTCTTCTCGTTTCTTTTCGTCTACTGCCACATCTATGGCTGTTTTAGGTTATATTTTTGCAAGTGCAGGATTTTACATTTTATGAATCCCTTTCACTATAAACTTAACTCGACCTAATTACGAAGAAGTCCCATTATAACATACACTATAATGGCAAAACTAATGCTAGCTAATACAGTATATGTCTGACTTGACTTTTCATTTTTATCAGCTAAATAAATGGAATATTTTAAAAACACAGGAAAACAAAACGCCAAAATAACGCTAGTCAATTTTAAGATAAATATCATAGTACACCTCATGCATGTAATTAAGAATTGCAAAGTCAATGTTTGCCTTAGACAAACATTGACTTTGCAAATGATAGATAAACTAGGCTTCAATCACATCTTGCGAATTATATTTAAAAGTATGCTTATCTTCAGCCATAATATCTTGGGTAACATCTAAACTTGCGCCAAAAGAAACCGAACTATCTGTAAGAGTAAAATCCAGAGTAACATCTCCATTTACATTCAGACTAATGATTGTATGTCCATAAGAGACAAATAACTGAATGGTGTCTATATTATAAGAACCAGATTGAGTGCTAATTTCA
>JBOFWL010000114.1:0-4931 GCA_051653605.1 Brevinema sp.
TGAGAAGAAAGCAAAATTGTATCAAGTAATGCGGGATTATCTCAAAAGAGGAAAAGCTACATCAAGACCGTTAGGAGTAACAATAAAGAGAGTAAATCAAATAGTAATGGGATGGATAAATTACTTCCGAATAGGGATAATGAAAGAATTTATGGAAGATTTTGGGCAATGGCTAAGGCATAAAATAAGAGTGATTATTATAAAGCAATGGAAAAAGCCAATGACTATATACAGAAACCTAGCTTATCTAAATCGAAAATATAAGAATGGATTTAATCATGAGAGCATTTACAAAGTTGCAAATTCAAGATTGGGATTATATAAACAATGTAGTATGAATGTAGTGAATTATATTTTAAATCCCACATTGCTAGAAACAAAAATAAAGGATGGAACAAATTTGCTCAATCCTTTAAATTATTATCTGAGAAAAGTTGGAATATAAGTTGTAGAGCCGTATACGAGACCCGTACGTACGGTTCAATGAGAGGGAGATAATTCTTAGCAGTTATTTCTCTACTCTATTTCGCTTCATAAGCCGAGTATAGTCCAGTCAATGCTCGCATAAAGACGGTGAGCGGATTTTAGTTTTCATATTGCTTACCCTTTCGATTGTTCATAACTTGAGAGTTGAAGTGCTCACTTTAATATAGTAGACTTATTAAATATACCTACTGATTAAAATGTTTTTGAAATAGTAACGAGAAAAATTTACGCTCGGTGAGCGAATATATAACCTATTAAAGGAAGGTGGTTATTTGCATAAAATTCTAATTGTTGAAGATGACAAAGCGTTATCAAGTGGCATTGCTCTTGCTTTGCAGTCCGTCGAGATTGAAATCGTTCAAAGCGGCAGTCTGAAAGCAGCCAACGCGCAGCTGCTTGCCACAGATTTTAGCTTGCTTATCTTGGACATCAATCTGCCTGATGGTAACGGTCTTGATTTACTTTGCGAAGTGAAAAGAAACAGTAGAGTACCTGTCATTATGCTCACAGCAAACGATATGGAGATAGACATTGTAACAGGTCTTGAAATGGGGGCAGACGACTACATCACAAAGCCCTTCAGCCTTGCGGTGCTACGCGCCAGAGTGAATACTCAGCTTAGAAAGTACGAGACAGCAAAAGAGGTGCGCTTTGAGCAAGACGATTTTGTATTTGATTTTGACCGAATGGAATATTTTAAAAGTGGCAAGGCGATTGAACTGAGCAAAACCGAGCAAAAGCTGCTAAGGTTTTTAACTGATAATAAGGGCATTACTCTAAAACGTACCGCACTGATAGACCGAATTTGGACTGATGGTGCAGAATATGTTGACGAAAACGCACTGTCCGTCACCCTGAAAAGATTGCGGGACAAGCTAGAGGACACCCCTACAAAACCGCAATACATCAAAACAGTTTATGGCATCGGATACACATGGGCGGTGAAATAAATGGAGTTTTTTAAGACTGGCAAAACCATAGACCGCTTAAATCGGATGATTGACAACGCAATAGAGGGCAAACCCATTGAAAACGGGTTTGACGAGAGTAAAATGTCTGCGCTGGAAACAAAGCTGTCTCATTATCTTGCTGCAAACAGCGCTACAAAGGTACAGCTCGCAGAGGAGAAATGTAAAATAAACGAGCTGATTTCTGACATTTCCCACCAAACCAAAACTCCCCTTGCCAATATATTGCTTTACTCTGAGCTGTTGCAAGAAAGTGTGAACGATGAAAAGGCTAATGAATTGATACAGTCTTTAAGTAAGCAAGCAGAAAAGCTTGAATTTTTGATAACATCACTTGTAAAGGCGTCAAGGCTTGAAACAGGAATTATAGAAGTTTCGCCTAAAGATAATAGTGTGAAATATTTAATTGAGCAAGCAGTAGTACAAGCACAGCCAAAAGCCTGTGAAAAAGGCATTGTACTAACTGCCAACGCCTGCGACTTTGAAGGGCTTTTTGACCTAAAATGGACAGCGGAAGCGCTCTACAACATTGTTGATAATGCCATTAAATATACACCCAATGGTGGAAGTGTTCAGCTATCGGTCACCGCCTATCAGCTTTTTTGTAGAATTGACGTGGCTGACACTGGCATTGGAATTTCTGAAGATGAAACCACAAAAATATTTTCTCGTTTTTACCGATCCCCGCAAGTCAGCGACAAAGACGGTGTTGGCATTGGGCTTTATCTTGCAAGAGAAATTATTGCAGTCCAAGGCGGATATATCAAGGTTGCATCTAAAGCAGACTGTGGCTCGGTGTTCTCCGTGTTCCTACCCATGAAAAGTTGAAATCTTTCAAAACTGTTAGATTTGATTTTGCTCTCGAAAGATTCTGGAAAGATTTAAGGTTTATAATCTGTATTGTAGAGGTGCAATACAGATTTTTTTATGGAGGTAATTGTTATGATAATTCTCAAAACAAGAGATTTAAAAAAGATATACGGAAGTGGTGATACAGCTGTTCATGCTTTGGACGGTATAAACTTCACTGTAGAAAATGGTGAATTTGTGTCTATTGTAGGAACATCAGGCAGTGGTAAATCAACACTTCTGCATATGCTTGGTGGTCTTGACCGCCCCACAAGTGGTACCGTGATTGTGGATGGGCAGGAACTCTTTAAGCTAAAGGACGAAGAGTTGACCATATTCCGCCGCCGCAAAATCGGTTTTGTTTTTCAAAACTATAACCTTGTGCCTACGCTCAATGTTTATGAAAACATTATTTTGCCAATTGGGCTGGACGGCAATACCCCAGACAAGGAATATCTGAACAATATCATTGCCACATTGGGGCTTGAAGCCAAGCTGCAAAACATGCCGAACAATCTTTCCGGAGGTCAGCAGCAGCGTGTTGCGATTGCAAGGGCACTTGCCTCTAAGCCCGCAATTATCCTTGCAGATGAACCCACAGGAAATTTAGACAGTAAAACAAGCCAAGATGTTTTAGGCTTACTCAAGGTAACCAGCGAACGATTTCAGCAGACAATTGTCATGATTACCCACAATGAAGAAATTGCACAGCTTGCAGACAAAATTGTTCGTATTGAGGATGGGCAGATTGTAGGCGGTGGTCATCATGCTTAAGGTTGACAGCAAAAAAACCATTCGTCTTTTGACAAAAAGCTCCTTTCGGGAAAACAGGCTGCGAAATTGGTTTGCCATTGTAGCAATTGTATTGACTGCGGTATTGTTCACCGGCCTTTTCACTGTGGTTGCAAGCCTTGTTGCGTCCATCGAGGAAAGCACGATGCGTCAGGTGGGCACAAGCTTTCACGGTGGCTTTAAGTATCTTAACAAGGAGCAATACGACATACTAAAAACACATCCCAGTATAAAGGACATCTCCTATTCTGTAATATTGGGTGTGGGTGAAAATCCTCAGCTTGCAAAGCGTCCCACCGAAATTCGCTACTCAAATGATGAAATCAATGCAAAAGGAATGTTTTCCATGCCTACCACTGGCAGACTTCCTCAAAGTGATAACGAGCTTGCAACCGATACTCTTGTATTAGAAGCACTGGGCATTTCTGCAAAAATTGGCGAAAGCGTTACTCTAACCTACTCTCTAAATGGCCAAGAAGTTACCCACAGTTTTACTCTGTGTGGCTTTTGGCAGGGTGATAAGCTTATGCAGGCAAGTCAAGTTTGGCTAAATCGCTCCTATGTTGAAAAACAGTTGGAAGGGTTTAATCCAAACAACGATAAAACAGGAATTGGCACAGTCAACGCCAATGTAAACTTTAAAAACAGCTTTGGTACAGAAAATAAGCTACAAAAAGTTATTTTAGACAGCGGATATTCCTTAGATGAAATCGCATATGGTGTAAACTGGGCATATTCTGGCAACAGTGGTTCTGTAGATGCAGGCACCATAGTCTCTGCCTGCTGCGCAATTTTGATGATTGTGCTTTGCGGGTATTTGATGATTGCAAATGTCTTTATGATTAGCGTAGCAAAGGATGTTCGCCATTACGGTCTGATTAAAACCATTGGTACAACTCCAAAGCAAATTCGTAAAATTATCCGCAGCCAAGCACTTTGGCTTTGTGTTGCAGGGATTCCTGTGGGGTTGCTTGCAGGATATTTGGTCGGAATGTGGCTGGTGCCTGTGGTCCTGTCGATCATGAATACAGATGCAGTAAAGATGTCTGTCCATCCACTGATTTTTGTTTTGTCAGCACTTTTTTCTGTCGTAACAGTGCTCATCAGCGTTGCAAAGCCCTCTAAAATCGCCTCTAAGGTTAGCCCCATCGAGGCGCTTCGCACTACCGACGGCCAGCCAACAAAAAGAAAAAGTAAAAGAAACGGAAAGGTCAGTCCTTTGTCTTTGGCAATGAGAAATATCGGGCGCAATAAAAAGAAAGCATTTTTGGTCACAGTTTCTCTCTCCTTAGGGCTGGTGCTTTTAAATGCCAGCTATTCCGCGGCTAACAGCTTTGACATGGACGAGTATTTAAGCCGTATGATTGGCAGTGACTTTGCGGTGGGTGATGTATCAAATTTTAATGTTAATATTTACTATACCAATCAAGATACGTTAAGCCCCGCCTTTTTCGAGAAGCTTTCGGCTCAAAATGACATTGAAGCAATCAATAAAATATATTTTGCCGAGCCTTTTGTGCCAACAGATTCCAGATTTTCTCACATACCTGCACAGCTGATGGAGAACTATGGTGTTACAGGTAATCAATTAAGCGTTTATGAACAATCATTACGTAATCCACAAATGTTGGTGCATATCTATGGACTAGATGATGGGGCATTCAATAGACTAAACCTCAAAAAGGGTAGCATTGATAAACAAAAACTGCTTTCTGGCAAATATGTCATTGCGGCACCATTTGATTCCAATGCCAAAATTTTATATTATGATGTTGGCGATACGGTGGAGCTGCCAAACGCAGACGGTGAAATGCAAGAATATGAAGTGCTTGCCAT
>JBOFWL010000115.1:0-1315 GCA_051653605.1 Brevinema sp.
CTTTTTGAGAACCACCCTTCCAAATCGCTGCAAGTGTGGAGTAGCTCCCTTCGTCATAGAATTTATTCTGCACAAAGTTGTTGCTTTGCGCCAGTTGGCTCTGTTTTGCTAGAAAGAATGGATTCCATATAGCCTCTAGCCAGCGACACAAATGCGTAAAGCTCTTCAAGGGTTTGTGGGGAAGATGGTCGATAAGGTATTGAGACCATTCATCGGCAAAGATGCCACACCCACCAGCCCCATCACAAACGCCTATTATCTGCTTTGCGGGGATAGAGATGGAGCTGTCCTCTACCAAACCGTTATCGGATAGTTTCCCGATGCTTCTGTTGCCACAACTATTCATCGTCTGCACTCATTGTGGTTTGTGTACCTATGTTTAAGATGTGAACAAACTCCGCTTTGGTATTAAGCCCCATGGCTCTATAAGAGGGTTGTTTCTTTTTGGTCAGCACCTCTATCTGCTTATTGAAGATGGCAGGTAATTCGCTCGACATGGCGAACAACATTTGAGAATAACTACTATCGCCTACCTCAGAAAGCTCAGCAGGAAAGGCAATGGATTGCTTTTCGTCACTATCGCTAAGATGGATATTAAACAGCAATACATTGCCATCTATCGTTTGTAGAGATTTTATTTTGTCAGCCACTTCAATCATCTCTTCGTTAGAGGCATCGGTTTGTACCCCGTCGGTGATATTAATCACTATTGGTGGAAAACAGTCGTCTCCTTTGTGGTTCTCGCACCACTTTTCTAACAAATCGTATGCTCTGTTAAAGGCATCGTGCATGGGGGTCAATCCCTCTGCCACAGGCTCTAACCAATAGGGAACATTTTTCTCGATGCTATGCTCTGTACCACGGATGGAGAATACACTCGTCACTTTCTTTATCTTTACTCTATCTTTGAGTTCTTCAGGAGAGAGCCACTCTTTGTTGGGATACAATAGCGTTGCTTTGTAATCGTTCTGTCCATACCCTATCAGTGATATATCAAAATAGCGGCGTATTTCGTTAGATTTGGTACATCTGTTTATGATCTCTTCCAACGTGCTATTTATGGCATTTGCCACAGCTTCTGATTTGGCTATTCGTTCATTGCCAAAATCGACCCAATTATCCATTGATCCCGATTGGTCGATTAAGAAGAGAAAGAACGATGGGTGTGTTCTGTCTACGCGTGCAGTGTAAAGCTGCATTTTTTCCATTTGGTATTTTATATTTTCCATGGTGTTGTGTGTGTTATACTTCTTTTATTAGTGATTCTTTGATACCGCTCCCTATTAATAGTTTTTTAAGTTTTGTAGCTCCCTTG
>JBOFWL010000116.1:0-1146 GCA_051653605.1 Brevinema sp.
TAATTAAAAACTTATGGATGAATTAGAAAAGTTAAAGGATGAAAATAAAAAGCTTAAAAGAGAACGAAAGTTTTATATGACTTTTGTAATACTAACAATACTAATAATGTTGTATAATTTAGTATCCTCTCTTTTGTTAAGTTGAGTTACGAACGTTCATTTCAAAGTGCATTAGCGAAAGAGTTGGGTATCTCTTCAACCATGCTTCTAAACGGGGTATTTAAATGGTTTCTACATAATGTTAGATAGCTTCTAAAAATCGTTTTCATCTTTATAGGCTGACGTAATACATTATAGACTACAATAGTTCGTTATTAAATTCGATAAAACCCAATATTTGATCTAAGCGGCAATAGCCGCAAACTCAACGAGTTCTTTGAAAAGCCTGTCATTAAAGTTTCTGTTGGGTCTGATAGTCTTTGTTCCGCTCTTTGAAATAAAGCTGGGATCTATGGCAAAGCTTTGCGCTTACCAGTCAAGATTTCTTTTGAGAGTTCACTATTAAACTCTGCCTAGTCAAACTTCTTTGAGAAATTTTGTCTGAATCGTTGCTCCGAAGAAGAGGAATATCTTCCAAGTTGAAGAAAATTAATCTTTGTTGGAATTACAATGTAAAGTAAAAATGTTTCAAGAAGGAAATCTTGGAATCTTTTGTTTAACTTTGTGCTACTTCTCGAAAGAATATCTTTACAGATACCCATATATTGGTTAAGGATGCTTGATTTCAATTGTAATATTTAAAGGGGTTGAAGACTTTAAATATACTAAAAATCAGCAACTTAACCGATTAATTCATGACTACTCTTCAACATATCTCATTGTTTATCAAGCTTTTATTTTAATTTTTACCGAAGTGTTGTAACAAATAAAGAGAATTAATTAGTAGGTTGACGTAGTGATTTAGGCACAAAACAGTAAGATTACAGACTTCAGTAAAAGGAAAACCCAAATCAATAACTTCTAAACGTCATACCCCACCCCACAACTTCTTTGCAACTCTATCAAGGCTGCAAAGAGCTCCTTTACCGCCTCTGCATACCCCTTCTGCACCTCGTTGTAGTCGCGCTGAGCGCACAACAAATCGAGTAGATTGCTATCTCCCTTTTGATAACTAAGTCGCACCCCCGCTACCACTTCGTCCGCTTC
>JBOFWL010000117.1:0-194147 GCA_051653605.1 Brevinema sp.
AAGAGTTTGGAGAGTTTGCCTATGCCAGTGGGGAGATGAGCAAGCAAGAGTTCATGAACTTTTTGGAAGGAACGCTTGGCTTGGCAGGAGAGTTTTCTAAAGATGGCAGTATCCACTTTGTCTGTATGGACTGGCGTCACATGGGGGAATTACAAGCTGTGGGCGAGAAGGTGTATCACGAGCTTAAAAATATCTGCGTATGGAATAAAGGCTATGGTGGAATGGGGACGTTATATCGGTCTCAACATGAGATGGTATTTGTGTTTCAGAAAGGCGAAGGCACGTATACGAACAATGTAGAGTTGGGAAAACATGGTCGTAACCGAACCAATGTTGTTCACTCTCGGACATCCTGTCCTTCGTGATATTTCGCCATCCATGGCTCAAGAACTATGCAGGCATGAGAAAGGATAAGCTAATTTTTATTACCTTGAATTTGATCGTAAAATTTTAATACTTCTAACATTTCAAAGCCATTTTTCAGTAACATTTTACCAGATACGCCGCCCATGACTAATGCGCCACCAGGAATATCAACATAGCCAGATGAGCCATATAAACGTAGACTAATACTTGATTTTTTATCAATTGCATATAAGTAGGTTTTTAATGAAGCTATTTGAGAATCAGTTAATCTAACATAATATAATTCATTAACATTCGCCCCGTCCACACTTGTAACACGTTCAGGCAATGATAATTCTAACTGGTTATCATTTAAAATCAATTTAGCACTCTGTGCAAATACCCAATCAGAACCTCTCCATTTAATCAGCAAGATAAGGCTTGGACTAGAATTTTCTTGGTGTTTCATTATCAATTGGAGGGGTGTCCACATATCACCAAAGATATTTGGCGAAGTGCTTTTACTTCTGTATGTAGAAACTTTATCAATTTTGTCATAACTTTTCTTTAACGTTTTAGGTACGACAATTGCAGTGGGCTCAGCAGCAAAAATAACACTTGCAAGTAGAAAAATAGACAATAAAGAATATCTCATAATAAAAACTCCTCTTTATAAATAGGATACTATTTATAGTACAAATATATCAACATCAGTATTGTACACAAAATACATAAGAATGTCAAATGTATTTATATTAGTAATAAAAAATAAAACAAAGACCCCACGCAACGGATTATCTGTGTAAGTTATTCAGATGATCTAGCGACAAAGCATTCAAGGGATTGTCGAGCCATGATGGAGACGAATATTTATAAAGAGCTCTTTCCTCAGACAAGACTTAATCCTAACAAGAAGACGGAAACGGAGTTTGAGACAACGCAGAATGGGTATCGTTTGTCTACATCGGTGGGAGGCACGCTGACGGGAAGAGGAGGAAATATCATTATTATCGATGATCCTCTAAAACCACAGGATGCCTTGTCGGAAGTAAAGCGAAACTCTGTGAACCAGTGGCATAATAACACCTTGCTTAGCCGGCTAGACAACAAGAACACGGGATCTATTATCATTGTGATGCAGAGACTGCATGAAGACGATCTCTGCGGTTTTGTGACCGATAAGGAAGAATGGACAGTTTTAAGCCTTCCTGCGATAGCGACAAAGGACGAGGAGTTCATTCTTTCTAATGGGAAGAGAATTATAAGGTGGGCAGGGGATATTTTAAATCCTAGGTTAGAGTCGGCATCCATTTTAGAAAATATTAAGAAGAGTGTGGGCAGTTATAATTTTGAGGCACACCTTCGGCCAGCAGAGCCCAATTCCTGTAGAGGGAGGCTTGCTGAAGTGGGAGTGGTTTTCTTATTATGATGAATTGCCGACGGATGGTAAGATAATCCAAAGTTGGGATACAGCCAGCAGCGACAGTGATTATGCGGATTATTCTGTGGGGATCACGGTTTTGGAGAAGGACAATAAATTTTATATCATGGATATTTGTAGGGATAGGCTATTATTTCCTGACTTAAAGCGAAAGGTTGTGGAGCTTTATGGAAGATATCGCCCTAAAGAGTTAGTGATAGAAAACAAGAGTTCTGGGATGGCGTTGATCCAGCAACTAGAGCAAGAACACCAGATTTATCCGATAAAATATGAGCCAAAGTTATCTAAAAAAGATAGGATAATGACGAACTCTGGAGTATTGGAATCTGGGAGAATATTGCTACCAAGAGGAGCAAGCTTTTTAGATGCATTGAGGACGGAGGTTGTCACTTTCCCCAATGGGAAACATGATGACCAACTTGATGCTTTATCCCAGATATTGGATAGGGCTACGGACAGGTCTTCTTATGGTGAGGCATGTTTTGCCAGATCTGTAAGTTGGGGCTATAGCAGAGGTGGCGAAATACGGATTATCTAAACTAAATTCAAGGCTTCTTAGACAAGATACAAATCTAAGAAGCCTTGATTTATGTATTGTTAGGAAGAGCAGGCTTCTTCAATGTCCCGTAACCATATAGTCTTTAGGTACTTAAATCTTACGGATGATGCTACAATCGTATTAACAGTTTTACGTAATTCTAAAAATTGATCCTGTGTTTTTATAGAATTTGCAATCCAATTTTGGGAAATAATTAATAGTGCCTCTCGACGTGTCGAAAGTTTATCATCCTCGCATGAATATGCTAATAATTTACATAACAATGATAGTAATTCATCATCAATATTAAACTTAGCTGCCAGTGCACTAGGGTACAGATCGGATAATAAGAATTGGCGGGGAACGTCTCCTCCCTCTAACCAGTAGTTTATTAACCACCGAGCAATTTCACTATCGCCGTCTACTGCATAGAGACCATATTTATATTTTTCAATATTACTTTCAGATTGTTGAAATTTCTTTTTAATCAAATTTTGAATATTATTGGGAATACTCTTCTGGTGTCTAAAAAAAGTGCTCACATCATCTGGGGTAAAAATTTTTATTGAATCATCAAGGGGTATCTCAAACTCTTTTTGGAAAGCAATATACTCAGATTTAATACCCTCTACACTACTCCAATTTTCATCAATTGCTATGTCAAGTATGCTCTTTATACGAATTGTTATTTGTAATAAATCACAATCTTCTTTGGATAGATATTGTCTTAAATATGCTATATAAAACTGCCACCAGTGCATCTTAGTAATCGGAGATTCTAATATTTGTTGTTTACAAACTTTAAGAATAATCTGATTAGATCCTATGAGAATTTCCAAAGGAAGATAGGGATTGCAACTTAAAGGATGTCCCCACATTCTCAATGTAGGATAATCCAGATAGAGGGGAATATATTCTTCAGGAAAATCTACTTTGATACCGTTTAGAGTGAGCCATAGAAGGATATTGATTTTATGGTGAATATCCTGTTGATAATGAAAGGGTTCTTTTATAATCTCTGAAAACCGTGCTTTTAAAAGCTTATGTTTTTCATTTTTTATATCATTATTTTTTTGTTTAAAATATTCAACGCCTTTAAAATCTATCGTATTCCCATAGGTAGAAATTTCTCCAATAATATCAGAGATACAGATAAGACGAATACGCTCCCAATCTTCTTTTTTCAATGTTTCCAATCTAGTTCTATTGAATCCGTTCCAATATCTCCATAAGAAGGAAACAAGGATTTGATTAGGAAATTTTTCTAAGATCTTTTTAGCGTTCAAATATTCTTGAGAATCAGAATCATTATATACAGAGAGTCTCTGAGACAAGTAACTTTCTATAAAGAGGTACCAGTCCGCAATCTTCAGTTCTTCTGCAAGATTTACTATAGATTCTAATTCTTTTTTAAATAAAGAATAATCAAATAACACTTCTATTTCTTTTTGATGTTCATTTGATTTTTGGAGTAATTCTTCTTTATCTTTCTCAAATTGTTGTTCTTGGTTATCTCGTTCCTCAAAAATCTTAGTATATTCAGACTTCCATTTAGGAGAAATATCCCCATTATTTCTATGGTAGTAAGTGTCCAATATACTACTAAATTTATAGTCAAGAAGCTTCAAAGAAGATACCCTCTTTGAAGCTTTAATATTAGAGAGAATCTTTTCAACTTCTGGTTTATCCGAGAAATCTAGGGTTCTGCTGATGATGTGATCAACACATTTAGAAGGGTTGTTATTATTGAGATAGTAAGATAAATATAAATTTAACCATTCTTTTTTTTCCTTAGGTGGGGCTGTGTCTATTATATTATAAATATAACTGTCCCAATAATAGTCTATTTTTAAAACTTGGTCTGGAGTAAATATTCCTCGCAGTATTTTGTGCTGATCTCCAGAAAGATTTTTAGTAAATAATTGATGTGCTTGAGATAAAATTAACTCATAAAGTTTATTATTTACTAATATATAGTAGCCTTTATTATGATATTTTTTAAATAAGATAATAAAGGCTTCAAAAATAAAATTTAATAGCTCATCAGAAGGGCTATCTTGCTTTAATACAGAATCAAATAAAATAGTAATATTATAGATATCTTTAAGAGACATACCAATCTCTAAAATAGGCGTGTATTCGTCATCTTGAGTAGTGTCTCCATAAGATATTCCGCCATTAAAATTTGATATTTCCAATAGAGGTAAAATAGATAATAATTGATCTTTATATTGTAAAAAAACTGAATTAAAGTCTCGAGTTGTCCCTATTTCAGTCATAAAGGTCTCAACAACATAAAAGACTTTGAAATCACTAAGATATTGCTTGAGAATCTCCTTGTTATCTTTATAATACTCTTCAAATTCTCGGTCAATTTTGAATGATGAGTCAAGACAACAAAGTATTTCATTAATATTTGAAAGAGTCGGTTTTAATCTCTGGGTTCCAGCTGTATAAAGATCAAAAATCTTGTGAAGTAATGCTAAAATATCACTCTTATCTATAATATTTTTTTTATTCTTAATAATATTCAATAGAATGCTAGTGAATATTTCTAGTTTTCCGTCCTGAGAATTATAAGATATTGATAGATCTAAGATGCTCTTATAAAGCATTATAGTGATAGATTTCTGCTCAGATTCCCCGAGAGATTTAATCCATAGGGATATCTTTCCAATATCAGAATAGGTAAAATTGATTTCATAAAATTTATCCAGAACAGTTTGGACTATTTCTACCCTAGTTTTACCTTCTATATAGGAATAATCACAAGATAAGAGAAGAGGAATATTTTGGGTTTCTTTTGCCAAGTTTAAAGCTCTTATACGAATTTCATTCTGCTCTATCTTCTTAACCTCCTTAGATTGAGACACTATATCTAACCAAAGATAAAAAATGTTACTATGCGTTTTTTTTATCAACGACTTCTCAAATCCCGTACAAAACTCTAAAAATGGATCCTGAATATCTGTATAAATGTATAAAGCTATAAGATATTCTTGGAAAATTTTATGCTTGAAGCAAAAATGGGTGATGTCTTTGGGATCTCTAGATATCCATGATTCCTCTGCTAAAATGTTTTCTAGAGTTTCATCTAATTCAACTAGCTCTTGCTCTGAAAAATCATTTCGTGACTCTTTAAAGAGACTATATGCAAATTTTCCAATCTTTGAAAGTATTTTTTGATGATTTGTCTTTTCGCGGAGACTTTTAGGTAGAGAATTTTTCTCGCAGTGTTTAGCCCACTCTTTCTCAAACCATACTTCCATTAGCTGTGAGGCAGTGCTTGTAGGCTCTGATTCCATAGAGGAAGATAAATTTTTAAAGAAAGGAATGCTTAAGTATAAAGGGTGCCCTGAAAATTCAGAATATATATTATTGGGCAAGGCTATATAGCCTTTAATATAGTTCTTTAAGCTTTGCTCCAGTCTCACTGCATCAAAAGATCCTGATCTACCAGAGATGACAAAATATGTAAGCGGTTTATTGTTAAGGGTTTCTTCAATATGTTTTTTGACTGTGTATTGATTATTAATGGATAGTTCATCCCATCCATCAAGAAATACATAATGTTTAGTATTTACATTAGGAGAGTGGTTATTCCACTCAAAATTACCGCTGAAAGTTTTTAAGTTATAAAAGTAAGCAGAGATTTTTTTATGCTTATTATTTTCATTTTTATTGTTTTGGAAAATTAAGGAAATGGTTCGCTCTATTTCATAAGATTTTCCCATTCCAGCGTCTGCCATAATTAAATAATGTTTGTGAACATCGTGGTCAATGTTTTCAAAAAAGAGATCAGCTAGATTCTTTTTGTTGGATAAAAGAAACTCCGTGCTATTCTCACTAACTAAAATGTTCTTTTCAAAATCTTCAGACTCATTCCATGTGTCAAGATTGGGTAATCCATAGGAATTACTATTTTTTGTGCTTGAGATAATCTCTGCTATTCCTAGAATATTATAAAAACCTGGGTCGTCGTTTTCTTGTAAGTATTGCTCACAAATAGAGGCTAATTCTTGTAAGCTAAAAATAGAAATAGAAGCAGAAGTTTTTATTTTAGAAATAAAATTATTACTCTCTTTTGTACTAATATCTTGGTTAGTTAAATAGTATATTTCTAATAAATGATCTTTAGATTGATTGTTATATGTGGCTAATTTTTCAAGTTCACTCTCAATTTTTGCTTTCCAATCTCTTTGGATAGAAAACGCATACTTTCTCTTATAAGTTAGATCCCAAGCATCATTCCCACCATCTCCTCCTGCGTGATTTGAAGGAAATCGTAATCCTGATGAATTCCATTTATACTCAATAATTTTACGACACACTGTTTCAAAATCGGAGGCACTTATATATTTGAGAGCAGTTATATAAATTGTAGCACTAGTACTCATGACACTCTCCTATTTGTTTTTTACAGTGAACTTAAATTTAGAAACTTCTACGGAAGAAATCTCTAAGTTATTAGATTCTTCTGAGTTTTCTTTTGAGCTACAGTTAGACCCTAGAATAAGTCTAGTTGGCTTTAATCCTAACTGAGACAGTCCTACAGGGATAACTGACTCACCTGATTGCGTATTCTCGTCAGAATAAGCAATACGTATTTCATGTTCATCTTGATATGCTATTGATTTTTGAAAAATTGTATATTTTGGGTTTAGCAGATCAATAGAGGTTGTTTTTAGAATATTCTGCTGTAGCTGTGCCATTCTTGAATTTATTTTCCCTTCATCATATAACATGAGGAAGGGAAAACGTCTTGCCAGATCTTTATCCTTAGACATGGATAATTCGAACTCCATACAGACCCCCATTGTATTATCTCCATATAAGCGAAAAAGAGTAGGATGATCCTCCAGTAAGCTAAAACTAGCAACAAATATGTTTCTAGGAATGGACTCATTAGGATCATTAAAACCGTTATTTCTTAATAATAAATTTTTGCTTTTTAAGATTTTTTCACAACTTTCCCAAGATGTGTAATGATATAACTTTATGGAATTATCTTGACTTGGTGGAGAACTGTTAAATGAATTTTGCTGTTCAAAGAATTTATCGACCCATTCATAACGAAAGAACAGAGCTTTTTTATATTGATACAAAATATTGTCTGTATTGTTGTTATCCCATTTTTCTGAAAATATCTTAGAACCCAAGGCGTTAAGCTCAGAGTTATTATGTAATATATTATGGATTTTGACAATAGCATCTTGATAATCAATATTATGTTTTTTCGATAGATGATGAATTAGATGATTGCTAGGAAAGAAAGATGAATAAATCTCTTCAACCATAACTTTGTCATCAATATAGTAAAATTTACGAAACAATTCTGTAATATCTGAAATGCTAGCACCTCTCTTCTCCACCTGAATTCGATTATATATCTTTTATAAAACCATGTCAATATTAGTATGTATTTAAAAGTTTTTATTAAATATTATTGCTAAAGCTATTACCTTAGGATATAATAGTTACATGTTTGAATAAAGAGGTTTTGCATAATGCAAGAAGGATTAGAAAAAATAGTAGCTAGATACGTTTCTTTTCTCAAATTAGAAGGGGACGAAATGGCTAATCGTACCGCTTTTGAAAATATGCTTAAAGAAGTCAACCAAGAATTAAGAGTATCTTGTATGATTATTCAAGATACTTCGAGTGATGAAAACAAATCTAATCGTATTGATTTTATTATCAAAAACGATAATGCAGAGATTGCATATGTTGAGACAAAGAAAATACATGTATCTCACAATGAGTTAGAAAAACTGTTATCCTCAGATCAAATTAATCGCTATCGTAAGCATGGGCACCCTTTACTATTTACCAACTATATAGATTTCTTTCTAATTGATGGCGACTATATAAGCCCTTTGACGAGTATAGCTCGCATTGAAGGCAATAAAATTAAAAGTACAAAAGAGCAGAAAGATACAGAATATGGAGTATTACTCAATCACCTAACCCATCTCTTTAATTCTGCTCCAGCGCCCATTGTGACAGTGTCATCGCTAGCACGAAGACTAGTATTTGGGACGCAACAACTGCGAGAATGTATCCGAGTTGAACTTGACAATGTAGAGTCGCCCATCGCAAAAGCCTATGAAAATTTTAAAAATCTTATTGGAAATATGAACAAGCATGATTTCGCTTCAGCTTATGCAGAGACGATTGCCTATGGATTAATAATGATCCGCTTGAGATACAATAAGGAAAAGATTACATTAGATAATCTTCTAACAAAAGCAACACTGCCTATAATGTCAGATCTAACATTTGCAATTCGGAATAGTGAAAAATCAATTCAGCATACAATAGATACGATTTTAAGATTAGTCAATTTAATTGATTGTGATGCAATCCAAAAAGAGCTTAGCTATAAGATGGGGAATGACAAAGACCCTTATATCTATCTTTATGAAGATTTTATACAAGCTTACGACCCAGATATTCGCAAAAGTAGAGGGGTTTACTATACCCCATTGCCTGTTGTAAAGTATATTGTCCAAGCTGTAGACTCTGTTTTAAAGAGTAAGTTGGGAATTCGTAAGGGTATGAAAGACAATAGTGTTAAACTTCTTGACTTTGCTGCAGGAACGGGCACTTTTCTTTTAGAAGCAATTAGGCTAGTATTGGAGGGAGAAAGCTCCAGCGCTCAAACCCAGCTTGTCAATGAACATATCCTTAAAAATTTCTATGCTTTTGAATATCTGATGGCACCGTATGCAGTTGCTCACCTTAAAACAGCTCAGACACTTTTTGAATTAACAAATATTTATGCTAGTCCTCAGATTTTTCTTACAAATACCTTACATAATTTTGAACCTCCAAACTATAGCAATACCATTCTTGTTGAGTTAGAAAAAGAAGGTAAGAAAGCTCATGCTGTTAAAAATAATGAAAAAATCCTTGCCATTATAGGCAATCCCCCATATAAAGGACATAGTGCCAATACAGATGTTCATGTAAACTGGCGAGATCAAGCCATGGGAGACTCCTATTTTACTTATGATGGTAAACCACTTGATGAAACAAATTCAAAATGGCTAAATGATGATTATGTGAAGTTTATCCGTTTTGCACAATGGAAAATTAATCAAGTAGATAAAGGCGTTGTGGGTTTGGTGACTAACCATGGGTTCTTGGATAATCCCACTTTTAGGGGAATGCGTCAAAGCTTGATGAATACCTTTGATGAGTGTTATTTCCTTGATCTACATGGCAATAGTACACGTAAGGAAAAAGCCCCTGATGGAAGCAAAGATGAGAATGTCTTCCCCATTAAGCAAGGGGTTGCAATTTTAATTATGATTAAAAATAAAGATCTTCCCAAGAAAGTATATTCAGGTGATCTTTATGGATTGCAACAAGATAAATTTGCATGGCTAGAAAATAATACTCTAGAAAGTACCCCTTGGGTGGATATTGTCCCAGAAATTAAGTCAAAATATCTATTCAAACATATGGATAAAACAGCTGAAATGATTTTTCAAAAATATCCCTTCATCCTACCTCTTAAAGAAATATTTTCAAAAAGTGGTGTAGGGATTGTAACCAGTAGAGATCATTTTGCCATAGCTTTTACTAAAGAAGAGATAGAAAAGCGCTTGGAAGATTTCTGTAACCCCGAAATATCTGATGAAGAAATTGCTTATGAATACCAATTGAAAGATACAAATGACTGGAAACTTAAAAATAGTAGAAAATCTGTTAGCCTTCTTTCCGAAGAAGAACGTATTCAAAAGATTATGAGTATAGATTATCGCCCATTTGATAGTAGGTGGACATTCTACGACTCTTCCTTATTAGAACGCCCTCGAACTCTAGTAAAAAATATGCTCCATAAGAATATAGGTCTTATTTCAAATAGTGCAACTTTAAAAGGCAATAGTCATACTTTCATAACTAAAAATATACTAGATTTCCATATTGCAGGAAGCAGTTCTTATATTTTTCCTCTCTATTTATATGAAAATTCCATGTTTCCCGATGAGCCTGTTCCTAATATTCAGCCTTCGGCGCTTAAAGCTCTTGCCGAGTATTATGGGCAAACTCCAACTCCAGAGCAACTTCTTTTTTATATTTATGCTGTTCTGCACCATCCAACTTATCGTGTTGATTTTACAGACCTTTTACGCATTGATTTTCCTCAAGTTCCTTTTACTAAATCGTGGGATAATTTCAAAAAATTGTCATCTTTAGGAGAAGAGTTATCTAAAGCTCATTTATTAGAAAGCTTTGGTACTCATCAGTGTAAGCATAACCCAGACGGAGGGTTAAAAGTAGAAGCTCCTCGTTATGAAAATAGGCGTTTATACTATAATAGTGCTTCTTACTTTGATAATGTTCCTCAAACTGTGTGGGAGTTAGAAATTGGCGGGTATAAAGTCCTAAAAGAGTGGTTAGCATCTCGCCAAGGCAGAGATATTACCCTTGAAGAAAGCCAAAAAATGGAAGATATTATTTGTAGTCTAGTTTTTGCTGAAGAAATTATTAATAAAATAGCAGAGGTGGGGTTATAATAGTGGCGAATATGTATGAATTAGAAATCCGAAAAAAAATAGGAGATGAATTAAGGGCTTTAGATTATCCTCAAAGTACTATCCTCTGGGAGTATTTATTAGGAAGAGCCAGCCTAGATATCCTAATTGTGGACCCAAACACACAGGCTCCTATGGCAATTATCGAAATAAAAAAAACTATAAATGGTAAATATAATCATCATCCGGAAGTGCTGAAAAGATTTCAAGATCTCTCACAAAGATATAGATGCCCTGTATATTTTGTTGTAGGAGATAAAAATGACAATATATTTTGGTATCGCCTTATAGATAAAGGAGATACAGAACCGACTCTTGAGAGTATTGCTTCAATCCCTAGCTATGCTCAATTATCATCTGGCATAGGAGTAAAAGTACAACAATTTTTACAGCAACAACAGAAGAAAGAAGTTTCCAAACTGAGTTGCCCTAGTAGATTGATAGCTATTATGTTGTTCATGATTCTAGTCTTAGATGGAATTGGCTGTTATAAGATAACAAATATTCGTTTATATATTATTATCTTATGGATTTTTATTATACTTCTGCCCTACTGGGGGTCTATAAAATTATCTGTTGGAAAAGTTTCTATAGACTTATCAGAATCTAATGATAAATAGGTATAAAATAAAGGAGGATAAAATGATAAAAAAAGTTTCAAATCCAGTGCTGATTGATTTATTAAAGCAGAATGCAAAAGATGTTCGTTTTATTATACCAGAATACCAACGGAATTATTCTTGGGGAGACGAAGAGATTGGAGAATTTATTTCTGATATTATTGAAGCTTATGATAGATTTAAGGAAGATAATAATTATTCATATTTTTTTGGTTCTATTATAACAGAAAGTTTAAATAATAATGCTTCTCCATATGAAGAGTATAATCTTATTGATGGTCAACAACGAATTACGACTTTTTTATTATTTTTAAGAATACTCTATGATGCTTTACACCAAGAATTATCAAAATTTCCCTCTAAGATGTTTGATTCAACCAATCAAGATGTATGGGGAGATCTAAGACGTGTAATTTGGATGAATGGCAATGATCAAGGACAAGAATGTAAACTAATATCAAGAAAGAAAGAAGATATACTTAAACTCTCAGATGTTCTTAATAATCCCAGCAAACTTACAGATCAGAATCAATTTTCAAAGAACTATAGTAGTCTTAAAAAACATTTTGATGCTCAAAATATTTCTGATCTTGAGAGTCTAAAAGAGTTTATTAAATTTATTTTATCTAAGATTGTTCTTGTTCAAGTAGATACTATTTCAAGAGAATCAGCTCTCAAGATATTTTCAATTTTAAATACTCGTGGTTTAGAGCTCACAGCCTCGGATATTATTAAGGCTGAAGCTATGGAATATATCTCTGAAGATAAGTATTCCTATTTCTCTGATAAATGGGCAAACATTACAAAAATAGCGGACTCTTTAGATACTAACATGGATACATTATTTCGTTATTATATAAACATTTATTTCCCCAAATCAGTTAAGGGGACAATTGATGAAAATATTAAATCTATTTGGCATGGGAAGGAGTACTTTGATAAGGATATATTTCGAGCTTTAGAATCTCTTCAAGATTTTTTACACAGCTATCGATCTATTTTAAGCATTAAAGATCCATATATATTATGTTTACGCTATTTGCTAAAATTAGGTAGAAATGCCTATACATGGATTCCTGTTTTAACAGCTATGAAATATAAAAATTACTCAGATCATGAAATTGTAACCGTTGCTAAATTTTTAGTTAAATGGCATTGGTTGCACCTACTTAATGGATGGACTATAGAAAAAATGAAAACTTTTAATTTCTCTTTAATTGAGCTTATTATGGCTAAGCAAGATGTTTCTGAAATACTCAAAAAAAAGCCCTTAATTGTACTAGATGATATAACAGAGAAATTTCTAAAAGATAAGATTAAAGAAGCCCTCTTAACATTAGAAATTTATCACCAAAAATGGTGTAAACCATTGCTATTTTTTATTAGCGATATTACTCTAAAAGATCTAGATAATGCAATTATAGAACAACAATTACGAGGAAAACGAACTGTTGAGCATATTTTTCCTCAAACACCAGATCAGGCTAAATGGATAGGTTGCTCCCGAGAAAAAACAGATGTTTTAGGCAATTTAACAATGTTATCAAAAATTGAAAATAGCTCAGCCGGTAATACACTAGAAAGCAAAATGAAAATATATCAAAGTTCTACATATGCATGGACTCCAGAGCTATCACAGACAGATCCTTGGGATGATCAAAAGATAGATCAACGTTCGAGAGAATTGATAGATATATTTTTACATGCTATTTAATACCACCCTATACTAAAGTGAGAATCCAGTAATACTCTAGTGATATTACCCTATAAATGATTTGCAAGCTGAATGTATAACAATCAATATTCATGTATTCTCCTATATAAGCAATACTTCTAGTGAGGTGCTTGTAAGGAGAGAGTATCAGTTTTATCCAAAAGGAGAATAAAAATGCAAAAGCCTAATGATCAACGATCAAACGTTCATAATTCGAACAATCAAAAGCCTAGCCATAACAACGTTGATTACAAAGGTAAAATTGATAATCGTTCTGTTCAGCTTAATGCTAAGAGTAGATCTGCAAAGAAATAGTTATATGCTAAAAATCCCCCACTAACTGGGGGATTTTTTATACAAATAATTTATCAACAATTTGATCCTATATAGTTGAGTATTATAGAATAATCTCTATTAACTTGACTTGTATCCTCTATGTAAGCAATACTCCTATACCGTTATGGTATAGGAGTTTATTTATGGAAGAAAGACGAGTTATTG
Organism: Brevinema sp.; assembly: GCA_051653605.1. Classification (GTDB taxonomy): domain Bacteria; phylum Spirochaetota; class Brevinematia; order Brevinematales; family Brevinemataceae; genus JBOFWL01. The sequence goes on from JBOFWL010000117.1 coordinate 13,703, forward strand.
GTTCATTAGAAGGGCTTAATGGCAATGCATTTGCCTTGATGGGGTATTTTCAGAAGACAGCAAGGGAGCAGGGCTTTAGTAAGGAGTGGATATCCAAAGTTTTGGATGAAGCTACCAGTGGAGATTATGAACACTTAGTGAATACGCTTCGCAAGCATATGTTGGAGGTATAGGATGGAAGTGTTGTATAAGAAACTAACGGGTAAAACTGCTCCAGACAATAGCTCTCAGCTATGGCTGAAGAAACAGATTGAGTGGTATGAACAGGGGGGCGACACCAAGGATGGTGGAGTGCCGCGTAGTGCAAGGATGCATGGGAGCGGTAAAAGGTCAGAAAAGGAGATTCGTCAAATACTAGCACTAGATGTAAAGAAGAAAACGGCGTATCAGTCAGGCACTAAGCTAGTACGAGAATATGAAGGTAAGAAACACGAAGTCCTTATTCTAGATGGGTGCAGTCACCCCTCGCACCCGAATGGGTGCTTTATTTATGCGGGAACAAGATATAAAAGTCTTTCGAAGATAGCAGAGGAGATCACAGGCACTAGATGGAATGGTAAAGTATTCTTTGGATTAAATCTTAGAGGAGGAAATAATGGATAGGGAGATAAAGGCACTTCGTGCGGCAGTATATACGAGGAAATCTTCAGAGGAAGGGTTGGAGTTAGAATACAACTCCTTAGACGCTCAGAGGGACTCATGTAGAGCATATATCCAGAGCCAAAAACATGAAGGCTGGGAATTAGTAGATAGGGAGTATTCAGATGGGGGAATAAGCGGTGGGACACTAAATAGACCTGCTCTGCAAGAGCTATTACAGGATATAAAGAATGGGTTAGTAGATATCATAGTAGTTTACAAAATTGATAGGTTAACACGAAGCCTCCACGACTTTTCGAAGTTGGTGGAGGTTTTTGATAAGTATAACACAAGCTTTGTGAGCATTACCCAGCAGTTTAATACAAGCACTAGCATGGGACGACTGACGCTTAATATGCTACTAAGCTTTGCTCAATTTGAGAGAGAAGTTACTGGAGAAAGAATTAGGGATAAGAAGAAAGCAATGGCAATGAAAGGGATGTGGAGCGCTGGTGTAACCCCCTTTGGCTATGATAGGGTAGAGAAGAAACTCATTCCAAATCCAGATCATGCGGAACGAGTGAGAAAGATATTTGATCTGTATATAGAGTTAAGAAGTGTAAATGCGGTGAAGAAAAGATTGCAAGAACTAAATATTCAAACACAAAATGGAAGGGACTGGTCTGATGGGAACTTATATAACATTCTACAGAGGAAGCTATATATCGGAAAAATAGAGCACAAGAGCAGGCAACCCTTTGTGCGAAGCACCGTTGAAGGTTGCACCGCAGGGACGCTCGCGTGTCGCACTGCACATGGAGGTGCACCTAGTGCGACCCACAAAGAAGTATACGATGGACAACATGAGGCTATTGTAGATAAGGAAGTCTTTCACAAGGTACAGCAGATTATTAGCGAGAACAGAAGACGATCAGCCTCTAAGCTAAAGGGGAAGCACAATTCTTTGCTAGGCGGAAAGATCTTTGATAGCGAGGGATGGGCGATGAGCCCGAGCCATAGTGTTAAGGGTGGTAGACGCTATCGGTATTATATCAGTCAAGCATATTTACAGAAAGAAAAAGATAAGGCAGGAAATCTGCCCCAGATACCAGCTCCAAATACTGAGGAGTTGGTATCTAATGAAATTAGGAATTTGCTGAAATTACAGTTAGCGAATATGGAAGTAGGGCTGGAGCAAGGTCAAGCTTATAAAGAGAACTGGTATAAATTTGTAAAGGACTGGAGCCTACTAGAGCCGAAGGTATTCATTCTAATTAGACAAATCTTACAGAAAGTAGTGGTAAGCAATAAGGGGTTGGAGTTTACGATAGATCAGGATAACCTCAAGACGATAGCTGAACTGATCTTTAGAGGCTACGAATTACCCGAAGAACTTGGAAAATCTGGGAACACGTTGAGCTACACCAAGCTATGCAAGATTGAGCAGGTAAGACATGGCAAGGGATTTATTATCGAGGGGCAGACCCAAAGGAGCGAGAGCTTGGTAAATGCACTCAAGCAGGCTTGGGAATGGAATGATTGGATAGCCGAGGGGAAAATTGGAAGTATTATTGAGCTTGCTGAAAAGCTGAAAATTACCCGACGGTATGTAGAGCGAATATTAAATATGAGGTATTTATCCCCTAAAATCCAGCTAATGATATTAAAAGGAACCCAGCCAGCTAGCTGGACAACTCATACATTCATTAAGGTCTTACCATCAAATTGGGAAGAACAGAGTAGGGAATTAAATCTATAATAATTAATGAATAAGAGTTCCGCCACTAACTATTAGTGGCGGATATTTTCATGAATGGGATCGTCGTTTTAGGGTTTTGAGAGTCCATGCGGACGGCTACGATTTTACTCTTAATTCAACTCTCAATAGCATGTACTCCAATGAATACGGGGGCAACATGTCCGCAAATTGGGGGACTATTGGGTAATAATAAAGCCGTAACTCGTTATATTATAATAAGTTACGGCTTGTTGTCGGAGAGGATAGGATTCGAACCTACGATCCCTAAAATTCGGGATAACTTCTTAGCAGGAAGCCGCTTTCGACCACTCAGCCACCTCTCCATAACAGATAATATTTTAACTGATTTTTTTTATTATGTCAAGACTTATTAGTCTAATAAATTTAGAATATCTCCGCAGAAAATGAAAAAATTTCTTCTTTCCCTGGTAATAGTTGCCGAATCGCTTTTTTCTGAGTTAAATTTCCTGTAGCATCCTGATGATCGCAAATACCTGCCCAAGGCTCGACACAAATAAAAGGTGCTGTAGGTTTACTCCAAATTCCAAGTATATCTAAATTTTCACTCCATATTAAATTGATATAATGAGAATGAACCGAACTTTTTACCTTTAGACTGCGACTTTGAAGATTTTCAAAAATGAGAGCATCATCTAAAAAACTTGATGCAGATAAAGGTAATGTTTTTCGCCCTAGTTTTTGGATATGCTCATAGTGTGTGGAGTCAGGGTTAAGCCCTGCTGTTGAAATCCACTCTTCATCTGTTGGAAGCTCTAGCAGCATTGTTTCTATTCCTTGAGAAGGTTCAAAACAGAGCGTAAAAGCAGGGTGTAAGCCAAATGAATAAAAAATATTCTGATTATCGGTATTGATAATTTTATAAGAGGATTCTAATAGTTTGCCTTTTAGAGACCAATGGATTTCTAAACAAAAATCGAAAGGATAAACACTACGGGTATTTTCATTTGAGAATAAAGATAGTGTGACCTCATTATTTGTTTTTTTAGTGGCAGAAAAAGACGTTTCTCGGGCAAAACCATGGCGACCAAGATGATACACTTTATCATTAAAGGTATACGATTCATTTTTCAATGCCCCTACAATTGGGAACAATATAGGAGCACTTTTTGGCCAGATATCGCCAGCCTGCCAGATGTATTCTAAATTAGTAGTTTTATCAATGAAAGAAGTAAGCTCCGATCCTATAGGATTAATGGAAACTTTGGCTTCGGAGGTTTCTAAAACGATCATTTTTATCTCCTTATATATGAAAAATATTATTAAAATAATTAATTCTAATAATATTGATATTGTAACTAATTGTTATAAAACAATTTACAATTTGGCACGTTCTTTGCTTTATTATAAATTAAAGAATAAAAAAAATCAAATAAAGGAGGATCATTATGCTGAATAAAACGATAAAAGTTCAGGAAATGTTCCAAGAAATGGTTAACTCTGCTCAACGCGCAGAAAATCCTACTATTGAAATCCCTCACTTAGTTGATGCTTTCTTTATTGAACCTACAGGTATAGCGTCGTCAACTGCCAAATATCTGGAGGTGAATACGAGTGTTATTCAATCTTTTGTTAAGAAGGAGATTGATAAGCTACCTAAAACGGATAATACCAATGTAGGACTTAGCTCTGAGGTCAACAAAATTTTTGTGGTTTCAGAAGATATGGCTAAGAAGGAAGGCTCTACATTTTTAACAGTAGAACATATCTTTTTAACGTTTTTAAAAACGATGAAGCCTCCATTTAAAGAAATATTTGAAAATCTCGATTTCACTTATGAAAACGCTCTGTCATTTATTCAAAAAGTGAATGCAAATTCTCAGACTGAAGATAGTAACGCGGCGGGAAGTGCTTTACTCAAGTATACAAAAGATCTTTCTGCAGCTGCTATTTCTGGAAAAATCGACCCTGTTATAGGCAGAGATGACGAAATTCGGCGAGCTATACAGATACTTGCTAGACGCACTAAAAATAACCCCGTTCTTATTGGGGAGGCAGGGGTTGGAAAAACAGCCGTTGCCGAGGGAATTGCAATGAGAATTGCCCATGGCGATGTCCCTGATCTTCTTAAAAATACAAAAATTCTTGCTTTAGACCCTGCTTCTCTCATTGCGGGGGCCAAATTTAGAGGGGAGTTTGAAGAACGTTTGAAGGCTCTTATCACAGAACTAGAACAAGCTGAGGGCAAATATATTTTATTTATTGATGAACTTCACTTAATGGTAGGAATGGGCGCTGGTGGTGGAGAAAGTGGAGATGCAGGAAATTTACTTAAGCCAGCACTTTCTAGAGGAGAAATCCGCGTTATTGGAGCAACCACCTTGGATGAATATCGCAAATTTATCGAAAAAGATAAAGCTCTCGAACGCCGTTTTCAAAGTATAGTTGTTGACGAACCCAGCCCAGAGGATGCCCTCTCTATTTTGCGTGGAATTAAAGATCGCTATGAAATTCATCATGGTATTCGTATTCAGGATAAGGCTTTAGCTGCAGCTGTTTCTTTATCAATCCGATATATGCCCGAACGACAACTACCAGATAAGGCTATCGATCTGATGGATGAAGCCGCCGCTAGAGTTCGAACACAGCTAGAATCTAGCCCACAAGTTATTGATGTGCTTTCTCGCCGGGTATCTCGATTGCAAATTGAAAAAAGTGCTTTATTGAAGGAACAAGATAAAGCTTCTAAATCACAGTTAGAGGTTCTAAATAAAGAATTAGAAGAAAATATGTCAGAATTAGTAACATTGAAGGCTCAATGGGAGTCGGAGAAAAAGAATGTTATGGATATTCGTAATTTGAAAAGTGAAATAGATAGCCTAAAGGTAGAAGAAACAAATCTTGAACGTAGTGCTCAATATGAGAAGGTCGCAGAAATTCGCTACGGTATTCTTCCTAAGAAAGAAGAAGAATTAAGGATAAAAGAAGAGTCTCTTCAGCAGAAAAACAAAGAAAACCTACTAAAAGAGGAGATTTCTGACGAAGATATCGCTTCTATCGTATCTATTCGAACAGGAATTCCCGTTCATAAAATGCTTGAAGGAGAGAAAGAGCGGCTTCTTCATTTGGAACAACGTTTTGGCGAGCGGCTTATTGGTCAAAAAGAGGCTATAAAAGCTGTGTCTTCAGCAATTCGACGAGCAAGAGCTGGCTTAGCTGGTAAAAATCGCCCTTTAGGGTCTTTTCTTTTCCTAGGCCCTACAGGGGTTGGAAAAACTGAATTGGTAAAGGCTTTGGCAGAGCTTTTATTTGATGATGAGAAGAATATTATTCGTATTGATATGAGTGAATACATGGAGAAATTCTCGGTACAACGTTTAATAGGAGCTCCTCCTGGGTATGTTGGATACGAAGAAGGGGGGCAACTTACAGAAGCTGTTAGACGAAAACCATATAGCATCATTTTACTTGATGAAATCGAAAAAGCCCATCCTTCAATTTTTGATACCTTGCTACAGGTTTTAGATGATGGAAGGCTTACAGATGGTCAAGGCCGAACGGTTAATTTTTCACAGACGGTATTAATTATGACATCCAATATAGCATCACCAGTGATTTCAGAATGGAAAGGTTCGGAGGAAGATTTATCTAATATAGTTTTATCAGAATTGAAAAACTATTTTCGCCCTGAATTTCTCAACCGAATTGATGATATTGCGGTATTCCATCGACTAACAGAGAGTGAAATCAAAGAAATAGCTGCTCTACAATTAAAAGAGTTATCAAAAACTCTGGGAGAACAGGGCATTAAGCTAGAAATAGATGATGAAGTTTTGAATATTATTGCCAGAGAAGGATATGATCCAGAATATGGCGCTCGTCCTATTAAAAGAGTTATTAAGAATTTGTTAGTTAATCCTTTGGCTGAGCATCTTATTTCTGGTAATTTTCAAGCCGAAGACACAGTGATTGCCTCGAAAGATGCTATGGACAACATATTATTTGAAAAACGAATTCTTGATGAATAATATAAGGGAGAATCTATTTTTATTTTCTAGACCTTACCCTATATAAGGAACGTATTTCTCACATAGTCCCTCATATGATACCCTCTGCTTTCTGGTAGAGGGTATTATTTTGCAATAATTGTATAGCAGGTATAAAGAATTAGGGCAACTATAATCCAAGAAAAGACTCTCTTGTTTTTAAGAGATGTTCTTTTAAAAACACTTCCTAATAAGGTCCAAGAGACCATTGCTAAAAGAGAAAATAAAGAAATATATAACGCTAAGGGAATCCAAAATCCTTTATGATAGGGATAAACAAAGATGATTATTGCAGACATAGTTGACAAAATAGTTTGTATATTAATAAGCTGAAGCCCAAATCCTGTCGTAAAACTAGTATGAAACAATCTTCTACTTTTTATATGATAGAAACGCACAATCTGATAGGCAAGCCAGAGTAAATAAATAACGCAGAGAGTTTTTAAAAAAGGAATTATAATAGGGAAATTTTCGAAAATTGTGCTTCCAACAAAAATAAAGAGAACATTAAGAAATGTATGGCCAAAACACACCCCTAAAATAAAAGGAAAACTACGCTTCAACCCTATAGTAACACCATTTTGTAGACCAATGATATTATTGATGCTTGGTATAAATGCTACAAAAAACATATACATTGTTAGAGTATACATAACAGCCTCCTCAGCTATAAAAATAACATAATGGCACAATATACAAGTAAAAGTGCCATGACGGTATTCGATGTTTTTTCATGTTTGAGGAGAAATTTCTGAAAAATAGAGCCAAATAGCCCCCAAACAATGGCACCACTAAATCCGATAGAGCTAATAAGAATAGTCATGAGCGTAATCATTGTCCAGCTATCAAAATTTGGAACAATGAAAGTTGTTGACGTTGTAAAAGCAAAGAATATTCCTTTTATATTAATAAATTGGATGAAAAATGATGGCCAAAATGTATGAGGAGCGACATTTTCAACATTACTCTTGCCGGTAGATGTCCACACAGAATGAGCAAGCCATAACAAATACAATGCCCCTAAACCCTGAATAACAGGCTTTATTGATGGGAATTCCTTCCATAAATGGCTTCCAAATGTTGATAGTAGCATCATCATTACAAATGATCCAACTAATACCCCAAAACAGTATCCAATACTTTTTCGTAGCCCCATTCGAATACCATTATTCATACAAGTGATATTATTTGGGCCAGGTGTATAGGCTGAAATAAATATATAGCTTAAAAAAGCTGCCCAATTAAGCATTATAGATCCTATCCTTTAAAATATTTTTGAAGACGTTGAGCAGCGTCTTCTAATGTAGGAATATTTTGTGTCACAGCAGCTCGAACCCATCCATCCATTCCAAAAGCAGTTCCTGGGACGAAAGCAACGCCTGTATTTTTAAGGACATCCATACAAAAATCGAGAGAATTCTGATCAGATAAATTTTTATAGTTAGCAAAAATATAAAATGCGCCTTTAGGTTGTGGCGTGATGAATCCAACTTTATTAAGTGCATCTGAAAAGAACAGTGCTCTTTCTTTATAGAGATTGGCAAAGTCGGAGGAGTCAGCAAAATCTTTGAGAGCAATTTCTCCCATAACAATTGAAAGATTTGTAGGGCATGTTACTGTATAGAGGTGAGCATTAAGAAAGTGTCGTTGAAATTGTTGTGGGACAATAAGATAACCTAAACGCCATCCTGTCATCGCATGAGATTTAGAAAACCCGTTGACAATGATTAGATTATCCTGTATTTCAGGGATTGTTGCAAATGACGTAAATCCTTCAAAATTGATTGCCCCGTAAATCTCATCAGCAATGATAGTAATATCGTGTTCAAGGCAAAATAAGGCTAATTCTCGAACTTGCTCTTTTGTCATGACGGTTCCCGTAGGATTGCATGGGTTGCTAAAGAGGAGCGCTTTCGTTTTAGGCGTTATAAAAGGTTTGAGTAACTCGGGAGTAATTGCAAAATTATTGTTAGGATCAGCAATAGGGGTGACAATTTTACCGTAAGCCATTTCAATATATGGAGGATATCCAGGAAAATAAGGAGCGGGTAGTAATACTTCATCTCCGGGGTTTAAAATAGCTCTAAAGATGGAGCTTAACCCTTCACTGGCGCCTACTGTAGCAACTACATTGTCAGTGGTGTAATTCCCTCCAAAATTCTCATTGTAATACTCTGCAACAAGAGTTCTCAGTTCGAGACTCCCCCCAGATGGAGCATAAGGCATAGGATTTGAACGCCCATAATCCATCGTGGCATCGATTAAGCTCTGAGGAGGGGTAATATCGGGTTCACCAATGGTAAGAAGAATAGAGTTTTCAATTTTTTGTGCTGTTTCGGTGATTCCTCGAATTACAGAAAATGAGAGATTCTGAGCGATTTCACTAATTTGCATATTTACTTCCTTAAATCGTCAATAATTTGAGTCTTATTTTTAGTTTTATCATCTACCTGCTTAATGATTTTAGCTGGATTGCCAGCAGCAACTGCGCCGGCGGGAACATCCTCTAGAACAACAGCCCCAGCTCCAACAACAGCCCCTTTGCCGATGCGAATACCTTCTACGATGACGGCATTGGCTCCGATTAAAACATCGTCTTCAACAATAACAGGGGTTGCACTTGGCGGCTCGATTACGCCTGCAAGGACAGCACCCGCACCTATATGACAATTTTTTCCAACGATAGCGCGCCCACCCAAAATAGCGCCCATATCGATCATTGTACCTTCACCGATTTCGGCACCGATGTTAATGAGGGCTCCCATCATAATAACGGCTCTATCTCCAATGGTCACTTTATCTCGAATAACAGCACCAGGCTCGATGCGAGCATTTGTGTGGCGGTAATCTAAAGTTGGCACTCCGGAATTACGGCGATCTATTTCGATATAGCTATCTTCGATGGCATTTTCATGTTGCTTGAGAAAAGGGGCTAATTGCTCCCAATCTCCAACATATAGGTTTCCGCCTTCAAAATGTTTAATTCCCTCGGGTGCTTTAGGGAGTTGTCCTTTAACCCAGCAACGAACATGAGTTTTTTTAGATGAGTTTTTGATGAAAGCAATAAGTTCTTCAGAGCTAGTTGGTTTATTTGACATATAATTATCCTCTATTATTGATTAAAAATCATTTCCATGTTGTAAAGGCCTGCTGGCTTGCCAATAAGAAATTCTGAGGCTGTTAAAGCCCCTTGTACAAATACTTTTTTTGATAAAGCAGTGTGAGAGATTTCAATTATCTCGTCCTCACCGTAAAAAGCGATGGTATGTTCTCCAACAACTGTTCCTCCGCGAACGGCATGGATACCTAGCTGATTAGAAGAACGTTTAGCATCGCTGCCAGAACGCCCATGTATAATTTCAAGTTCTTTAGATGAACTATTTACGATGGTTTTTGCTAGTGAATTTGCCGTCCCGCTGGGGGCATCAACTTTTTTGTTGTGGTGTTTTTCAATGATCTCAATATCAAAATTTTTGCTGAGTAATGGTGTAATATATTGAAGTACTGCATGAAGAGTATTCACACCTAGAGAAGTGTTTGATGCTGGTAAAATAGCAATATTTTGTGAAAATTGGTCGATAAGAGAGCTAATTTCATTGCCCCAACCAGTTGTTGCTATCATTATAGGGATTTTATGAGTGTTTGCATAGGTTAAAACACTCTCCATTCGAGAAAAATGCGAGAAACTAAGGATAACATCCCCTTTTTCTGTTGAAAATTCGTCTTGAGACACTACATCCCAGCCTTTTTGTAGGGCATATTCAACGCAAAGCCTGCCCATAACTCCTGTGCCATGTACTAACAGTTTCATTAAATCAACCCGTGGATTTTAAGAATTACTTTGAGCTTTTCGATAGATTCTTCCGACATTGGCCCTATAGGCATACGGCAAGGGCCTACATTCATTCCCATGAGATTCAACGCCTCTTTTACAGGGGCAGGGTTGGTTTCAATGAACATGATATTATTAAGATCATTGTACTTAAGTTGTAATGATGCTGCAGAAGCTGTATTGCCGGCGAGAAAATCAGAGGTCATCTGCTGAATAATAGAAGGGATAATATTAGCTGAAACTGAACAAACTCCAATGCCTCCAATAGACATAATTGGAATGGTGATGTCATCGTTGCCGGAGAAAATTTCAAGTTGAGGAATCTCTCTAGCACACTCTACCGCATAAGACATATTACCACTAGCTTCTTTAAGCATAGTAATATTGGGGATTTGTGCAATTTCTTTTAAAAGTTTTATGGAGAGATGAACCCCAGTACGACCAGGCACATTATAAACGGCAATTGGTCTACCTGCGGCAGCTTCGGCAATACTTTTGTAATAGTGGAGGATACCACTATCATTTCCTTTGTTATAATAAGGAGTTACAGCAAGAATACCATCTACGCCAGCCTCGATAGCTACCTTAGTTTGCTCTACAGCTAAACGAGTATCGTTGGCGCCGGTTCCTGCAATAACGGGAATGCGTCCTTTGGTATGTTGAACGGCCAATTTGTAAAGAGTAGCTTTTTCAGCAGAGCTAAGTACAGCACTTTCTCCTGTGGTTCCTACGGGAAATAAAGCTTGAATACCGTTAGAAATCTGAAATTCGATGAGTTCTGCAAACTTGGATTGATTAATTTCTAATTGATCGTCGAATGGGGTAACTAAAGCTACACCAGCGCCTTTAAACAATGACATATTTTCCTCCTATTTTGGGATGAATATTCGAGCAATCTGCAATGCGTTGGCCGCGGCACCTTTGCGGATGTTATCAGCTGCACACCAAAAGTTAATTCCATTTGGCACACTGAAATCTTGACGAACACGCCCCACAAGGACAGAATCTTGACCAGTTGCGTTTATTGCAAGAGGGTAAATACTTTGAGAGGGGTCATCAGTAAGAGTAATCCCTGGAAATTGAGATAAAACCTCTTTAGCTTTTTCTGCAGTCACAGGGGATGATAATTCAACATTAACACTAACACTGTGTCCGTTAAAAACAGGCACACGAACACAAGTTGCTGTAACTGGAAGATCAGGTATATTCAGAATTTTTCGTGTCTCGTTGATCATTTTTTCTTCTTCTTTTGTGTAGCCGTTATCTAAAAATTGATCAATTTGAGGAATACAGTTATTAAAGATAGGGTGGGGATAGAAAGAATTTTCTTTACCTTCTATACCTTCTTGAAGATCGTTAATCCCCTTGATGCCACTACCAGAAACAGCCTGGTAACTACTATATATAACTCGTTTTAACCCAAAAGCATCATGGAGGGCTTTCAGAGGAAGAACACATTGAATAGTTGAGCAATTAGGATTTGCAATGATTCCTCTATGATTTTTTGCAGCCATCGAATTCACTTCGGGAACCACGAGAGGAACAGACTCATCCATACGCCAAGCAGAAGAATTATCAATAACGACAATACCTTTTTGAGCAGCGATAGGCGCAAACTGTTTAGAGACATCTCCACCGGCTGAAAATAATGCAACATCAATAGCTCGATCAAAACTAGAAGAGTTTAGTTCTTCTACAGTGTAGGGTGCGCCTCTGAAAACAATGGTTTTGCCCTTACTTTTGGCGGATGCAAAAAAATAAATATTTGTTATAGGGATATCAATATATTCTTCTAAAACAGTGCGGAAAGCCTCGCCAACAACGCCTGTTGATCCAACAATGGCTATATTCATTTATAATCTCTCCAATGGATTTAAAGTTCGAATTCCGCGGCAGCGGCCTGGGCTGCTTTATCAATGAGGGTGCGAGGAACAGAACAAGAAATACTAATTTCAGATGTGCTTACTTGATAAAACTCTACACCAGCTTGACTTAATGCAGTAAAGAATCGACCAGCAACACCAGAGTTATGCACCATTCCAATACCAATTACCGATATCATACCCAAACTACTATTTACATCGACAACCATTTCGGGTTGTATTTTTCGAATTTTATCTAGTGCCTTATCGAGAAGAAATCGCTCTGAAGGTATGGTGCTAAACGATAGTCGAGCAATGCCATCGTGAATATTTTGAATAATAAGGTTGATATTAACTCCGCAATTATTAAGAATGGTGAAAATTTCGGCCATAGCAGATGCAGTGTAATTTAATTTTGCAAGAGTTGTGATTTCAATTTCACGAGTAATACTAATACCTGTAATTAATTTATCTTCAAGCATGTATTCTTTTTCCACGATATAAGTTCCTCCTACCTGTGAAAGAGTTCGTCCTACAAAAATAGGTACTCCAAATTTTTTGCCAATTTCAACAGCTCGGGTTTCCATCACTTTTGCTCCGAGGTGAGCCATATCCATCATTTCATCATAGGAAATTGTTTCTAGCATTTTTGCTGAGGGATAAATTCTAGGATCGATCCCATAAATGCCGTCAACATCTGTATAGATTCGACACTCACACTTAAGAGATGCAGCGAGGGCAACGGCACTAGTATCAGAGCCACCACGCCCTAGGGTTGATACACTCCCATCAGCGGTGACCCCTTGAAACCCAGCGACAAAGACAATTTTATCCTGAGCAAGATAGGATTCGATTGTTTTTGGATCGATAGATTTAATTTGATTTTTAGTTGGAATTCCCGCAGTAAGAATTCCCGCTTGAGCACCACTTAATGATACAGCAGAAGCACCTAATGCTTCGGCAGCAATAGCGAGGAGACTTATAGTCTGTATTTCTCCTGTAGCCATAAGAGCGTCTAATTCGCGAAGAGATGGCGTGGGTGTAACCTCTCTAGCAAGGGAGATGAGAGAATCTGTTGTTTTCCCCATGGCTGAGGCAACAACAACAAGTTGATTTCCTTGTGCCTTTAATGCTACTAGATACTCAGCAATTGCTTTGATTTTCTCGATAGTAGCTACACTGGACCCACCATATTTTAAGACCAAACGCATAAAAACCTCTGTTTTCATAAAAAAACCGGCACATATTATGCCGGCATAGTATATATTGTCTTTAATTTTGATGGATTTAACAGAAAGTCTACCTACAAAGATGCTTGCCAATGATGATTTTGACAACTTTATAGTGTGTTTAATTACTCTCTGAATAAGACACTCTTTGATTGCCAGCTATTGCCGTATACAAAGAGTACGCAGCCTAACCTGTTTGGACTGATTATAAAGCTTTTTTAACATAAAGTCAATATTTCAGCATCATTTTCTGTTGTTTTTATAAGAGGAGTTATATAGAAGAGAGTAGGGAGAATAAAGGGTTGATAGAGAAAGATGAGCTTTTAGGATAATCTATTTTAAGAAGAATGTCAATATTTTTATGATTTTTCTAATAAGTGTGCTTCTTCTTCAAATTTGATGAATAGATGAATAATACTTTGAATAATAGATTTATGATCCATAAAGTAAGATAGGGCATCCTCATATGAGAAAAAACGACGCATAATAGAATAAGGTTTTCCAGTTAGTCTTGTATAGCAATTTATCTCAAGGGTTATTTTTCCCCAATCGCCGATTGCATTTTTATCAAGGCATAACATTATGTAAGACCCTTCATGAGAACGCACTCTTATTTCATAGCGCAGCTCATCATTTCTGATGATATCAAAAATATGAGAGCCCATACAGGATCTCATTTCGTTGATAATTTCTCGACGCTGCACAGATGTATCTGTCATAATCCACCCCTCATTATATAATGAATAAGTTTACATATATAATATACATTTGATTTGCTTCGAATCCAAATATTTCCTAAATATATTTAAATAAGAATTTCACTATATAGATAGAGTTTATGTTTTAATAAATAAAAAACTCCCCGCGGAAAGCGAGGAAGTTTTGGTAGAGCAGAAGCTCTGAGATTTGATCTAAGCGGTTATAGATGCCTATAACCAGCCTTCTCTAACACACGAATGCAGAAACACTCATGCTAAGTGAAGAAGCAGAACCCCCCCCACAATATCTATTATTTACTGTATCCTGATTCTGCATAGGGCGCACCCCATCCAAATGCACTAAGTATTGTTGCCTAAAAAAAGATTCGTAATTTCAAAAAAAATAAAAAACGTCTTGAACCGAGTATCATATTTTTGTTATAATAGCAACATGTGAGTTTCTTTCGAGTATATTTTATGCTGAAAAATATAATATAATATAACATAAAGAGGTATCTTATGAGTGATGACGCTCTTCATTCTTTTATAGAGCAAGAATATCAACATGGTTTTTCAACGGATGTTGAGGTTGATCAAATGCCCCCAGGTCTTAGCGAAGATACAATTATTGCGATTAGCCAGAAAAAAGGCGAACCCCAATACATGCTAGATTTTCGTCTTAAAGCCTATCGTCAATGGCTTGAAATGAAAGAGCCTCACTGGAGTCGTAATGATATTGAAAAAATTGATTATCAAGCTTTACGTTATTATTCAGCTCCCAGAGTTCGTACTGGCCCTAAAAAAGAATCACTAGATGAAGTAGATCCAGAAGTTTTAAAAACTTTTGAGAGACTAGGGATTCCCCTTATCGAACAAAAACGTTTAGCAAATGTTGCTGTTGATGCTGTTTTCGACTCTACATCTGTTGCAACAACTCACCAAAAATTCCTTAAACGTCATGGAATTATTTTCTGCTCTATCACCGAGGCCATCAAAGAACATCCCGAGCTTATCCAAAAATATTTAGGTTCGGTAGTGCCTCCAGGAGATAATTTCTATGCTTGTTTAAATACTGCCGTATTTACAGATGGTTCTTTTTGTTATATCCCAAAAGGGGTTAAGGCTCCAATGGATATCAGTACTTATTTCCGCATCAATTCACAGGAGACAGGGCAGTTCGAACGAACACTTATCATAGCTGAAGAGGGTTCGTCTGTTAATTATATCGAAGGATGTACGGCGCCCCAGTATTCTAGCCATCAATTGCACGCAGCTGTTGTTGAAATTTATGCTCATAAAGATGCGGTAGTTAACTATTCAACAGTGCAAAATTGGTTCCCTGGAAGCAAAGATGGACAAGGTGGGATCTACAACTTAGTTACTAAGCGTGGTATTTGTGCTGGTGAAAACGCTAAAATTACATGGACACAAATCGAAGTGGGTTCTGCAGTTACATGGAAATATCCCTCTGTTATTCTTAAAGGTGATGGGTCTCGTGGGGAATTCTACTCTGTTGCACTTACTAACAATAAAATGCAAGCAGATACCGGTACAAGAATGATTCACGTGGGTAAGAATACCTCTTCATATATTGTTTCTAAAGGTATCAGTGCAGGGCAAAGCCGAAATGTTTACCGATCATTGGTTAACTTTGCACCAACAGCAACTAATAGTAAGAATTTTACACAGTGTGATTCCATGCTCATAGGAGGGGATTGTTCTGCGGTTACGTATCCTTACATTGAGGTAAAACATCCTACAACTCAAATTGCCCACGAAGCAACTACTACTCAAATCAGCGAAGAGCAAATCTTCTATTTACAAAGTAGAGGGCTTAGTGGAGAACAGGCTATCTCCTTTATTCTTAATGGTTTCTGTCAAGAAGTCTTTAAGAAATTGCCAGCGGAGTTTTCAGTGGAAGCAGTGAGATTACTCGAGCTTAAACTCGAAGATTCTATTGGTTAATCTTTATCTAAAATAATTTAATATTAAAAAGGAACAAATATGTTAAAAATAATGGATCTCCACGCTTCTGTCGATGGTAAAGAAATTTTAAAAGGTATTACTCTTACGTTTAATAAGGGCGAAACTCATGCTATTATGGGGCGAAATGGATGTGGAAAAAGCACGCTTTCAAAGGTTATTGCAGGGCATCCAGCCTATGAAGTGACTAGTGGTGATATTCAAGTGCTTTCAGAAGGGTCTTATGTCTCTATTTTAGAGATGGAACCAGAAGAAAGAGCTGCTTTAGGTGTATTTGTTGGCTTTCAAAGCCCTATTTCTATCCCTGGGCTTGATAATGAAAGCTTTCTTCGCACGGTAACAAACACTCATCTCGAGCGCCACGGTAGAGACCGTATGGATGCCGCTGACTTTCGTGACTTTGTCCTTGAGAAAATGGCAGTCCTAGGAATGAATGAAGAATTTCTAAAGCGTGGGGTTAATAATAACTTTTCTGGTGGAGAACGCAAGAAAAATGAAATGCTTCAACTATCACTTCTTCAACCTAATCTTGCAATTTTAGATGAAATCGACTCTGGGCTTGATGTTGATGCCTTGGCAGCTATCTGTAAGGATATTCTAACGCTTAAAACTAGTGACAATACTTTTGTGCTTATTACTCACTACGACCGTATCTTGAAACACCTTAAGCCAGATTTTATCCATGTAATGCACGAAGGAAATCTCATTTTAAGTTCTTCCGATTCTGCTTTAGCTGCTCAAATTGAAGAAAAAGGCTTCGAATCTCTTATTGGAGCGAAATAATGAGTCTTTATCAAATATTAACTCCCTCTTTTAATGGAACTCTCCCTTCTATTAAGGATGAAGAATACCGATATAGCGGGGTTCTTCCTGCAATTGAAAAACTAACAACTATTAACCAAGGTGTAGATATAAACACCCCTTGGACGGCAGCTTATTCTTTTGCGGCTGGCCGCCCAGCACCTGCAGATCTGCCTAAAAAAAGTTTTTCCAGTCTTCCAGCAGAGTTTCAACAGTTTAAAAACTATTTTAAGCAAGCTAGTCTTGCGGCAGATTCTTCCGTTAGCGAGTTAATCTTTCCTGCGGATAGTGATGAGCTACACATTAGTTTTGTTGCCTCTAAAAATTCTGCAAATAATCATAAAATCTTTATTCACGTTGGAAAAGATAGAAGTGTTCGCCTCTATGTGCATATGCTTTCTCAAGAGAATAGTTTGATGATCCCTCAAATTTACTTAGATGCTCAAGAAAATTCTCATATCGAACTAGTTTATGTTGCTGATAAAGCACATAATAAAGGGGTGCTATCTCCTATATTTGAAATGATTTCCCAAGAAAATGCTCATACATCGTTTCAAACGCTTTGTGATGGGCTTGAGTTTCAACGGCTTACATTTATGGGCTACGTTAAAGGGGCTGCTTCTCATATCGATCTCCGAACAGGGTTTTACCTCAAGAAAAATGAAAGATGTGATCTCTATGTTCGTATTTTTCATGATGGAGCAGATAGTACCAGCAACCAGATTATCAAAGCAGTTACTCTAGACGAATCTCAGATGAATTTTAACGCTCAAATTTATGCATCTCCTGTTGCTAAAAACATTTATGCTTACCAAAAACTTACAGGAATGCTTCTTGGTGAGAAGTCCCAAATTTTCGCAAGACCTCAACTTGATATAGAATATTACGAGCTAGCTTGTTCTCATGGAGTATCTATTGGGGGATTTGATCCAGAAGAGCTCTTTTATGCCCAAAGTAGAGGGATTCCTGCAAAAGATATCTATCCTCTTCTTCTTTACGGCTTTTTTGGAGAACCTTTCATCGACCTTCCTTTAGAAGAATACTGGGTTTCCCAAGTGAAAAAAACATTGGGAGTTACCTTTGTCTAATTGGAGCGAGATCGTTTCAGCTATAAGAGAAGATTACCCTTTTTTTCAATGTCAAGATAATATAGGTTGGGCTTATTTTGATAGCGCAGCCACAGCACTTAAGCCAAAAGCAGTATTAGATGCTGGTTATAACTATAATGCTTGCTACACAGCAAATATCCATCGAGCAGTTTTTGAAAACAGCTATAAAGCTAGTGATGCTTATGAGAAAGCTCGTAGTAAAGTTGCTGAATTTCTTGGTGCGGAAAGCTCTTCAGAAGTGGTTTTCACTTCGGGTACAACAGCAGCGATTAATCTTTTTGCTCGCTCGTACGCAGAGGCTTTTCTCGAAAAGGGTAGTCGGATCATCTGTACGGAAATGGAACACCATGCTAATTTAATCCCTTGGCAAAAAATAGCACAGGAATTTAGCTGCGAGCTAACATATGTGCCACTACTTCCTAATGGTACGCTCGACTGGGACGTATTTCCTTCACTCCTCACAGAAAATACTAAGTTAGTTGTTCTAACCGCTGTGTCTAATATCCTAGGCACAGTCAATCCTATAGAAAAAATCACAACCTTGTGTGCATCTAAGGGGGTTCATACCTTCGTGGATGCCGCACAGGCCGTTGTGCATATGCCATTTTCACTAAAAAATAGCGCTATTGATTTTCTAGCATTTTCTGGACATAAAATGTTTGCACCTACAGGAATAGGGGTGTTTTATGGTAAAAAATCACTCTTGAAAAAATTACCACCTTTCTTTTATGGGGGAGGAATGGTACAAGACGTGTCCTTTGAAAAAGCAAGCTATGCCCCGCCTCCGTCTAGATTTGAGGGAGGAACTCCTCCGATATCACAGGCAATTGCTTTAGGAGCAGCTATCTCCTATATGCAAGGCTTAGGCTGGGAGAAAATTCACCTGATAGAGTCGTATAACCTTAAATATGGTCTAGATATATTTGAAAAATATACTGATAAGGGAATAACACTCATTGGAAATGCTCCTGATCGTGCTCCGATTTTTTCTTTTACGGTAAGAGATGTGCATCCCCATGATGTGGGGACTTTTCTCAACGAGCAAAAAATAGCCGTAAGAACAGGGCATCAATGCACACAGCCACTTCTTCATCGACAAGGTTTATCATCTGTGACGCGAGTATCATGTTCACTTTATAATACACAACAAGAATGGGATCAACTCGATTCCGCTTTATCACGCCTTTTGGAGTTTTTTGATGTCTGATTTAAGCGCTCTTTATCAGGAAATTATTCTTGAGCATAGTCGTAAACCACGTAATTTTGGAGTGTTAACAAGCCCCCCTGCTATGGAAGGTTTGGGGTTAAATCCTTCATGTGGGGATAAACTTGTATTGTATGTTCAACTGGACGACGATAAAATCGCTGATATTCGCCATAATAGCGAGGGTTGTGCTATCTTTAAAGCATCATGCTCCTTGATGAGCAGTTTTCTTATAGGAAAAACTAGCTCGGAAGCCCAAATTATCCTAGAACTTTATCTAAAATTAATTACCCTAGACGAAGCCGATCTATTAGATGAAGATCTAAAAAAATTAGGCAAATTAGCAGTATTTCAAAATATCCGTAATTATCCCGCTCGTGTAAAATGCGCAGCTCTTTTTGTCCGCACAATGCAAAATATTCTTAATGGGGGCGATGAGGCTGTAAATACAGAAGAAGAATAAAAAATAAGTCCTTATTTTTTTAGTGAAAATACCGATAGTAGACATAGCACTTTTGTGTATTGTTTAAATTGAGAGGATGCTATGCGTGTTCTTTTTCTTCTAATTTTTGCTGTTTCATCTGCTTTATATGCTAAATCTTCACCGATTCAGGTTCGAATTTCTCTTTTTAAACAGACATTTTCAAGTGATGAGCCACTCAAAGCTTACGTCTCTTTTTATAATCAGAGTACAACAGATCAACAATTTTTCCTGTCTGATGTTCTTTTCCAGAGCTTAGTTTTTGATCTACGAAGCTCTGCAAATGAGATTGTGCCACTAAGGCCAGAAATGGATGCTTTGGCGCGAACAACATACTCAAACCCTGCATTATACAGACGCATTCGCTTGGCTCCGGGGGAATCGTTTTCTTTTACGAGCGACCTCCGAGAATATTTTAATGTTCCTAAAAGTGGCTCATACTATGTAAGAGCACGCTTCTACCCAGATCCAGACAATCGTTCTGATGAATTTTTTTCAGAGTATTTTTCTTTCGCTCAAACACCTCCAGCACCTGTAATGCAACGAATAAATCAAGAACAAATTCGCCGCTCAAAAACTCTTGAGGAAGCACGGCAATTTTTACCCGGCGAAGTAATTCAAGATCTTTTTGAAGCCCAAATGAAGAAAGATTGGGAACGATTTCTCGTTCATATCGATGCAGAACAGCTTATTAATGCCTTTGATCAATATGCGAATCAGTATAATACGTCGATCGATGGTACTTTTCGCTTGGATCTTCTTGAACAATTCAAACGATTTTTAACTTCCCATTGGAATATCCCTCTTTCTAGTTATGAGATTAGAGAAACAATAATAAAAAGAGATACCGCAACAGTTGAAGCAGATGCTCTTGAAAGAGTCAGAACTCAAACACGACGAATCCGTTATAGTTTTGAGTTGTCTCGAAATGGACAAGGTCAATGGGTTATCGATAATTATATTGTTTTAGCAGTAAATTAATTAACTTGTAAATTTTTCCTGAATATGCTATACTTCTTAAAGTTTTAAATAAAATCCATCTAAATTAGGTGTTTTAGTGAAAATAAGGAAGTTATTGTGAAAGAAAAATTCCCTGTATGGAGAGATTTTGTAGCATCTAGTGATATCGTTGTTCACCCTCCTCAAAATAGCTCTTTAAATATTCCTCAATTTGCTCCCCCTAAAATAATTAAAAGTAGAATCCAATTTATAATTAGTGTTGGTATTTTCTTTTTATGTGTTCTGTTTTTTTCTTTGAAAAATAATACAGGAAGTGCATCTATTCTGTCTGGAGACACCTTTATAACTAGAGTTGTCGCCGAAAAAGATTTTCGGTCAACATCCAAACAAGTAGTGCTTTCCAGTAAAGAAGATTTGATAAAATTAGCAGAAGGTGCACCGCTCAAGTTTGCGTTTTATCGTCTTCAAAAAGGGGAAAATATCTCGGCTGTTGCCTATAAATTTGGCTTATCATTATCAACGCTTTTGTCGTTGAACAGCTTTGATAATGCCCATAGTGTTGCTCCAGGACAACGTATTTTGTTGGCTTCACAATCTGGAATTATCTACAATGCAAAAAAAACAGAGAATATCGAAGAAATAGCAAAACTATATGGTATTTCTTCCGAAGAAATAATGGCGGTGAATAGTTTAAGGTCTTCTGAAATTGCAGGAGGGACAACCTTATTTCTACCTGGTGCTAGTTTATCTGCTAAAGCCATGGCTGATATTTTAGGCTACCTATTTGTAAGGCCTGTAAAGAGTTATCGATTTACATCTGGATTTGGAATGAGACGACACCCGTTTGGTCTTGGACGAAGGCTGCACGCAGGTATCGACTTGGCTGCTCCCATCGGAACGCCTGTTCATGCTGCTAGAGAAGGAAAAATTGTATTTGCTGGATCAAGCGGTAATTATGGGTTGATGATAAGAATTCAACATAATAATGGATTTAGCACTGTGTATGCGCACCTCTCTCGTATCCGTGTTCAAGAAGGAGCATGGGTAAGTGCTAATCAACGTATTGGCGACGTCGGAAATACGGGGCGATCAACGGGGCCACATCTTCACTTTGAAGTTCGTAAATATGGAAAACCAATTAATCCTATGTATAACGGATTACAATTATAAAATAATATAGATATATCTTTTGAGGAGGCACAATGAAATCTTCTTTCTTTCTTGTAATTTTTTTCTTGGTTTCTTGCTCTGCAGTTGAGGCTTCTAGTAGTTGGATTACCAATCTTCTCAACTTAAATAATACAAATTTTGTTGTAGATAATTCTGGTGTTATCACTATGGATGGGTTCACCTATACTATTGCAGAAGTACGTACTTCATTTTCAGCGATATACAATGTTTTTGTTGGTGAATTTGGTAATAGAGAGGCAAATTCTATTGGATTTGTTCGGTTTGATATTAATCCTGAAGCACTATCGGATCCGAGAATTCTTCGACCCTTATCAGTATCTGAAATAGCACCTAGTGTGGCTGCTGCAACAACAGCTCCAACTATAGGTTCGTCTCAAATAACTACTGTGCCAGAATTTGTTCTTGTTGCCCGTTTTTTGCGTTCCATAGAAAATCTTACTTATAGGGAATTATTAACAAATGGGCCTAGTGCAGGTTGGGAAATCGGCATTGTTACTGATACAGAAGCCCTTATCAACTATATTCAAGGGGTTGTGACAACAGATGGATATGACATTTTCTTTCAAGAAGTTGCAACAAGAAATAATGGCTTAAACACAATTTTTAATGGATTTTATCAAACAGCACATTGGAAATTTGTTAGTCCTCGTAATGATACTCAAGGTGTTTATCAACTTGTAGAGATTGAAAAGTTTGTTCCAGATAGCCCCTTTTACGAAAATGATGATCCAGACTATCCTTTCCCTCAAGCTTCTGCTGCAGATCCTGTTTTGAAAGATATCTATGTTGGTGTTGAAAAAAGAAGTGATGGTTTGTATTTTTATTACCCATCAGAATCTACATTCTATACATCGGCAGAATCTGTTGATTTTTTATCTGGGATAGCTGTAAGAGTTGCCCGTCAATTGAGAATGGATGAAATCGAGTCGTTGTAATCTACTTTATAATCTCAAAACCCTTTTCTTTACCGGAAAAGGGTTTTTCTTTTTGTAATAAATTATTGACATTTTTAAATCATTCGTGTATACTTTAGTGTAATTACCCCCTTGCCCTCTTCTAAAAGAGGGACATAGGTCCATAAGGAGGATCCATGCGATCTTATGAAATCGCCTTCTTGCTGCGTGAAAACGAACACAGTGCAGCAGCAGAACGCATCAAACTTGCCCTTAAAAAAACAGGGCTCGAACTTGTATCGGAAGATACGTCTATGGGCGTGCGCGAGCTAGCCTACTTGTTGATTAAAAATCGCGAGAAATTTCGTCGTGCTTTTTACTATTATGTCAAAGTTCAGTCGGAGCCTGGTAGTGTGCTTAATTTTGAAAATGAAATTAAGTATGATCAGGGTATTATCCGTCATATGGTTGTTCTTGATTAATTATGGCTTGGGATATAAATAGAGTCGTTCTTGTAGGACGTTTATCTAACGATGTTGATCTTCGGTATGCTCCAAGTGGGGCTGCGGTGGCTAAATTTGGTTTAGCTGTTGGAGGAAAGCCTTTAAAAGATGGTGGGGACAGTGTTAGCTTTTTCAACGTTGTTGTTTGGAATAAGCCAGCGGAATTTTGTGGTCAGTATCTAAAAAAAGGTGATCGTATCGCTATCGACGGACGTTTAGAACAACGTACATGGACAGCCCAAGATGGGGCTCGGCGTTCTGTAGTAGAAGTTATTGCAGATAGAGTTGAATCATTAGGGTCACCAGCTGGTGGAAGAGAGTCTCAACCTAGAGAAGGTGGGCAGCGTGCAGCTGCGCCTAGAACGGCACCTCCTCCTCAGAAAAAAGAAGATGACTACTATGATAATACTGACTTCAAAGATGAACCAATGGATTACGATCCCTTTGGTGATGACAATGATGTCCCCTTTTAAAATTAGGAGAATTAATAATGTCTGATGAAAATGTAATGCAAAATAATGATGTGCTTGAAGATGCTGATCTTGCTTTAAACGATCTCAATCGAAATATGTCAAAAGAACCAGGGGCGCGTCCTCAAACTGGTACACGTCCTCCTTATTCAGGGAATCGTCCTCAGGGTGGTCGTCCTCAAGGTGGTCGTCCTCAAGGTGGTCCTGGTGGGCGCCGTTCTTTCTTTGCGAAGAAAGTGTGTAAGTTTTCTACAGGTCAAATTGATCCAGCAACTATTAATTATAAAAATATTGATATGTTGAAAGGTTTCGTTATGCCTAGTGGTAAAATTGTTCCTCGTAGAATTACAGGCACAAGTGCTAAGTATCAACGTTTACTTGCTTTAGAAATTAAAAAAGCTCGTATCATGGCTTTGCTTCCTTTTTCTGCTCGATAGTAAAAAAAAAGATGGAATTCGTCGTATTTGTGTGGTTTTTCTCTGGTTTTATCTTGCTCCTATACGAGTTTTCTATCCGATTTTTTTATAGATTTATACGTTCTAGTCAAGGTTATACTATTGGATTTGCGCTTATGGCTTTTATCCTTTTTTGGTATATCCCCACTTACGAGAACTTATGGATATCGTGGTCGAAAGAAGCACTGGATATAATATCTTCGCCTCTTTTAAAAGAGGTTTGGTATATTGCTGTATTTTTTAGAGCGGTTTGGCCTGCTCTATTGATGGCTGTTATTGGTTTCGCGGTAGATACATCAGCCCATCCCTTTAGTGGTCGTTATCGTGCAATGAAGAAATTTAGTCACACAAAGGTAGTGCTACTCTTATTTGTGCTTGCTTTTTATGGCTTATTTGTTTGGAAATTCTCTTTTTCTCAGGCAGAGGTTCTTCTTTTAAATATACTTGTGTATATAGCTGCATGGTATTGGCGCTTTGGATACAGTACTATTCTATTTTCTTTAAAAAAAGGGAAGATATCCTATACGTTAGGGGCACTATTGCTTTTTGGTTCTATTATTACAGCTGGCGAGGCTTTTTTTCTCCCAATTTTTTTAATAGTAGGCATCGGAATATCTGATATTTGGATGGATTACCATAAGCGTAGTGTTATAAGATAATAATAAAGATAAATGGAGGCTTTCTATGAAAGTAATTCTTCTGGAAAATATCCCCGGATTAGGAAGAGCTGGAGATGTTAAAACTGTACGTGATGGATATGGGCGTAACTATCTTCTGCCCCAAAAGTTGGCAGAAATGGCAACTGATAATAAACAAAAATATTTAGAACGTAAAAAACTTTCATTGGCTAAAAAAGCTGAGTTGATGTTTGAAAGTGCACAGGAACTTAAGGGAAAATTAGAAGCTATTTCTCTCTGCATTGTTAAAAAATCTAGTGTTGAAGGCAAGATTTTTGGCTCTGTAACAGGTGGAGATATAGTTACTCTTGTTGCTGAAAAAGGTTTTACTATCGATAAAAAAAGAGTTGATATTCAGCACGTGAAAACACTTGGTGATCACACATTCTCTGTTAAATTAGACGAAGGTGTAACTGCAAATATGCATATTCAAGTAGTTTCCGAACTTCCTGTGCCAGAGGCAACACAAGCCTAATGTCTGAAGAAAAAAAACTACTTACTGTACCGCACTCTTTAGAAGCTGAACGTGCTGTACTTGGTGCAGCACTTGTCAACCAGAAAGCGCTATTTTCTTGTGTAGAAGCACTTTCTGAAAACGATTTCTACGATGTGGCTCATCAGAAGATTTTTCAATCCATTGTTGAGTTGGAAACTGCTGGAAGCCCCGTTGATCTTGTTTCTATTAATAATAAGCTCTCCCGACAAGGAGAGCTTTCTAAGATTGGAAGCAGTACACTAGTTGACCTTGCCGAACGCTATACTAGTGTTGCAAATATCGATCATCATATCAAAATTGTTAAAGATCATTCTCTTTTACGAGCTCTTATTTCAGCATCCCGCCAAGTTATTGATATTGCCATGCGACAAGATGAGGATGTTTCATCAATTTTAGATAGAGCTGGTAGCATTATCTTTGATGTCGTTGAAAAAAGAGAAACTTCAGAATATCATCTCCTTCGTGAATATATTAATAGAGCCTTCAAGCAATTTGAAGACCTTAAGCAAAGTGGCACTACATTAAGAGGGATTCCTACGGGGTACCCCGATATTGATAATCTTACTAACGGGCTCAATAAAGGAACTTTAATAGTTTTAGCCGGTCGTCCTGGTACAGGGAAAACAGCTTTTGCACTTAATCTTGCTAGGGGATATCTGGCAACAGCAAACAGTGATGATCCTAAAACAGGCGTATTATTTTTCTCTCTGGAAATGACAGGAGAAGAATTAGCTTTACGTATGATTTCAGCAGAATCTCGAATTCCTATTGAAAAAATTAACCGAGCCTCTATTGGCCCAGAAGAAATGGATCGATTTCTATCTGCTATGGGCTCTTTAAGTACACTTAAGCTTGTTGTAGATGATACCGGTGGTATCAGCCTTAATACGCTCAAGGCTCGGGCACGTTCTATTATGCGTAAGCACAAATACAGCCTTATGATTATCGACCATATGCAAATCGTCACTATGCCTGGCCAAAACTTTGGTTCGGCCTCTAGAACAAATATGCTCGGTGCTATTTCTGGAACGCTTAAGGCTCTCTCAAAAGAATTAGAAATCCCTATTGTTGTTCTCTCTCAGCTTAACCGCGGTGTAGAACATCGACAGGATAAGACTCCAGTATTGGCGGATATTAGAGAGTCTGGGGCGATTGAACAGGATGCGGATATCGTTATTCTGATTAGTAGAGAAGATTATTATGATAAAGAAACAGAACACAAAGGCGTTGTCGAAGTAAATTTTGCTAAGCACAGAAATGGACGTACAGATATGATACCGATGATGTTTTTTGGTGAAACAATGCTCTTTGGATCTCTAAATCAAGATGATATTCAAGCATATCTAGATTATAAAAACTCTCGAGGCGGAGGAGCACCTCCTAATAGGTCACGTCTTAGAAATGATAACTCAGATAACTATAGTAATCCTGGCTTTTAATTCGAATTCTTGACAAAACGTTATAAAATCCATTAAACTATGGGGCTATACTAGGTAATATAAAATGCAGGTTGCTTATGAACAAAGAAAAATTTCGTTCCTTCCTTGTTGAACTTGGAGAGTTTGGGGAGTATACAGCACGTGTTGTACGTGGGTTTCCTTCTATTGTTCGTTATCGACACGAATTTTTAATGCAAATTGTCAAAATAGGAGTAGGATCACTACCGATAGTCGCTTCCACTGGTTTTTTTATGGGTGCTATTTTAGGAATTCAACTAGGTGCAGCTATGAATCATATTATCAGAGGAGCTGCTTCCCTCATTAGTGGAGGGGTTGTCCTTGCCGAAGTGAGAGAAATGGGGCCTATTCTTACTGCTCTTATCGTGGTGAGTAGGGTGAGTTCTTCTGTTACTGCCGAAATTGGTTCGATGAAAGTCACAGAGCAAGTTGACGCGCTTAGAGTTATGTCAGTAGATCCTATTGAATATTTGGCTGTACCCCGAGTTGTTGCCGGTATGATCGTCGTACCTATTATAGGCTTGATGAATATTTTTGTAGGTATTTTAGGCGCCGCACTTTCAATGAATTTAGTGCATCAGGTGCCATTTAATGAATTTTTCTCAACAGGGCTTTCTATTTTATTGCTACGCTTTCATATAGAAGCTATGCTTAAACTACTAATTTTTGGATTTCTTTTATTGCTTATTGCTACATTTTATGGTTTTCGAACAGAGGGCGGGTCAGTTGGTGTTGGTGCATCGACAGTTAAGGCGGTTGTTGTAAGCTCGTTCTGTACTATTCTTGTTGATTATATTGCAGGCACCTTATTCCTGCTTATTTGGTAGGTAATAGATGAAAGAAATTATTCAAATTAGAGGCTTACGTAAATTTTTGCGAGATAGATATGTTCTTGATGGAGTAGACTTAGACATTATGGAAGGAGAAACCTTTGTTCTGATTGGGCAAAGTGGAACAGGAAAAAGTGTTCTTTTAAAACATTTAATTGGAATCTTCGAATCAGATCAAGGCTCAATTTTCATGAAAGGTAAAGATATGACGCATGCTACCGAGTTAGAGTGGCATGGTGTTCGTCAAAACATTGGTATGCTTTTTCAAAGTGGTGCTATTTTTGATTCGCTCACGGTAGGTCAGAATATATTATTTGTTCTTGATCACCTTGTTTCAAATATGACGCATACTCAAAAAGAAGAGCGTATTAAATATTGTTTGCACGTTGTTGGATTAGATGGGCTTGAAAATACGATGCCTTCAGAACTTTCTGGAGGTATGCGTCGTAGAGCAGCGCTTGCTCGAACAATTGCAACAATGCCAGAAGTTATTCTTTTTGATGAACCTACAACAGGCCTTGATCCCATTATGACAACAACGGTTGATGAACTTATTTTAAGTGTAAAAAAAGAATTAGGAACAACATTCATCGTTGTTACTCATGATATGGCTTCTGCAACTCGTATTGGAGATCGTTTAGCACTTCTTTCTAATGGAAAGGTTCGTTTTCTAGGTACGGCAAATGAAGCAAAGTCTACGGACAATCCTTATATGGTGCAGTTTCTTACGGGGTCACCTACTGGTCCAATGACTGTCGGCTAATTTTGGAGGAAAAATTATGGCGAGTGTAAAAAAAGAAACCCCTAATTACCTACTGATAGGTATTTTTCTGTTTATAGGTCTTGTTCTTATTGTTATTGGGGTTATTATTTCTGATAAATTGTTCTACAAAATTAAAGGTGGTTATGTAGTTCAAGTTGTCTACGACAATATTGACGGTATAGGTGTTGGTTCTAAAATAATGGTAGGTTCTGGAAAGGAAATTGGGCAGGTAGATGCCATTGATTTAGAAGATGCGCGTCTTATTGTAAGTATTCGTCTTGATAAGAATTTCCGTATTAATCAGGATGCAAGCTTTCAAATTTTTTCCTCTAGCCTTGTTGGAGGGAAATTCATCGAAGTAGTTAATTATACTGGAAGAGAACCTCACATTAAAGAAGGAAGCCGAATTCAAGGGACAAATCCCTTCTCTATTAATCAGATTTTTGCTTTATTTAGTGCTGTTGGAGCAGATGGTTCTACAAATGATCTAGACCTTACAGGTGTGCTAAATTCTGTTACGGGCATGCTAGCTACAGCAAACCGAATTCTCATTGATAATGAAACAAATGTTTCAGCTATGTTTAATAATTTATCAGATGCATCTCGTCGACTTAACATTATAATGGCAAATCTTGATAGAAAGGTTGGAGCGATTAGTGATGCTCAATTTAATACGATAATTAAAGATCTTGAAACATCTATTTCAGAGCTAAGTGTATTTTTAAGTGATATAAATAAGCCTAATGCGCCTCTTTCCTTATTGAAGGATCCAGCAATGAACCATAGCTTAAGAACTATCATAACTAATTTAGAATATACTACAGAGAGAGTTAAACGCCAACCAAGTTTACTTTTAAAATAATTTATTATATAGGGAGTTTTACGATGATTCCATTTATTGATCTTAAGGCACAATACCAAGCCTATAAAAAAGATATTGACGCTCGTATTGCAGGTGTATTGGATCGATGTGACTTTATTCAAGGGAAAGATCTGAAAGAGATGGAAGCATTTATGTCAGATTATACTGGTTCACATTGTGTTAGTGTTGCTTCTGGAACAGATGCACTGCTAATCCCCTTACTTTTAAAGAATATTAAGCCTGGTGATGAAATTATAACTACTCCATTCTCATTTTTTGCGACAGTCGAAGTTATTGCTATCTTAGGGGCAAAACCTATATTTGTTGATATCAACCCTAATACATGTACTATAGATCCTAGTTTAATTGAAGCTGCCATTACTCCTAAAACAAAAGGTATTATTTCAGTCTCCCTCTATGGACAATGTGCTGATTTAGATGCTGTTGAAGCAATTGCAAAGAAACATAATTTATTTCATCTTGAAGATGCTGCTCAAAGTTTGGGGGCATTTTATAAAGATCGAAAATCTTGTGCCATTGCAGAGATGGCGGGGACATCTCTTTATCCTGCAAAATCACTTGGGTGTTATGGAGATGCAGGATTAATGTTCTTCAAAGATGCAGATATGGCAGCAGAAGCTCGTATTTACATGAATCATGGGCAAACATCTACTTATAATCATAAATATGTGTCTATCAATGGACGCATGGATACAATTCAAGCAGCTGTAATAATGGCAAAAATGCCTCATTATGATAAAGAATTAGCAACAAGACAAGAAATAGCAGACTATTTTTCTTCTTGCCTAAAAGATAGCAGTGCTACTCTTATTGAACGAGCATCCTATACAACGCGTCATGCGTGGGCGCAGTATTCATTAAAAGTTAAAAATCGACAAGCGTTTCAAGACTTCCTCCGTGAAAAAGGAGTTCCAACGGCTGTTCACTATCCTCGAGGTATGCATATGCAGCCTGCTTTGGCTTATCTTGGCTATAAAGAGGGGCAATTCCCTATTACAGAGCAAATTTCTCAAGAAATTGTTAGCTTACCAATGCATGCTTTTATGCCTGTAGATGTCAGAAAAACTATAATGGACAATGTTTTGGAAGCCTTAGAAAGGACACAGTAGATGGATACTCACGCCTTTCTTATTATTGCAATTTTGTTCTTTATGTTTTGTTCAGCTTTTTTTTCTGCCACAGAAACGGCGCTTTTTTCGCTAGATGAAATTAAAATTCGTTCTTTTTCTTCCTCTCAAGCTAAACAGATTCGAAAATTGTTACAACGTTCTTCTGATGTTCTGGTAACCTTGCTTACGGTAAATACTATTACAAACATTATTCTTACAACGCTGATTAGTGCTTTCTTAGGTATTGTTGGAATAGAGATGCCATTTTTGTTGGCATCTATGATTGTTGCATCGATTATTATCATTTTTGGAGAAATTTTACCTAAAACTTTTGCAACAGTTTTTACACTTGATCTTGTTCCCTTAACTCTAAAACCTGTTCGTATTCTTGTTATCTTATTTTCATTTCTAACAAGGCCTATTCATAAAATATCACTTGCGGTTACGGAGTACTTTCAACATCACCTACCAGAAGAAGATACAAAAGAAGATCGTAGAACGGCACTTTATAATGTTGTTGTTAGAGGAAAATTTCTAAAAGATGAGGAAAAATTACTCATTGGGAGAGTTTTATCGCTTGCAGAGCGACACGTTACAGAAATTATGACGCCTCGCCCTAGGGTTTTTTCTGTTAATATCACGGAATCCCTTAGTGATATTAAGACTGAACTTTTATCTGAACAACACTCTCGTATTCCTGTGCATCAAGATCAAGACAGCCAAGTTGTTGGAGTTATGTCTATTGAAGATATAATTTTAGCCCAAAGAGACCCTGAAAAACATAATTTAACAGCCGGAGACTTAATGCAACCCTTCTATTATATTCCCGAGTCAAAAACTCTCGCTGGTATTTTAGAGGATTTCCGTAAGAGACATATTGAAATTGCTGCTGTTGTAGACGAATATGGAGATTTCCTAGGAGTTATTACGCTATCTGATATCTTAGGTGAGCTTGTTGGAGCAGTTGCTGATGAAGATTTTGAAGATGATATTACGCAACTGATGCCAAATCGTTATGTTGTAAGGGGCGAGACTACCTTAATCGATTTTAATCAAACTTTTCATACTCGTTTAGAAAGTCAAGAATATGAAACAATAGCTGGATATCTAATCGAAGAAGAGGGTGGGATTCCTCCCTTGTATTCTTCATTTGAGATTGAAAATCTTGTAATTACGGTAAGAGAACGAACTTCTACCCGAGTAGAAAGCTTATCAGTGAGGGTAAAATAATGATACAATGGCATCTTGTTTCTGTTTTTTTTGCGTGGGCTATGTTCAATTTTATCTTAAGTGGGTTTCTTGGTGGTAGTGAGACCGCATTTTTATCAATTAATCGTATTTTTCTTTATGCTCGTTATGATAAAGGTTCTCTTTCTGCAAAAATACTAGTTTTTTTATTGGAACGTTCTTCTATATTTGTCAGCTCAATCGTTATTGCAAATAATATTACTCTAGTTTTGGGAACACTTTATATTACGAGAATGTTCCTTGAAGGCTTTGGGCTTAATTTGTTTTGGACGACACTATTAGGAACTATTATTGCCTCGCCATTTCAATTAGTTGTTGGGGAAGTTTTTCCAAAAGCATTGTTTCTTCCTTTCAGTAACACACTAGCTTACCGTTTTGCCATCCCGTGGTTGGTTATTTACGTCGTATTTCTTCCAATTTCTCTCTTTTTTAGTGGTATTTTAACATTTTTGGGGCGAATTTTTAATTTTTCGGTGCATCGTTCTGGTGGATTTGCTCAAGGAGAGTTTCAAGATTTGTTAGATGTCTCTCTAAAAAGTGGTGCTCTAAATAATGAAGAACGAAAATTTATTAATAATATCTTAGAATTTAGGGATATCAGAGCATCAGAAGCAATGATGCCTCTTTCTCATATCGATTGTCTCGAAGAA
The DNA here is from genome assembly GCA_051653605.1 of Brevinema sp. Taxonomy (GTDB): domain Bacteria; phylum Spirochaetota; class Brevinematia; order Brevinematales; family Brevinemataceae; genus JBOFWL01. The sequence goes on from JBOFWL010000117.1 coordinate 45,829, forward strand.
AATGATACTGTTAAAAAAGCGCTTAATCTAATAGAAGAAAAAAGGCCACTTGTTATTCCGATTTATAGTGGTAGGATTGATAATCCTATTGGTCGACTTCGAGTAAAGCAACTTCTTACCGCTCACCCTGAGGATCATGTTTCTAAATTTATGGAGGAAGCCTTTTTTGTTCCCGAAACAGCACCCTTAGATAGAGTTCTTCTTGATATGCAACGCCAAATGATACCTATAGCATTTGTTGCTGATGAATATGGTGGCGTTGTGGGTGTTCTAAACGTTGAAGATATTGTTTCTGAGATTGTGGGAGAAGTTATCGAAGAAGGTGGACTTGAATTTACAGTGAATTCAGATGGGACAATTTTAGCCGATGGATTGTGTGATATTGATGATCTTTTTGATGCATTAAAATTGAATTCAACATCTCTAGAATCTAAAACTGTTGGTGGATTTCTCATGGAAAAGCTTGAGAGAATGCCTCAAGTTGGAGATACTTTTTATATGAAGCCATGGTATTTTAAAGTTCTTAGTCTACGTGGTCGGAGTATTGAACGAGTACATATTTCAAAAAACAAGCATGTGGAGCAATAATGGAATTTATTGGAAAAGAATCTCGAAAACTTAAGTCAGTTGATCGAGAAGAAGTTGTAAGAATTGAACGTTTTGTTGGTGAAGGTCCGGCTCTTGCAAAGGATAGTACAGGAAAAGTTCTTTTTGTTCGATATGTTCTTCCTGGAGAATTAGTTAAGGTTAAAGTCTATAAAGAAGCAAAAGACTATGCAATGGCGGATCCTCTAGAAATTATAGAACCTTCTCCTCTTCGACGAGAAGCTCCATGTCCACACTTTAGCATGTGTGGTGGGTGTGATTATCAGATGTTACCAGAAGATAATCAGATAGAAGTTAAAAAAAGCCTTGTAGAAGAAACATTTCTCAAAATAGGAGGGATTGAGTTTTCTATAACGGGTGTTCTTCAAAGCCCAAAACCGCTTGCTTATCGTAATAATATGACTTATAAAATCAACCCAAACAAGAAGTTAGCAGGTTTTTTTCGGAAAGACTCAAAATCAATTATTCCTATTGATTATTGCCGATTAGAAATGCCTTGTATCAGCGCAGCATTTCGTAGTGTAACTTCTCAAAATACAGAAGAATTCCCTTTTCCTAAGCATAACTTTAAAGTCAGAGGAACACTGGATGGGGATGTGGCTGTTCATTGGGTTCCATCTCAAGAATATGAAGATAAACCTGTTATCGAAACGATAAATGCTTGTGGGCACTCGATTAAGTATAAAATTTCAAAAGATAGTTTTTTTCAGGTTAATCCCGAATTAGTCCCTTTATGGATTGAGAAAATTGTTTCTTTTTTAGATGAAACCAAAAAAGAACGCATTGTTGATCTCTACTGTGGAATAGGGCTTATCACTCTGTTTGTATCTCATTTTGCCCATCACACCTATGGAGTTGAAATATCTAAATCATCGGTAGAAGATGCTTTACACAATCTTCAACTTAACGGAATGGACGATAAAAATATTTCTTTCATGTTGGGAGATGCTGGGGTTTGCCTTAAAGAAATTGGTTCTGCAGATGTTATTATAGTTGATCCCCCAAGAGCTGGGATGGATGATAATTGTCGTAATCTTATTTTGGATTTTGCCCCAGAAAAAGTTATTTATTCATCATGTAAGGCTGCAACAATGGCGCGAGATATTGCTATTTTATCTGAAAAATACACTTTGAAACAGCTTTATTTGGTAGATATGTTTCCTCAAACACATCATGTGGAGCTTTTAGCATTGCTTGTAAAAAAATAAGAAAAGGACCTCTTTTATAGAGGTCCTTTTGCTGCTAGTTACTAAATTAATTTGCAAATATGAGCCATTTCTATCGCAGATAGAGCGCTTTCATAGCCTTTATTGCCTGCCTTTGTGCCAGCACGCTCAATAGCTTGCTCGATGTTATTTGTGGTTAATACTCCAAAGATAGTTGGTACACCAGTATTGAGCGCAATATGAGCAACTCCCTTCGATACTTCTGAACAAACATAATCATAATGTGTTGTTCCCCCTTGAATAACCGCTCCAAGACAGATAACGGCATCATACTTTTTGGATTCGGCTAGCTTTTTGGCTGCAAGTGGAATTTCAAAAGCCCCTGGAACCCAGCAAACTTCGATATTTTTTTCATCAACTCCATGACGTACTAGGCCATCACTTGCACCACTGACAAGTTTTGATACAATAAACTCATTAAAACGAGCAGCGACAATAGCGAACTTCATTGATGAGTCGGCAACTAATTTTCCTTCATAAACTTTCATAATTTCTCCTAAATATCTAATATATGATCCATTTTTTCTTTTTTTGTTTTTAGATAGAATGCATTGTATTTATTTTCTTTAAGTTGAATAGGGACTCGACGTGTGACTTTTATCCCAAAACGTTCTATTTCTTTGATTTTTTGAGGATTATTTGTCATTAATTCAACTTTTTCAATGCCTAGGTAGCGATATATATGAGTGGCAATCGCATAATCTCTCATATCTTCTGGGAATCCGAGCTTAATATTAGCTTCTACGGTGTCTAATCCTTGATCTTGGAGCTCATAAGCTTTTAATTTATTAATAAGGCCTATGCCTCTTCCTTCTTGATGAAGATATAGCAGAGCACCCCTACCTGTTTCTGCTATTTTTTGCATGGCGTAGGCGTATTGTTCTCCACAATCACAGCGAGAAGAGCCTAAAGCATCTCCTGTGAGACATTCAGAGTGAACCCGACTTAAAACAGGCTCACCATCATTAATATTCCCCTTAACAAGAGCTACATGGTGATTTTTAGAGATGGGATCGATAAAACCATAAATGTCGAAATCTCCATATTTAGTAGGCATTTTTGCATGAGCTTCCACAGAAAGAAAAGACTCTTTTGAATGGATATATTGGATAAGATCAGTAATGGTAATCATTTTTAAGTTGAATTTTTTGGCAATAACAAATAGATCATCTCTGCGCGCCATGGTGCCATCTTCATTCATAATCTCACAAATTACCCCGGCTTTTTCAAAACCAGCTAATCGAGCAATATCAACGGCAGCCTCTGTATGGCCTGGGCGTTGAATAACCCCATAAGGCTTTGCAATAAGTGGAAAAATATGCCCAGGTTTTCGAAAATCTTCAGCCTTACTGTTGGGATTACAGAATTCTTTAATTGTGAGTGCTCGCGCAGCAGCAGATATTCCTGTTCCACTGTCCATATGATCAATTGATATGCTAAAATTTGTTTGAAAGGCGTCTGTATTATTCCGAACCATAGGTTTAAGCCCTTTTTTCTCAAAAAAATCAGGGGAAGCAGGCATACAAATCAAACCTTTTCCGTGAGTAGCCATAAAATTGACTATCTCAGGGGTGATAGTTTCGGCTGCAGCTACAAAATCGCCTTCATTTTCACGTGATTCATCATCAACGATGATAATTATTTGACCATTTTTGATGCTATCAATGGCCTCTTCAATAGTATTAAACATCATAAATGGCTCCTTAAAATCCGTTTTTCTCTAAAAATTCTATTGATATTTTATTATTTGAGTCTGATTGTCCAGTAAGACGTTCGACGTATTTTGCAATGACATCGCTTTCGATATTTACAAAATCGCCTACTTTTTTAGTGAGAAGAGTTGTTTCTGAGGCAGTGTGAGGAATGATACTAACTTCAAAGCTTGAGGAATGAACTCGAGCTGCGGTAAGGCTGATTCCATCAATACATATTGAGCCACGAGGGAGAATGTATTTCAAAATAGAGGCAGGGGCTTCGATTTTTATCCAAACGGATATCCCTTCCTGAGTGACAGATAGTATTTTTCCGACTCCGTCGACATGCCCGCTTACAATGTGGCCTCCCAAACGTGTTGAAAGTTGTAAAGCCTTCTCGAGGTTGACATTATCGCTAGATGATAGGTGCTGCAATGTGGTTACGCGAAGTGTTTCAGCCATAACATCTACCGTAAAATGAAGATTGTCCATATGAGTAATCGTGAGACATATTCCATTAATAGAGATGCTGTCTCCTAATTTACAGTCGTTAAGAAAATCTTCATTTTTCGGCTTGATACTAATTTCAAACCCTCTTGGATTTCTGTGCAGCTTTGTAATGGTTCCTACGGATTCAATGATTCCTGTAAACATTCTTACTCCTCCTCCAAATAGTTTATGTACATGAGGTCATCCCCTAATAATTGAATTGATGGTTTATTTAGATGAAAGACATCCTTAATATGCTCGATGCCAGGATGGTCTATAAAATTATAAGAGTTTCCTCCAATAATTTTAGGAGCTATAAATAATACGAGTTTGTGGATTAGCTTTTCTTCGATCATGGCGCCGGCAATGGTTGCCCCACCTTCTAATAAAATGCTGTCAATGCCCATTTCGCCTAATGAATTGATTAATTTTACAAGATCAATCCGCCCGTTTTTGGTATCAGAGTTGATGAAATGAATGCCTTTATCGGTAAATTCCTTCTTTTTTGTTGGATCAGAGCAATTAGATGCAATATAAGTTGGTATTTCTTTTGCAGAAGAAACAATTTTGGATGTTAAAGGGGTTCTAAGATTTGTATCAATGACAATACGAATAGGATTGCGACCGTTTTCAATGCGACTACTAAGAATAGGGTCGTCGGATAGAACAGTTCCAACGCCTACCATAATTGCAGAGTAGCGGCTTCTCATTTCATGAGCAATACTACGAGAGAGTTCGTTGCTGATCCATTGGGATTCCCCCGTTTTCGTGGCTATTTTGCCATCAAGAGAGATAGCAGCTTTAAAAACAATATAGGGTTTTTTATGGGTAATAGCATAGAAAAAACTTTCATTGAGAATCAATGCTTCTTGCTCACAAACCCCCTCAACAACCTCTATTCCTGCTTGAGTGAGTTTTTCAATACCTTTTCCTGCAACTAGGGGGTTTTGATCTCTACAAGCAACGACAACCCTTTTAAATCCTTTTGATATGATAAGGTCTGCACAAGGAGGAGTTTTCCCAGTATGGGAGCAGGGTTCTAGAGTGACATATAACGTTGCCAGAGAACAGTCGTACTGTGGAGGAAGGGCGTTGATAGCATTTACCTCAGCGTGAGGGCCGCCAAATTTTCTATGAAAACCCTCTGATATAATCTGATTATCTTCAACAATTACTGCACCTACTTGAGGGTTGGGAGATACAAAGCCAAGTTTAGCAATTTCTAATGCCCGAGCCATAAAAGTACTGTGATTCATTATTCCCCCATAAAAAAAGCCCCGAGTACGAAGACTCAGGGTATCTTAACTAGTATAAAATAATACGTGAAAATGCACGATATTATAGTATCTTCTTTCATCCAGACTGTACTGTCGGCTTTGGAGTTTCACCAAATCAGCCTTTTGGCTCGTGGGCTATAACCACCGGTAAGGAATTGCACCTCCCCCTGAAGATCGTACCCTATTATAGAGGATCTTTTTGGGCAAAGTCAACATTTTTATTTTCGTTTAAGAAATTATAGAGCCTTGCTAATTTTTTTGAGATTAACTATAATAACGAAGAGGTATTTATGCAGAAAACAATTCAATCTCTCGAAAAGGCTTTAAAAATATTAGAGTATCTATCAACGCATCCTCAAGCACGTATACAAGATATTTGTCTTGCAATGGAAATGAATAAAACAACAGTACATACATTGCTTTCTACATTGGAACTCTATCACTATGTTGAAAAGGAGAAAGATCGCCCACGATACTCATTAGGAGTGAAGCTTTTTCAACTAGGAAAGGTTTATGATCAAAACTTTTCATTTCATTATCCGGTGCATGTTTTACTTAAAAAACTTTCTGATATGGTCGATGAAACATCATTTTTTGCCTTGCAAATTGGCTGTAAATATCTTTACTTAGATAAATATGATTGTAAAAAACAATTAAAGATTAGCCCAACGATAGGAACTTTTGAAGAAATCTGTTCACAAACAGCAGTAGGGAAAGTTTTTAAGAGTTATATTCAAAATCAGCAAATATCTTATAGCGTCGACTACGAAGAAATCGAAAAAGGAATGAACTGCGTTGCATTTGGTCTCTGTAAAAATGGGGTTCTCCTTGGTGTTGTGGGGCTTGCTGGCAATGCCACCACATTTACTCAAGAAAAAATAGAAATGCTCATTAAATTTTGGTTAGAATCAGATATCTGCGATATGAGATTTAATTAATTTGCTATTATCAAACTTTATTATTTCCAGTTGAAATAACATCCCGTATATTCTATAATATCAAACAAAAAATGCAAAATTAGAGGAGCTATCTGTGGAAGGATTATTACTACCGGCAAAAATTGGGAATATGACAGTTAAAAATCGTTTTGTACGTTCAGCTCTGTGGGTATGCTTAGCAAAAGAAGACGGATTCCCAACTTCAGAGTGGAAATCTATCTATCTAGACTTAGCTAAAGGTGGAGTAGGTGTCATTCAAACTGGATACGCACGTATTAGAGAGGATGAAGCCCCCAATCCTGGTATGATTGGTATCTATGATGATAAATTTATAGCTGAATATCACCAATTTGTTCAAAAAATACATGATTTAGGCTCAAAAATTGTGCTTCAAATAGCATATGGAGGGTCTTTTACTCAATTTCATACAAAAAAAGTTTGGAGCCCTTCTGGTGTGAAAACAGAACGAGGAATAGCATCTGTTGCTATATCTGAAGCTGAAATTACAGAGCTTGTTAACGATTATGTGCAGGCTGCACGCCGAGCAAAGGAATCGGGCTTTGATGGCATTTCTATTCATAGTGGTCATGGCTATTTTCTTAGTCAGTTTCTTTCTCCTAAATATAATAAAAGAGAAGATAAATACGGTGGAAGCATCGAAAATCGATCTCGTATCCATCAAGAAATTATACAGGCTATTCGTGCAGAAGTTGGCCGAGACTATCCCATTTGGATGAAAATAAATTCTCAAGATTTTATCAAAGAAGGCCTTAGTGAAGATGATATGATTAAAGTGGTGCAGATATTAAGCAGCCTAGGCTTAGATGCTGTTGATGTATCAGGAGGCGATGAAGGTTCTACAGCGGTGGCTACTCAAAATCTTGGGCCTGCCCGCAAACAACTTACGGATGAATCTACACAGTCTTATTTTCGTTCTACAGCGCTTAGGCTTACAAAAGAAACAAATTGTCCTGTTATCTTGAGTGGAGGGAATAGAGATTTTTCCCTAATGGATAAGTTACTCCAACAAGGAATAGGATTCTTTAGTTTAGGGCGTCCTCTTACATCAGAGCCGGATCTTATAAATAAATGGCAACAAGATAGAACCCACAAGCCTAAATGTGTTTCGTGTAATATGTGCTATATAACGGTTGGAAAGCGTTGTATTTTAAATCCAGGAACAATCAAAGAATAATATAATAAGGAGAAAATAATGAATATGTTGTTTACTCGTCGAACAGTTCGATCTTTTTTGGATAAACCTGTAGAGCGTGAAAAAATAGAAAAGCTTTTAGAAGCAGCAATGCAAGCTCCAACAGCTGGAAATGGCCAGTTACAGCGCTATATTGTTGTAGAAGACCCAGAAATGTGTCAAAAATTAGCAAAATGTCACCAGTATGCAACGCCTGCAGCAAAGGCTTTACTAAATATAGTGGTTGTGGCGGATACAAAAGAGGGAAGATTTCCTCAATATTGGCAACAAGATTGCTCGAATGCATGTATGAATATTTTACATCAAGCTGTAGAATTAGGATTGGGTGGAGTTTGGTTAGGCACATCACCCGAAGAAGATAGAATGCAATATATTAGTGATCTCTTTAATCTTCCCGAGTATATAAAACCGTTCGCTGTACTACCAATTGGCTATCCAGATAAAGAAAATGCCCATCATTTTGTTTCTCGCTTTGATTCTTCTAAAATTCATTGGGGAAAATGGTAGAAAACCCCCCTATATTCTAGGTTTTTTTAGATTTAGGATCTTATTATTGACATAATATATAAATTCTTCTAAAATAAGCCTGTATATTCTTTATTTTAGAAGAGGTAAGCTTATGAAAAACTGTCTGAGAGACTATTTTTTAGCCTATACCGCCATTGAAAGCCAGAGTGATAGCAAAAATCTGAATCTTCCATCTTCAGAAGGTCAGCATAAAATGGTCGAAGCAATCCACAATGATCTCAAATCGTTAGGGGTTGCAGATATAGAAATAGGGGATAATGCAATTCTTATTGCCAAAATTAAGGGAGAGCCAAACTTACCTAAAACAGCCTTTATAGCACATGTAGATACGGTTAATATTGGAGCATCTCCTAATGTAAAGGCACAACTTCTAGATTATAAAGGTAAAGATATAGTCCTCAATCCAGAGAAAAATATTATTTTCAAAGCCGAGGAACATCCCGAAGCTCAACCTTATATTGGGCAAGAAATCTTTTTTACGGATGGCACATCGGTACTTGGAGCTGATGATAAAGCAGGTGTAGCAGTGCTTACAGGGCTGGCAAAATATCTTATGGAGGAACGCCCTACTCATGGGGACGTAACTCTTATTTATCTTCCAGACGAAGAAATTGGTCTTCGAGGCGCCTATGCACTCGATTTATCTCATTTTTCCGCTGATTTTTGTTATACAGTCGATGCCAGTGGTAATTTGGGGCGTTTTGCCTACGAAACTTTTAACGCAGCAAAGGCTCATATCGTCTTTAATGGGGTTAGTATTCACCCCGGAGCTGCTAAGGATCGATTGGTAAACCCTCTTTTAGCGGCAAATGCATTTATTAATCTTTTTGATCCAGAAGACACACCCGAGGCTACAGCGGGCAGACAAGGCTACTTTTGGCTCCATAGTATCTCAGGAAATCCAACAAGTGTAGAGCTAGAGCTAACAATTCGTGATTTTGATCTTGAAGCATTTAATCAACGTAAAGATATTGTTAATAAAAGAGTTACAGAGATATCGAATAAATTCCCTAAAGCAAATATTTGCTGCACAATGACGGATGAATATTCAAATATTGCCTCGGCCTTGGGGGATGATCGACGATGTATCACTTTAGCAGAAGTTGCATATAAGGCGGCAGGCGTGAAAATGGATCTTCAACTTGCGCGTGGTGGAACAGATGGCGCCGTGCTATCATTTAAAGGATTACCAACTCCCAATATCTTTACAGGAGGGCTTAATCCTCATTCTATCTTTGAATTTTTGCCCTTACCCTCGTTGGTTAAGTCTTTTGAAGTTTGTAAACAAATTATACTTTTAGCGTCAACTATATAAAATATTACGTAAAAGGGGTATAGTATGAAAAATATGCTACTTGCAGTGTTGGCTCTCTTTTTAGGAGCTTGTGGAGGAAACTCTAATGTAGGGGATAAATCCACCTTAATTATTGGTGTGCCTATGGAGGCTGTATCCTTAGACCCGTACACCTCTAGAGATAACCCGTCATCTTGGGTTCGAGGCAACATTTTTGATCGTCTAATCGAAAGAGATGAAACAGGAAAATTTGTTCCTAGTCTAGCAACAGAATGGAAGTATATCTCTCCTACGGTATTTGAGCTTAAACTACGAGAAGGGGTGTTGTTTCATAACGGGGAGACTTTTTCTGCAAAGGATGTCCTTTACAGTATAGAGCGCCTTAAAATGTCCTCTGATATGTTTAATATTGGGGCTCCTATTAAATCTGTTGAGATTGTTGACGATTATACGATAAGAATTAATCTTAATCAAGTATTTGCACCATTCGAAGCCTATCTTACTCACGTTTCTGTAGCAATAATGAATGAGAAAGCTGTTACTGAAGCTGGTGAAAATATTTCTTCTCAACCAGTGGGGACAGGGCCTTACAAATTTGTCTCATGGAATCGTGGGCAAGATATCACTTTAGTTCGTAATGAAGACTATTGGGGAGGGAAAGTTCCCACAGAAAACGTAGTTTTTCGTATTATTCCAGAAGGTTCTGCTCGGACAATAGCCCTAGAAACAGGCGAAGTAGACATTATTTATGCTGTTGATTCTACAGATAGAGATCGTTTATCTTCGGATAATCGTTTTACCTTAATTGAACGCAATACGCCACGTATCGACTATCTTGGCTTTAATTTAGGCCCCAAAGGAAATCCTATTTGGAAAGATGCACGAGTGCGTAAAGCGGTTGCATTAGCAATGGATACCCCAGGGATTATCAATTCAGTGATGTTTGGTGCGGCTTCTCAGGCAGGAGCTCTACTGGAGTCCTCAGTATTTGGGGCAACAAATCTTCCTTCAATTACTCGTAATGTTGAAGAAGCAAAGCAATTGATTGCTCAAGCAAATCTTCCAGCCGGAGCAAAGGCTGTTATCTGGACACCAGCAGGATATCGCCAGAAGATTTCTGAAATTATTCAAGCTAATTTAAAAGAAATAGGAATTGATCTTTCCATAGAGGTTCTCGAGTGGGGACGCTATATCAGTAGCACAGCTAATGGTGATCAAGATCTTTTCCTTCTTGGCTGGACAACAGTATCACTCGATGCCGATGAAGGTCTATATGATATTCTTCATACAGGAGCTTGGGGTTCTGCAGGAAACAGAGCATTTTACTCTAATTCTAAAGTAGATGCCTTACTTTCTCAAGCAAGAATTGAGTTAGATGTAGAAAAACGAGAAAGCCTATATCAACAAGCTCAAGTTATTGCAAGAGAAGAATTTCCAATGATTCCTATGTTTTATCCATTTGAAATTGTGGGTATGAAAAAATCAGTAAAGAATTTTGGATATAATTTAGTATCTATCCATCGCTTAGGTAAAACCTACAAAGATTAATAGATAAGTTATTCATTAAAAGCCCCTCCTTTAGGTTACTAGGGAGGGGTTTTACTATAATATAAAATAGTTGAATGAAGTTAGGATATATAATATAATTGTATAATACGCACTCTTAGTTTTTAGTTGCCCTAGATATTTAAAAAAGGAATATTTGATGTCGGATGTGATAATACAGCTTGATGATTTAAAATTACTTATCAGCAATAAATTATGTTCTGCAGGTCTCAAAAATACCCAAGCAGAATGTATTGCTGATGTTTTAGTTCATGCTGATGCTAGAGGTGTTCGATCTCATGGATCGATAAGAGTAGAGCATTATTGCAATCGAATTAATAAAGGGGGGATTAACCTTAGCTCAGACTTTGTTTTCACCCCTACAGCAAAGGCTTCTGGTATTCTGGATGTAAATGGAGGAATGGGGCACTACGGCGTTTATTTAGCAATGAAAGAGGCTATCAATAGAGTGAAAGATACAGGGATCTACGCTATTTCTGTTAAGAATTCAGATCATTGTGGGGCCTTGTCATATTTTTCAGAAATGTCTATTGATTCTGGTCTTATTTCAATGATAATGGTTAATACCGATAGCTGTGTGGTGCCTTTCGGAGCAAGTGAAGGATACTTGGGAACAAATCCTATTGCATTTGGTTTTCCTGGAAAAAGGCATCGTATTTTAATAGATTTAGCAACAAGTGAAGTTACTTTTGGCAAAATTTTGCTTGCTAGAGAAAAGGGAGAAATGATACCTGCTACTTGGGGTGTAGATAAATTTGGCGCTCCAACAACAGATCCAAACAAAGTCGCTTATATTACGCCGATGGCAGGCCATAGAGGCACGGCTATAGCACTAGCTATCGAAGGCTTTACAGGCTTATTTACGGGCTTTTTTGGCCCTCATATTACTTCTATGTATAACAAATCTGACGTTAATAAATATAGGAATACAATGGCATTTATTCTTGTTGTTGATCCAGGTGTTTTTGGGAGCCAAGACGACTATTTTTTAAATACAGATAAAATATTTAATGAAATAAAAAGATTAAGACCAGCACCAGGTATTGAGAGACTATTTGTCCCTGGAGAACCAGAAGACTTAAATTATCAACGATCAATAAAAGAAGGTTGCGCAGTTTATAAGAAAGTATTAGACTTCTTAAAATCATAATAGGAATATATAGAAATCCCCCTCTTAATTAAGAAGGGGATTTATTTGTATTAGGGTAAAGTTAAATTTATTCTTCTACAGTGGGTATAAACTCTTGGGTGATAACATCGATCAGCCCCATATCTGTCATCTTGATATAGGGAATTACTGCCAAAGCAATGAAAAATGATCGCAGAACAGGGGAAGAGTGCTTGATTCCAAAATCTTTAGTAAGAATACTATTGTAAGAATGGATTTTTTGAGCAAGCTCTGTAGCAGGAAGCGGACTTATTAAGCCTGCAATAGGAAGAGGAAGTTCTCCCATAAGTTGTTTATTTTTAAAAGCAGCACATCCACCACCAATCTTTTTAAGGTGTTCTATAGCTAGTAGAGCATCCGCAGGATCTGTATAAACTACAGTGATATTATGGCAGTCATGGCCTACAGAAGCAGCTACAGCTCCCTCTGTAATGTGAAATTTTTCCACTAAACCAAGAGCTATGTTGTCATTGTTAGGGTAGCGATTAACAACTGCCACAAAATTATATTGAGGATGATTTTTTAACGTAATTACACCAGCTTCAATAGGCAGAGTATCTTGCTTACGATGAGCGATAAGGCTAAATTCGTTTTCAAAATCCATAATATTTACGAGTGCAGAGCCTTCTTTTTTAGTATGGATTTTAAATTGATCCTCTGAAAGATTCCCTACGGTGATAGTATTTTTTTGTTCTACAGGATGGGAATGGTTGATAATAGGGGCTGTTAAAACTCCATTTGATGCAACTTCTTTTCCATGGTAAAATACTTGAGAAGGAATCATCTGATCAAGATCGGAAGTAAGGAAGAAATCTGCAAAGTACGAAGGAGCTAATGCCCCGTGATATTTTAAGCCTACTTCTAGAGCTGCGTGAAGAGTTGCACAAGAAACTGCAGCAGCAGGAGGCATTCCAGCCTTAATTGCCGTGCGTACAACATCATTCATATGCCCAATTGCGAGGATATCATCAGCTTCTTTATCATCTGTACAGAAGGAAAGGTTGACAGGAGGATTCTTTTTATCTGGAAGGGCATCTACGATTGTTTTAACATTTTTGATAAGAGAGCTTTCTCTAGCATCCACCCACATACCTTTTCGAAGTTTTTCGAGAGCTTCATCGCCAACCCATGATTCATGGCAAGAAACAGGGCCTCCACAAAGATAGGCAGATAGATCATTGCCCCGACCTGATGGAATATGCCCTTGTAGAAATACCTCTTTCTGAGCACCAGCATCAATGATATCTACCATACGAGATGCATTTTGGATAACGCCCATGTAATCCATTATCTCGCCTATACCTATAACACGAGGCTCTTTAAGAAGTTGTTCTATTTCAGCTGCGTAGAAGCTAGCTCCTGCATTTTCTTTATGCTCGACAGATGGAACGCATGAAGGCACAAGCACATAATAATTAATAGGTAGATCTTTAGAACTCTCTACCACATATCGGACACCTTCAACTCCTAAAACATTTGCTAGCTCATGAGGATCGGTGACAAGAGTAGTGGTACCAAAGGGTAGTACTGCACGGACAAAGTTTTGAGGAGTTAGCATTGAACTTTCAATATGTAAATGAGTATCAATAAAACCAGGGCAGGCAAATTGCCCCTTGGCATCTAATGTTTGAAGGGCATGGCAAATAGAGTTTCCCGAATAATCAACATCCACAATATAGCTATCTTTGATAAAAAAGGAGCCGTCAAGGATTTCTTTAGTAAAAACGTTAACAATGCGCGCGTTAATCACTGCTAAGTCGCAGGGAATACGACCAGCTGCAGCATCAACAAGATTCTGTCGAGTTTCTTTTGTCATGTATGAACTCCTATATCTACCCAATATGGGGATAACTTTTATCACGGAATTTATATAATAGAACATAGCATCTAAGGCTATCTTAAATCAGTATGAATGATGAATTACAAGGCGTAGAATAGGATTTAACCTTATGAAAATATACGATTAGGAATTATAACAATCTCTATAATTTTTGTCAAGAGCCTATTTAGAAATAAATAGTAGCTTCTAGTCCATAAAATTCATCAATATTTTGGTATGAGGTTACATGCCGAGAGCGCATACGACGATATTTAAAAGCAATAGCTAAACGATCAATTTCAAGTCCTATCCCAAAAGCTCCTGCATAGTGCCATTCTTGACGGCTAGAGATGAGTTCGTATCCATTTTCTCTATATCCAGAATCGGTACGTCTTAGAACATTGAAATTATCGTAATCAACCCCAAAATAGGCACCTGTAATGAAGTTAATATAACCCCACAATGGAACTCTTATATCCATCCCCATATACAATCCAAAAAGAGTACTATAGGTAGAGGTACTTACTCCATTCCAAGGAAATTTGAAGCCGCCATAAACAGTAAGAAAACGCCATGTATGATAGAGCTCGAAGGACATACTCTCTGTCCCCATTTCAACAAGATCTGTTGGAGCATTAGCTGTAGGACTTCCATAATAGTCGGTATTTCCATGAGCACAGTAGTGAACAACTGGACTAAATCGGAGTTTCCAAACATCATCTATAATAAAATCAACAAAAAGGGTAACATTAAGAAAGTCTGACATAAACATACTATTTCCATAGTATTGTCGCTTACCATACTCGTAAATATGAAGTTTTAATTCTGCTAAAAAACCAACTCCTATACGCATTTTTAAACGATCTATCTCAAAAGCAATAGGGGCAGCCTCTGTAGCAATAACGGGGGAGTAGGCTACAAGAATATCATCTGTATTGAGACTGGTATTTTGATACATTTGGTCGACGCCAACGATTCCACCCACAAAAAATCGAGTAATAAAAGCGTTAGGATCTTGCCAACCAAATAAAACGCGTTCTGTATCTTTCTGATTTCGAAATGGGTTATATTTCCACTTCATACGAGTATTTGTGACATATTCTTCATAAGAAGAATTTTTTACAGCTTTCCCCTCTTCTTTTTCTAAAGACGTGACTTCTTGAGAAAACACTACCCCCGAAATTAACAGGAAACAACTAAATAACCTAGGCCGCATAAGTACCCCATGTAAGTATTTACGTTAATCTTAGTTGATTTTTTACTATAAGTCAATAATTGTATAGTAAAGATACTAGCAAAGCGGTGGATTATCAAAATATTTTAGGTTATATTCTTGACTTTTTCCTTTGTATCTGGTAGTATAAATAAGCCTACTTATTGTAGGTAAGGAGCTAGCAATGGATCTTTTTTTTAGGAGGGGGCTTCGCCTCTACTAATCTTACCCTAAATCTTGGGTATTGGAGGGGGCTTCGTTGTATCGTGGCCAAACCTTCAGTTATTCTTCTTATTTTATAATACTTCTACTATTCTTTCCCCTTTTGCTTACGTGATGTCATTACTTCTTCTCGCTGTTTTTGAAGGTCTCTGGGTTTCTCATATCTATCTATTATTTGAAATTTAAGGAGAAATTATGAAAACCATTAGCATTATTGGAGCAACAGGTTATACAGGCGCAGAGCTTTTACGCATTCTAGCTGTACATCCTCTTGTGAAAATTCACACACTTACCTCAGAAAATCATGTTGGAAAACGATTCTCCGATATTTTTCCAGCACTTAATGGTTTTGTTGATGACATTCTTATCTCTATAGATGAATATTTAGCGAAATCTCAAGGGGCAGACCTGTGTTTTTTGGCTTTGCCTCATGGTGTATCGATGTCTATCGTCCCAAAACTGCTTGCTAGAGGTGAAAAAGTTGTTGATCTCGGGGCAGATTATCGATTTTCTGATATAAATGTCTATGAAGAATGGTATAAAACTACTCATTTAGACCCTCGTATGGCAGTTTATGGTCTTACAGAAATACATAGAGAAGATATAAAGAAAGCAACTCTCATAGCAAATCCAGGGTGCTACCCAACTGCCTCTATTTTATCCCTTATTCCATTGTTAGAAGCAGATTTAATCGACTCAAAGAGTATCATTATTGATGCCAAATCTGGAGTTTCTGGTGCGGGAAGAGGTGCTAAAGTAGAAAGTCTATTTTGCGAAACCTCTGAAGGATTTTCTGCATATGGCATTGCCTCACACCGTCATACACCAGAAATCGAGCAGGAACTAAGCTATTTTCAACCGGTAACACTTACATTTACACCTCATCTTGTTCCAATGACCCGAGGAATTTTTGCAACTTGCTATGCCACTATCAAAGGCTCCGAAAAAGAGGTAGAGCAAGCTTTTCATCAACGATACCATAAAGAATCTTTTATTCGATTACTTGGACTAGGGGCAAAACCTTCTGTAAAGAACGTTAGAGGAAGTAATTATGTTGATATAGGTTGGCATATAGATTATAGAACCAATAGAATAATTGTTTTAAG
Organism: Brevinema sp.; assembly: GCA_051653605.1. Lineage (GTDB taxonomy): Bacteria > Spirochaetota > Brevinematia > Brevinematales > Brevinemataceae > JBOFWL01. The sequence goes on from JBOFWL010000117.1 coordinate 62,188, forward strand.
TGTTATTGATAATGTTGTTAAAGGGGCGTCAGGACAAGCAATTCAAAATATGAATCTTATGCTTGGATTTAACGAAACAACAGGCTTACTATTGCCTCCCCAAGTTTTTTAGGAGGGATGATGAAATCATCTGTAGATCATATTACAAAACCAGCCGGATTTATCTCTTCTGGGGTAAAATCAGGTATTAAAAAGAGTGGAAAATACGATTTAGGCATACTTTTTTGTCCAGATGGAGCTACATTTGGGGCTGTTTATACTCAAAATAAAGCTGCAGCGGCTCCCGTTTTGTGGAATCGAGAATTGGCAAAACAATCTAAAATGGTAAAAGCATTAATTGTTAATTCAGGAAATGCGAATGCCTGCACAGGATCCCAAGGTAAAAAAGATATGGAAACAATGGTTGAACTTACCGCAAATGCCTTAGGTATTCAAACAAATGAAGTTCTAATTTGTTCTACAGGGATAATAGGGCAATTTTTACCAATGCCTCTTATTGAAAAAGGAATATATCAGGCGGCAAAAGAATTAGACTCTAATAATGGTGAGAAATTTTCATTATCAATACAAACAACAGACTCTTTTCTTAAACATAGCGCAGCAAAAATAGAAATTGGTAATCAAACTATTCATCTTTGCGGTATTGCCAAAGGATCTGGAATGATACACCCTAATATGGCAACAATGCTCACTTTTATTACAACAGATGCTCAAATCGAATCAGACCTTCTCCAAAAAGCTGTTAAAGATGCTGCTGATTGCAGCTTTAATAGAGTAATAGTTGATGGTGATACAAGCACTAATGATAGCATGATTGTTATGGCATCGGGTAAATCCAGTGCACCTAAAATTACGGAGTTAGATTGTTCTTACGAAAAATTTTATAAAGCACTTCAGAAAGTAAGCATAGAACTTGCACGTCAAATAGCTAAAGATGGGGAAGGGGCAACGAAATTCTTAGAAATCAAAGTATCTGGCACCAAAAATGAATCAGATGCCACCAAAGCTGCTGTTGCATTAGCTAAATCTCCCCTTGTTAAGACAGCTTTCTATGGTGAGGACCCCAATTGGGGAAGAATTATTTGTGCAGCTGGATATTCAGGTGCGGATTTTTTAATGGATGAGACAGAACTTTTTATCGGCGATGTTCTTATTATGAAAAATGGAATGGGAGTTGAAAGGGATGAGCGATTGCTTCAATCGGTAATGGCCCAGAAAGAAATTAACATGCATTTAATTTTAGGAAAGGGAAACTCAACTGCTACCGTATGGACATGCGACCTCAGCCCAGAATACGTTGAATTCAATGGAAAATATAGAACATAGGAGCTTCTTATGAATGTTAATACTTTAAGAGCCCAAACACTTACAGAAGCTCTTCCCTACATGAAAAAATTTAAAGGAAAAACGATAGTTGTTAAATATGGTGGCAACGCTATGGGGACTAGTGCTGAAAGCCTTATGGCAGATATGATTTTCCTTCAATATGCGGGGATAAAACCAGTTCTGGTTCATGGTGGAGGCCCCGAAATAAATAATCTATTAGATAAAATTGGTAAAGAAAGCTATTTTGTTGGTGGTCAAAGATTTACCGACGCAGAAACAATGGAAGCTGTAGAGATGGTCTTAGCAGGGTCGATTAATGTGCGCTTAGTAAGTATCCTCAATAATCAAGGAGTAAGAGCTGTTGGAGTTACAGGTAAAGATGCTGGATTACTCAAAGCAAAAAAATATACAACAGAAGATTTAGGCTTTGTTGGTGAAATTGATAAAGTAGATACATCTATTCTTGATACCTTATTAGATGGAGGGTTCCTTCCAGTAGTAGCTCCGATAGCAGTTGGGGAGTCGGGTGAGAGTTATAATATTAATGCCGATAGAACAGCCGGAGCATTAGCTGCAGCTCTTAAAGCAGAGAAGCTTTTGCTACTTACAGATATTAAAGGTATTTATCGTGAATATGGAAATGAGGATACGTTAATTTCACATCTTAACGTAGAAGAAGCCGAAGGATTAATCTCATCTAAAATAGTAGATGGAGGAATGATTCCCAAAGTTAAGGCCTGTATCGAAGCTGTTAAAGGTGGTGCAAATAAAGCCCATATTATTGACGGTCGGCAAGAACATGCTATCTTACTAGAACTTTTTACTGATTTAGGAGTAGGTACGGAGGTAGTACAATGAATGTAATTGATATAACAGAAAAATATTTTATGCCAATAGCAGCCCGCTTTCCTGTTGTCCTTAAAGAAGGCAAAGGCTGCTACCTATATGATGAAAAAGGGAAAAAATACCTAGATGCACTTGCGGGTATAGCCGTTAATTCTCTGGGTTATGCTCATCCAAAGCTTGTAGAAGCTATTAGTAATCAAGCTATAAAATTGATGCATGTATCTAACTATTTTTATACAGAAGAGCAGGCAAGATTGCTAGCAACACTAGTTGAAATTAGTGGGATGGATAGATGTTTTCTCTCTAATAGTGGAACAGAAGCCATAGAAGGTGCTCTTAAACTTGCTAGGCGATGGGGAACAAGGCAAAATTCTCAAAAATATAAGATTATTACAGCTCAAAATAGCTTTCATGGGCGAACGATGGGAGCCTTAGCAGCAACGGCTCAGCCAAAATATCAAGAAGGTTATGAGCCTATTCTTGAAGGATTTTCCCACGTAGCATACGGTGATATAGCCGCCTTAGAAAACGCAATGAATTTAGAGGTATGTGCTGTTCTGTTAGAACCTATTCAAGGAGAAAGCGGTGTTCATACGGCTCCAAAAGGCTATCTTAAGATGGTAAAAGAATTATGCTTGAAATATAATGCTCTTTTGATAGTTGATGAAATTCAAACTGGCTTCTGCCGAACGGGTAAGTGGTTTGCTTTTCAGCATGATGATATTCTTCCAGACATTATTACTTGTGCGAAAGGAATTGGGGGAGGATTTCCACTTGGAGCATTCTTATGTACAGAAGAAGTATCAAAGGCTTTTCAATTAGGTAGCCACGGTTCTACTTATGGGGGAAATCCGTTGGCTTGTGCAGCATCCTTATCTGTAATAGAAGTTATGAAATCGGAGAATCTCAATGAGAATGCAGAAAAAATGGGAACTCTCCTTAAGGATGGGTTAAGAAATCTTCAATCGAAGTATCCAAATATTATTAAAGATATAAGAGGCTGTGGATTGCTCCTTGCTCTGGATATTTCTCTTGATGGAAAGGACTTCGTAAAAGAATGCCTTAGAATAGGGCTTATCGTTAATTGCACAGGTGGAGGAACAATTCGACTTGCCCCGCCTCTTATTGTTGAATCAGACCATATTCAAGAGATTTTAACATATCTAGAGACAGCTCTAAACAATATGATATAGCTATTAGTTTTTTAGTAGGATAATTACTACTGAGTCATTCTGTTTGATCCCCAGTTATGCATTTCTTTAAGTATCTTCATCAATGATTGCCCCTCATCAGTTAGAGAATACTCAACTTTTGGGGGGACTTGAGGATACTCTTTTCTCAAAATCAATCCATCTTCTTCTAGGCTTTTGAGTTGTTGAGCAAGCATTTTATGGGTTATTTTACCGAGTTTGCGTCGTATTTCGCTGTATCGGTGTACCCCTTCTGCTCCTAAATGCCACAAGATAATAGGTTTCCACTTGCCCCCTATGTAATTCATTGTATACTCTAGAGAACAAAAACAAATTTTTTTTTCTATCATCTTACTTTCCTTTTGGGTAGTATGTTACAAAAAAGTGCGTTCTTTACAAATTGACAGTGATATGATACACTATATTCATCAAATTGTAAAGGAGATTTTTATGTATCCTAAAAGTTTTTCCCATATTGGGATTTCTGTGCCTAATTTAAAAGAGGCTGTCGATTTTTATCATAAAGTAATGGGATGGTATATTATTATGCCTCCTACTGAGGTGTTAGAGGAGCAGGAAACAGCTATTGGTAAGATGTGTATTGATGTTTTTGGAACAGGATGGGGGCGTTTTGAAATTGCTCACCTATCTACAGGCGATGGAATTGGTGTAGAGCTATTCTATTTTCCTCAAAATACTCAAGAGCGTCCAGAATTTGCTCCTTACAAGACGGGAGTATTTCATTTTTGTGTTAAAGACCCTAATATCGAAGAACTTACGAAAAAAATTGTTGAAGCAGGCGGAAAACAACGTATGCCTATCCGTGAGTACTACCCCAATGAAAAACCCTACAAAATGGTTTATTGTGAGGACCCCTTCGGAAATATTATCGAAATTTATACACACTCTTATGAACTGCATTACTCATCAGGTGTTTATCAGTAATAATATTTTAAGGATTTATATATGAACAATATTTTTATATTATTTTTAGTTTTGATGTCGGTTATTCCCACTTTTGCCCAAAAAATAGCATTTATTTTGCCGGCATCTAATTTTCAGGAAGCAGAGATATTTAACCCCATCGATATTGTCAAAAAAGCTAATATAGCTTATGATATTATTGGTGTGAAAAGAGGAAATATAGAGGGAGATAATGGGGGAATCATACAAGTAGGAATATCTCTTGAACAAATGAAGGATAGTGATTACTCTGCAATCGTTGTTATAGGTGGTTCTGGGGGCCCAGCTTCACTCTGGAATAATATATTATTAAAAGATAAAATTATTAATTTTTATAAGAATAATAAAATTGTTGCTGGTATTTGTGCCGGAGCAGTAGCCGTTGCGAAATCAGGTGTGCTTAGTGGAAAAACTGCAACAACATATTCTGATGCTCAATTTAAGGGTTTTATTCAAGAGCTAGAAGCATCTAATGTTCGTTTCATTGATAAAAATACAGTTAGAGAAGGGAAAATTCTTACATCTAATGGCCCAATTGGATCGATAGAGTTTGGACATGAACTTGTTAAAATGCTAAAATAGTGGGACTCTCTGCTATTATTACCATTATTGATACCAAGATATATTAAAAATAGCCTACCGTTACTGGTGGGCTATTCTTATTTTATAAAAAGCGATAAAATTCAAGTATAGAGAATAAATAACTTATAATTAAAATTAGAGATCCCGTGATCCCAATAAATAAAAATAGTAGTTTTCGCTTCATTATTCCTGCTAATAAAGTCCATTCAGGGAAGGACATACCTCCAACAGACATCAATAGCGCAAAACAAACACCTATTCCTAGCCCTTGTTCATGCAGACTGCCAATTACTGGTAAAATTGAAATAGTGCTTGTATAAATTGGTGCACCAATAATTATAGCCAATGGAACCGTAATAATACGATTATAATTAGAAAGAGAAGATATTAATTCTTTACTGAATCCCATTGTAATCCAAATTCCAATGGCAGAACCTATTAATAAATAAGGAATAACAGGGGAAATAATACTCCAAGTTTCTTTCCAAGAATCTTTTAGACGGTTAGAGGGGGCTGGAGTTGAGCAACATGAGTTGGATTCAGAAGAACAACAAGATGTTGTATTTTTGGTTTCCCCAGAGCAACATGATTGAGTTTGGGAAAGATTTGATACCAACATAGTATCAATTTTGAAGAATGATAAAATCATGCCTCCTAATATGCCCGCTCCCAATCCAAATATAACATAGAGGATGGCAACTTTTGCTCCAAAAATGGTCCATAATCCAGCAAGAGCAATTGTATTTACTAGAGGAGATGTAATTAAAAACGAAAAAGCTACTCCAGTAGGAATGCCCGTTTTGATTAATCCTGCAAATACAGGAACTCCGGAACAGGTGCAAAACGGTGTAATAGCTCCAAAAATTGCTGCAAAAATATGAGCCAGTAAAGGAGATACTTTACTAATTTGATTTTTAATTTTTTCTGGGTTGATGAAGGTCATTAAATACTGTACGATAAATAGAATTATCATAAATAATATTAATAATTCACTTACTGAAAGTAAAAATTTCGCTAGAAAAACTTCCCAAATACTTTCGGATTGTTCACTTAAGCCTATTGAAGAGATAATATATCTCATTATATTTTCTAAAAACTGCATTTATAATACCCTTTTTCTTGATTTTTGAATTTCACAGAGATTTTGAGGATCCATGGATAAAATTAAATCTAATTTTTCTTTATCAGATTGAAAACTACTTGTTTTTGAGAACTCTTTAAGAATGATCGAGAGGATAGGGCTTTTGATGAGCCTGTAATATGTCCATTTTCCTCTTTTTTCAGACATACAAATGTTACCTTGGATTAATAAATTCATGTGTTGAGAAATAGCTGCACCAGAAATTTCAATTAATTCAACTAGCTGGCAAGCACAAAGTTCTCGTCCATCAAGAGCAGAAACAATTCGGAGTCTATTGGGGTCGGCCAATGATTTAATAGTTGAATATAAAGTTTCCATCTCTACCTCTTTGATATCACTTAATCATATAACTAAGTGATTAATTATACGATTAAAAGTATCTTCTTGTCAATAGCTTAATACTATAAAAAAAAGGTAATTGAAAATTATGTAAGTTTTATCCAGAAATAAAACTACATCAGAAATTTGATCAGAATCTTATATGAGATAACTTTGAGAAGATATACTATAAAAATAAAAGAGCCTATACTAAGTATAGACTCTTTTTGAAGTGATTATTTATAATCTATTTTCCACTGCCTGAAAATCCAAACTTCTCAGCATTGAGAGTTACACGATCAGAGTTGGGGCGAATAATGAAGAATAGGTAGTCTCCTCGTCTTTCAGCAATAAAAATAACTGAAAAATCAGTAGATGCTGCTAAGAAATCTGTATTATTAGCCTTTACCATATGAAATTCAATGTTCTGATCTAAATATCTAAACATAAACTTCTTGTCTTCGCCTGCAATAGTATATATTCCTACATTATTTGAGGAATAATCATTGACAGTTGCTTTCTTCGCACTTTGCAATAGATTTTCTATTGCTGGAACTGTTGATGCTATAGATCCTGCTCCATATTGTTGCACAGGTGCATATTGACTTCTAATTTTAGTATTATCAATCAATGCAATAGTGGTAACATTAAAATCATAGGGATAAGAATTTTCATCCGTAAGATCTTTTGTAGGCTCAGGAGAGTAGATGATATTTGCTGCATAAAAAAGAGCATCGGCACCATAAAATGCCCCAGCTTTGAATGAAGGAGTTGATGCTAAAGTGGGTGCATCAACAAGATCTCCAGAATCAATAACTTTATTTAATTCTAGAGCATTTTCGCTAGATTTAGACGATGGATAAAGATATCCTAAGGCACCTTTTAATACTGCCTCAACATCTGGGCGAGAGGAGTTTGAGTTCTCAGCCACAGAACAACCGACAAGGGCTCCTAAAAGAGCAACATAGACAATGAAATTTTTCATTTGACCTCCGAATTAAATTCGTAGCAAACATTGTAAAATGGACTTCATCTTTTAATTTATTGCCCCTATCGAGCGATTATAAAGGAAATTGTATATTTTTGTCAACTTTTTATACATTATTCTATTGGAATAGTGAAAAATTTAAGTTATTTAATTATTATACAATGGCTTAGAATATAATAAAATGATATTTTAGAACACTTAGACAAACGCGCGTGTAGAGTCTATGCAGAAATTTAAAGGGCGGGTAAGTATATATTTAACAAAGAAAAATACGGATAGACAGTTAGGCAAGTATTTATAAAGGGTGTATAAAATACCAATCAATGATGCTTTTATTTATTTTATTTTCCACCATAATCCTTGGAGAATATTAAAAAGCCACGATTCTTTAGGCAAGATAAGTTGTTGAATATTATGTATTTTAGATACTAAAATACGGATAGGATACTTCATTGATGGATTATAAATAACATCAAATAGAGAGTCGCTAATATATTGTGTGCCGAAAATATCAAATAGGATAGGAAAAACTTTATCCCAATCGATGTTAGCGTACTCTGTTTTTATTTCACTGAGCCTATCCATAAGTTGTCGACGTTTTATATTTTCGAAAATATTCTTAGGTAATCCTTTTGTCTGACGAAATTTTTCAAGGTATGAAAACAAAATACTCATATAGTTGAGATCGATTAGAACTTTTTCTGTTGTAAGAATTTTACGTGTAGCACTTTGATTACTTTCATTGTAGTGATAGCATATTTCAGATATGGTATCCCAATTATTTGCATAGTATAGACATGCATAAAAATGAAGAACATCTTCAGAAAGGATAAAATGCTCTTTTACCTGCAGATCATCATAAATTTTTAGTAAAATATCTCGTTTTATACTCAACTGCCATATAAAGACATGAGGAGAAGTGTCTTTTTTGGTAAAATACTCTAAAAGATTTCCGTGAACTTTGAGAGCAGACCGACGGAGAGTATTTTTAGGAAGGAAACGCTTCGAGGCATGCATATAAATATCAGCATTAGTCTTTGAAATGGCTTTTGCTATATGAGAGCAAGCGTCTAATGGAAGCCAATCATCACTATCAACATGAAAAATATATTGCCCACAGGCTTGGCGTACCCCATATTCTCGTGCTGCAAAAAGACCTCTATTTTCATTATAGCTAGTATATTTTACGAGAGGATATTTACTACAAATTTCTTTACAATTACCAGGAGAACCATCATCAACAACAATTATTTCAATATTTTTAAAGGTTTGATTCTCAACACTTGTCAAGCATCTATCAAGGAAAATTTCTGTGTTGTATACAGGGATAATAACGGAAATCAGGGGATTTAACATATATCTCTCTCCAAATCTGAGTGGAAAAATCAAATAAATGACATTCCATATAGAACCCATAATTATATAAAATAGTTATCAAATTGTCAATAGTCGCCCTTGATTAAGAATAGGATATATTTATTTAATTTTAATAAAAACTTGAAAACACCTTTTCTGATGATCTACAATTATGTACACGATAAACATAAGGAGTTTGTTATGAACGTACAAGAAGAATTACAAAAAGTTCGAGATGCCTCTGGTGCAAATATGTCTTCAGATGTGAAGAATGTTGTTACGTCTTTTTCCAAACAATTAGAAATTGATCAAGTTGGTAAAGATGCCCTTAGAAAAGGTGATCGTTTTCCTCAATTTGCTCTGAAAGATATCTTTGGGCAGACTGTGGAAACAGATCAATTGTTAAAGAAGGGAAAGCTTGTTGTCATGTTTTATAGAGGCGGTTGGTGTCCTTACTGTAATATAGAATTACGCGGTTACCAAGAAATTTATAGCAAAATTAAAGAGAAAGGTGCAGAGCTAATTGCGCTTTCCCCTGAACAAACAGATTTAGGCACTGCTCTCCAAAAGAAACACCAGCTTACATTCCCTATTGTTTGGGATAAAGACAATGCTGTTGCTAGAAAATTAGGATTAGTATTTAAAATGAGCCCTGAGCTTGTTGATATCTATAAAAACAAGTTTAATATTGATGTACAAGCTTCGCAAGGTAATGATAAATTTGAGTTACCTATCCCTGCAACGTATATTATCGACCAAAATGGGACGATTTCTCTAGATTTTGTCAATCTAGATTATACACAAAGATTTATTCCTAAAGATGTTTTGAATTTCCTTTAAAAATCAAAACCACAATAAGCCCACCTTGAAAGAGGTGGGTTTGTTTTTATATTGAACTTGCTAATTTATATGTGATATAATTGTGTATACATCATACTTAAAGACTGTATTAAATAGGAGGGTGCTATGAAAAAATATGTAAATCTTTTGATTGTTTTAGCGATCTTTGGGGTAGTATTTTATATGATTTATCGTTCAGGGCTTGTTTCTCAATTAAAACTAGAAAATATCCCTGTATTAAGAGAGCGCTTCCTAGCACTAGGATTTTGGGCATTTTTTGCGTACTTTGCTTTGTATGTTGTCGCTTGCCTTTTCTCATTGCCAGGCTTACCTATAACTATTCTTGGAGGTGCAGTTTTTGGGCCAGTTTTAGGAACAATATATACTGTATTTTCGGCATCTATTGGTATGGCTCTGTCGTTTTTATCTGCACGGTATGCCCTAAGAAATATCCTCATGGAAAAATTTGCTAATTCAGAGGTATTTAAAAATATTGATCAAGGTGTCAAAAACGAAGGGTGGAGAATTTTAATGATTACACGTTTAGTTCCAGTGTTTCCATTTAGTATTCAAAACTATATCTACGGTCTTACAGGGATTAATTTTTTCTTGTTCTGGGGGCTTTCAACCCTATTGATTATTCCAGGATCTGCAGCATACACACTGTCGGTAGGAGCGGTTCTAGATGGTAGTTTTTCTGCAACTAATCTTATTTATCTTGGAATTGGAGCTATTTGTTTTGTTCTGGTAAGTTTTATTCCAAAATTTGTTCAAACAAAAGCTCAATAGTTGATAAATAAAACTTGAATTACTTTAAAGTTTTTATTATAATTTAGCTATGATTAATAGACACACTATATTTATTGTCTCTTCTTTGGATATCATATGATAAGTTCTCTTTCTAGGATTCTTAAGCCGATGGTATTGGTTGCCATAGTTCTTGTAGTATGGTTTGTTGTAACATCGTTGGGCTTGGTAAATCAATATTTACTTCCTCCACCTCAAAAAGTTGCCCAAACTTTTTGGACATTGTTTCTTTCAGGCAGGATATTTCAGCATATATTTGCAAGCTTAATACGAGTTTTCCTCGGGTTTGGTGTCGCTCTTGTTGTGGCGTCTTTATTTACTTTGCTTTTTTACTTTTTTGATAACTTAAGAATTTATACAAGCGGATTGCTGGATATTTTGCGTCATATTCCTCCCCTTGCTGTTTTATCTTTGCTTGTTCTCTGGTTTGGGATAGGTGAGCTTCCTAAAGTTGGGATTGTCTTTATGGCAGCATTTTTCCCTCTGCTTTTAAGTATGGAAAGTGGTATTGTTCATTGTGATCGAAAATTAATAGAGGTGGGTATAATAGGCGGGTTTTCTCCGCTTAAAATACTTCTGCGTATAGCATTACCATCATCTATACCTGAAATTATTATAGGTATGAATATAGGCTTGAGTTATGCTTGGCGTTCACTTATTGGTGCAGAATTAGTGGCAGCTTCCTCAGGGATTGGATACATGATTTTAGATGCTAGAGAGCTGTCACGCCCTGATATTGTGATGGTTGGTATTATCTGTTTAGGTGTTGTTGGGGCTCTCATAGACATGGTATTTAAATGGATAACTTCCAAAGCTTTTTGGAGGTTACCATGATAAAAATAGAGGAACTATCTCGAAGTTATCAAATCGATAACGAACTATTTTTCGCTATTAAAGATATCTCAGCAACTTTTTCTCTCAATAAAATTAGTGTTATTCTTGGGCGTAGTGGAGCAGGGAAAACAACTCTGCTTAGAATGATTGCCGGAATCGAAAAACCTTGCTCAGGTCAGGTAATTCGCCCTGAACATTTAGCTATTAATATGGTTTTTCAAGAGCATAGGTTGATGCCATGGCTGAATATTGAGCAAAATATCTGTTTTTGGAATGAAAAAAAACAAGATTGTAGTGAAATCCTCGAGAAAACGGGGTTAAAACCCTTTAAAACACTTCTTCCTTATCAAATATCTGGTGGGATGGCCCAAAAAACAGCTTTAGCAAGAGCTTTATTCGCACAACCCAACCTTATTCTTATGGATGAACCCTTTGCTTCCCTAGACTATTTTTCTCGCAGAGACTTACAAAAACTTGTGATTAACCTCCAACGAGATCAACAAATTGGTATTATATTTATTACTCATAATGTTGATGAAGCAGTTCTACTTGGAGATGAACTATTTATCCTGGAAAATGGACACCTCAAAAGCCATTTTTCAAACCCTGCCCCCGTTAATGAAAGAGAAAACAGCGTTTATGCTGATAATTTAAAAAAAGAGATTCTTTCCCTTGTGGAAAATTAGGAGAGTATAGTGAAAAAAATTCTAGCAATAGTTCTTTTATTGACAGCAGCTTGTTCTGCCAATGTCAGTAAGCCGAGTAAAGTTAATTTAACCTATGTTAAATCCCCCTTAAATTTACCTTTAATAGTTGGCTACCATAAAGGTTTTTATGAAGATGCCTTTAAACAAGAAGGTGTTGCTATTGAATGGCATGAAATTAACTCTGGCGCTCAGCAAACTGAGGCTATGGCTGCCGGCTCTATAGATTTTTCACCCGTATTAGGTGGAACATCTGCTCTTTTAGCTGCTGCCAATGGATCAGATGTTAAAATTCTTAATATTTTTGGGCGAGCACCAAAAGCTTTTATAATCATGGTTAAAGATCCTTCTATTAAAACTGCAGCAGACTTAAAAGGAAAAACAATAGCAGGTCCTAAGGGCTCGGTTTTACATGAACTTCTTGCAGCAGCTTTATCCTCAGTTGGTCTTTCATTACAAGATGTAAATCTTGTTTCAATGAGTTTTCCTGAAGCTTTAGCAGCTCTAGGAGTCGGAAATCTTAGCGCAGCACTTTTACCAAGTAATGTTCAAACAATAGGTAAGAATTTAGGTGCGAGAATTCTCTTAGATGGAGAAGGCTATATTAAAGGAGCAACAGTTACTGCAGTTCGAGGTGATTTTGCTAAGAAAAACCCTGAATTAGTAGCTGTTTTCCGTAAAGCTCATCAAAAATCTGTAGATTATATGAATGAAAATATGGATGAAGCTATTGCAATTGGCGCAAAGGAACTCGATATTAGTGAAGACGAAGCCCGAGAATTGCTTACTGTTTATGATTTTACCCCAACTATTAGTAACGAAGATCGAGATAGTATTAGTGCTACTCAAAACTTTTTAATTCAAGCAGAGATGATGACCACTCCTGTTGAATTATCAAATCTAATTTTACCCTAATTATATAAGGATACCATTTATGACCCCCCTTGTTTCAAAATTTTTATCTGATCCTATATCCCTAGATAAGGCTCAGTTAGCAGAGTTAATCGAATCAATTTCAGATGAAGACCTAGCTGTTTTAATTAAAACAGCAGATAGTATTCGTGAAACCATTTTTGAAAAAAAAGTTTTTATGCGTGCATTAATTGAAATCAGTAGCTTTTGTCATGCAAACTGTCATTATTGTGGACTCCGAGCTTCAAATTCAAATGCAGAACGTTATCGACTTACTCAAGAACAGATTTTAGATTGCTGCGAGGCGGCATACTCTATGGGATATCGTAGTTATGTTCTTCAAGGGGGGGAAGATTATGGGCGTTCAGTAGAGGATATGTGCCGAATTATCTATTTAATCAACCAAAAATATCAAGATTGCTCTATTACTCTATCAATTGGAGAAAAACCAAAAGATGAATATCAGGCTTACTTTGATGCAGGAGCTCACCGGTATTTACTTCGGCATGAGGCGGCATCACGTCGCCTCTACGAACACATTCATCCTGAAACAATGAGCTATGACAATCGTAGGAAGTGCTTGCAAGACTTAAAAGATGTTGGGTTTCAAGTTGGAGCAGGATTCATGGTTGGCTTGCCTACTCAAACCCCTGAGGATCTCGCAGAAGACATTATTTTTGTTCGTGAGTTTAATCCTCATATGGTTGGAATTGGCCCCTTTCTACCTCATAAAGATACACCGTTGGCCAAAGAATCTGGGGGGACTGTTCGACAAACATTGTTAATGCTTTCAATAGCAAGAATAACCTTACCTAAAGCCTTAATACCATCTACAACAGCACTAGGAACATTGAATTCTATGGGGCGAGAAAAAGGATTTATTGCTGGGGGCAATGTTGTAATGCCTAATGTTTCTCCAACTGATGTTCGCAAGAAATATATGCTTTATGATAATAAAATTGGCACAGCAGATACTGCTGTTGATAGTCATCGGTTAACAAGAGATAGAATTATAGCATTTGGGTTTTTACCAGATTTTACAAGAGGAGATCACCCCGATTTTAAACATCAATTTGAGGTAGGAAATGACAACCGGTAGAGGAGAACGATTTCATATTTCAATTTTTGGAAAGACAAATAGTGGGAAGTCAACATTGTTTAATGCACTACTTGGACAAAGTGTGTCCGTTGTTAGTAGTGTATCGGGGACTACCACAGATGCTGTTCATAAAAATTTCGAATTGCTTGACGCAGGGCCTGTTGTATTTATTGATACGGCAGGCTTTGGGGATGGCACAGTTTTAGCCGAGGCTCGTGAAAAAGCAGCTCGTAATATAATTCCTAAAACAGACTATGCTCTAGTTACAATTGATGCTCTTAATCCCGATTATGAATCATTTAAAGATACAGCGAGAGAATTAAAGAGATTTAAAATACCAATGCTTATGGTTCTTACCAAGTGTGATCAGTTATCTCAAATACAAAAAGAAGATTTACAAGCTAAGTATCCCGACGCATTTCTACTTTCAAGTTTTTTACAAGAAGATATGGAAAAGTTACTGACCCATCTTACAGAACAAGTGAAATTATCACAAACAGAAAGAAAACTCATTTCCGATCTTCTACCTTATGGTTCTAGAATTGTTCTGGTTGTTCCTATTGATAGTGAAGCTCCTAAAGGAAGAATTATTAATCCTCAGGTTCAGGTAATAAGAGAGGCTTTAGATAGTGGATTTGAAGTTATTGTTGTTCGAGATACAGAATTAGAACAAACTCTAAAGCGCCTTAACTATGAAGTTGACTTAGTTGTAACAGATTCTCAAGCTTTTGATACAGTTAGTAAGATCGTACCTACTCATATTTATCTCACTGGATTTTCAATTCTTTTTATTCGGTATAAGGGAGATTTAAAGAATTTTATCAGAGGATTAGATACATTAAAAAGTATAAAACCAGAAGATAAAATCGCAATTGCAGAGTCATGCTCTCATAATATTAGCTGTGAAGATATTGGACGCTTTAAAATACCAACTCTTCTTAATAAACTGTTGGGGTTTGAACCAAAAATTGATTTTTATACAGGATCAGACTTCCCTGAGCATCCTGAAGACTATAAAATTCTTATTCATTGTGGGGCTTGTATGACTAATCGTCAGACAGTCCTTTCTCGTATTGCAATAAGCAATGACGCAGCTGTAGCTCTTATTAATTATGGTGTTATTTTAGCTTACGGGGCAAATATTCTTCAGCGTAGTTTACAGATTTTCTACGATAAAGAAATCATCTAAAACCTCTTTGTAGATAAGCAATTTGTTGATAGATTGACTTTTGTTTAAGAATAAATTATAATCAAGCTGTATTTCAATTTATTCTTAAATTATATCTACCTAAAATTAAGAAGGTTTTATGAAAAAGAGGTATCTCTTTTTAGCTATACTCAGCATGATTGGGGTTGTTATTTCTGCGCAAGTTTCTAAAAATACATATATTGTTGTTGATCAGATTGCAGGAAAGAAAGTTCGCTCTCCAATCTGGGCAGAAAGAAATCTTGCTATGACAGATTTAGAAGCTATTAATTCAGAAAAATATGCTTTTATCGTTCGGCGTACTGGGGCAGATCTTGCTGATCTTGAAATATGGGTAAATAAGGTTTCAATATCAGATGTTGTTATTCGCCAAATTTCAGAACACATTATCGAGTTGGCTGCAAAGCAATCAGAGGATATTAGAACTATAGAGTTTATTAATCTAATGAGAGATTTGGCTCAAAATATTTCTAAAGCAAGTATTCAAGGGCTAAGTAGAGAGCAAGAGTGGTGGATTCTTAAACAATACCGTAATAAAGAACGCCGAGGAGATAAAGAGTACACATATAGTGCGCTTTATCTAATTGATAAAACTATTATTGATGATATTATTGCCCTTCATGTAGATCATATTTTACAGGGAGGTTCTCCAGAATTGGAGAGAAATGTTCTTAATGTGCTAGAATCTCTTCCTAATCATCAACTTTCAGCTGAATTGGATAGTTTTGACATTCCTGAGAGTTCATTCTGAGAAATACTGTATGTAAATTGTAAAAAGCTCCCCATTAAATTTTCGTTCCAAACAAGAATTTCTTTTGGTGTTTTTAATATAGCTGGAGAGAAATTCCAAATATATTTGATACTTGTTAATGTGATCATGTCTACTACTTTTTGAGCATACATGCGAGGAACTGTGAGAACAGCTATCTCAATATTCATTTCTTTACTATAGTTCTCTAATTCTGAAATATGAAAAACAGGCTTACTATTGATGGTTATTCCTAATTTTAAAGGATCTGTATCAAAAAGAGCTTTTACATTTAATCCATAGTTTCCAAAATCATCATACTTAGCTAAAGCAGCGCCTAAATTTCCTGCACCAATTATTACGGCAGCCTTAGGCTCTTCTAAGCCTAGGGTATTTTCAATACTCTCCTTCAACGCGACTACTGAATATCCAATTCTTCCTTTTCCTGTGTTATCAAGAACTCCAATATCCTTACGCACTTGCGAATCGTCTATTTTTAATAACATTGCTATTTGAGAACTGGTAATAGTGTTTTTTTCTTGTTGAATATAATCAATTAAAATATAATAATATAGCGTTAGTCGTCGTATTGTTTTTTCGGGAAGATGCATAATATCACTCCATATTTTTCTGCTCTATTTATCCTACTTTATGTCGTTGAAAATTGCAATTATTGGCTATCCTATGTTTGACAATAGTAATAATATACTCTATAATTGGGCAGTATAAGTTATAGAGGGGGAGTTCATCCCTTTTCTAGAGGTAGTAGATGTAAATAGTTATAATCTATATTATAACAAAAAAGGAGCTCATATGAAATCCATTATTTTTTTCTTTATGTTAACACTCTCAGCTTGTATAAAGCAAGATGAATACAAACTTACAATTCTTCATGTAAATGATACTCATGCTAAACATGAACCAAGTATCAGAGTGAATACTGAAACTGGGGTAACCACTACCAATGGGGGCGAAGCCCAATTTGCAGGTGTCGTTTCGGAAGAAAGAAGTAAAAATCCTAATACTCTAGTCGTGCATGCTGGGGATATAATGACTGGCTCTGCTTACACTATTGTTTATAAAGGGCTTGAGTCTGCAGAATTAATGAATATGTCTGGAATAAGTGTTGCAACTCTTGGAAACCATGAATTTGATTATGGATTACAAGGAGCATATGATATCCTAGAAATTGAAAACTTCCCTACAGTTTCTGCAAATGTTTTTGAGCAAGATACCGGGAATTATGTTGTTCCACCATATGTTCTTACTAATTTGGGGGGAAAAACGTTAGCCCTTATCGGGCTGATGGTAAATGAGGAGGTTTTTACAGAACGCCTAAATACTCCAGGATTTATTAGAGTTGAGAACGGTATCGATACGCTTAAAAAGTTGTTTGAAGAAGATCAGACTCTTAATAGCGCGGATTACTTTATTCTGATATCTCACAGCGGTTTTGATTTTGATAAACAAATTGCACAAGCTTTTCCTGGTAAATTTTCAGCTATTGTAGGAGGGCATTCTCATACACTTCTACCAGAACCAGTAATTATTAAAGGAACTCCAATTGTTCAATTAGATAACAACCTTAGAAGAGTTGGTCGACTAGATCTTTCATTCAAAGGTAAAAAAATGGAAATTAATTATAAGCAAATTCCATTAAGTAATACAGCTTATAATACTGTAGTAGCTGAGTATATCGCCAATAAAAAAATATTAGTTGATGAGAGACTAGGGGTAAAAATAGGACGCCTTATTGGTGATGATCTGGATGATGAAGGTATCCGTAAAGGGAGTGTTCCTTTAGCCAATTATATTGCAGATACATTGCAGGATCTCCATAAAGATAAAAATATTGATTTTACAGTATTTAATTCTGGCTCCCTTCGATCACCGCTATTACAGGGTGATATTACAATTAGAAGTTTATTTGAGCTTTATCCCTTTGATAATATTTTAGTTGTAGCAAATCTAACTGGCACCACAATTAAAGATATGTTCGCTGTTTCTGCATTAAAAAATTGGGATGAAGGTGGATTTCTGCAGGTGTCGAAAGGAGTTGCTATTTATACTGATAATCAACGAAATATTACGAATATACTTTTAAACGACAAGGAATTAGATCCAAATAAAGAATATACGGTTCTGTTGACAGACTGGATTTATCATGGTGGAGATAATTATACAATGATAGAGCCTAATGCTAAAAATCCTCAATTTTTAGGAAGTGATATTCGAAAACTCTTCATTGATACAATAAGAAGTCAAAGAGTATTAGATGCAAGAAAAATTGATCAATCTCACAGATGGTTTTTTGGTGTAGAAGCTTTGTAAGAGAAGATCTTAAAATTATTTTCCCCAATTATGTGGGTCTGCGTTCCATTTTAGAGCAAGATTACACTCATCTTGAGATAAATACCCAGTTTTGAGGGCTTCATTGATAAGAATACTAAAAGTACTTAGTGTTTCAACTTGGATGCCCTCAAACACATTGGGGATTTCAGAAAATTCGTAGCTAAAAATAGCACAAATCCCTTCAACTTCAGCCCCTTCTGATGTAAGATTGTTCCATACTTTTTTAGAACTTCCACCGGTAGAAATAAGATCTTCGATAATCACAGTTTTTTTGCCTGATACCGTAGCCCCCTCAACAGTTTTACTTGCTCCGTGGGATTTAGCCTCGGCACGCACATAACACATTGGTTTATCTAATATATGAGATATTAGGGCTGCCCATGAGATACCAGCAGTTGAAGTTCCTGCAAGAACTTCAGCATTCTGCACTAAAGGAATATCTGAAAAATATTCTGAAATAATTTTACGCTCTTTGGGAAATCCTAGTAAATAACGGTTATCACAATAAATAGGGCTTTTTATCCCTGAAGCAAAGGTGAAAGGGCTAGATACAGCAAGTTTTACAGCCTTTGTATTTAATAAAATCTGAGCAATTTCTTGAGAACGCATAGAATCTCCTATTATTTTATCTTTTATAGCAAATTGAATTAACATAAGGAGATTTTGTAAAAATACCATCATGGTAAGAAATTTCTCCTCCAATATAGACAGAGTGAATTTTTGCACTAAGAGGGCGCCCTACATAAGGACTCCAACCACATAATGAAACAACATCTTCTTGAGTAGGTGTGTAAGATGTTGGTTCTACTAATACAAAGTCAGCATCTTGGTTTAAAGCAATACTGCCTTTTGCTGGAATTCTAAAAATAGAGGCTGGCGCTTGAGAATAGAGACGCTCTACTTTAGACATATTCCAGTTCATTTCATGTGCAAGGGTAATCAGATTTTCAAGAGCGAATTCAATCCCTTCAATTCCATAGGTGAGTTTTTCTTCCTTCTCACAGATAAGATGCGGTGCATGGTCTGTCCCCCATGTATCAATAAGATCATCGTTTAGGGCTTCTTTCAGCTTATATTGATCACGTAAGGATCGAAGTCGGGGCTTCATTGTTAGTAAGGGGGTTTCATCTTTATCAGAAAACAGCACATGGTGAGGCGTGACTTCAGCATAGACGATTTGCTTTTGGTCTTTGGCTTTTTTTATAGAAATAAGCTCTTCTTCTTGTGAAATATGGCATAAATAAAGCGTATTTTGGTGCTTTTTTGCAAAATAGAGTGCTTTATCTACGGCATCGCCTTCGGCATGGACACTAATGAAATGACTCGCTGCAAATAATTTATCTAAAATAGCATCATCTGTAATAAGCATATAACCAGTGCTTTCATTAAGGAAGATCTTTAGAGATGCAAAACCCTGGGCATTTCTAACTTCAATTTCATTATTTCTTGCATCACCACCAAAATGAAATCCATAATTACAAAAGGCATGCTCATAATAAATTTTATGCTTGTCAGCAAGAGCTTGATTGGTAACACAAAGAGGATTTGTATTAGGCATATCGATAATTGTAGAAACACCACCTCGAAGTGCAGCCTTTGTCCCACTTTCAGCAGTTTCTTTATGAGGAAACCCTGGGTCACGGAAGTGAACATGGGCGTCTATCATCCCACTGAAAAATAAAAAAGGAGAACAATCAATTCCTGTTCCATCAATATGATCTTCAATACGGACTATTTTACCGTTCATGGTGAGAATATCTTTCCTAGAGCCATTAGATAAGAGAGCATTTTTAAAGAGCATGGGTGATCTCTTCCAAGGCTCGTTTTGCAGCTTCTGCAGGATTTGAATCTTCAGTAATAGGGCGTCCCATTACTATAAAATCTGCCTTATTTTTAATAGCATCACCAGGCCCAAGAATACGCTTTTGATCCCCTACATTTGAATCTGAAAAACGAATACCAGGGCATACTGTAACAAAATTATCCCCACAAGCTTCTTTAATAGCTTTCGCCTCAAGAGGAGAACAAACTACACCATTTGCTCCAGATTCTTTGGTAATTATAGCTAGATTCACCGCTAATTCTTTAGTATTTAATGAAGAATTAAAGTTTTGTGATATATCATTGTTTTCAAGAGAGGTAAGAACTGTCACCCCAATAAGGATTTGATCATCACGTTTTTCTTTTGCAGCCGCAGATATCATAGCTTTACCACCAGATGAATGAATATTAAACATAGTTACCATCGGTAGGCTTGCTGCAAATCGAGCAGCTGCAGCTGTTGTATTAGGTATGTCATGAAATTTTAGGTCAAGAAAAATTTTCTTTCCTTCTTTCTCAAGAAAAGATAAAATTTCTCCTCTTGTATTAAGGAAAAGTTCTAAACCAACCTTGTAATGCGATATGTTCTCCCCTAACTTAGTAATCATTTGTATGGCAGAATGTTGATCTGGATAATCTAAAGCTATAATTAAGCGATCTTGAATATTCATTGGAATTTCCTTTTATAATACAGCATGGTGGGCAACACCAATAAGCTCTGATATATTATTTATTTTTTGATTATGGCAGAATTTTTCTAAATCATCTAAAATTGTCTGAATTACATGAGGATTTTTGAAAAAAGCGGTTCCAATCGAGCAAATATTTGCTCCAGCCATTATAAATTCAATCACATCGTTGGCAGATGTGATTCCTCCCCCTGCTAAAATCGGAATACTAATAGATTTTTTTACTTGCCAAACCATTCGTAACGCAATAGGCTTAACAGCAGGACCGGATAATCCACCAAAAACGTTTCCTAAAATAGGCTTTTTCGCTGATATATCGATAGCCATTCCTAATAAGGTATTAATAAGGGATATAGCCTGCGCCCCCTCTTGCTCCACTGCTTTTGCAACGGATGCAATATCTGAAGCATTGGGGGATAATTTTACGATCAAAGGCTTTGTTTTAATCATAGATTTTACAGCACGGACAACCCTTGCTGCACTTTCAGAGTTAATTCCAAAAGCCATTCCACCCTGTTTTACGTTGGGACAAGAAATATTAAGTTCTATCATATCAATATTTTGCCACTCATCTGCTCTTTCAGCGAGGGCTTGATATTCTTCAATTGTGTTACCATTTATATTAGCTATGGTAAGTGTATCTCCAAGATCTTCTCGTAGATAAGGCTGAATCTCTCTTTCAAATATTTCTAATCCTGGATTTTGAAGCCCAATAGAATTAAGCATTCCAGATGGAGTTTCGGCAAGACGCGTTCCTTCATTTCCAAAACGAGGTTCAAGAGTGAGACCTTTCAACGCAATTCCTCCAAGTAGAGAAGGCGAGAAAAAATCACTATAATTTTTCCCAAATCCAAAAGAACCTGACGCAGCTATAAGGGGATTCTTAAGGCTTTTATCTATAAATATTGATTTTAGCATGAAAATATCTCCTCGGATTTGAAAACAGGCCCATTTGTACAAGGTTGTAGTGCAACACCGTTGACACCTTTAACAGTACACCCCATGCAAGCTCCAACACCACAAGCCATATGTGAATCTAGAGATAGATATATTTCCGGCGTTGCCCATTTTGAAACACTTTTGACACACGCCTTCATCATATTTTCAGAGCCACAAATAAAAACAACATCTTGAGGGGGAAGAGGCTCTACTATAGAGGTGATAAGCACTCCTTCTTCCTCTATAGTAGAATATATTTTAATTTCATCTTCATATCGATTAAAATAATTCATCACGGCTTGAGAGGATTTAGTTTTAAAGCCTCCGCATACGGTTACTTCATTATTGTATTTCAATACTTTACTTGACTCTAACATGGGTGCAATTCCTTCCATACCTCCAAGTAATAATATGCGTTTTCCATAAAAATCAGTTGGAAAAGAGTTGCCTAATGGGCCAAAAAAGGTTAAATTATCGCCCTCATTAAGAGAGGTTATTAACCTAGTTCCATGTCCTCTAACGGTGATTAGAAATGATAAAGTCTTACTAGGGATATCATAATCAAATACGGAGATAGGGCGTGGAAGGACATGGCTATCAGATGGGCTATGGAGCATAAAAAATTGCCCAGGCTTGAGTTCTCCCTGCCATGAGACGCTTAGTATAAACAGATCAGAATGCACTTCGTGCTTGTGGGTAATAGGGGTTGTAATTAACATATAAAAACTCCTGCAGCATATTCAAGCAACGCCATACGCATATATACCCCATTTTTTGCTTGATCAAAATAGAGAGCGTAGGGGCTTGTATCTACATCTTCATTTATTTCATTAACTCTTGGAAGGGGGTGTAAAACTTTTAGATGAGGATGTGCATTTTCAGCAAGCATATCCTTTGTTAAGATAAAGTTATCATTGTAACCCGTGCTGCTAAACTCTAACCTCTCTTTTTGAACGCGAGTCATATATAGAAAATCTGATTTAAGAGATGCATTAAGTTGAGATGTCTCCATTACAATTTTATCGGCAATAAGATCTTTCAATTCTTCTGGGAGTGAAAATTCTTTGGGAGAGGCTAAGCTTATTTTAACATCAAACATAGAAAGAGCCCTTATTAGTGAGTGGGGAGCTCTTCCATATTTTAAATCACCTGCAATAGTAATATGATAATTATCTAAGCGTCCTAAGTGTTTGAAGATAGTGTAGAGGTCTAAAAGGGTCTGGGTGGGATGCTCGTTTTTCCCATCACCAGCATTAATAATAGGGACTGTAGCTATGCGAGAAGCCTTGAAAGCAGCTCCTTCTTCAGGGTGTCGAATAATTAAAATATCTGCATAGGCTGATGCCATACGAATTGTATCAGTAAAACTTTCTCCTTTTTGTAGCGAAGATATCTCGGGAGTGAAGGATAAAATTTTACTATTTAGGCGTAATGCAGCACTCTCAAAAGAGAACTTTGTTCGTGTAGATGGCTCGAAGAAGAGAGTCATTATGATTTTGTTAGATAAATCGGGAGAATTTATTTTACGACTGTCGTTGCAGGTATCATGAATAAGAGCTCTATTGCAAAGTGCCAGTATCTGTTGAGCAGAAAGATCATGGATTGATAATAAAGATGTCATTTTTGTTGAGATGCCTCGAATAATTCACAAATAGATAACTGGTTTACATCAAATTTTTTAATTAGCAATAAGGCTCTAAGAGTATCAGGAGAACTCATAACTTCTAAGCCATATTCTAGAGCAGTTCGACGTAAATTAAATTCGCCTAATTCTTTATCTCTAGAAGGATTAGAAATGTTTACAAAAATAGTATATAAGCCTGTTTTAATTCCAGATTCCATTTTTTCTATAGTTTTCACTGCTTGAACTTGTAAGCCCATTTTTTGTAGTGCTAAGGCTGTATTTGCCTCAGCACTTAGTGTAAGAGAGCCTTCAGGAAACTCCATGAGAATATTTGCAATTTCTGGGCGTAAAAAACCATTATCATCGATTGATAAGAGAATATGTATATCCTCTGTAAATAGTTTATACCGTCGTGCAGAAAGCAACCCTTTGTACAGTGCTTCCTGAAGCGTATTCCCTATGGCAGCACTTTCCCCTGTAGATTTCATTTCTGGGCTAAGAGATACCTCTACACCAGATAATTTTTCAGTTGAAAATACTGGGACTTTTACGGCAACTTTCTTGATTTTAGGAGCAACATTAACATACCCAAGGTCTTTTAGTTTTTCCCCCAGCATAACACGGGTAGCAATGGCTGTTACAGGCACATCAGTAACTTTGGATATAAAAGGGACGGTTCGTGAAGCACGAGGATTGACCTCAATAATATAGGGAACTCCCTCACTTAAGACAAACTGGACATTAATTAATCCTTTGATTTTCATAGCAACAGCAATACGACGACAATAATCTACAATATCATCTTGAATATTTTGAGGAATTGTTTGTGCAGGATAGATACTTATACTATCTCCAGAGTGCACCCCAGCTCTTTCCCAATGCTCCATAATTCCAGGAATGAAAATATCTGTGCCATCTGAAATAGCATCAACCTCAAATTCTAGACCATTAAGATATTTATCAATAAGAAGAGGGTGTTCTGGGGATGCTGAAAGTGCATGTGCTAAATAAACCTCTGTTTCTGTTGCATTGCTGCATATCTCCATGCCTCGTCCTCCAAGCACATATGATGGACGTACTAAAACGGGGTATCCAAGTTCTTTTGCAGCAGCGAGACCTTCTTTCAGAGATCGAATGTTTTTGCCTTTAGGACGAGGGATTTTCAATTCTTCTAGTAGAGCATCAAAACGCTCGCGGTCTTCAGCAAGATCTATAGCTTCAAAACCAACTCCTGCTAGAGGAACTTTTTTCTGATGAAGGAATTTTGCTAACTTAATAGCGGTTTGTCCTCCAAATTGAACAAAAGTATATGTAGGTTTTTCTTTTAAGATGATATGATAAACGTCTTCCTCTGTTAGTGGCTCAAAATAAAGCTTATCTGCTGTTGCGAAATCGGTACTCACAGTTTCAGGGTTATTATTAACAACAATGCTTTCGTACCCCATTTCCTTGAGAGTTGCTATAGCATGAACAACACTGTAATCAAACTCTATACCTTGACCAATTCGAATTGGGCCAGATCCAATAACAAGCATTTTTTCTTTCTTAGAGGATTTAACTTCATCTTCAGTATCATAACAAGAGTAGTAGTAAGGCGCCTGCGCCTCGAATTCACCAGCACAGGTATCAACAGGCTTATAAACAGGGAAGATATTATACTCTTTCCGACGATTGAAAATATCTTCTTCTTCAATATTCATAAGTTCTGCTATTGCATGATCAGAAAATCCTTTGTTTTTAAGAACTCGTAGATTTTCTGGTTGAAGATCATCTAAAGAAAATTTACGAATTTCTTCTTCTTTTCGAACGATCCAGTCTAATTTTTCCATAAAGAAGTAGTCAATTCCTGTTAATTCACAAAGACGACGCCATATATATCCTCGACGTAGTAATTCTGCAAGATCAAATAATCGATCATCACCAGCATTAATAATACGCTTTTTTAATTCATCCATAGATCGAGCAGCGCTTTCAGGATTATAAAGGCCATATCGTCCAATTTCAAGTGATCTAACTGCCTTTAATAGGGCTTGCTCAAAGTTACGACCAATCGCCATAACTTCACCTGTTGCCATCATTTTGGTTCCAAGTGTACGTTGAGCTTTTGGGAATTTATCAAAGGGCCATTTTGGAATTTTAATAACAATATAATCAAGAGAAGGCTCAAAACATGCGGGGGTTTTACCCGTAACAGGATTGATGATTTGGTCTAATGTATAACCCAGGGCTATTTTAGCGGCAATGCGAGCAATAGGGTAGCCTGTTGCCTTTGATGCTAATGCAGAAGAACGAGATGCTCGAGGATTGATTTCAATAACAATATAATCAAAAGATTTTGGTTCTAACGCAAACTGGACATTACAGGCTCCAACAACACCAATAGCATTTGTTATTTTTATTGCTGCAGAACGTAACATTTGAATTTCTCTATCAGATAGAGTTTGGCAAGGAGCAACAACAATACTATCTCCAGTATGAATACCTACAGGGTCGATATTCTCCATATGACATATAGAAACAGCATTTCCATTTTTATCACGCATTATTTCAAATTCAATTTCTTTCCATCCACGGATTGATTTTTCTATCAATGCTTGGTGAACAGGACTAAGACTTAGTCCTTTCTCTAGAATAGAGCGTAATTCCTCAGGATTATTTGCGATACCCCCCCCAGTACCTCCCAGTGTAAATCCAGGGCGTACAATTACAGGGTATCCAATATTTGATGCAGCGTCTAAGCCTTCTTCAAGAGATATAACCGTTTTACTATTGATAATAGGAATATTAATTTCTTGCATTAAATTACGAAATGCTTCTCTATCTTCACCTTTTCGAATAGCATCGCCCTGTGTTCCTAGTAAAGAAGTCTCATATTTAGCACATAAATTTAGAGATTCAATTTCCATAGCTAGATTTAGAGCTGTTTGGCCCCCTAAAGTACATATAATTCCATCAGGGCGATCTACTTGAAGAATTCTTTCAACAGTTTCTATCGTGAGCGGCTCAAGGTAAACTTTATCTGCAGAAGAACGATCTGTCATAATTGTTGCAGGATTAGGGTTAAGAAGAATTGTTTGAATACCTTCTTCTTTAAGAACATGACACGCTTGAGTGCCAGAATAATCAAATTCTGCTGCTTGTCCAATAATAATAGGTCCTGATCCAATAACAAGTATTTTCTTATATTTAGTCATTTTAACGTCCTTTTTGTGCATTGAATTCTGCTGCAAAAGCAATATATTGGTCGAAAACACGACGCCCTTCCTGAGGGCCAGGGCCATCTTCTGGGTGAAATTGAACAGACTTAATACCAAGACTCATCGATTCCATCCCTTCATTAGAGTGATCTATAAGATTTATATGTGTTTCTTGAACGCCTTTAGGCAATTGAGATACATAATACCCATGATTTTGAGAAGTAATATAAATTTTATTCTCTTTTGTATCAAGCACAGGGTGATTTCCCCCTCGATGCCCATAGGGTAGACGGCTTGTTTGCCCTCCTAAAGCTAAGGCTAATAGCTGATGCCCAAAACAGATACCTAAAATAGGAGTTTTACCAATAAAATGCTGGAGAAAATCAAGGTGATCACGAACATCAACTGGATCTCCTGGGCCATTTGAAAGTAAGATAAGGTCGGGATTATACTCTTTAATAGCTTCAGCGCTAGAGTTATAAGGAAACATTCGAATAGCAGCTCCTCGCTCTTTGAAGTTATTTAAAATATAATGTTTAATACCATAATCCACAACGGCTAATTTAAGAGTGGTTGCATCAGAAACGGGGACTTCATCATATATTTCTTTACAAGCCATTTGAGATACTGCATCTTTTAATGAAAAACGAGCACACATAGTTGTAATTTGTTGTCGTGTTAGTTCTTTTGTTGTAAGGATCGCTGTCATTCCAGGGTTTTCTCTAGATATTCTAACTATAGCTCTGGTATCAACCCCTTTCATCCCTGGAATCTTATGGTGGTTAAGGTAAGAGCGTAGAGTCATTTCGCATCTAAAATTTGAAGGAAATTTACAGTCTTCTTTAACAATAATACCAGAAATGGATGGTTTATTAGACTGCTTATCTTCAGAATTAAATCCGTAATTTCCAATAAGAGGATAGGACATAACAACCATTTGTCCATAATAAGAAGGGTCTGTCATAATCTCTTGATAACCACTCATGGATGTGTTAAACACTAACTCAGCTGTTGTTGTTTCAGAAACATATCCAAGTGTTTTGCCTATAAACACTTCTCCATTTTCTAGAATTAATTTGGCTTTCATATATACCTCTTGTTAAATAACAAACTAAAAAAAAGACATACTATAAAAAGTATGTCTTAATTATAAAAATAAAATAGGTTAACAAAGGAGGAAATCTTGCTACGATTTTTATATAAAAGAACCATATTGACCTCCGATCATTTTATATCATTCTACATGATTTTACTTGAAAAGTCAACACTTTATTTATTTAAAACATCATCAATTAAATATTGACAAAACTACCTATATATACTAAAATGATTGACTATAAATGAATTTTAATCAAGGAGCTTCACGATGAGTGAAAAAATTACTCATATTGGTTTAGGAGAAGAAATTGCTTCTAAACTAGGTCTACCTAAAACAAAAGGGGCTGAATTCAGCCGAATTCTGGTTGAAGAAATTGCAGATCGCCTTAAAAAAGGGGAAAAAGTAGAATTTACGGGTATTATGTCTCTTGTAACTGAAAAAACAAAAGCTAGAGTTGGACGAAATCCTTCTACAGGAAAAGAAATTCAAATTCCTGCTAAAAATAGAGTTAAAGTTGCTGTATCTCAAAAATTGAAAGAGTTTCTCAACTAATAAGTAATTCAAAAATAAGAAAAAAGACTGATTATAATCAGTCTTTTTTCTTAGATTTCAGGCCCTGTTTAGAATTTAATAGGAGTTAAATTATGTATAAAGTTGCTATTGTTGGTGCAGGCCCCGCAGGCATAGCTATGGCTGTCGAGCTTTCAGCTGCTGGGATAGACTCTGAAGATATTTTATTGCTTGAAAAAACAGATAAGATAAATGCTTCAATTCATCAATTCTATCCTCAAGGAAAAGCTGTAAATTCTGTCTATAAGAATATTCAAACAACTAAAGAAGGGATAGTTGGATTTCAAGGTATTATTAGCGTAGATGAATATTATGAATTAACAAGTAAAGCCTTAAGTATAAGTGGTGTTAATGTTCTCTTTAACACAGAGGTATATAAAATTTTTCATACCGAAGATGGCTTTACACTTCAGACTTTAGATAAATCTTTTCAAGCAGAAAAAGTTGTTATTGCTTGTGGCGTATTTTCAAGACCTCGTAAACCAGATTATCCAATTCCTAGCTCTGTACTAGATAATATTTCCTATGATATTATTAAATTTCAAAAAGATAATATTACTGCTAAAAAAATTCTCATAGTTGGGGGAGGAGATACTGCTGCTGAGTATGCTCAAACTTTAAGTGCGTTAGGTAATAGTGTTACCCTCTCTTATCGTCAGGATAATTTCTTTAGAATGAACCAATTAAACAAAGACTTGCTTAATCAACTCTATGAACAAAATAAAATTAATATGATGTTATCTTCAAATATAAAATCATTACAAGAAATAGATGGAAAAGTTAATGTTATATTTGAGGAGGGGCAAGAGATAAATATGGATTATGTAGTTTATTCCTTAGGGGGAGCCTCTCCTGTTTCATTTATGGCTGCGTGTGGACTAGCTTATGACGAAAACAGTGTAGATCTTACAGAATTTAGAGAATCATCTATTCAAGGTATGTTTTTAGCAGGAGATATAGCTCAAGGAAGAAAAGGCGGGTCTCTAATGCTTGCATTTAATGATGCTAGAAACGTCATGGTAGGACTTCATAATAAGTATGAATTCCCAAAACCAGCTTCTCTTTAGAATTTTTATTTTAAAATCAAAAAACAGGGTTGTTTAGACCCTGTTTTTTTTTCAATTAATTAATTTATCGACGTCTAAGAACTCGCATATTAGCATTAGGATTGATATTTGCTAGACTATGATCAAGTCCACCGATGCTAAATAATACACCTTTTACAGAACTATTATTTGCAGACCAGACGTAGCCGGCTCCGATAACACCAGATGCTCTGGAGAAAGTAGGGTCATAGGCGTCTGAAATATTACTTGCATCAATAAGATCTTCCTCTACCCAATTTTTACCACCATCTCTCGAACTGTATATAGTAGCAGCCGATGTTGAAGATGTGCCTGGATTTGCTGAAACAATATATAGAGTATTATTAATTACAACTCCTTGCATTCGACCATATTTTCTTGAATCATAAGAATCTACAAGTTCTGATGGAAGCATTCCTTGCTTTGTCCAAGTCAATCCATCGTCAGAGCTTCTCCATATTTCATCAGAGAAATCTCCCCCAGGAGTATCAGAGGTATATCCGCCTAGAACATATATTTCAGACCCAATTGTTAGAATTGTTGCCATGTATCTAGGTGAAAATGCTGTTGATTTTGCTACTTGAGCCCACGTAGAACCATTGTTAAAGCTCTGCCAAACATCATTTGTAATAGTATAACTACCTGCGGAAGCTCCATCTGGAACATTATAATGCAAACCTCCAATAAGAGTTAATATTCCTTTTGAAGAAAAGAATACACCATGAGGACGATTTGTTAATTCTGAAGGAAGGCTTGTTGTACTCCATGCCCCAGAAAACGCTGACGTGCTGATAATACGATAATTTGGATGCACATCTCCAGCCGAAGGATCTGGGAGAGTTGAATATAGGGCTGGATTGTATACAAATAATCGATTTCCAATCCAAGCTGCTTGTCCCATAAATGGAGCAACAATACTTGCACTCCCTGAAACACTAAAAGTAATATCTTCCCATATAGGGTTACGAGTTGCCATTCCAAAGCTAGCGGTACGTGAAAGACTGTTTCGAAGTCTCCCAGGGGATACAATAACTTCATACATCCCATCTGTTGGCGATATAGCATTTGCAGAAGGTGATCCACCAAGAACATAAATATATTCTACACCTGCTTCAGACCGAGTAAATACTGTTGCCCCAAACAAAGGCCCAGAGATCCCAACAATATTATTATAGGATACAAAGGCTGGAAGAGTTCCTGCGATATCTTCATGTAATCGGAGTGTGTACTGGATTGCTGTAGAGCCATTTCCAAGAAGAGCAGCAGAATATATATTAACATAGTTATCGGTAAAGCTGGGGCCATTTAAACGAGAAGCTGCTGCATCAACAGTATCTTCAATGTAGAAACTAGCTCTTTCAATCATTTCCCCTGGAGGAGTTCTAAATTTAAAGGTGAAAAACTTATTATTTAGAGTTCCATCCCCAGTTTGATTTATTAATCGGAATACACTAGGAACAGATGTTGTTTGAAGAGAGTAGTCAACAGGAACACCAGCAGTCGATCCCGCACCAGAACCAAAGGCTGTGACAGATACAGTCTGATCTTGGAGGCTGAAATCCCAATTTGTTGTATTAAGTTGATCATATATATTTCCTCGGACAAAAACCCATGGGCCTTTCGATCTTAGCGGCGTCAAGAGCACATCTGGGCGTTCAACAGATGCCAACGAGGTATATTCAATAGTAGGTGTAGCTGCAAAAACTCTTGCAAAGTCTAATTCATTGGCTGCATCAGGTATGATACTGGAAGAAGATGATACAATCTTTGCTTGAGGAATTCCTGAGGAAGATATCGAAATATCAATACCAATGTATCGAGAAGCAAGTGTTCCAGGAAAATTGACATCCTCAGGAGATAAGTAGTAGATAACAGCGGATGAGGAGATGTTAGAGATAAATGCTAAGCGGTAGCGACTAGAGTTTGTAACTGCACCACTAATATTAACGTAGAGCAGGGAGTGAGCTTGATCCTCTATACCTCGGTCAACAAGTTCATTATAATTAAATGTTAAGTGATCACTAATAGAAGCGTTATAAATCCCCGTGCTTGATATACGAGCCCAAGTTCCAACAGATGAAATACGATAATATGCATGAGACATAGTAGATGAACTAACATAAGGTACACTCGCCAAGCTATTTAGAGCATCTCTAGCTGTTACTTCACTACCTTGAACAACAATCTTGGCTGCAAAGCCAGAACTACCACGAGACGAATATTGGATACCCAGAAAAAAGTTGTTGTAAACCTGAGTTCCTATCATTCTATAAATAGCTTGATCAGAAGAGGGATTTGCTACCAGTTGTAAACGATAAATACCACTAACAGTGTCGGATGCTGTTCTCGATCTTACTGTAACAGTCTGATTTGATGCATCAAAGAGAAATTGAGGGTCGTTTACTTGAAATTCATTACTGAATAACACATCATGAAGAGGCATTAAAAATTCAGGGTTTAATCTGCCAACATCTGTAAGAGCACATGCAGATGTGAGAAACAACGCCCCTAAGATTACATGAATACTTCTCATTATATATCTCCCTAAATTGATATTTAAAGCCAAGATGACACATTCTATACTAACTATAAGTCTTTTGTCAAGTATTTAGATTTTCTATTAACAAACAATCTAAATACTTGAATCTATTATCGCTTTTTTTTAGAAATAGTTTAGAAAAGTAGAATTTCTACGCAAAATATATTTAGTATAGAAAATAAGAACTTTTAAGTATTGGGAAGAAGAGAATCATACTGTTTGAGAATAGGGGCTACTTCTTTTTGTAAAAAATCAACAGTCTGCTGCTCGGCGAAGCCAGTAAAGTTAGAGGAAGAACATATTTCCTCTATCTCTTCTTTAGATAAGGGGAAGTCTGTATCAAGGGCAAGGGCAGAAAGTAGTTTATTTTCTTCTCCCAATTCTTTGACAGCGAATCCAGCCTGCATAGCTCTACTTCTTATGATCTCGTGTAATTCTTGTCGATCCCCACCTTTACGAACAGCTTCCATGAGGAGAGCTTCGGTTGCGATAAAAGGCAATTCGGCATTGATATGTTTTTCAATAATTTTAGGATATACCTTAAACATTGATGTTATTTTATCGCATAGCATTAGAAGTGCATCTACTCCTAAAAAAGCTTGGGGAATAGTTAGCCGCTTATTGGCTGAATCATCTAATGTTCGCTCTAGCCATTGAGTTGAAGCAACCATAGATGAGGATTGACCAAGTGAGATTACAAATTTACTCAAAGCTGCTATTCGCTCGGATAGAATAGGGTTACGCTTATAGGGCATTGCACTAGAACCAACTTGATTTTCTTCGAATACCTCTTCTAATTCTTTGAGATGTTGAAGGAGGCGGATATCATTTGTCATTTTATGCGCACTTTGAGCAATTTGCCCTAAAAAGCCAACGATCATGCTATCAATTTTTCTATCATAAGTTTGTCCACTAACGGGTAATGTCTTTGAAAACCCCATTTTTTGTGCAATAAGTTGTTCGAGCTTAATATATTTTTCATAATCACCATTAAATAAATCTCGAAAAGCGCTGCCAGTTCCAACAGCACCCTTTGCTCCCCTCAGAGCAAGAGTGTCTAAAATATGATTAAGTTCTCTTAAGTCGATAAGAAAGCTGTGAATCCATAAACATGCTCTTTTACCAACAGTTGTTAATTGAGCTGGTTGGAAATGAGTATAAGCAAGACATGGTAGAGCTTTGTGTTCCCATGCAAACAAGGATAGGTTATTTATTACACGAACTAAGCCAACACGGATAATTTCTAAAGCTTCTTTTATCTGAATAATATCTCCGTTATCTGTCACAAAAGCAGATGTTGCACCCCAGTGAATAATAGGGGCGGCATCCGGAGCAAGATCTGCAAGCCCTTTTATATGAGCCATTACATCGTGGTGGATTTTATCCTCGTAGCCTTTTACTTGAGTATAATTAATGTCTTCTATATGTTCACGTAATTGCTGTAACTGAGTAATACTAACAGGTAAACCGAGTTCGTGTTGAGCTTCGGCAAGTGCAAGCCATAAGCGGCGCCAAGTACTATATTTTTTATCATCGGAAAAAGCTCGAAGCATATTTTCTGAGCTATAACGTTTAGCCCATGGTGCTTCATAAAAATCATGCATGGTTTATAAACTCCTAATAATACACTGCTCTCGCCCACGCCCTACAGAAATAATTGAAACAGGGCATTCAGAGAGTTCTTCAATACGTTTGATATAACGCTGAGCGTTAAGAGGGAGGTCTTCAAACTGGCGACATCCCGAAATATCTTCTGTCCATCCATCAAAATATTCATATATTGGTTTTGCTATTGCACTGAGATTGGTATCAGAAGGCACATAATCTACAGTTTTCCCATTAATTTCATAGCCTATACATAGAGGGATTTTTTTCCAACCGCTGAGTACATCAATTTTGGTAAGGGCTAAATCTGTGAATCCGTTAATAGAGACTGCATAGCGTAGAATTGTCATATCAAGCCAGCCACAACGACGAGGGCGATTTGTGGTGGATCCGTATTCTCCACCTTGCTCACGAAGAAGTTCTCCTTCTTCTCCAAATAATTCCGTTGGGAAGGGGCCTTCTCCAACACGGGTAGAATAGGCTTTACTCACTCCAATTACACGGCGCACGCTTGTTGGGGGAACACCAGCTCCCACGACAGCTCCACCAGCCGTAGGGCTAGATGATGTAACATAAGGGTAGGAACCATAATCAATATCAAGCATCATCGCTTGAGCCCCTTCTAGAAGTAGGTTTTTACCTTCTCTAAGGGCTTTTCGGATTAACTCTTCGGAGTTAATAATTCTAGGTTTAAGTTTTCGCCCCATCTCTAAGTATTGAGCACAAATATCATCAAAAGAGAGAGGTTTTTCTTGAAAAAGATGCTGTAATAGTTCATTTTTATAGATAAGGGCATCTTTAAGCTTTTGAGTAAACCCTTTTTCATCAAGAAGGTCGCCAACACGTATGCCTAAGCGAGAATATTTATCACTATAGCATGGCCCAATACCACGTTTTGTGGTGCCAATTTTATTTTCTCCTAAGCGAGTTTCCCATAAACCATCCAGAAGAATATGATAAGGCATTATTAAGTGGGCTCGTTCACTGATGAAAACATGATTTGTTGAAAAACCTTGAGATTCGAGATCTGCAATTTCTTCTAGGAAAACTTTTGGATCTACAACAGTTCCTGTACCTATAATACATGTACTGTTACTATGAAGGACTCCTGAAGGAAGTAAATGCATCACGAATTTCTGTCCATTAACTTCTAGGGTATGACCTGCATTATTTCCACCACTATAACGAATTACAAAATCAGCTTGTTCCCCAAAAGTATCAATAATTTTTCCTTTACCTTCATCACCCCATTGGGCTCCGACAACAATGTCTACGGGCATAAAACTCCCCCAATATTTTTAACTTATTAAACTTTCAATATAAAGGCTTACTTCATGAAGAGATGAACATATTTTATCAGCGCTATCAAATGAAAATGATTGCGTGAAAACAGTTGGCACTGCAATAGTATGAGCTCCAGCAGCCTTTCCAGCGATTACTCCAAAGGGGGAGTCTTCGATAACTATGCATTCTTGAATTGGTACGTCCAGTTGCTTTGCTGCTTCTAAAAAAACATCAGGCTCAGGTTTACCAGCAGAAACTTCTTCGGATGAAACATATGCTGAAAAGCATTTGTCGAAGTTATATCGTTTTGCATGCGCAAGAATAACAGCCTTCGGCGACCCCGAAGCTATAGCATATTTTAATTTCCCGCAAAACTTTTGAGAAATATCTGTAAATCCTTCTATAAGAGGAATTTCAACTGTTCCATTTATAATAGAATTGCAAAAGTTTTTAGGGTCAACAATTTCTGCGCACATCTTAGTACTAATTTTATTATCGAGAACCTTAGATAATTGATTAAGATAATCTTTGGTATTCAATCCAACTAGGGAGTTTAAAAGAGAAGGTTCAACTAGAAAACCAGCATCTTCTAGGCGTTTATGTATATATTTTAAACCTACATGCTCGGAATCAACAACGACACCATCCATGTCAAATAGAATAGCTTTAAATTTCATAGATACATCTCCCCCTATATTGTGCTAAAATAACCAAGATATTTTACGTTATTTTTAATGAAAATGCAAGGAATTGCAAAAAATCTCAAGTTAATCTATAATACTACCTACTTTTTTAGTCGGAGGAATTGTGGATAATATTTTTCTTAATTTATCAGAAAACCATGTATTATTAGATCTCCCTCATTATGACTTTCCAAACGAAGAATCTGCTAAAGCCGCAAATGCAACCTTAGAGTGGGAGAACGCTAGCACCTTACTTTCTCCTAAAAAAATGATTAATTGGCGTAGTTATTCTTCGAAAGGGCTTGAAAAAGTAAAAAAACTTTCGAAAACAGGTAATTTTCTTTTCAAAGGAAATAATCTTGTTGTTTTATCCTCTATTTTGGATGTATTTAAAAATACAGTAAAGCTTATTTATATTGATCCACCGTACAATACGGGAAATACCTTCATTTAT
Organism: Brevinema sp.; assembly: GCA_051653605.1. GTDB lineage: Bacteria > Spirochaetota > Brevinematia > Brevinematales > Brevinemataceae > JBOFWL01. Next base: position 97,990 of record JBOFWL010000117.1, read on the forward strand.
AAGGATAAACTATCTCGCTCTCTATGGCTTATGTTTATGAAAAGCAGGCTTGTGTTAGCAAAAAAGTTTCTTACGCAGGATGGTGTGTTAGTTATTCAGTGTGATGATAATGAACAAGCCTATCTAAAAGTGCTTCTAGATGAAATATTTGGAGAAGAGTGCTTTATAGGAATGGTTACAGTATTAACAAACCCAGGCGGCAGAGATTATAGATCTATCGCTCGAACACATGAGTACTTACTCTTTTATGGGCAGACACCTGATGTTCAGTTAAATCCACTCCCTCGAGAAAAAGAGTTTCCTCTTCAAGATAGTCTCGGAGGCTTTGAATTGCGTAGCCTTCGAAATGGAAATGTGCGTTTTCATATAGGTAATCGGCCAAATCTGTGTTATCCTTTTTATGTAAATCCTAATGAGATAGATAATAATGGCTTACACCAACTCTCCTTACAACCTATAGACGGATGGGTTGAAATATATCCTAGAATATCTCAAGGGCTTCAAACAGTCTGGCGTTGGGGAAGGGATAAGGCTGCACAAAATCTTAATATAAATCTTGTTGCTCGAAAATCAGGCAATACCTACCTTATCTTTGAAAAATATCGTAAACAAACAAGGCTTCCTCGTAGTGTGTGGGATCATAAAGATTTTCAAACCAGTAAAGGGACTAAACAGCTTAAAGAAATGTTTGGTGCTTCTGTTTTTGATTACCCTAAACCAGAAGCTTTAATTCGATATATTATTCAACTAGGTAGTGCGCCCGGAGACAGGGTGTTGGATTTCTTTTTAGGGTCTGGCACAACGGCATCAGCAGCTTTTAAAGAACAAAGAACTTGGATTGGTATTGAACAAATGGATCATATCAATACAGTAGCAGTACCTCGTCTGCAAAAAGTGCTAGAAGAAACAGAAGGAAGATTTTTTGCAGCAGACGTATCCAATGATTGTCCATCCCCAACAGAATACAATAACTGCCCATTCTATCAGCTAATCTCGAAATGATGATTAAATAATACTCAATATTTATTTATTGAACATTATTTAATCTTTGCACTTGACAAAAGAGTCAAAAACTGTCATAATTGCCTTACAATTAGTAATGAGATTTATATTATTATGTAAGGAGTTTTCTATGGAAATTTTGAATGCAATTGTCGACAATTTGAATACATACTTATATTCGTATGTGCTCGTTGTTGTTTTGCTAGGGACAGGTTTGTATTTTACAATCGCAACAGGTTTTGTTCAATTTCGCTGGGGTGATATGTCTCGATCAATGTCAGAAGGATTCTCTGAGTCTGGCTCTAAGAAAATATCACCTTTTCAGGCTTTTGCAGTTACAACAGCATCTCGTGTAGGCACGGGGAATCTTGCAGGGGTTGCTTTAGCTATTATGTTAGGGGGGCCTGGGGCAGTATTTTGGATGTGGCTTACAGCTCTATTAGGTGGAGCTTTGGCTTTTGTTGAAGCAACCTTAGCTCAAGTTTATAAGGTTCACTGTGAAGACAAAACCCACTATAACGGAGGGCCAGCCTTTTATATGACTCAGGGGCTTAATCAAAAATGGCTTGGAGCAATATTTTCTATATTATTATTGTTAGTATTTGGCTTTGCCTTCAATTCTGTGCAAGCAAATACAATTGCATTGGCTGTTCAAGCTAATTTCCAAATTCCAACAACAGTAAGTGCTGCCGTATTAGCTTTACTAACAGCTATTTTTATCTTTGGAGGATTGCCTCGTATAGCTAAATTTACCTCGCTACTCGTACCTGTTATGGCTATTCTTTATTTAGTTTTGAGTTTCTATATTATTGTTGCTAATATTAGTCACATTGGAAGTGTTTTTGCTTTAATTTTTGAAAATGCATTTAATCCTTCCTCCTTTGGTATAGGAACAACCGTTGGTGTTATTGTAACAGGGGTAAAGCGTGGTTTGTTCTCAAATGAAGCAGGGATGGGGTCGGCTCCAAATGCTGCAGCTTCTGCTGAAACTTCACACCCTGTTAAGCAAGGGATGATTCAAGCTTGCGGTGTATTTTTTGATACATTGCTCATCTGTTCTGCGACAGCATTTTTAATTTTATTTTCTGGAATTGATATTAAAGCAGCTGCTGCCGAAGGAATCTCTGGAATTGTTCTTACTCAGCGAGTATTTGGCCAATATTTTGGAGGATCAGGTGCTATCTTCTTAACAATTTGTATTTTCTTACTGGCATTCTCATCTGTTTTAGGGAATTACTTCTATGCCCAAAATGCTTTAGGTTTTCTTACGCAAAATCCTATAGCTCTTTTAGTTTTTAGATTACTTGTTATCGGTTGTGTGTTTGCAGGGTCTGTTGCAAGTTTCTCTTTAGTTTGGAATATTGCAGACCTTCTTATGGGCTTCATGGCTATTATTAATATTTATGCCGTTGTTAGGCTCTTTGGGCGTCTTAAAAAAGTTCTTGAAGACTATAATCGCCAAAAGGCACAGAATATTAATCCTCAATTTAAACGCTCCAGTGTTGCCGAGCTTAATAATGTTGAATGTTGGGACTAAAATTAATAACTTAGTTGTATAAAATAAACAGCCTCCAGTTTTTGGAGGCTGTTTTTAATTAAAATATCCACGATCAAACCAAAATCTTACAAGATCTATATTTAGATGAGTTGTTTGATTACGCTGATAACTCTTTGATAGAGAGTCTTCATAAAACATTTGAGAAGCAACGGGAACTAAAGCCCCCGATGTTGTTATAAGCGATAAGTATACTGCGACCATATTTTTTTCGTTGATAGAGTCGTAGGAAAGCTCCGCCCATCCATGAAGAACATCGCCCTTCCTTACTAACTGAGAAAAATACAAGGGTTTACGTCGATTTACCATATTCTGAATTTCTACGATAGATCTAGGAACACGATCAGGGGAATCGAAAATATACCAAGATGCAGTAAAAGTTGCATTTATAGGTGATAGCCCTGTTAATTTCCGGAATGCTGTCGAGTTTTCTTCTGCATCTTCAACAGTTATAGAATATTCATTGATTACAGGAATAGTTTCTTCATAGCTATCTCTATAATTTTTCATAAAAAAGGGAGCTCGTTTTTTGAGATAATTACTTGGTTCAACCATAGAATGGTTTACTGATTGAGAAGCCATGGGTGCAACAGTTAAAAATACGTATAAAAGACTACGATAAAAAGACATGCAATAACTTCCTTGTAATAGCACTACTTTTTTGTAACGGTATAAATAAAAAAAAATAAAGATAATGTCTTTAAAACACTTGCATTTCTCTCCATTTTTTTGTATAATTTCTATCCTCATTGGGTATATTTGGAGGCATGAATGCGTAAATATTCATCATTTTTCTTATTCATTTGTCTTGTAGCTCCTATTGTTGTCTTTGGGCAAGCAAGAACAGCACAAGAAAATGCGGATTTTTTCTCTTTTTGGACGATTCTTCCACCCTTATTGGCTATTTTACTTGCGTTTATTACAAGACAGGTATTATTGTCCTTGTTTATGGGAATATGGGCGGGTACGCTAATTCTTTCATTTAGTGATGGGATTAGTATTTTAGACATCTTTACAAGCTTTGGTAGAATTCCAACATTAATTATCTCTTCAATGGCAAGTTCTGGCAATGCAGCTATTATTCTTCAGGTACTTACAATTGGTGGGCTTATTGCAGTTATAGGCCGTAATGGGGGGGCTTATGCTGTAGCAGAAGCCATTGCTTCAAAAGCAAAAACAGCTCGATCTGCCCAATTTTTAACATGGTTTTTGGGATTATTCATCTTCTTTGATGACTATGCAAACTGTCTTATTACAGGCCCAGTTATGCGCCCTGTGACAGATAAACTTAAAATATCACGTGCCAAACTTGCTTTTATTGTTGATGCGACCGCAGCTCCAATTTCTGGTATTGCACTCATCTCGACGTGGATTGGCTATGAGTTGGGGGTGATGACAAATGGCTTTGAGCTTGCAGGGCTAACAGATGTTAATGTTTATGGTATATTTTTACAGACGATTCCTTATCGATTCTATAACATATTTATTCTAGGAATGATAGTTCTCATTGGGTGGATGAATAGAGATTTTGGCCCTATGTTAGCTGCGGAAGCACGTGCTAGAAAAGGAATTTTAAACGATGATACCGAGATTGAATTTCATAAAGATTCATCTCTAGATGCCATTAAAGATATTCCTCTTAATATTTGGAATGGGCTGGTTCCTATTTTCACTCTTATCTTTGCGGCGATGATTGGTTTTTATTATAGCGGTTATCAAGAACTAGCAAGTAGCTCTCCAGAGCTTCTTCAAACATTGAAAGGGTCTTCACTACTAGTTGAGATTCTTGGAAATGCAGATGCTGGATTTGTAATCTTCAATGCAGCGCTGTTAGCAACGCTTTCAGCTTTTGTAATGTCGTCACTTACAAAGACTCTCACATTAAAACAGTCTATTAAAATTTGGCTTGAAGGCGCAAAAAATCTCTTTGCAAATGCAGTGGTAATCCTTTTGTTGGCGTGGTCTATCTCAATGGTAATTAAAGAATTAGGGACACATGTATTTTTAGCAGATGCTTTAAGAGGAATTCTTAATCCATTGTTATTACCAGGGCTAATCTTCACATTGGGCTTGCTTATATCTTTCTCAACAGGAACATCATATGGAACAATGGGTATATTGATGCCCTTAACGATCCCATTAGCTGTTTCCTTAGCTCCAGAAAATCATGTGGTTCTGGTTTCTTCTATTGGAGCTGTATTAACAGGAGCCATTGTTGGAGACCATTGTTCACCAATTTCTGATACTACTATTTTATCATCAGTAGGGGCTGAATGCTCGCTTATAGAACATACAAGAACGCAATTACCTTATGGGATGTTCATATTTGCGGTCTCTCTTTTGTTTGGGTATCTTGCAACTGCGTTTGGTCTTCCTGTAATGTTCTCCTATATAATTGGTTTTGCTGTAATTTGTGGTGTTTTACTGTTTGTTGGAAAAAATCCACAACATCATATTGTTTAATAATTCCCAATTAATGAAGCCCTCCTTTAAGTTAAGGGGGGCTTCATTAGATATAAAGTCTGTAATTAAATATAATATTTAGGAGTGAATAATGAACTACCTTATTGTTGGTGGAAACGCTGCTGGAATGAGTGCAGCATCTCGGTTACGAAGAAACCTTCCTGATGCCAATATAACTGTATTAGAAAAAGGGAATTTAGTCTCATTTGGGGCTTGTGGTTTACCATATTTTGTTGGTGGAGAATTTGAAGATTCTACAGAAATGATAGCACGTTCCTTCGAAGCGTTTCAGGCAAGTAATATTAATGTATTGCTTCATCATAAGGCAACACAACTTAATCTAGAAAATAAAACAGTCACAGCTCTTAAACAGGATGGATCTGAGGAAGTGTTCAATTATGATAAACTTTTAATTTCCACAGGAGCGTCTCCTATTATGCCTAGTCTCCCAGGGCAAAATCTTAAGGGAGTGCATACCTTATCTCGAATGGAAGATGGAATTATCTTGAAGAAAGCCATAGCTTCAGCAAATAATATTGTCATAGTTGGTGGTGGTTTTATTGGGCTTGAGACAGCTGAGGCAGCCCTACATCATGGAAAAAATGTTACCTTGATCGAAATGGAAACTCATCTTAATAGCAAAGCTCTTGATAATGAAATCAGCATAGAATTAGAAAATGCAGTGAAAAATAGTGGAGTCAACCTAAGGCTCAACGAAAAACTAACTTCAATAGTTGGAGACGATCATGTTAAGTCTATAACAACAGATAAGGGGAGTTACCCTGCTGATTTGGTTATACTAGCTTTAGGTTTTCGCCCAGAAACGGAATGGTGTAAAGGTCAACTAGAAATGCTTCCTAATGGAGCAATTATAATTGATAATTCTTGTCATACCAATGTGAAAGATGTCTTTTCTGCAGGAGACTGTGCCACCATTACGCATGCCGTGACAAAAAAACCTCATTATATTCCTCTTGCAACAGGAGCAAATAAATTAGGAAGACTCCTTGGTGATATTATGGCGGGAAAAGAAGGTGTTTCTTTTCAGGGTTCTTTAGGTTCGGCTGGGCTCCGGTTTATGAATTTTGAAGCAGGAAGAACAGGTTTAAGTGCTTCTGAAGCAAAACTTTATAATTATGATTTTGCAGAGCACTCTATTACAGACTTTACTCATACTTCTTATACACCAGGAAGAACAAAACTGCTTATTAAATTGATCTACGATAAAAAGACTCGTGTTTTGTTAGGTGGACAAATTTGTGGAGAAAAATCAGCTGTCTTACGAGTAGATGCATTAGCTGTGGCGATCTTCAAACAACTTACTGTTGATGAATTAGGTATGATGGACTTCATTTATTCTCCTCCTTTTGCACGCACTTGGGAGGCAATGAATATTGCAGGTAACACAGCTAAATAACTACTTTTTTGTGAATGCCCAATAGGTAGTCTGCTGATAAGGCTGAGTAGGACTAGTAAAAGTAGTAGAATTCATTAATTCAGAATGATTTACAGCATTTGGGAAATTTTGAGTTTCTATACAAATACCTTTTCTAAATCCAAGATTATCTCCTAAAAAATTGCCTGTGTATATAATAGCTGCTGGTTGATCTGTTGATACAGAGAGAGATATCTTGCTATCTGGGCTATAGAGTTGTATTTGAGGTTTAGTAGATTTTAATGCAAAGGGATGATCGTACCCCTTTGCAAGTATTAGTTGAGGGTGGGGGATGTTTATATCTTGCCTAATTGGCTTGGGATTTCTAAAATCGAAAGGAGTATTTGATATTTCCATAAATGATTTTGGTGCAAAATCATCCCCTAGACTCACTATATAATCACTATCAATATAAAGAATATGATCTTCTATACTTTGAGATTTTCCACTGAGATTAAAATAAGCGTGGTTAGTTAGATTACAAATAGTTTTTCTACTGCTTTCCCCATGATATTCTAATATAAAGTTATTGTCATCAATACGATACGATACGGAAACATTAAGATTTGCTGGATAACCACACTCTCCATGAGGAGAGGAATATTCAAATGTAATATGATTATTAGAGTGCTCTATCACATTCCATAAACGCTGATTGAAGCCTTGATCTCCTCCATGTAGATGGCAATTTCCATTATTTTGCTCTAACTTATAGTTAATTCCATCTATATTAAGAGTTCCCTCTTCAATTCGCCCTGCATGCCTACCAATTATGGCTCCTTGAAATGTTTTATCCTCTTCGTATTTTTGTAAGTTGTCAAAGCCTAAAATAATAGGGGTATTATCAAATAAAAATCTTTGTAGAATAGCTCCATAATCTAACACCGTCACTTCAAGCTTTGACGATGATATTGTATAGGAAAATACCTCGCGTCCATCTTTTAATTTTCCAAAGAATGTTCTCATTTCCCCCCCATATTAACTAAATAATAGTTAACTATTACCACATATTACATTATATTTTAAAAAAAATATATGTCAAGCGTAAAAAATAAAGTTAAATAATTGACATTATACAAGAAATATATTATGATGATCTGCCGTTTATTTTAATAACGAGATCAACGTCGGAGTAACATATGGCTCACTGGCGTTTTGGAGAAATATACAAGTTGTTTGCACCTGCAAGTCTCTTTTATTTTTCCCGTCTTCTTTATTTTCATGTCCGCTTGCTTTCCACTATTCTTTCTCGTATTTGATTTATAAAACTCCTCGTTAAGTTTTAGTCCCTATTTTGTCATATATATTAAAAGCTCTTAATTATTGTATTAAGGAATGTTCATGTTAAGTAATAATATTAGTATTAAAAACGTCAGTAAGTCGTATGGTGATAATCTTGTACTTGATAATATTTCACTCGAGATTAAATCTGGAGAATTTTTCTCCTTGTTAGGTCCATCAGGCTGTGGGAAAACAACTCTTCTTCGTATTATAGGAGGGTTTGCAGAGGCAGATAGTGGCTCCATATTTTTAGGAAATCAAGATATCTCAAGTGTAGCATCAAATCAGCGTCCTGTAAACACTATTTTCCAAAAGTATGCCCTTTTTCCTCATTTGTCAATCTATGAAAACATCGCTTTTTCTTTTCGAATTAAAAACATAGCTCAGGCAGAGTTTCATGAAAAAGTTCTTGAATATGCAAAGCTTGCTCGGCTTGAAAAGCATATTGATAAATTACCTTCACAACTTTCAGGTGGACAACAACAGCGTGTAGCCATTGCTCGCGCCCTTGCTAACGAACCTCGAGTGCTTCTTTTGGATGAACCACTTTCTGCACTTGATGCAAAACTTCGACAACATATGCTCATCGAATTAGACCGTATTCATGATCAAGTAGGGATCACATTTATTTTGGTAACCCATGATCAAGAAGAAGCTTTAAGTATTTCAGATAATATTGCTGTTATGAATGAAGGGCACGTTTTACAGATGGGAACACCCATAGATCTCTATGAAACACCAGCAGATCCCTTTGTTGCAGACTTCATTGGGGAAAACAATTTTATTACAGGAACAATCACTAAAATACTTGATGATACTCATGCCGAAATTGATACAGCTGCAGGCCCCTTAATTATTGAAACTGATGAAAAAATTAAAGTAGGGCAAAAGGTAACCTTAACTATTCGCCCTGAAAAAATAGAGGTTCTTAAAAATAAACCCCAACTTCCTAATCAATGGCATAACTTGATAAAAGGTGTTGTTGCAGAGGTTATTTATGCAGGATTTCAAACTAAGTATTTTCTTAAAGTAGATGGTTTTGATAACTATATTAAAGCCTTTGAACAACATGATATTTTCTTTCAAGATGGAACAGAAGTTGTTCACTGGAATGAGGTTGCATGGTTCCTATGGGACTCAGATGACTCTTATGTTGTAGAGGTATTAGACTAATGAAACAAAAAAGTATGCTTAATCGCTATGCTACTCCTTTTATTTTCTGGATGATTGCGTTCTTTTTCTTGCCTACATTATTAATTGTTATTGTATCTTTTATGGATAATCAATCTTGGAAAGACCTAACAGCATTAATAGCAAAAACAGCTCCGGTTTTATACTCTAAAGGGCCTGTAGCAGCTTGGCCAATGTTTACTTCATCTCCAGTATGGGGAAATATTCACTTTAATCTTGACGCTTATAAAGAGCTTTTAGAATCACGCGTATTGGTTACAACATGGAGAACTATTGTTATTTCTACTGTTGCCTCAATTATTAGTGTTATACTTTCAGTTCCAGCAGCATATTATATGTCCCGATCACGCTATAAATCTTACTGGATTCTTCTGATCGCTTTACCATTTTGGACAAATTTCTTATTAAGAGTTTATGCTTGGATTTCTATTTTAGGAAATCAAGGAGCTGTAAATTCATTCCTAATGAATTTAGGATGGATTAAATCACCGCTACCGCTCTTATATAATAACTTTTCTGTGACTATGATATCCATATATGTAGCATTACCCTTTGCAATCATTCCAATTTATTCTGCTATTGAAAAATTCGATTTCTCTCTTTTAGAAGCTGCAGAAGACTTAGGTGCTACCACTAGACAATCTTTTTGGAAGGTCTTTTTCCCTGGTATTAAAAATGGGATCTATTCTGCGGCAGCCTTTGTATTTATTAACACATTTGGTAATTATGCCGTGGCTAAGTTAGTTGGAGGTCAGGGGTCCTATGTGTTAGGAACTCTGGTCGCTCATAATGCAACTGTAGGACGAAATATGCCACTTGCAGCTTCTATATCTACAGTTATTAGTTTAGTTGCTCTTGTTGTAATGATGTGGGGCAATAAAGGAGCTGATAAAACTTCTTCAGGAGGAGCCAGTGCAACATAATCGAGTTAAAAAATATTCTCGCCTCTTCTTTATTTTTATCATATTCTTATTTTACCTACCTATTTTAACAATGCTTATTTTTTCATTTAATGCAGGTAAAGGAACAACATGGGAAGGATTTAGTTTTCAATGGTATATGGATCTTTTTTCTAAATCAGGTCGTATTTGGGATGCATTTGGAAAAAGTTTGTTTGTTGCAGCCATTTCTTCTATAACATCAACATTTATTGGAACTGTTACAGCTTGGGCTATCTGGCATAAAACATATCGATTAAGAAATTTTCTACTGACACTTACATACCTCCCTCTTATGCTTCCAGAGCTTATCATAGGGATTTCTTTACTTTCATTTTTTGTAATTGTAAATATACCTCTTGGAATATGGGCAATTTTTATTGCTCATACTACATTTACAGTCCCTTTTGCTGTTATTTTAATGCTTTCTATTTTGGAAGATAGTGATCTATCGGTATTAGAGGCTGCTAGAGACTTAGGTGCAAGTGAGTTTCAAGTATGGACGCGTGTGTTATTACCAATTCTAGCTCCAGGTCTTATAGCATCATTTGTTCTTACAACTATGCTTTCCCTAGATGATTTTGCTATTACTTTCTTCGTATCAGGGCCAGGTGCAACAACGCTCCCTGTGTTTGTATACTCATCTATTCGATTTGGTATTTCGCCTCCTATCAATGTTTTATCAGTTTTGGTAGTTGGTTTAACTTTCATCTTATTTACTTTAAATAGAAAATTAGGACGTTTATTCCTCAAGTAATTGAGAAAAGGAGAGTGTTTTAATGAAAAAAACATTATTGGTTTTGTTCTGTGCATTTATGGTGTCCGCATGTGGCCCTAAGCGCCCTGAGTTACGTATTTTCAACTGGATAGCATATATTCCAGAAGATATTTATCTTGATTTTGAAAAAGAGACAGGAATTCGTATCGTTGAAGATGCTGTTGGTTCAAACGAAGAGCTTTATGCAAAAGTAAGAAGTGCAGCAAATTATGATATTGTAGTCCCAGGTTTAAATTATGCTCCATTGATGATAGCAGAAGGTTTGGTAGATCCTTTTGATCCAGAGCTTGTTCCAAACTTTACCAATATTGATCCAAGTATTCTACAAAGATTACAGGCTGTAGATCCAGAGCACAAATATCTTGTTCCTTTTGCCTATGGGCCAACAGTTATTGCCTATGATACAAATATAGTATCAGAAGATATTACGGGGTTTGATATTTTTGAAAATCCTAAATATAAAGGGCAAATGAGTATGATGAATGATATGCGAGAATTAATGATTCCTGCATTGAAACTAAATGGCTACCCTATTAATTCTACAAATTCAAACGAATTAAAGGTTGCAGCAGATCAAATTAGAAGATGGAAGGCAAATATCCTCCGTTTTGACTCAGATAATTATCAGAAAGCATATGCTGATAGAGAAGTTGTTATTGTACACGGATTTAGCGATGCTCTAAAATCGGCAATGAATGATGAAAAACGTCAATCAACAAAAATGATAGTTCCTAAAAATGGAGTTGCATACCTTGATAGTATGGTTATCTTAAATCAAAGCCAAAACAAAGAGGCAGCAATGCAGTTTATGAATTTTATTCATCGCCCTGATATCTATGCTCGTTTAAACGATTATCATGGAACCCCTAATATTAATACTGCAGCACAAGATTTAAAGACAGAAGAAAGCTGGATTAGCCTTCAAGAGATTGAAAATTCAGATATTGAACTCTTAACGGATATAGGCGAGGAAGCTACTCGTATACAATCAAGAGTTTGGGAAGAAATATTGGCAGAATAGCTATCATATTCTATTTTACTACCTATAAAAAATATGGTGAGAGGATTTATCTTCTCACCATATTTTTTTGATTTTTTTCTTTATTATAGGCATTAATGAGGAGCTCTATTTCTTCAATCGATGCAATCTGAAAAAATAAAATTTAAGATCTTTTAGATACTGTTCCTTAATAATGTGAGGGCGTGTAGATACTAAGGCAGTAAAAAATCTAGCATAGAATAGGCTCCATAAATACTTTCTAATCTGATTAGACATTGACAATTTCCTTATTATTTATATAAGAAAATATAAGAATGTTAGTATTAAAAGTCAAGAGTTTATAAAAAATTGATATACAAAAAAGACTTCTTCTGCGTTTTCACAAGGTGTTAAGCTTAATCGACCTTGACGATATATCATCATGCGTTTATTACACCACTTAAACTCTGCAAAAAGGGATGATATACGTTGTAAATGAATATTTTGATCTTGCTGGATTAACTCAACAAGATCATGAATGTTAGGAAATGAAATATCAGATGAGGTTACACTGCTTGTGTCTTCAGAACAAGCAACGGAAACTAGATCACAACACTGACCCGTTCGAAAATATTGAGTATATCTAGTAGTAATTGGTAGACCAGAGATAGAAAGTGTTGGCTGATCAAATAATTGAAGTTGAATAGATTCTATTTGTTTAAGAGGTATAATACCAAGACTGGCAGGATATAACATTTGAGGTATATCAATAATGCCCTCATCTGGAGATTGGACCCACAATGATTGAGATGCTGTGTGAAGAATAATAAGAGGAATTTTAAATTCAGAAGCAGATTCTGCAACAAGGGAAGTAATACGAGATCCTCCACACACAATAATTCCATCATAATCATTCCATGGAACATTATCCACAGTATCAAGGCGTAAGCTAAAAGAGAAATCTGAAATAGGGGCATCATAATATGAAGAATACAATGTATGTACAGTAGCAAAGTTTCTAATTTTTTGAGATAGAATTTTTATAGTATCTAAAGAACAGGCTGTTACTAGTAATATTTTCATTAAAGTCCTTGAGATAAATCAAAAGAAAGGTCAATATCGGTTTCAGGTGTAGTTGTATATGGATTATCTGTAGGAATATTTGCTTGCTGTGATAGAGTTGCTAAATCAACTTGTTCTCCAGAAACTTGAAATTGCATTTGTTGATTTTCTGCTGCTCTCATTTGAGCAACTAACTCAGGACTACTATAAGTTTGAGGTTCTGTTCCTGGAAGAAAATATTCTAAATACCCATCAGGATCCTCTCCTGATGTTAATAAACCTGTATAAGAAGATACAAAAGCTGTTTTAATACCTTCTAAAGATTGGCGATATGTAAGTGGCCCTGGAGGTTCTATTGCTCCAACTTTTTTCATATAATTCATCCATATAGGGGCTACAACAACGGCGCTAGATCGGCTTTTCCCTAGAGTTTTTCGAGAGTCATCAAGGCCAATCCACACAACCGTGGCAAGTCTACTTGTAAAACCGGTGAACCAAGCATCTCCCCAATTTGAAGTTGTTCCTGTCTTTCCTCCAGAATTTACAGTTGGGAAACCAGCTGCTCGAGCAGCTCCAGATGCTGTACCTTTTTCCATAATATCATTTAATAAACTTTGCATGATCTTTGCAGTTCCCTCAGAGATTACTCTTTTTTGAGGAATAGCAGCATGTTGTGCCTGAAAATCATCTAATAATTGTCCATTTCTGTCATAAACTTTAAGAATAGCTATAGGTTCGATATTCATTCCTCCATTTGCAAATACAGAGTATGCTCGAGCCATTTCTAAGGGAGAAGCTATTCCCGTTCCTAATGCAGAAGCTAGATCTTGAGGTATACGCCGCCGTAATGATGTAGGATTTGCACCAAAAAAATCACCAATAGATTGTAAAACTGCATCAAAACCCATGGATTTAATCATTCGTTCCCAAATCTGAATTGTGACGATATTGACACTTCGTCGCAATGCTCGACGTACCGTCATAGCCCCTTGATAAGATCCATCATAATTTCTTGGAACCCAATCAGTTCCATTTGGTAGACGATAAGAAAGAATTTGATCATAGAAAATTTCAGAAGGAGTAATCAATTTGTTTTCAAGAGCTATTGCAAACTCTATAGGCTTAAATGTTGATCCAACTTGACGATAAGCTTGTGTAGCACGATTGAATTGATTGGCAACACTATAGTTTCGACCACCAATCATGGATGTAATGTATCCATTAAATGGATCCATTGATACGAGGGCGCCTTCGATCATATCTTCTTTGCGTGCAACCATACTATCAACGCTACCAATCTTTTGAGCTTCCCTATTAACTTTGTCCATACCTAACATAAAGGACATCAGAGATAATAGATCGGAATCTTTAGCAGCCAAATTTCGGATCATATTTTTTGTTCGTCTATCTGCAAATGTAAAGCTATCAAGCCCAAATGCTAGGCTGGCTATATCTAATATATCTTCGTAATTATTTTTGATAACAGAGGAATTTCTAGCAAAATTAACAGAATAAATATCTTGTTCCCGAGCAAGAGCTGTTTCCATCTCGTTTACAGCAATTTTTTGATAGTCTAGATCAAGCGTTGTATGGACGACTAATCCTCCAGAATAAAGCTGCTCTTCACCATAACGGGCTAAAAGTTGTTGGCGCACATATTCCGTAAAAAAGCCTGCAATTTCTTGTTCTCTATTCTGAATATTTTGATTTGCAGCGATAAAAGTAGTATCATAGTTTTCCCACAGATAATTAAAAGCTTGATCTGCATCATTTTTAGTAATATAACCATTATTGGCCATTGCATTTAACACAACCCGATGCCTATCTTGAGCTGCTTTATAATTATTAATAGGAGAATATCTTGAAGGGGCTTGAGGCAAACCTGCTAAAAAAGAAGCTTCGGGGAGGGAGAGATCTTTTGCTGATTTTGCAAAATAGAAACGAGAGGCGGCCTCGATACCGTACTGGCCATGACCAAAGTAAATAAGATTGAAATAAAGCTCTAGAATTTCTTCTTTAGAGTATTTTTTTTCAATCTGTAGTGCATACCAAAATTCGATGATTTTACGCTGTACAGAGCGACTACTATCTGTGAATAACAACTTTGCGAGCTGTTGAGTTAAACCAGAGCCACCCCTGGCTCTGCGGCCTCGAAGAGGGTCGATTACGGCTCCCTGTATCATTGCAACAATATTAACGCCTTTATGGTAATAAAATCGACTATCTTCAGTAGCAATAATTGCTCGGACAAGATCTTGAGGAAGATCATTAAAGCTTACCAGATCTCTTTTTTCAAGATAATATTCTGTGACAAGCCGCCCTTTTATATCGTAGATCTTAGTTGGGACAGAATAATTGGAGTAGGTATCAAGTTTAGAGACATCTTTAAGATCTTTAAATGTAAGAATAACCCGTCCAATGAAAAGACCTGTTCCTATTGTAAGTATACCTAAAAATGCAAGTAGCCAAATTTGCCATGCTTTAAGACTCATAATGCCAACCTAATTTTTAATGAGTTTTGTTGCTGTTTATTTGATATAAAAAGCATTATCGCTTGATTTTATCACATTTCTAAGAAAAAAGCAAATTCTTTCTTTTTCCATACAATGAAATAAACTGCCTTGATTTATTCAAAAATATGTTGTATCATGTCTAAAATGGAAATCAAGGATACTAAATGTTTAATTTTTTTTTAATTTTCCCTTTGATTATGATTCTTCCCGTAAATTTAAAAGCTCAAGAATCTTATCGAGAAATTCTAAAATCTTTTATAGAGTCAAAGATTTCTGTCTCAGGAGATAAAGATTGGTATCTCGAGGTAGAAGGCGTAAAGTTATCAAAGGAGCCTTTGAAAAAGGGGCTTGAGGTATTGGATCAAAAACTTAAAACAAGCACATTGTCAAAAAATGAAAAAAAAGAATTAAGATCTCAATTTGTTCAAAATTATATAGATAGAATGGCAATTTTAATCTTAACTTACAAGGAATTTCTAGAAGAAACAGATTTAGACAGTATTTTTCTTGATTTTTTGGCTCAGTCGGCCACCCAAAAGTATATTGATCGCCAGTTAGCCAGTAATCCCGACGCCATAAAGCCAACAGAGGCTGATATAGATCAATATTACAATCAAAATTCATCTAGATATCGTGGTTTAGGCTTATCTATGGCTCAAATTAGAGAGCTGGCAATGATGGAACTGTCTCAAACAAAAGCTCAAGCTTGGACAGAAAGAGAAATTATAAAGATTAGAACTCAGGCAAAAATACTAACAAATAAACAAGTTCAAAAAGAATTGGGTTTATAATTGTTGTTTAAACTTATCTAGAGCTTTCTTGGCAGTAGAAAAACTAAATCCTTTACGCGCTAACTTTGCAAGGATTTTTTGGTCATCAGGCATCTCTCGATAAGAGGTGTATGTTTGTTCTAAAATATTTAAAATAACATCTTCCTCATTATAATCGTGCTCATCGCAATATGTTTGCAGAGTATCCTCGATTAAATGTGAGTCGTAACCTTTAAATAAAAGCTCTCTTTTTGCCCGAGAGAGGCCATAGCCTTTAATTTCTAAAAACTCTCTAACGGCAGCCTCTATCACTTTTGCATCTTGAATCAATCCATATTCTTTAAGTGTATTAATTGTTGTTGAAATCTGCTCTTCTGTTGCTTTAAGAGTTTTAAGTTTGGTTATCACCTCTTTTTCTGAACGCATACGATATTTGATATAATATAGCGATTTATTTAGTAATTGTTCGGATGATAAAGACTTATTAGAGATGCGCATTCTTAAAGATTGTGTTCTACAGTGTAAGGACGATCGGTAATAATAGCTTTCCACTCTTCAAGAGTAAGACCACTAAATAAAATTTTATAGACAGACTCAACGATAGGCATAGAAATATTGTGGTCAATAGCATAACGATAAATTTGCTGAACAGCACGAACACCTTCGGGAACCTGAGACATTGAAGACTCAATATCGTTAATATTATGCCCTTGAGCAATTTGTTTTCCAACATAACGATTTCGAGAGTGTTCAGAATAACAAGTGACGATAAGATCGCCTGCCCCTGTTAATCCACTAAACGTTTGAGGGTTACCTCCAATAGAAACTCCAAATCGTGTCATTTCCATAATTCCTCGAGTAACCAAGGCTGCAAGAGCATTATCTCCATAGCCTGCTTCAACAACAATACCTGCTGCAATTGCAATAATATTTTTGATAGCAGCCCCAATTTGGACTCCAGTAGGATCGTCATTAGTATAAACTCGAATCCAAGAACAAGCTAAAGCTTCCTGAACGAGTTTCGCAGCTTCTTGATTTTTTGAAGCAGCAACAAGACATGAAAATTTCTTTTGTCCTACATCTTCTGCGTGAGTGGGGCCACTTAAAGCAATAGACGCTTTTGCTTGAGGCACATATTCTTCGATGAGATCGGTAATAGTGCGAATAGGATCTAACTCAACCCCTTTAACCGCACTTACAATAATCTGTTGATCAGTTACATGAGGGGATAGTTTTGTTAGGACATCACGTACAAATTTACTAGGAGTAACTAAGAGTATAATGTCAGCATTTAAAACGGCCTTCTGAATATCCGCTTCACATAAAACTTTATCTAAAACAATGCCTGGTAAATATTGCTTATTTTCTTTATCAGCAATAATATTATTAAGGGTTTCAGGTAATGCATTCCATAATGTTACTTTGTGATTTTGGCTTAGAGAAAAGGCTAGGGCGCTACCCCAGCTGCCAGCACCAAGGACGGTTATATTTAAACTCATACTGTTTTTCCTTTGGATTGTTCTAATTTTAGAAAAGATTATAGCTTTTTTTTTTCTTTTCGTCAACTATACATTTTTTTATGTTAAAATGTTGACATTACCTTTTTAAAGATGTATAATTATGAGATATTTTGAAAATTAAAGAGGTTTTTATGCCCTTACCATTAGATGAGATTTTGTCCATCAAGGGAAACAAGTACGAGGCAACTGTTGCTGCTATTAAGTATGCAAAAGCTCTTTCTCGAGAATATAATGATGTAACAGATATTCCTGTAGGCAAAAATCGCACAGAAAAAGTTGCGTTATTAGCTTTAAGGGAAGTACTCAGTGGCAATATTGAGTACGTTTTAGAAGATCTTCCTAAACCTAAAAAATAGGTTTGTAAGGCTATGTTTAAAGTTCTAGCTGTTGTAGGTCCTACGGCTTCTGGAAAAACTACCAAGGCAATTTCTATCGCCCTCCGCATGGGGGGCGAAATTGTTTCTTGTGACTCTATCCAGATTTATAAATATTTCAATATTGGATCGGCAAAGCCGAATACTAAAGAGCTTTCTACGGTTCCTCACCACCTTATAAGCGCTTTAGACCCTAACCAAACTTGTACTGCGGGATTATGGAGAGATATGGCTCTACTAGCTGTGCAGGATATTGTATCTCGAGGTAAAACGCCTATTATTACGGGAGGAACGGGGCTTTATTTTAAATCTCTTTTTATAGGATTGTTTGAAGGTAAGTCTACCGACATCGAAATTCGCACAAATCTAGAAACCCTCGCTGATAACACAGGTTTAGAGCCACTATACACTCGATTACAGTCCATTGATCCTACTTATGCAATGAAAATATCATGCGCAGATCGTAAACGGATTATAAGAGCCCTAGAAGCATTTGAAGTAACGGGGCTTCCTTTTTCAGAACTTCATAAAAAAAATGTAAAACCAGAATGGGATTGGGATATTATTTCTCTTTCCCCTCCCAAACCATTACTCGAAGAAAAAATACTACTTCGAACTCAGCAAATGATTGCTGAGGGGTTGATAGAAGAAACGCAATCTCTACTAAATCAATATCCTAATAGCCCCGCTCTTGGGTCTATAGGATACAAAGAGGTAGTCTCCTATCTTAACGGAGAAATTTCAAATCAGCAAGAATTAAAAGAAACTATTGCTCTGAATACCAGACGCTTAGCTAAACATCAAAATTCACTTTTTAGAAATCTATTTAAAGATAATCCCCTTGTTTCATGGGAAGGTTGATAGTATGAAAAAAAAGACTACTACTTTTGGGCAAATGAAAACAGAACTTGAACAAATTGCAGAAGCGCTAGAAGATAGTGCATTGTCATATGATCAAATGAAGGATCTGGCAGAACAAGGAGAGGAGATAGCTTCTCAGCTGAGCAGTGCTTTGTCTCGAGATTTAGTATCAGTATCCGAAAAGTTAAAAAAACGTTAATTCCTTCTAAATTATGCTTGATTTTTTCAATAATTTTAGATAGAATATGCTTCGCATATACGAAGTATGACGGAAGGTTGTCAATGAGAAATCTATTTGTTCTTTACCAAACATTAGCTTATCGTTTCATCAGCCCATTTTTATCATATCTTATTTATGGGCCTATACATATTATTCTTCTTTTGCTAAGACAATATACAGCATATGCTCGCCTTAACAGTTGGTGGGCAGCAGGCACTTTGCCTTGGATTGGGCAAAAATTTACCGTTAAGGGCCATAACAATATTACTGATGCCTCAACAGAAAAACGGTTCTTAGTTGTTGCAAATCATTCAAGTTATATGGATATACCATCTATTATAGGATTGTTTCCTAATACACCGGTTACTTGGGTTGTTAAGGAATCATTGATTTCAAAGCCTGTTGTTGGACAATTAATTCAATTAGGAATGGGCACACCGATTTCGTCTAATAATGCAAGAGTTTGCCAAGATAAGATCTTAAAGAGAACGGCTATTATCCGTAAAAATATGAATCCTCATATTGCGATTTTTCCAGAAGGAACACGGACAAAAGATGGCAAGATTCAAAAATTTAAAAGAGGCTTTGTGCTATTGATGCGTCGTTATGAGATGGATATTTTACCAGTTACGATTAACGGGTTTCCAACTTTTGATAATCGTTGCGATTTCTGGACAAATCCAGATGCTAACATAGAAATAATTGTGCATCCACCAGTATCATATGAATCATTGAAAGATAGGGATGATAAAGAAATTGCTCAAATGATGCAAGATATTATCTCATCTCAATACCACCCTTAGGAGATTAAATGTTTTTCAACAGTGCGCATAGTATCTATCAACTTCATTTGAAAAATTTTGAAGGTCCTTTAGAGCTTCTTAATGAATTAATAGGTAGTGACGAGCTGGATATTACTCAGATTGATTTAGCTCAAGTAACAGAGCAATATTTATCCTATATAAAGGCTATGCAAGAATTTAGTATAGAAGTTGCCTCAGAGTTTTTTGTTGTAGCAGCAACTCTTATTTATAGTAAAACAAGGCGAATTCTTCCTAAACCTGTTGATGAAAATGAAGAAGAACTACTCGATGAACAAGAACTCCTTACTAGATTGAAAGAATATCGTTTCTTTAAGGCTCTGGGAAGAAAACTTGAAGAAAGTTTTGATAAAGGGTCTGTTTACTATACTAGAGGGCGAATGCTAGGTATGTCTGATAAAGATGAACCGCGAGAAATATCAGAACTAACAATAGGAGACCTTCTAAGAGCTGTTGCACGTTATCGAGGATATTTCCTTCGTAAGCCGGTCCCAATTAAACGTCGACAGGTTAGTGTAGAACAAAAAGTAGTTAAAATGATGGCTTTTTTAGAGCAGATTAAATCCGCGAAATTTAGCGCAATAATGGCAGATGAAAAAGATAAAGAAAGTCGAATTGCAGGATTTCTTGGAGCAGCAGAACTAGCTTTACGTCAAAAAGCGGTGGTTGTCCAAGATAAAATATTTGCAGATTTTGATATTATCAGAAAGGACTAGCCAATAAGATATGAGGAAGCCTTATGCGAACACTATTTCTAAATAAAACATATTCTAAAAATGAAATTTCTGGATTAATTGAATCTGTATTGTATGTATATGGAAAACCTGTAGATAAGTTTCGATTATGCGATTGGTTTTCTGTATCGGAACAAGAACTGGATGATATAATTGCGGAGTTAAATTCTACCTACGAAAATAGACATTCAGGTTTGAGAATTATTTTAGTTGCAAATGGTTACCAAATGGCTACAAATCCTTTGTTTAAAGAAGAAATGAGGGAATTGTTTGGCTCAAAAGATGAAAATAGATTATCAGATACAATAATGGAGATTTTAGCAATAGTTGCCTATAAGCAACCTATAACTAAAGAAGAAATAGATAAGATTAGAGGTGTAAATAGCTCTCGATCGTTGAATTCATTGCTTGGGTTGAAACTTATAGATATAGTTGGATCCGATGATCTCTTAGAAGAACCTCTCTATGGGACAACAAAAAGATTTCTTGAAGTATTCCGACTTAAAAGCTTGAGAGATCTACCCTCCCCAGAAAATCTAGATTTTTCTGTATTAGAAACATCGGAATCTAGCGAGAATCAAGAAGATCCTCTTTTTGAAGTTGAAAAATAAATATAAAATATATAAAAAAATATTTCTTAAAAAAAGTATCTTTTTACTCTATTTATAGTTACATTAAAAAACATAAGATTGAGATTTTTGGTAGTACCCTTTAGAATACTGTTACGCTTTTGAGATAAAATCTCCATATATATAAAGTGTGATAACATCTGTAAAATCTTTTTGGAGGAAAAAATGTTTGACACACAGGATTTACTCAGTCAAATAAATGTATACAATAAGTATGCTCGGTTTGTTGAGGATCAAAATAGACGAGAGACTTGGGATGAAATTACAGACCGAGTCATGTCAATGCATATTGACCGTTTTCCTAAACTAACTGATGATATTGTACGCGCTTTTTCCTTTGTAAGAGAGAAAAAGGTGTTGCCTTCAATGCGAAGCCTTCAGTTTGCAGGGCGTCCTATTGAACTCAACCCGGTGCGCCTTTACAATTGTTCTTATGTTGCGGTTAATCATCATAAAGTATTTGCTGAAATTATGTTTTTGTTACTCTCAGGTACGGGAGTAGGGTTTTCTGTTCAAAAACATCATGTGGCTCAACTTCCTACTATAAAAAGGGCTTCAAGAAAAGTTCGATTTATGATAGGTGACAGTATCGAAGGGTGGGCAGAGGCGGTTAATCGCCTTATCAAAGCTCATTTAGGCTTATCAGATACCTATCCTGAATTTGATTATAGAGATATTCGTGCAAAAGGGACACCCTTGAAAACAAGTGGTGGAAGAGCACCTGGTCATGAACCATTAAAAGAATGTTTAGAAAATATTGCGCAAATTTTAACTCTTAAAAAAGATGGAACGAAATTATCATCTCTTGAAGTGCATGATATTATTTGTTATTTAGCAGATGCTGTTCTTGCAGGTGGGATTCGCCGGTCTGCTACAATCTCATTATTTTCAAAAGATGATAAAGAAATGCTTGAGTGTAAACATGGTGCTTGGTGGGAGAAAAATTTACAACGAGCTAGAGCAAATAATTCTGTTCTTTTACACCGAGGAGAAACTAGCAAAGAAGAATTTTTAGAATTATGGAAAATAGTTCAAGCTAGTGGAAGTGGGGAACCTGGTATCATTTTTACAAATGATTTAGAAATGGGGACTAATCCTTGTGCTGAAATTTCTTTGTCTAATTTTGGTTTTTGTAATTTAATCGAAGTTAATGCCGGGAGTATTACGTCTCAATATGATTTAAATGAAAGAGTTAAAGCTGGGTCTATGATAGGAACTCTTCAGGCTGCCTATACGGATTTCCACTTTTTGCGCGATAACTGGAGAATTCAAGCCGAAAAAGATGCTCAAATTGGTGTTTCTATGACAGGAATTGCAGATGGAGCAGTGTTGCATCATAATCTCAGAGAAGCAGCTCAGGCTGTTCTTTCTGAAAACTCAAGAATTGCAAGTCTGTTAGGTATTAACGAATCTGTTCGTTGTACAACAGTTAAACCCAGTGGTAACTCATCTGTAGTCCTTAAAACAAGTTCAGGAGTTCATGCTAGACATGCACCATATTACTGGCGCCGAATGCGTATTAGTAAGGCGGATACTCTTTATAATTACCTTTCAATTATTGCCCCATACCTTTTGGAAGATGATCTCAGAAATCCTAGTGAGGCTATTGTGCGAGTTTCGGTTCGTTCTCCTGAAGGAGCTATTTTCCGTAATGAAAGCCCTCTACAATTCTTAGATCGAGTTAAATTTTTACATGATGACTGGATTCAACCAGGACATCGATCGGGGGAGAATAGCAATAATGTTTCTGCAACATGTTCTATTAAAGAAGATGAATGGGAAACAGTTGGTGAATGGATGTGGCAAAATAGAAATAGTTATAATGGTATTTCAGTTTTACCTTATGATGGGGGATCTTATCCTCAACTTCCATTTGAAGAATGCTCTAAAGCCGATTACGATAACTTTGTTGTTCAGATTAAAGATGCCTATGCTATGGGAAGTGTAATAAATCTTAATGATATTAAAGAATTTCATGATAATACCGATCTTAAAGGTGAAGTTGCTTGTGGTGGTGGAGCTTGTGAGCTCTTTCTCTAGTTTAAGAAATTACAAAAATACTGTAATTAACAAGGGACACTTCTTATAAAACTTTATAGGAGTTATCGTATGAAAAAGTATCGTGTGCTTGCTGTGTTATTGGCAATTAGTTTTGGGCAAGCTTTTGCTGTTGAGCTTAAAATTTCCCCTTTTAGGCTTAATTATATAGTATACTATCAAATTTTACATAAAATGATGGGTGTTCCTCTTGGAGAGTTTAAAAATGTAGGAGTTATATCAGAGACTCCTAGTAAATTGGTTTTTGAATACGACGGTAAACGTTATACAGCAACAACATTTACAGGGCAAGGTGTAATACATGTTCAAATGCCCAATGGAATGAATAATAGATATATTTCTCAAGTTAGGTTTCCTTCTATTGTTCTTACAGATTTTGATAAATTCTAACTAAATAAAATAAAAGCATCCAATGGATGCTTTTATTTTATTTAAATAATATATTATTTTTTAGTTATCGTTGGCATTTCCCCTAATAATAGGGTATTTCCATCAACTAGAACTTTTGCTGGTGCAAGAGAAGGGGCATCAAACATTATATTAAGCATAGCCTCTTCTAAAATTGCTCTTAGCCCACGCGCGCCTGTTTTTCTGGCTAATGCTTTCTGGACAATTGCAATCAGGGCATCATGTGAAAATTCAACTTCTAAATCATCAAGAGATAGAAGCTTCTGATATTGCTTTATCAGGGCGTTTTTAGGCTCGGTAAGGATACGAAGTAAATCTTCTTCGGATAAAGAAGAAAGTAAGGCAAGAACGGGGATACGTCCGATAAATTCAGGAATAAGCCCATAACGAACAAGATCTTCTGGCTCTGTTCTTTCTAAAACATCTTCATTTATCTTATTAGACTGGTCTTTGAACCCAATTGCATTTCGTCCAATACGGCGTTTAACAATATCTTCTAATCCGATGAATGCTCCACCTAAAATAAAGAGAATATTGGAGGTATCAATCATAATTTGTTGTTGTTGTGGATGTTTTCTTCCTCCTATAGGGGGAACTCCAGCAATGGTGCCTTCGATAATTTTTAGAAGAGATTGTTGGACACCTTCACCAGAAACATCTCTCGTGATAGATACATTTTCACTCTTACGAGCAATTTTATCGATCTCATCTATATAAATAATTCCTCGTTCAGCTTTTCTAACAATAGGATCCCAGTTGCGAACCTCATCAAGGCTTCGTCCAGCTGCATTTTGAATTAAACGAAGAAGCACATTCTCAACATCATCACCAACATATCCAGCTTCTGTAAGAGTTGTTGCATCAGCGATAGCAAAGGGAACATCTAAAAGTTTAGCTAAAGTCTTAGCTAATAATGTTTTGCCAGAACCTGTTGGCCCGATAAGTAACACGTTACTTTTTTCAATTTCAACAGAATTATCATCATTACTTGTTAGAACACGCTTATAATGATTATAAACAGCAACTGATAATACTTTTTTGGGATGTTCTTGCCCAATAACATATTGGTCTAAGTATTTCTTGATATCTTGAGGTTTAGGAAGTTTTTGCAAGGTATCTTTTCTGTAGTCACTTTGAGAAACATTCTCTTCAGAAATATCTGCTGCACGGACTAAACAGTCTTCACATATTAACAAACCGTCCTCTCCTTGATACAACTTAACATCTGTTGCTGGAGCATGACATATATGACATTCAAACGGGGGGAGAGAATTATCCTTCATTAACTTTTAACCGTCTTTTTTTCAATAATTTTATCAATCAAACCATATTTAAGCGCTTCATCAGCAGACATAAAATTATCTCTATCCATATCTCGCTCAATTGTTTTAATAGTCTTACCTGTATTTTTAGCAACAATACTGTTAAGAATTTCACGAAGTCTAAGAATTTCCTTAGCTTGAATTTCGATGTCAGACGCTTGCCCTTGCGCACCACCACTAGGTTGATGAATCATAATACGAGAAGTAGGTAAGGAATAGCGCTTACCTTTTGCTCCTGCTGCCAATAAAAATGCACCCATAGATGCAGCTTGCCCCATACAAATTGTAGAGACATCTGGCTTGATAAACTGCATAGTATCATAAATAGCAAGCCCTGCTGTAACAACTCCACCAGGAGAATTAATATATAGTTCAATATCCTTTTCTGGGTCTTCAGCAGCCAAAAATAGTAATTGTGCTACTACTAAGTTTGCAATTTCATCATTAATGGGACTACCCAAAAGGATGATACGTTCCTTTAGTAGACGAGAATAAATATCATACGATCGCTCGCCTCGTCCTGTTTGCTCAACTACAATAGGCACATAGTAATTATTTTGTTCAGACATATACCCTCCAAAAGGTAATTATTAAAAATATTGAAATAAACCTACTTTTATGATAGAATTTTTATAGTGAAAAATCAAGTTTTTAAGGGAGTTTTTATGAAAACAGCTCTAATGATCGCATTTCTTTTTATGGGGCAAAATTACAATATTGAGCTTGCAATCACTCCTGTGGAGCAGATTACAGGTCTTATGTATAGAAAGGAGTGGACACCAACTAGCCAAGGTATGTTGTTTTTAAATAACGAACCAAGAAAAGTTTCATTTTGGATGAAAAATACATATCTTAATATGTATATTATGTATCTTGATCCAGAAATGAATTTACTAGAAAGCTACTATCCTAATCCTTTAGATGAGACAAGTATTCCATCAAAATCAACTAATGTTATGTATATATTAGAACTTAACCCTGAATATGAACCTATTGTAAGATCAAATTGGCTTGAGTTTAAAACAGAGATGAAACAAGCCCTTGATGGAAAGGAAAAAGATATAGCTCGCCTAAAGCGCCCTTTATAAAAGCCTCATCCATGTCTCTTTTCTACGAGTAGTTTCAGATAACCCAGGATGCTTAATTAATCGCTGAATACTCTCTACATGCTCTATAATTTTTAAGGCTTCTTGAAGAGAATTCTTACTTTTTGTCATTTGATAACTTTCCATCATTATCTCAGCTGATGATTCAATCATCTCAATTGTTAATTCAAAGATACTAATGACGTCTTTATGATTAGGGTCGAGTAGATTTTGATAGATAGGGTACCACTCACGAATATTTATAATGTTAGTAGAAAAACCTGTTAGGTCTCTGTAAAGGTGCCGTAAAGCTTCACGAATAGGGGCTGTTGCAGGATAACAATCTTTGAGCATATTAACTTCTGTATTTATTTTAGAAATCAGCTTATATACTCTATTTGGTGTTAATTCTTTAAGTTGAGCTAGTTCTTTTTGATTATCTAAAGATGCCTTACTGATTTTAATTCCAAATCCTTTTTGAGCCTCGCTAACAATCATGCTAAATCGTTTTCTAGAAAGCTCTAGATATGATTCTGAATAACGATGAAAAGTCTGCTTATAGACTGCATTAATTAATCGATACTGCTCAATAATACTTAAATGCATTGTTATTGAACCAATAATACGATACTTATCAGCTGAACTTTTAGAAAGAATGTTGATTTTCTCTAATTCTTTAATTTTTAATAAGATAGAGTTGATCTTATCTTCAAAAGGTTTAGCTGCTTCTTGAAATTTTATTTTTAATAAATTTTGATTGCTCATAATAGAAAAACTCCGTTCTTCTATTATTCGGAATTATTATCAAAAATCCTAAGTCTAAAGGTGTATTTTATGTTTGATAAACGCCGTGGTTTTTTTCAAAGATTACTTCAACGCATTGATAAAGTAGATAGATCTGAAGTTCCAGAAATTTTAGCTATTCTTTTGGAAGAAAGAGATTTATGGGAAGTTTTGGCTGAAAATTCCCCTTGTAAATTTGCTGTTTATAGAAATTCTGAACTTATTTTAGATAGCTCTCAAGGGCTTTATACAGCTATTCAACACTCTCTTATAGAAAAAAATGATATATTAGAGCATACAATACCTTGTCCAAAGGGATTTGGGTATGATTATATTACAGTAAAGAAAGTTATATATAAAAATTATCAGGTAATCTATATTTACCCTCAATTAGTATCTAATATGCAAGAGGAGAAGACTGCATTTAAAGATAGTTTAGAAGCCTTAGAAATGTTAGCAGCTGGAATTTCTCACGAGATTAAAAATCCCTTAACTGCTGTAGATATTCATACTCAGATTTTAGAAAGATATATAGCCAAAGGTCAAATCCAAGTGCCTGTAGAAGTTCAAGATTATATTAGTTTAATCAAAAAAGAAAATACACGTTTATTAGCTGTCCTAGATATTTTTCTTGGATCCATTAGAAAACGACAACTAACTTTGACATTCTGTGAAGTTAAAGATTTAATTTTAAACCTCGTAAAAGTTTTCGAAGCTGAATTCCAAGAAAAAGGGATATCACTTACACTTAATTTAGATTCTGTCCCTAAAATATTTACATCCCAAGAAATTCTTCAACAAGTGGCTTCAGATATTATTAGAAATGCTATTGAAGCTTTGGAAGACAGAGAAACTAAGCATATTATTATAAGCTTAAAGGAAAATAATCTCCGAAATTCTGTATATATCGCGATAGAAGATTCTGGTCCTGGAATTTCTACAAATCTTCGAACTAGAATATTCGAACCTTATTATACGACAAAAAAAAGTGGCACAGGCTTAGGATTAACATTGGTAAAAAAAATGGTGGATGAACTAATGGGAACCATCTCTGTCGAAGATAGTAAAATAGGGGGAGCATCATTTATAATAAGTTTGCCAACATCTCAAGGGCAAAGAAAATTAACATATAAGTAAAGAAATTAGACTAATTCTTTTTGGACTAATTCACAAAGTTGAGGAATGAACCATTCTCTAAATTCATTCATTGTAACCTGATCAAATCGACAGGCTGCAGCCCTTTTATGGCCTCCGCCACCAAAATGAGATGCAATCTTTGAAACATCAGTATCATTTTTACTACGGATAGATACACTTATTGTATGATCACTTCGTTCTTTGATAAGAACATATATTTCAACTGTTTCAACGCTAGACATTAAAGGTAGCATGTTGTTAATCATATCAACTCCTCCTGCTCCTTGAATATCATCCAGTGATATATAAGAAACTACAAGCCGACCATCGAAAAAAACTTGAATATGCTCCAACATAACTCGAACTAATGTAAACCATTCTATGGGAAGAGATTGATTAATTTTTTGATGGATATTAATGGGGACAGCCCCAGCTGCTACTAATTTTGAAGCAACATTGAATGTTCCACTATCACTTTTTTCAAAAGTGAAGGACCCAGTATCTGTCATAATACCTGCAAACAAGGCTTCAGCACATTCCTTAGAAATGGGAATATTTAAAAATTCCATTAATAAAAAAATCAACTCAGCAGTACTAGAAATATTACTAATAATATTTAGATCACCATAATTGGGATTCATGTGGTGGTGATCTATATTAACAATAAATTGAGAAGGCCTTAAACTTTGTTCAACAAATCCTGAACGACTACGTTGACCACAATCAACAAAAACAACAAGATCGGTTTGTTCATTTTCAAGTAGTTGTTGAACATCTGTTTCATTATATCGAGAAATCTTTTCGGATCGAGGAAGAAATGTTAAATTAGCTGGTATATCATCGTCGAGAATCATATCAAAGTCTTTCCCAAAGTGAGAACAGATATACGAAAATGCAATGAGACTTCCAAGAGCATCGCCATCTGGACTTTTATGAGTAGTAATCCGAACACGAGAACACTGTTCAAGTTGTATTTTTAGTTCGTTTGCCAGCTGATTTAAAGATTTCATCATTTAACTCCTTCTTCAGAAGAGTGAAGCCAAGTATTAATATATTCATCATCATCAACAGCTTCAAATCTAATCTCAGGACAACGACGTAAAGATAATTGAGTGCCTACCACAGAAGAAATATAACCTGCAGATCGTCTGACAGCATCAAGGGTTTTGACAATATCTTTCTTATCTGAACCAAAAATGCGCACTTTTACGTAAGCAATTTCAAAATCTTTAGACATTTTAACAGCAAGAATGCTAACAAGAGCGTTAACTCCTGGATCTTTAACATCTTGACTAATTACTTGTGCAATTTCTTTCATTAGAGTTTTTTCAAATCGTTCTGAACGACGAGATGAAGGTTTTTCTTTAATAAAGTTTTTTCTAATCATAGTTTATTTTTCAATGGACGCACCATCTTCGGAAATCTCAAATTTACGTTCTTTTGTATCTACTTGGTAGGTTTCAACAATATCTCCAACTTTGAAATCATCAAAATTTTCAAAAGTTATGCCACACTCAAACCCTTTTTGAACTTCAGATACATCATCTTTGAAACGACGTAGACTTTTAAATTTACCGTTCCAAACTTGAGTGCCTTCTCTAAAGATACGAACAACATTCGATCGCCGTAGAAATCCTTCAGTTACATAAGATCCAGCAACTTTTCCAATGTTTGTAATTTTTATCAATTCACGAATTTCAGCTTCACCTATTTTTGTTTCACTAACTTCAGGCTCAAGCATTCCCTCAATGACACTACGCACATGTTCTACTAAATCATATATAACGGTAAAGCGACGGACAGGAATATCTGCGTTTTCAGCACGGGTTTTTGCGCCTCCTTCAACTCGGACTCTAAAAGCTAAAATAGCAGCGGCCTCAGCAGAAGAATCTACAAGAGTCTGCGCCAACATAACATCTCCATCACCGACAGCGCCAATTCCAGAATGAATCACACTAACTTTAACTTCTGTATTTTTAAGAGATGATAGAGCATAAATGATAGCTTCTAAGGATCCATTAACGTCAGCTTTAATAAGTACCTTATATTCTTTAAGGTTAGGGTTTGCAATTCGTTCCATAGCATTACTCATGGAAAGTTTCTTTTGGCGAATAATTTCTTCATTACGCTTCAGGATTGCTCTACGTTCTGCTAAGGATCTAGCTTCTTCTTCATCTGCCATAATATAGAAATCATCACCAGCTTCAGGTAGAGATGCAAATCCCATAATTTCAACGGGGATTGAAGGACCTGCTGAATCGGATTTCTCACCTCTATCATTAAATAGGGCTCTTATTCTTCCATGGGTTGTTCCAGATATGAAAGAATCACCTGTTCTTACCGTACCATTTTTGATCATTACAGTAGCAACAGCTCCTCGACCAATATCCATTTTTGATTCAACGACAAATCCCATTCCTGCACGAGAAGCGTTTGCTTTCAAGTCCATAACTTCAGCCACAAGTAAAATAGATTCCAGAAGTTCAGGGATTCCTTGTCCTGTAGCAGCTGATACAGGGACAAAAATAGTATCTCCACCCCATTCTTCAGGAAGAAGACCGCGTTCAGCAACCATCTGTTTTGCTCGTTCAATATCAGCATTTGGCAGATCTATCTTATTAATAGCAACAATGATAGGAGCTTTTGCAGCTTGTGCATGGCTAATAGCCTCTAATGTTTGAGGTTTTGGACCTTCTTCTGCAGAAACAACCAAGATAACAATGTCTGTAATCTTGGCCCCGCGTGCTCTCATTGATGTAAAGGCTGCGTGTCCAGGGGTATCCAAGAAAGTTATAACCCCTTGAGGAATTGAAACAGAATACGCACCTATATGTTGAGTGATACCACCAGATTCATGGGCAACAACGTTTGTCTTACGGATGGTATCTAGTAATTTTGTTTTTCCATGGTCTACATGACCCATAATTGTAACAATTGGCGGTCTAGGACTAAGATCTTTTACGTCATCCTCATCAATACGGATTTGAACTTCTTCATGTTCATCCTTAACAAGGATTCTACATCCAAATTCATCTGCAAGTAGAATTGCAGTATCTGCGTCTAAGTCGTCATTAATCGTAGCCTTTTGCCCCAACTTAAATAAAGTTGAGATTAATTCCGCTGCTTTTAAGTTCATTTTACGAGCAAGATCAGAAATCTTTATGATTGGTCCAATTTCTATTTCTTCAGGAACAACAGCTTCACCTTTTTTCTTCTTACCTGCACTTTGCATCTTGCTCAAGAATATTTCTTCTTGAATTCGCTTGTTATTGCGGTCAAAAACTCTTTTATCTTTATGTTGAGTATCGCGTCTATGACTTTGAGTTTTTGCATTAGCTGTAGCCGCTGCTGCAGGGTTGGGAGCACCCGGTCTTCCTCCTCCTCCTCCTTGAGGACGTTGGCCGTAAGGTCTATCCCCTTGAGGACGTTGACCATAAGGTCTATCCCCTTGGGGACGTTGTCCGTAAGGTCTATCACCTTGGGGGCGTTGACCATAAGGTCTATCACCTTGAGGACGTTGTTGTCCGTAAGGTCTATCACCTTGAGGACGTTGGCCGTAAGGTCTATCACCTTGGGGGCGTTGACCGTAAGGTCTATCACTTTGAGGGCGACCGTAAGGTCTATCGCTTTGAGGGCGACCGTAAGGTCTATCGCTTTGAGGGCGACCGTAAGGTCTATCGCTTTGAGGACGACCATACGGCTTATCACTTTGGGGGCGTTGCTCTGTAGGTGTTGAAGATACAGAAGGAGAGGGAGGGCGGCTTTCCATACGTTGCTCTATATTTTTTGGAGTAGCTTCTAATGTTGATGAGGAAGAGACAGGTGTCTCTCTAACTTGTTCAATAGCTTTATCCTGAGTATGAAGTTTTTTGTTATCATCAGCTGCAGAATTACTTTTAATTTTAATTTTAATTTTCTTTATTTTAGACTCTTCTGACATGAGGTCTCCTTATTGTTGTCACCACATCATTAAAACAGTTGTTATTCACTGTCTTCCTCGATTTCAATATTATCTTCAATAATTTTCCAGATTTCCAATGCCTCATTTAAACTAAGACCTGTTTGTAGGGTAAGATCTTCAACGGTAAGTTCAATAACTTCTGTTACACTATTGAAACCAGCTTCTTGAAGGGCGTTAATTTGTTCCGGAGTAAATGGAAGTAAATCTAAAGGAATAGCTTCATCATCAACCACTTCAAAACTATCTGTTTCCCCAATTCCCAGAATATTATCTACTTCTTTTTGTTTTTCTTTAAGAACTTCTTCAAATTCAGAATAATTACGGAAAATAATCTTCCACCCAACGATTTCCTCTAACATTCGCTGGTGGGAACCACCTTTTCCAATTAATGGAGCTAAAAACTCATCAGCAACAACGATAAAGGCTTCTTTAGTATCGTAATTTAAGTCAATATTGAAAACTTCTGCAATGCGATTTTTAAGGACACGGCTAGCTCTCACAGCATTTGTAATAAGATCTTTGATATCTGCTTTGTAGCGAATAATCTCAATTCGTTCACTACCTAGTTCATTACGAATAGGCTTAATGTTGGCACCTTCTTTACCCACAGTTACACTAATAGGATCGAGATTATCCACTGTAGATTGAAGGAGTATTTTTGTTACTTCTCCGGGTTTGCGAGCAACAGCCTTTATTACAAAAGTGCCATCAGCAATTTCAGGAATATGAAGTTTAAGCAGTTCTTGGACGATAGCAGGGTTTGTACGTGTAAGAATAAGTTGACTTTCACTACGCTTTGTTACTTGCAGAACATCTTTTAAGTAAACTTTAACGCTATCTCCTAGGTCTAGCACTTCATCAGGTAGAGCTTCTTTATATGGCAGAAAAGCTTCTGTGCCTCTAGGTTCTAGGGAAATGTAGTATCCACCATTTTTATTTTCAGTTTTTGATTTAACTCTACCAGAGAACATTGTATTAATCTTATCAACATACTCACTGTACAGAATATCCTTTTGAATATCTGTTACTTTTTGTTTGATTTGTTGCTTTATGATTAAAGCAGCTTGACGTCCATATTTCTCGATAGGCAAGGGGATTTTAATAGTATCACCGACAGTCATTTTGTCACTTTGAGAAAAGAGTTTAGCATCTTCTGCCGTTATTTCCGTAATAGGTTCTTCCACTTCTGAGACAATTGTTTTTATTTGCCACAGAGAAACACTATTTTTGCCTAATTCCACCTCGAAATTATCAAAATCCTTTCCAAATTCTCTTTTGTAAAGGGTTGCGAAAGAATCTTTTAAAACGTTTGCTGCAATATCTTCTGGGATCTTATGTTCCGAGGCAAAAGCACGGATCAGTTCGGACAGAGCCATTCATATCCTCCAATTTAAGGCTTGTATTTTTATTTAATAATATACTAAATCAATCTTCGCGGCGTTTTTTAAGGGCGCGTTGAAAATCATAATAGAGACGAGCTTTTTTTATATCGCTTACGGGTAGAGAAAAGCGTTCTTCATTGATTTTAAACGAACAAGTGCCTTCACCATATTCTAAAAGTTGGGCAATGAAAAATCCCTCTTTTTGTGAGTAGGACAATTCATTTTTAGGGAAAACCTTAAATTCTTTGCCAATAAAATAGGGATATTCACTATCATTTTTGATTTCACGCTCTAATCCTGGGCTCTCTACCACAAGATCATATCGTTTTTCAATAGGGTCATCTATATCTAGGCGTCGAGATAGGATTTCTGCAACTTCTGTACAGTCTTCGGAACCAACAGGGTGTGCTGTGTGGTATAAAACCACTTTAAGAGTGTGTTTGGATTTGGCTCTTAATAGCATAACATCGAGGCACACATAACCTAAATCTTGAATAGTTGATCGAACAATCTCGTATAATTCTTGATCTTGCATAAGGCTTCCTGAGGGTATTAAACAAATAAGGAGCCAACCCGGCTCCTTATTTCATATAGATTGTATCATAAACGAAAGAGAATGTCAAGCAATAATGTATTATTTTTGAGAATTATCGGAAGATTGGTCAAAAATTTGCTCTATATCGATCATTTCTTGCTCTGATAGCTCAATATTAATGGCTTCAATGTTTGATTCTAACTGAGAAATCTTAGTTGCACCAGTAAGAGCTGATACAACTCCAGGTTTATGGAGAAGCCAAGCGAGAGCTAATTGGGCAGGTGTACATCCTTTTTTATCAGCATAAGCAACGTAATGTTGGATTCTATCTAAGTTTTGAGGGGTAAGATAACGAGCAATGAAATCTTGAGTATCCTCATTTGCTGCACGAGAATCTTTTGGTATTTCAGCACCTTTCTTATATTTACCTGTAAGGAATCCTTGAGCAAGCGGGGAGAAGGGGACTAGCCCAATGCCATTATTGATACAAGTTGAAACTACTTCTTTTTCTATATTTCGGTTAACTAGATTATAAACAGGTTGATTTACAATAATACTATCTAAAAGATAATCTTCTTGAATTTTCAATCCTTCAATAATCTGACTAGCAGCCCACTCACTAACACCCATATAGAGGATTTTTCCTTGACGAATAAAATCGTCAATCGTGCGGAGAGTTTCATAAAGATCTGCTTCTGGATCAAAACGATGGCAGTAAAAAATATCAACGTAGTCAACATTTAGTCGTTGCAAGGATTTGTGTACTTGTTCAAAAACATGTTTTCTAGATAGTCCTCTCCCATTTGGAAGATCACTCATTGGCCAAAATGCTTTTGTAGTAAGCACATAACTCTCACGGGGGTATCGATTTAAAATCTCCCCCATGATTTTTTCAGACGCACCATTAGCATAAACATTTGCACAATCAAAGAAATTAATACCTAACTCATATGCTTTGTCAATAATAGCGTATGAGGAGTCACTATTAGTTGTTCCCCCGTAGGTAAGCCATCCCCCCAAACTGATTTCACTAACTAATAATCCAGATTTTCCCAAACGACGATATTTCATATATGCCCTCCAAAGATACTAGTTCTATATCATTACTATATTTAGTTGCCAAAACGTTGGCGCATTGATTCAGATTGCGCTTTGCTTGCTGCAAGAGCTTGATTCATGCGCATAAGATTTCCTCTTTCTCTACGTTGAGTCTTATCGATTTCATCTTCTTTTTTTGCAATATCACGATCTATAGCACGAAGCACATCGCCACTATCTCTACTTACGCGTGTAATATAGCCATCAGGACCTATAAGGCTTGCATTAATGCGTGATGCTGCTACAGCTGCTCCGACGGAGCCACCTTCTGTATTATTTTCTGTAAATAATTGGTAAACCTCATCAAAATTATCTTCTAGGGCTCGAGTGAGTTGAGATGTATCTAAACTCAGCAGGCCTCGTCTAACCGATTCTGGATCAGATGGAGTTCCGCCTCTCATTCTTTGCACATAAATCCCCACTTGATCCAAAAGAGTATAGGTATTTGTTGGTGTTCCATGGGGTGACCCTGTGAGCCTACGTAAGGACGCACGATAAGACAGTAAAGCAGGATTAGATAAAAATGTTGCTTCGATAAGGTCGTCTCCATCTTTTTTACGAAGATGAAGAGGTTTGATTTTACCTATTTTGTCCCGAGGAATAGTAGTTGCACTATAAGAAAGATCCATAACTGCATTATAAGATAAGACCCATTGAGTTATGGTATCTCTAATAAGTTCTATATTTGGTGAAATATCTATAGTTACAAGAGTTGGAGATTCTTTTTTTAATTCTATCGTTGCACCATTGATTAAATCTGATATAGTATTTGTGGGGCGTTCAAGATCAATTCCGTCATAGGAGATTAAGGCGTCCTGAGCTTTCGAAATAACATTAAAGGGGGATAATTCCCCTTCTGGTATAGAAATAAATGTTAAAGGACTAATAGAGGCAATGATCTCTGGTGAGCTAATATTAATACCATTAATTGTTTTTCCTGAAAACTCACTTAGGTCAATATTATTGTTTGTGCCTATTAACGGGATATTGTGTGAACTGCCATCAGAAAATTGAAGACTTATCATTGGCTGAGCAGGTTCGGCGGGGGTATTTGTTGTGGAAGTGATATTTAAATCGTTAAATAGAGGTTGAGCTCCAGGGATAGAAATCCCATCAATATCTGATAATCCTAGAACAGAGGAATCGGGGAGAGACCCTCTTTCTTTAATGGGAGTAGGAGGGATAACAGCAATGCTTTCTGTAAAAGTAAGATGTGTTTGTGGAAGTATAGTTTGGTCTATTTTTTTAGAATAAGATGTATTTGTAAGCACAAGAGATTCTTTATTTGTTGCTAACTCAATAATAGTAGTATCAACATTTCCTTTTGTGAGCATTTTTGCTGCAATAAGTGTTGATAAATCCCCATCAAATTTAATTGTTGCATCTTTACCGGTTGTATTTGCTCGAATAGAAAATGTTCTGTTTTGACCACCAGTATTGATAAGAGAAACACTAGCATCATTACTTAATGTTTTCGCCAAAACATCGACTAATGCAGCTATTGTGCCTCCAGCAAAATTGATAGGATATTTTTTATCTCCAATATTGATATCGAAGATAGAGGCGGGGAGCTGATCCTCTAGGAGAATAGGGGCAGAGGAAAACATATCGGCTGCAGCCATTTTCTTTACCACGAGAGAATGTTTCCCTTTTTTTGCTCCACGGGTTACGGTAAGCCCAAGGATTGATGTATCTGAGACAGTGTTTGTAAGATCTCGAAAAGCTGATTCATAGCTGAACATATATCGATTAATTCGATCAAATTGATCGATATTAGTGCGAATATCTGTCCAAACCTCGACCTCAATCTCCTTATCTTCCCGCTTATTATCAAGATTAGATAATTGGCTTAAGTGAGGTTGCATAATTTGATCTAGAAGCTGATTGATATCCATTCCACCTTCTTGGCCTGGGATACTAGAAATTTGAACACGTTGGGCAACTACAAAGCTAGGCAATATTAAAAGATAAAGAAATAAGATTTTTTTCATAAGATTCTCCGAGCAAACACTTTCATAAGTATTATCGGAATAATTTGCATTTTTAATAGAAATTATATCTTCTTATCAGACATATATAGGGAAAACATTTTTTTCCAATATTTTGTAAAAAAACGGAGGTAAGAAGGTGCTTTTGCCCCAATAAAGCTACGATGATCAAGGCGTAATATCTGAGTATCATTTTTTAACTCAATAGTAATTAATAATGTTGATCTCATATTTTTAGTGATAATATCCATTAGGACATGTTGATTGTCCTTAAATGAAACTATACGATATTGACCGCTTTCCGTAAAGAAATAAAAACGTCTCCAAGATAAAATCCCCTCTAAGCTCTGGGAGAAATCAGGGAGATCTTGCCCCTTGGGGGTAAATAAGTCTCTCCATAAAGCATTACTTTCGAGCAATTCAAACATTGTTTTGTAAGGGAGTGCAGGAAAAGTGATTTCTTGATATACAGATTGTGGTTTTGTTTCCATAAAGTTATCCTTAATAAAATAGGATGAAAATCCTATTTCTATTGGCTCTCCTTGAGCTCTATTTCATGAATTTTAGCAATACGTTCTGCATGACGCCCCCCGTCAAACGATGTATTCAACCAGAGCTTTACAAGCCCAATTGCATATTGAGGGGCTAGAATTCGACCTGCTAAAACTAATATATTTGCATCATTGTGTTGTCTGGATAATCGAGTAGAAAATTCTTCATGGCATAAAGCAGCTCGAATACCTTTAACTTTGTTTGCTGTATAGCAGGCACCTAAACCTGTGCCGCACATTACAATACCGAAATCAACTTCCTTATTCCGAACTTTCACTGCTGCTGGATAGATATAATCTGCATAATCAACACTTTGATCAGAATTTGTTCCACAATCGATAACTTCGTATTCATGCTCTAAAAGCCATTTCTTAACAGCTTCTTTTAGAGGGTACGCTGCATGATCGCTCCCCATTGAAATCTTGATTTTACCCATCGATAAATCCTTTAACTAATTACATTTATGAATAAATTCTTTAGAAAATAGTTCCATGCCACTAAGTAGAAAGGCATCATATCCCTGAGCCCTTAAATATCTCACAGATTGACCGCCTCTATTGCCATAATTGCAATAGCAGAAGATTCGTTTATCTTTTGGTAATTGATGGTCTCCAGAAATAAGTTGTGAATAGGGGATATTACATGCAATGCCAAGGCGTCGAGTAGTAAATTCTAGAGGAGTTCTCACATCAACCACAATATAGGAATCTCGAGAAAGTTTTAGGAAATCAGTCTCTGGGAAAATATCACTCATTTTAGGGAACAACCTCCTCCAATGCAATACCTAAAAACTCCATAGCTTCACGAAATGTTTGTTCATTAATAGACGAGCAAGCGAAATAATGACCATCTTTATAAAAAGTTGGAACACCCCAATCGGCACCACCATTTGCTTTTATAAGTTCTATAATATGCTGTTTATCTAGTTTCTCAACAGAAACAAAAACATAAGGTATCCCGTAAGCCTGCAAGGCTTTCTCAGCAAATGCGACATCTGGGCACCATTTAGCCCCGTATACCAACAATTCCATGATGTTCTCCCCCTGAAATTTATACTCACTTGGGTTATTATAACATTTTTTCATACATAAGACAAGTATATTTTTAAGCATATATCAACACACTTTTGGCATGTTTTTAATTCTCGATAATGTATATTATGTAAACAAAAATAATATTTAAGGGATAATAAAAAGCCCTGTTGTTCATTGGCGGATATTTGACATCACCCCTACCTTGTGTTATACTACGAGAGAGAGTTTCTGGAATTATACTTTATCCCAAGGAGGGGTGATATGTCTGAAGATATGTTCATTAAACCCTGTGATATTTGTGGTGCCCAACCCGCAGTTTTAATGTTTCGAACGTTTAATGGGGAGAAGATTGGGGATGAAGGGTTATGCCCAAAATGTGCATTAGAGCGTTTTACAAAGGGCGGAATGATCCCCGGTTTGGATTCATCAGAGGTTTTAACCTCTATATCTGAAATGCGGAATATTTTAACAGAAATTGCCAGCCATCTACAGCGCATGACAGAAGAAAATTCTAATGGTTCTGGGGCTGCTCTATCTGTAGATGCATGTTCAGTGTGCGGGCAATCAGCAAAAGATATTCAACGTTTAGGGACTGTTGGGTGTTCAAATTGCTATCAACAATTTACTTCTGAAATTAGAGAACGTCTTGTCAAGTCAGCCTATGGATCTCGATATCAAGGAATTATACCAAATAGATTTCGCAAGGCACATTTTCGAGATTTAGAACTAGAACAACTAAAGATTAAATTAAATGCTCTTGTTCGTTCTGAAAAATACGAAATGGCAGCTAAAGTTAGAAATAGAATTCAAAAACTTTTAAGGTCTTGTTAGTGTGAATCGTATTATTCTTCCTACAGAAAGATCGGGTAATTCTTTACAACGCGATCCCTATGTATTCACTTCTCGCGTCCGACTAGCAAGAAATGTGGATGCTTTTCTCTTTCCTCATGGCTTAACTCTTGAACGTAAACAAAAACTAGAAGAGTCCTTCTCCCTACTCCTAAAGGATATTTACAAGGATCACCTATTTGTTGGGGACTTAAGTACAGTTCCAGAAGAGCAAGTGCGTCTTTTAGAGGCAAATCTTGTTATTACAAGCACTTTTTCCCAATATGGTGGATTGTTTTTTGCAGACCCTACAGGGTCTTGGGTGCTCCTTCCTAATGAAAAAGATCATATTCGCCTTTTTTCTATAGAATTTGGATCGTCTTTAGTTAAAATGTACCGTCGCCTAAATGATGTTTTAATCAAATTAGAGCCTCATATTCACTTTGCATTCGACCCTACATTTGGATATCTTACAGCTTACGCTGATGATGCAGGAGCAGGTCTATCTCTATGTTATCTTATCAATTTAACAGGGATAGAAATGACAGGCCAGATAGATTCTATCACAGAAGTTTGTGAAGAAACAGGCTATAGGCTTACTCCATACACAGGTGTTAGAGGTTCTCAATTATTCTTACTCAGAAATCTTAGCTCTTTTGGTGCAAACGAAGCAACAATAATCGCAAATTTTGAAGATTTTTCAAGCAAGATATTTAAAGAAGAGCAAGATGCAAGAAATAAACTTTTTTCAAGTAAAGAAGATTTAGATTTTCTCAATGCTCAACTGCTAGATGCTGCTCAGTCAAAGAGTTTAACATATCACGCAATGATAGAAGCTGTTGCTCTTGCAGATATGTTGGATAATGTTTCCTATACTATATCTAAAAAGGATACATGGAGAGAGCATGTTTTTACGCTTCATCCCCATTCAGATGTGTTTCATAAAATTCTCCAAAAAGAAGAAATCGAACAACTACGCGCTGACATTTTCCGTAAAGCGTTTAAAAAATATATTAGAAACAAGTAAATTTATAAGTCTATAAAATTGTTTCAGGAGGCTATTGTGGCAGAAGATATTTCTCGTTCCATTAAGATTCGAATGACAGTTGTCTCAATTGTTATATATGCTGTGTTGGTAGTCTTCTCTATTAGGCTTGTCTACCTTCAAATTTTAAAAGGCTCCTTATTTAAAACGAGGTCTTTTCAAAATCAGACTCGATCATTGCGTGTTCCATCATATCGAAGTATTCTATACGATCGAAATAAAGATTTAAAACTCGCCTATAATGAAAGATCATTGGCTCTTTTAATGATACAAGCAAATATTCCCACCGATCCAACCGAGAGAGAAGCTTTATTAGAACGGATAGCCGATACGTTAAATGAGTCTACAGAAACTCTGTACACAACAATTTCAGAGCAATATATAGACCCCTACACCCCTATTGTGTTAAAATCTCAAGTTACACCTGAAACTTTGGCTCTTTTTGCTGAGCGATTAGAAGATTTCCCCGGGATTTTTTGGGAAAATCGCCCTAACCGTGTATATCCTTACCATGAAGCAGGATTCCATATTGTTGGTTATACAGGAATTATGAGTAAAGAGGAGTTTAATACTCATAAGAACAGAGAAGAATATTACCTTGGAAGTTCTATTGGAAAACGAGGTATTGAAAAAATATATGATGAAGATATTAGAGGTAAATCTGGTGTTCTTCTGAGATCTGTTGATGTTCAAGGCCGCGTTCTTCACCAGAGTGTTTCTAGAGAACCTATTCAAGGCGAACACATTGTCTTAACAATAGATGCACGTCTCCAACAAAAAGCAGAAGAACTAATGCGAGACTTTGTAGGGTCTGTCGTTGTTACAGAAATAGCTACGGGAGAGGTTTTAACCCTTTTAAGTACTCCTTCTATAAATCCATCTGTTTTTTCTCCTAATGCAATTGAACAAAAAGGCAAGTTTTTTGATCTTTCAACAAATGCTCTTAAGCCTTTTTTAAATAGATCTGTTCAAGGAAGTTACTCCCCTGCATCAACATTTAAACTTGTTTCTGCAGCCGCGTTTCTGAAAGCAGGAATTGATCCTATTAAGAAAATTATATGTTCGGGCTCCTACCCTATTGGAAATCGTATTTTCCGATGTACAAGTGTTCACGGGCCTGTAAATATGAAAGAAGCTATAGGGCACTCTTGCAATAGTTACTTTTATCATTTTTCTCAAATTGTTGGTCATAAAGCAATTGTTGAGATGGCTCAAGCATTTGGAATAACAGACTTTACGCACATTGATCTTCCCGATGAAAAAAGAGGATTCGTCCCTTCTGATGATTGGTTTCGTCGTATTCATAAACGTCCTTGGTCTAATGGTGATACAGCTAACATTGTTATCGGACAAGGCGATATTTTGGCAACCCCTATTGCTATAAATCAAATAACAGCTGCTATAGCCAATGGCGGTATAGCATATAAACCTCATCTCTTAAAGGAGAGATTAAACCTTAGAGATAAATCAATAACATGGCATCAAGAACCGGAAATTGCTCGCACCATATCTTTAACTCCTGAACAAATTGAAATTCTTCAGGAAGGAATGAAAAGAGTTATTTCTCCCAACGGTACAGCGCGATATATAGATAATCCTCTACTTGTTGTCCCATTAGCTGGGAAAACTGGAACGGCACAGCTTGGCGGAAGCATGAGAAACAATGGATTGTTTACAGCCTATGGGCCTTACGGAGATGAACATCGTCAAAATGCTATTGCTATTACTGTTTTGTTAGAACACAGTCGAACAGGTCAAGCAGTAACCATTGCTAGAGATCTCTTTAACTACTATTTTGGAACACTTTATCCAGAACGTAAGCCTCGTTTTTAGGAGTATTTATTGTGGGTTTGTTATTAAAAAAAGAAAATTTTCCCTTTATTTTTATTCCGATCACACTTTCTATTGTTGGCTTAATTTTCATATATAGTACAGGGCAATTAGAAAATGGTGGTAACACTAATTTTTATATTAGACAATTATTTTGGGTTCTTGCAGGATTAGCACTAGCTGGGTTGATTGTCGCAATCGATTACTATTATATGGTTGAAATGTCTACTATTTATTATATAGTTGGCTGCTTATTTCTAGTACTTACCCTATTTTTTGGTAGAGAGATAAAAGGTGCTAGGAGTTGGTTTGGATATGGTGGGCTTGGAATTCAAGTCTCTGAAATTATGAAAATAGCATATATTTTATTCTATGCTAAATTCCTAAAAGACAGGAACAATCTTGAAAATGTTTATATCTTTTTTATTAAGGCAGGACTTATCTTATTTATTCCATTAGCACTTATTCTACGCCAACCAGACCTAGGTACCTCTCTTGTATTTCTAAATATATTTGTTGTTATGACATTAATGGGATCAAAAGATATCCGATTAATTATCGATATTGTTGCCATAGCTGTAACTACATCACTTTTAACTCTTGCCTATGCTTACTATCGCTACTACTATATATCTTTGGGTAGAGAATCAATTAATATATGGGAGTTTTTTCTTTCACCAAATAATTTCTTAATGATATCTTTTATTTGTTTGACTTATACTGTTTTTGCCTTCTTATTTAGTCTATTTAAACCTATTGAAATTATTAATCGATTTTTACGCCCTTCATATCTTATTGGGTTTCCATTTCTTGTGTCAGCATTAGTAGCTAAAATTTTAAAGCCTTATCAGTGGAGTCGCCTTTTAATCTTTATTAATCCAGAATTTGATCGTTTAGGAACTGGGTACAACGTTCTTCAAGCACAAATTGCTATCGGTGCTGGAGGATGGTTTGGTCAGGGATTATTTAGAGGAACTCAAAATTTAAGACGCTTCCTGCCAGAAAAACATACTGATTTTATTTTTGCAATTATTGCTGAAGAAACAGGATTTATAGGCAGTTTTTTAGTTCTTTTACTCTATATGATCTATATTGGACTGATTATTAAAACAATATTTTCTGCAAAAGATTCAGAAGGGTGTTTTGTCGCATCTGGTATCTTAGCGATGTTTATATGTCATATTGTTATTAATATTGGTATGAATCTAGGTATTGCACCTGTAACAGGATTACCGCTTCCTATGATTAGTTATGGTGGATCTTCCTATTTGAGTTTTATTGTTGCTTCAGCCATTCTCCTAAGTATCTATAATCGCCGTTTTGTGCATTAATTTTTTCATCATCCGTTGTATATAAAACAAAAGGCTCCTTTACAGGAGCCTTTTGTTTTATATTTTTTCACCAATAGTTGCTGCAAAACTCTTGAGAGCTTCTTTAGCTTTACTATTGATATGTTTGGGGACTTCAATAGATGCTTCGTAGAATATTGAGCCTCGTTTAGTGCCATGCACTTCAGGAAGCCCTTCTCCATCTAGCTTTATCTTTTGACCAGGTTGAATACCCTCTGGGAGTTTTATCTTCTTTTTTGATTCCAGAGTTGCAACCTCAATTTCTCCTCCAAGAACAGCTCGAGTGAAACTTATAGGCAACTTAGCATAGAGGTGGACTCCATCACGCATAAATGGAGTATGATTACGCACATTAATATGAATATACAAATCTCCGCGAGATCCACCACGAGGCGCAGCACTTCCTTCTCCACCTACCCTAAGTTTATTACCATCTTCGACACCTGCTGGAATTACAACAGAAATAGTGTCTTGCTGAATAACTACACTTTCGCCTTTACATGTTGAGCAAGGGTCTGAAACAATATTTCCTGAACCATGACATTTAGGACAAGGTTGTGCAATAGACAGAAATCCTTGATTTAGCTGAACTTGCCCATAACCTCGGCATGTAGGACATGTTGTAGGCGATGCTTTACTCTTAGATCCTGTTCCATCACATGTTTTACAAGAATCATGGCGTCGAACTTTGATCTCAATGTTCTTTTTATTAAGAACTTCTTTAAGATCTAAGCTTATCTCTGAATGCACATCCGCACCACGATTAACTCGAGAATGACGCCCGCCACCACTCCTGCCAAAAATGCTTTCTAGAATATCTTCAAAACCGCCACCACCTGCACCAAAGCCTCGGAATATATCTTCAAAGCCCCCTGGGCCACCAGCTTGTCCCTGTTGGAAGGCAGCTTCTCCGTATTGATCATACATTTGGCGTTTTTGAGGATCTGATAAAACTTCGTAGGCTTTTCCTAATTCTTTAAACTTATCTTCAGCTTCTTTAT
Organism: Brevinema sp.; assembly: GCA_051653605.1. Lineage (GTDB taxonomy): Bacteria > Spirochaetota > Brevinematia > Brevinematales > Brevinemataceae > JBOFWL01. Next base: position 142,512 of record JBOFWL010000117.1, read on the forward strand.
TATTAGGATTTTTATCAGGATGGTATTGCATAGCTTGCTTACGAAAAGCTTTTTTGATCTCTTCTTGGGTAGCATTTCTGTCTACTCCAAGAATGGAATAATAATCAGCCATTGTTAAGCTCGCATTTATTTATTTTCATCGACAACTTCTGCATCGATTACGTCATCTTTACCTTTGTCTTCACCCGTAGATTCTGAATTCTCTGGAGATGAAGCTTGTTGCGCTGCAGCCATTGCCTGATAGACTCGAGCAGAAACAGGTTCTAAATCTTTCATAGCCTTTTCTATGGCTGCAGTATCATCTCCTTCTAGAGCTTTCTTAAGAGATTCATTTTTTTCTTCTAGTTCTTTTTTATCTGCATCTCCAATTTTTTCACCCTCTTCTCGAAGAAGTTTTTCAACACCATAGGTTACAGCACTGGCTTGATTTTTAAGTTCAATTTTCTCACGAGTTTTTTTATCTTCTTCTGCATTTGATTCAGCTTCTTTCTGCATGCGCTCAATATCTTCAGGGCTTAAAGCACCACCTGCCTCAATAGTAATTTTTTGTTGTTTGCCTGTTCCAAGATCTTTTGCGCTAACTCCAAGAATACCATTTGCATCGATATCAAAGGTGACTTCTATCTGAGGAACACCACGAGGAGCAGGTTGAATCCCCTCTAGGTTAAAATTACCCAAGGTTCTGTTATCTTTTGCCATGGGGCGCTCGCCTTGGAGAACTTGAATTGTAACAGCTGTTTGATTATCTGCTGCCGTAGAAAATATTTGTGACTTAGAAGCAGGAATAGTTGTATTGCGAGGAATAAGAGCTGTATTAACATCACCAAGGGTTGCAATACCTAATGAAAGAGGAGTAACATCTAGTAGTAGAATGTCGTTCACTTCTTTGTTAAGAACACCAGCCTGAATAGCTGCTCCTAATGAAACAACTTCATCAGGATTTACGCCTTTAGAGGGTTCTTTTCCGAAGAAATTTCGCACTAATTCAACAATTAACGGCATACGAGTTTGACCACCAACGAGAATAACCTCGCTAATATCTCCCTTACTTACGCCTGCATCCTTAAGTACCAATTCACAAGGCTTGATAGAACGTTCAACAATAGGTCGGACGATTGTTTCTAATTGTCCTCGTGAGAGATTCATTTGGAGATGCTTTGGACCGGATGCATCTGCAGTTATGAAAGGCAAGTTTATTTGAGTTTCTGGCTTACTGGAAAGTTCGATTTTAGTTTTTTCAGCAGCTTCTTTAAGGCGTTGTCGAGCCATTGGATCTTTAGCGAGATCAATACCAGATTCTTTTTTATAGTTTTCAATAATATATTTAATGATAGCTTCATCTAGATCGTCCCCACCAAGGTGTGTATCTCCGTTTGTTGCTTTCACTTCAAAAACTCCATCCCCTATTTCAAGGATTGAGATATCAAAAGTGCCGCCTCCAAAGTCATAAACAGCTACGATTCCTTCTTTATTTTTATCTAAACCGTATGCCAAAGCTGCGGCGGTAGGTTCATTAATAATACGTTCAACTTCCAATCCTGCAATTGTTCCGGCATCTTTAGTTGATTGACGTTGTGAATCGTTGAAGTAAGCGGGAACTGTTATAACTGCTTTAGAAACTTTTGTTCCAAGATATGATTCAGCAGCCTCTTTAAGTTTAGAGAGAACCTGAGCACTAATTTCCTCTGGAGACTTATTTCCTGTGCGTGTTTCAAATACTACACTGTTGTTTTTACCTTGCACAATTTTATAAGGAACATGTTCTTGTTTTACTTCATCAAATCGATGCCCAATAAAACGTTTTGCAGAATAAATTGTATTCTGAGCATTTGTCACCATCTGATTTTTAGCTGGGGCACCAACAAGTGTGTCGCCTTTTTCGGTAAATGCAACGATTGAAGGCATTGTGCGGGCACCTTCTTGGTTAGCAATAACAACAGGTTTACCATTTTCAATTACAGAAACAACAGAGTTGGTTGTTCCTAAATCGATACCTATAATTTTGGACATAACATTCCTCCTAATTATTTTTATATACTTTAACTTTTGCTGTTCGCAATATTGAGTTTCCTATCTTCCATCCAGTTTCATATACTTCTGCAACGGTTAAAGGAAAAGAGGCTTCTGAGTTTTCTTCCATAATAACAGCCTCTGCAAACTGAGGGTCAAACTCATCCCCTGGTTGAAGCGTGACTTTTTCCAAGCCTGATTCAGAAAGAACACCTTCAAACTGTGAAAAAACCATGCCAACCCCTGTTTTAAGAGAGTCAACATCAATATTTTGAGCTTTTAGGCTTCTATCTAAGTTATCTAAAATAGGTAAAAGGTTTTCAACAAGATTTTTTACTGCGAACTTTTGAAAATCTTCCTTTTCTTTTTGAATCCGTTTACGATAATTATCCATATCTGCAGAGAGACGCAAATAAGCATTTTTAAGCTCTTCTTTTTCTCTCATCAGCACCGCTACAGGATCATCATCAACTTGAGTAGTATCATTTGTTTCTGTATCTTCCGAACAAATATCTTGCTCAACATCATTTTCTTGAAAATCTTTAATAGAATCTGTATCTTTGGGATGATCTTTTTTAGGCATTATATAATATCTCCTACATCTTTATACAAAAGTACAAGCAATTTTTATGCCAAAACAGTTTTACTCATAAATATTGATAATTTTTTTTGAAAAAATACCGATACTACCATTGAAGAGGTTATTCTTAGGAGGATTTAGTGAAGTATATTTTCACCTTGATTTTATTTTTTTCTGTCCCCGCTTTTGCGCAAACCCCCTCTGGGGATACAAACAACTCAGAAGCAATTACAACAAATACTCAATCTGTAGATAGCTCTCAAATAGAGTTTACACGTATCTCAAACTGGATGGAAACCCTTGATTATGGGATTTCTTCTCAAAGATTAGGAGTTGTTCGCCAGATTCGCCAGACAAAACCTAGTAATATAACTACACTATTGGAAGATCATTTTTTCAAAGAGCCTGCTCTTTCTGTAAAAGAGGAAATAATATATATTTTCATTGAAGCAACTAATCAAAACATAGAATTTTGGCAAAATGTTTTCAATAATGAGAATGATATGACAATTCTACAACGTGCAGCATATGCTATCGAGCAAATGAAGGGCCCAAATGTTGGAGAACAGATATTTACTAGGCTTTCTAATGAATTAACAAATGAAAAATCTGTTCGCTTTAATGCTAATGCTGTTCGATCTTTAGCTGAACTCAAATATGAGGCAGCCATTCCTCTAATTACAGAGATTGTAACAAATCGAGATTTCAATCAAGATTATCGAGGATCGGCTGTTTTAGCTCTTGGTATTTTTCAAGATGTAAATCAACTAAATCTCCTGGCTGAAATTGTAACAAATACCTTAGAATCTAGAACTCTACGTAGATATGCTGCTTCAGGATTGGGACGTCTCGCAACCCCAGAAGCATTTGAAATTCTTGCTCCTATAGCAACCAATGAAAACGAAGAACAAACTGTGCGCGCAGGGGCAATTGCAGGGATTTCTTACACCGAAGAAAGCTCCAATAAATTACAGGTAATGGAAGAACTAAGCAGAAGTGATAATACAACATTACGTGCAGAAGCTATGAAAGCTTTGGGGCGTATTAATAATGAAGCTTCCCAGATGATCTTAAAGTATAAAGCTTTTAAAGATCCAGAAGCTATAGTTCGTCGAGAAGCAAAAACATCATTACAAGGAATGGGGGTTGATGTTGATGCCCTTGAGAAAGAATTGAAAAAATAAAATGTTAATTAAGTAACACAAAAAGGTAGCACTTAAAAATGCTACCTTTTTGTGTATATTGAGCTTTATCTATTCTTCTCCACGATAGTTAGTTCCACAATGGAATCCACCATCAACAAAAATAATAGATCCTGTAACCATACGACTTAAATCTGATGCAAAAAATACAGCACTACCAGCTACATCACTAGGAGTGATGTTTTGTTTTATAAGCTGTGTTGCTAATGCACCTTTATACATATCTTTAAATCCGGTAATTCCTCTTGCCGCTAAAGTATTAATGGGCCCTGGAGAAATCGAATTAACACGTACATTTATACTACCTAATTCTAAAGCTAAATAACGAACAATAGATTCGAGAGAAGCTTTAGCAACCCCCATAGCATTATAATTAGGCATAGCCATAGTAGATCCAATATAAGTAAGTGCTGAAATAGATCCTCCTCCTTTCTTTTCCATTAAAGGGGCTGCGTGCCTTGCCAAAGAAATAAGAGTATAGGCAGATATGTTTTGCGCTAAAAGAAAACCATCAAGTGATGAGGAAGTAATTCCTCCTGTTAACTCTTCTTTACGGGCAAATGCAATAGCATGTACCAAAGAGTCTAGACCACCGTGTTTTTTGTCAATCTCCGCAAACATCAGCTTAATTTGATCTTCAGATGTTGCATCAAGATCATAAAGCTCTGTTATACCTAGTTCTTTAGCTATATTTTCAACACGTTCCTTTAACTTCTCTCCCTGATAGCTAAGGATAACATGTGCTCCTTGCTCTTTATACTCTTTGGCAATTGCATAAGCGATAGAACGCTCATTTGCTACACCGGTTACAAGAGCTACTTTCCCTTTAAGTAACATACTATATCCCTCTATTTCTTATAAAGCTTTTTCAACAAAAGCCTTGATTTGCACATAAGGCATTGCACCAACACTAGTTTGAGCTTGCTCCCCATTTTTAAAGAGAACTAATGTTGGAATACTGGTAACACCACAAGTATTGGGGAAACTTGGATTTTCGTCAATGTTGCACTTCACAACTTTGACTTTACCATTGTAATCTTTAGCAATTTGCTCAATAAAAGGAGCAATCATTCGACATGGTGGGCACCAAGGAGCCCAAAAATCAACCAATACAGGGACATCTGCACCCAAGACTTCAGTTTTGAAATCTTGATCACTAACTTCAATGATATTATCTGACATAACGTGCTCTCCTATTATATTTATTTAGTATACATATATCATAGCAAAAATCAGATTACAGTTGCAATTTTTTTATAGAAAATTACATAGAGAAATCACTTCCTAAATATGTTCGACGTGCATCTTCATTTTCAACCAATTCAGTTGTTGTTCCGCTAACTAGAATTTGACCATCAAAGCAGATATAAGCTCTATCCACAATTTTCAATGTTTCTCTAACATTATGGTCTGTGATTAAAATACCTAATCCCCAGCGTTCCCTCAATTCTATAACAAGACGTTGAATCTCGGAAATAGCAATAGGGTCAATCCCTGTGAAGGGTTCGTCCATAAGTAAAAATCTTGGTTTGATAGCTAAAATTCGGGCTACCTCACAACGACGTTTTTCCCCTCCGGAGAGAGTATATCCTTGTTGTTTACGAACTTTTTGAAGTCCCATTTCAGCAATAAGACCTTCAACAGTTTCATCTATTTCATATTTATCTAAGCCACGAATTTCAAGAACGGCTCTAATATTATCCTCAACAGTTAATCTCCTGAAAATCGAAAGCTCTTGAGGTAAATATCCAATCCCTTTTCTAGCTCTTTGATACATTTTATATCGGGTAATATTTTCGCCATCTAGTAAAACTTGACCATCGTTTGGACGAAGAAGCCCTACCAGCATACTAAAAGTTGTTGTTTTCCCCGCGCCATTTGGCCCTAATAATCCAACAACTTCGCCGGATTCGACATATAGAGAGACCCCACGAACAACAACTTTTTTTCCATAAGCTTTATATAAATTATCAGCAACTAATCCTGTTAAACCAGGGAGAGGAGGTGGTATTGTTTCAAAACTCATTTATTGAACATAAGCAATTAGGCGACTTAAAGTGGTTTTTAGATCATGTCGATGAACAACCATGTCTACAAAACCATGATCTTTTTGAAATTCAGCTCGTTGAAACCCTGCTGGTAATTTCTGTTTGATGGTGCTTTCAATTACTCGAGGGCCGGCAAATCCAATTAGAGCCTTAGGCTCTGCAAGAATAAAATCTCCAAGCATTGCAAAAGATGCGCTAACACCACCTGTTGTTGGATTTGTAAGAACTGTTATATAAAGCCCTCCAGCATCAGAATGGCGTTTGACAGCTGCTGATGTTTTTGCCATTTGCATTAGTGAAACAACGCCTTCTTGCATTCGGGCTCCACCAGATGCACAGACAACGATAAAGGGAAGCCTTTTTTTTGTTGCCTCTTCTATGGCTCGAGTGATTTTTTCTCCAACAACAGAGCCCATACTGCCACCCATAAAAGAAAAATCCATAATAGCAATAATTACAGGGTGATTGTTGATTTTAGCTCGTCCTGTAATAACGGCATCATTTAACTCGCTTTTCTGTCTAGATTCTTTAAGCTTTGTTGCATAGTAAGAATTACCGTCAAAAAAACCAAGAAAATCAACACTAGTGACATCTTCATTTATCTCGATAAACGATCCTTCATCACAAAGAAGATCAACTCTTTCAGCAGATAACATTCTCTCATGATACCCACACTTTTCGCACACACGCTTTGCAGAATTCACATATTCTGTCATATCACTTGAGAAATGACATTCAGGACATTTATACCAGACATTATCTGTTTGAGATTTTTTCGTAAACCAGCCCATTATTTTGCCTCGACTTCTACTCTTTTATCGTAGTAAGTTAAATCTTTTTTATACTTGTTGTAATCACTTGTCACAACACGAACTGCAGATTGAAGTTGTGGATCATTTCTTAAGTTAAATATATTTGTGGACAAAGAATCAATACGCTGTAAAACAACATTTGAGGTAATTTCATATGGAAGATTGATGCCACTTGATACAACGGTTTTATGAAAATTAGTGAGTTCAGTAGCCGAGGGTACAGGGGATCTTTGAAGAAAATCTGACACAAGATTTGTTACCTGTAATTGAACAACAGCTGCTTTTTGATTTTCAGAAAGGTCATCATACCACATATTGATTTCTAAGTCTGGCACTAGTCCTGTGCCATCAATAGTCCTACCTGCAGGCGTATAATACTTTGCAACGGTATATTTAAGAATAGAACTATCAGGAAGATCTCTAGTCTTCTGGACAGATCCCTTACCAAAACTCTTTTTTCCAACGACAACTGCTCTATGAGTATCCTGTAAGGCTCCTGCTAGAATTTCAGAAGCAGAAGCACTACCTTGATTAATAAGAATTGCCATTGGCACATTTGGTTTTAATGATAAATTTCTACCCGTAGCTCTAAATTCATAATTTTCATTACCCATACGCCCTACAGTATAAACAATAAGCCCTTTCTCTAAAAGAAGATCGCTAATTTGAGCAACACTTGTAAGGAGACCTCCTGGATTATTTCGAACATCTAGAATAATAGAATCAATATTTTGAGCACTTAGAGAAGACAAAGCTTTTTGGAACTCGCTATAAGTGGGCTCTCCAAATTCTATAAGCTTAATATAGCCAATTCTTTTACCATCGCTTTCAATAATACCTTTTTCAATTGTATCAATATTTATTCTATCTCTCTTGAGGGATACAGTGAAAGGCTGGATCACACCAGGGCGGGCAAGTGTTAAATTAACAGAAGTTCCAATTTTTCCACGGATAAGGCTCACAGCTTCCATAGATGTCATATCTTTTGTGGTCTTCCCATCAATTTCGACGATTCTGTCGTTTGGCTGAATATTGGCAAGAGATGCTGGCGTCCCAGGTAAAGAGGAGATTACAGTTAGAATTCCATCTCTTTGCTCCATTCTAATACCAACACCCTCAAATGAGCCTTGAATATTTGCTGCAAATTCTTTAGCAATATCTGGAGCTAAGTAATCTGTGTAAGGATCACCTGTTGACTGAAGCATCCCTTTTATTGCACCACTGAGTAATGTTTTTGAATCAACTTTTTCCGCATTAACAAATTCATTTTGGAGAACCGCGTAAGCTTCCCTAAACATTGTGTAGTACCTATAGAAGTTTTCATCAGTGACAGTTTCTCGTCCGAATAGATTTCCTCCAACCGTTTGATTGCGAATATTTCCTGCAACAATACCTGCTCCAAATGATAAAACAAGTAGTGTTGCAAAAAGTATATAGGAACGTAGTCCCAAAAAGGCACGTTTTTTCATAGGAAAACTCCGAAATTAATACTTACATCATTATATATCAAATAGAAGAATAATGTCAATATTTATAAAGTGTTGTGTTTTTAAAAAAAATATGTTAGGATAAGCTCGGAGGTGTTCATGCCCTTTTTTATTTGGCCTCAATTTCCGCATATTTGTGCAGGAACAACAACACGATCAGAAGGTAATTTTTCTTTATCGTCATTATTTGATAAAGAAGAGCAGTATTTTGTTCAAATCCGTCGAAAAAAATTATTAAATTTTCTAGGATTTCGCACGCTACACACCTTTCGACAAACCCATTCTACAATTATTTTGCCACCAGATGGTTGTTCTCAAGTAGAAGCCGATGGACTTATTGGTAGCACTCCTGGTGATCTTCTTGTGATTAACACCGGAGATTGTATTCCCCTTTTCTTCTATGCTCCTGATATTGAAACTATATCTATCGTTCATTGTGGACGCGTTGGACTAAAAAATCTAATTGCGCTGAAAGCTATTGAAAATCTTGTACAACGAGGGGCCAACGCATCCAATATATATGTTCATATTGGGCCGCATATCTCTGCTGAGGCATATGAAGTTGGGAAAGAGATTCTTAAAGAATTTGGAGTTTTTCAAGACGAAGAAAAGGGATATCTCAATATGCAACAAATCCTTATTGATCAGTTAACCCGTGGTTGTATCAGTAGTATAAATATTACTTCTTCAAACATGTGCACACTGACCTCAAAAAACCCTGAAGGCACTCCTGTTTTTTATTCTCACCGGGGAGGGGATAAAGAGAGAATCTTTTCATTTGTGGGTATTAGAGAATATAATAAAAAATAGTTATTTTACAAATTTTCGTGCAAAAAAATCGTCAATAATTTTTCGCCCATCTGGTTGAGTATAAGCATATTCTAAGATAGTATTGAGGTATGATTTATGGTTTCCTGTGTCGAGGGCTAATCCTTCTATATTTTGGACAACTAATTTCTTCTGTTGAGCCATTGTCATCATAGCCCCCATTGGATAAAATTCTCCACCCTTGTGATTTTTGTAATCTACCGCTAGGACATCTAAAAACTCCGGAGTATAGACAAAACGCCCAACTGATACCAGATTTGAATTCGTCTCCCCAGGCTTTGGTTTTTCCACAATCCGTTGTACGAAAGCTACTCCGTTTTCAAGGGTGCTCTCAATAACGCCATAAGCCCCGGGGTTTTCAAACTCCTCTCTTGCCCCTAGAACACAACAGCCAGTTTTTTTGTAAGCATCAAGAACCTGGATAGCACCTCCTCTCTCTCCAATAACGAGGTCATCGGGGAAAAATGCAATGAAAGGTTCATATTTTAGCAATGAGGTTGCTGACAAGAGGGCATGTCCTGTCCCACCCATTTCTTTTTGTCGGATAAAACTCACATTAAACTGTGTTGGCTTACGAATAACATCCAACTCTTCCGTTTTCTGGCTTTTTTCTAAAGCTAGTTCTATTTCGATTTCCCGATCAAAGTAGTCGTCTAGCGACTTCTTTCTGCGACTTGTTAAAACAACTAACTCTGTGATGCCAGCCTCAGTGCATTCATCTAAGATGAAATCTATAGCTGTTTTATTGTAAACAGGAAATAATTCCTTAGGTATTGTTTTGGAAGCAGGCAGGCTTCGAGTTCCGTAGCCCGCAGCAAAAATAAAGGCTTTCATTGTATACTCTCAATTTGTTTTACTTTTGAATTGTTTGAGCCAAGAGATAATAAAATCATCAATTTCACCATCCATAACGGCTTGGATATTTGTTTTTTCTACTTGAGTTCTATGATCTTTTACCATTGTATATGGCTGAAAAACATAACTTCTAATTTGATTGCCCCACTCAACTGATTTTCGATCTAATGCTCTTTCAGCACTTTCTTGAGCTTGTTTTTGTTGTTCAAGCTTATAGAGTTTAGATCGCAACATTTTCATGGCATAATCTTTATTTTGGAACTGAGAACGTTCAGTTTGGCAAGAAACAACTGTATTTGTTGGTAAGTGTGTGATTCTAACAGCAGAAGACGTTTTGTTAACATGCTGCCCGCCTGCTCCACTTGCGCGAAAAGTATCAATCTTTAGATCTTTTTCATCAATAATAATCTCAATTTTATCATCAACCTCAGGAGAAATGCTAACCCCACAGAATGAGGTTTGTCTTTTATTTTGTGCATTGAATGGAGACAGCCGAACCAATCGGTGAATGCCATTTTCCGCCGTGAGATAGCCAAAAGCATAGCGCCCTTTAATAAGTAGCGTGGCATCTTTTATTCCTGCCTCTTCTCCATCTTCAAGAGAAATAACATCAACATCAAACCCTTTAAGTACTGCCCAGCGTTGATACATTCTCAGTAGCATCTCTGCCCAATCTTGAGATTCAGTGCCACCTGCTCCAGGGTGAATATTAAGAAAAGCATTGCTTGTGTCCATTTCACCACTGAGAAGCATTCTTACTTCGAGATCTTCAAGCTCTTTTTGGAGAGAATTATAATTAGCTTCTAGCATTAACAGGGCTGCTTCATCGTTTTCATCTTCTGACATTTTTGTATACTCAGCAAGATCTGCTATTTCTTTTTGAAGATTAAGCCAGCATTTTGACTCTTTTTCTAAGGCAGATAATTCACTACCAACCTTTGCGGCTATCTTAGGATTATCCCATAATTGTGGATCAGAATTCTTAGCTCTTAATTCCTCGAGGCGTTCAAGTAAGGAATCTACTTCAAAGATACCTCCAGTCTTGAGCAAGCACATCTGATAAATTCCGAACTTTATCTAATAAGGCTCCCATAGTATCTCCTACAAACACCGAGAAAGGCGCGAAAGAGCTTTATCTTTACCAATTATTGGAAGTATTAAAAACATTTCTGGCCCATGCTCTTTACCGGTTAGAGCAGCACGAATAGGCATAAAGAGTTTTTTTCCATTAAGCCCGACCGCCTCTTTAACGTGGGTAATAATTTCACTATAAACTTCTTTATTGATAGGTCTATTTTCTTCAGTAAGTTTCAAGTGAAAAGCTTTAATAACATTTTTACTATCTTCTTGGTTGATAGTAGTCTGAGCAATTTCATCTACAGCATAATCTTCTTTAAAGAAAAAATCTATATGATCTGTGATTTGTGAAAGGTGCGAACAGCTACCTCGAACAATATCTACAACGGATTTAACATAATCAAAATTTGAGGTATCGTAACCTGCATCAGAGATATAAGGAATTGAAAGATTGGTAATATGATCAATATCAGCTTTTATAATGTGTTGTTGAGAAATCCAATTTAGGCGTTTAAAGTCAAACATACTAGGGGATGGAGAAACTCTTTCAATTGAAAATAGCCGTACAAGTTCATCCATTGAAAGAATATCTTCTCCTTCAGGATTACTCCATCCAAGAAAGGCTAGCATATTACACAGAGCTTCAGGAAGATAACCTAAGCGACGAAATTCTTCGACACTTGTTGCTCCATGACGTTTAGAGAGTTTTTTATGATCCTCACCTGTAACAACTGCCATGTGCCCAAATCTAGGTTCTGGTTCTCCTAGAGCTTTATAAATCATTTGTTGGCGTACAGTGTTTGAGAGATGTTCATCTGCTCTTAGTACGTGTGTCATTTTCATGGTGATATCATCGATAGCAACGGCATAATTGTATACTGGAATCCCATTGGATCGAACAATGACAAAATCTCCAACCATTCCTTTTGGAAAGACAACCTTTCCTTTAATAAGATCATCCAGTATAAAATCTTCATTGAAAGCTTTTAATCGAATTGTTGGTATACGGCCTTCATTTTGAAAAGCCAATATTTCTTCAGGACTAAGATTTCGGCATCGTCCTTGATATTGAGGGGGCAATCCTTCTGCTTCACATTTTGCCCGTTCGGCATCAATTTCTTCTTCTGTACAGTAGCAGTGAAAAGCATGCCCAGATGCTAATAATTTATCAGTATAGATTTTATAGGTATCTGCTCGTTCTGTTTGTTTATAGGGAGCATAAGGCCCCCCCTTTCGAGGATCCTCATCACCGGCAATACCAAGCCAATCTAAATCATCAAGGAGCATTTCTGTATATTCAGGTAAAGAGCGATCTTGGTCTGTGTCTTCAATTCGAACAACAAAAGATCCCCCTGTGCTTTTAGCAAATAGCCAACCAAAAAGAGCACTTCGAACATTACCAACATGGAGATATCCTGTTGGTGACGGAGCAAAACGAGTTCGGGTAGTCATGATTTTTCCTTAAATAAAAATGATACGCTTGTAAATAAGCGTATCTATTGTAATAGATTTTTATTTTTTTTTCAAGAGATTCAGCCTAAGATATCAAGGTGATCCCCTGTTCCTTCATCGAGAAGAGCTTTTTCAGGAATTGTTGGCTGTGCATCACTAGAATGCCCTCCGTTATTAGAGGACGTTTGTTGAGAGCCTGATCCAACCCCTGCATTGAGTGATGACATTTCATTTGAATCAACAGTATGTTCTCCAATAGGGCCAACTGTTTCTTGCACTTTATGTTGATGTTCTGCAATTTGATTTTGCTGTTGAACAGTTAGTATCGTCTGGCTAGGTTCGGCTCTATGGAAATTTTGAGATTGAGCAACTGACATTAAATAATTAAGAGGTTCCATTGAATCCTCCTTAAGATAATTATCCTTAGCTAAGTATATCAAAAAAAAAGAGATATTGCAACATTTATATGTAATAAAACCCCTATAATAGGGGTTTTATTACATAATACGAGTAAGCCGGATTCTGTTCGCTATTGCGGAAAACATCTGTCTTGCCTTAATATTACTATTAAGGTCTTTTGCGAGCGACCCACCTCTGTACAAAACCAATACATGTAAGGCTGTTTGCTCTTGCCCGGAAAAGGGTTTACCATGCCTTTTTATTTACATAAAAAGCGGTAGGCTCTTACCCCACCTTTTCACCCTTACTCATTACGAGCGGTTTATTTTCTGTGGCACTTTCCCTCATACAATTTTTAGTATTGTATGGCCAGCCGTTAGCTGGTTTTCAGTTTTTTCGGGTCCGGACTTTCCTCCCCTAAGGGCGTTTTCCATATTATGTTATTATTTTTTCTTCTTTAGATGTTTTTCAAGATCTTTGTAGGTATGGAAGGCATTGGCAACTTCATTCTTATCTCGAATTTCCATATAAATTTTAGCAGAGTCATCGATAACACTGAATCCAGCTTTACCTATGGCGTCTCCCTTAGCAATTTGCTGTCCAGCCTTTACATTTACTTCACCTAATCCTGCATAAATAATAGTTCTATCTTCAGGTAGTTTTAAGATAATAACATTTTGAAGGGCATTAATATACCCAGAGTATTCTATTATCCCTCCGATTGGAGCCTTTAAAGATGTTTGAGATTTTAGATAAATATCGGCGCCTCTCCCCGATGGGGTTGCATTTTTAATTTCAGAGGATGCTATAGGCAAAGGTATACCGGAAAAACGAGGACTCTTAATCCCTTGGAGGCTTGTTGGCCTAGGGGGGGCTACGGAACTAGCTATTTTTCTAGAAGTAGCCGTAGAAGGAGTATTTACTTTAGCCAATGATACACCGTTCACAGTGAGTTTTTCTCCCACATAGATATCTGTATTTTTCTTATTATTTGCAGACATAATAGCAGACCGAGTTGTCTTAAGCTTTGCTGCTATAGAATCAAGAGTATCCCCTCTTCGCACTATATAAACAGCCGATTGCTGAGACCCCTTTCCAGCTTGTTTTGATGCATCTGCATAGAGAACCAATCTCTCATTAACATGGATGTTTCCATTTTGCTTATTGTTCCATGCTTTCAAATTTGCAACAGAAACTTTAAATTTAGTTGCAATTGATGTTAAAGTATCCCCTCTTTTAACAGTGTAGGATGTTCGCGTATTTTTTTCTAAGCGTTCTTGAATAACAGGTGTTGTTTTTTCTGTCTGAGTTTTATTTGTTGATACACTAAGAATTTTAAGAGTTTCACCTCGATATACAACAGATTTTTGCTTATTATTCCATGACATTAAATCTTTTTGAGAAACTTTATAGCGTAATGCTATGCCACCCAAAGTTTGATTTGGTTGAACAGTATGGCGTGTGATATTTGTTTTAATATTTAATTGTGGATTTAGAATAGCTGGTTGGGAAGAAGTCTTAGGGGTATCTCCACTGACGATAAGTCTTTCCCCTGCATATATTTGAGTATTTTTCTTATTATTGAGATTCTGTATTTGTGAAAGCGTCATTTTGTATTTTAAAGCAATACCCAATAGTGTTTCTCCCCTAGAAACAACATGAACACCCCCCTTTGAACTAGAGGTTGAGGGTTTAGATGTGGATACAGCTCTGAAAGTTGGGACAGATAACTCCTGCCCTTGCACGATATTTTCACTATCTAGATTATTGAGAAGCACTAATTGTGAAATTTTAGCTCCGTATTTTTCTGCGATATCGGAGAGAGTATCACCAGATTTTGCAGCATATTTTACAATTTTATTAGGTAATACTAACTTTTGCCCCAAATATAGTTGATCCTGAGACAAATCATTAAGTTTTTTTATAGTGCTTGGTGAAAGATCACGCGAACGAGCTACAGACCAAAGCGAATCTCCTTTCTTGACAACATACATTTCTGCCATCATAGAAGAAGAAATAAAAAATAAAGAGAAGACAAAAAAATATCTCATGGAAATCCTCACAGTATTATTGCCATTTCACTATCTCTATCATCGGATGTTTTTTTAAAACATCAAGAGTTTCCCCATAACTTAGGGATATCATTTATTCTAGCCCATCCTTGCTGTTTTCCTGGCCCTCGAACAAATACATATTCTTCATTTTCTTCTAGAGCCTCAAACTCTATACCTTCCGGAAAACGAGCTAGCGATTTCCCGTCTTCAAAAGGTTGATCAATGATGTCGACATCAACCAAGGCTATACGGATATCTTTCATGAAAAGATTGTATTTAATATATGATTGTATTAATAGAGTTCCAGAAAAAATATATAAGAAAGATATAATACCTGTATAATACCATTTTCTTACAATTTTCTTAAGAATTATGAGACCTACTAAAATAGTTGCTATTAGAAATAGAAGTCCTGATATTAATGAATCGATTTGAGGTGGGAAGATATTAACCAGTTTTAATAATAAAGTAAAGCCAGTGTTTGTAGAAATCTCTACCCCACCTATTTCAGTTTGAATTATATTGTATAGGCTACGGGCTTCTTTAAGCGATGGATTTAAAACAAGAGATTTTTTGAGAGCTTGTGCTGCTAGTCCAATTTCTCCCTGCTGATAATGGTTAAGTCCATCGTTATATAACTCCTGAGGTTGAGGGTATCCATGAATAGATGTTGATAATATCACAAAAAATAGAAAAATCATTATTCTCATAATATAGCCTCCTCAATTTTTTTAAGATTCTTTTGAATTCTTCGTAATTTTCGATATGCAAGATTTTCATCAATAGGTTTATTTTTAATTTTCATTGTGTATTCTAAGTAAAAAAACTCTTTATGTAGCTTGTTCTTAACAGCGTTTTCCAATGAAATATTACAGAGTTGTTGATATAAAGGTTTAATCAACTCATACAGATTATTTTTATGCATAGGGAATACGATAGGTGAAATATCTTCTCCTACAAAATTAATATCCGATAATTTTTTGTGATTCCATCCTTGAAAAAAAGCTCCTTGCTCTGAAGCATTAAGACATATTTCAACCAATCCTTGATTTTCTGGATCGCTAACGCTTACTTCAAACCATT
This sequence comes from Brevinema sp., assembly GCA_051653605.1. Taxonomy (GTDB): domain Bacteria; phylum Spirochaetota; class Brevinematia; order Brevinematales; family Brevinemataceae; genus JBOFWL01. The sequence continues at coordinate 158,399 of JBOFWL010000117.1, forward strand.
GGCGAAATTGATTAAGTAGAGGGTCTGCTGTGACTGTATCTCCATCTACCCCTTTTATTAAGATAGCATCTGCTCCACAGGGGATTTTATGGCAATGTATATTATCAATGGAGTTAAATCTTGACGTCTGCATTCGATACTCCTTATCATAAGGCGTGCCAACTGCATGACCTCGGTTGTTTGAATAAGCCAAATCTTGCCCAATAAGAATAACTTGTTCTGCACCATGTCCAATAGCATAATGAAAAGATGAATTAGCGACAGAGCCTCCCGTTTGAATGCCAAATGTATTCAAGCCCTGAGACTTAAGATATTCAATAATAGCTATTGATTGATATTTAACACCTTGTTTAGGATGAATAATGGGTTGTTCTGTAGATAAAAATTCAATGGCCTTCCAAGGTTTTTCACATATACAAGGGGTAAGAGTCAAATCTGCTAGTAAGACAATCTGTTGAAAAATTGAATCTGGTATACATGAAAAATCTTCTACGTTATGAATTTTCGCATCAACAGCATGAACAAAATCTGGAATAATACCATATTCTACTAGGGCGTAAAGTGCTGTATCAACGGCAATTAACACTATTTTTTTACGTAATCTTAACAGATGCGGAAGGCTCTCCTTGAGGGACGGGCCAGCAGAACAAATAACAACTTTTTTACCATGAAAAGCATCCAATGGCATTTGGGTAAGCGAAATTTTAGCTGATATTCTGAGGTTTTCTAGAATATTACAATACCACGTATCCATTAATTTACTATAAATTAAGTTACTACTATTTATGGCGTGTTTGGCTTTATCAACCAATGTTAGAATAGGATATTCAGGAGTACAATTACGCATTACAAGGTCTATAAAGGAGTGAGAATCCTCTGGTGGTAGTGATGCGATAGAAGAAAAAATAGTTGCTTCTAAATTATCTCCTGTAATAAAGGCGTGGAGGTTTTCTAACGGAAATACTTCTTTCAAAATATCGATGCATTTCTTTCGGTGTTCTACCCCTATAACTGTATATCCTTTATCTATAAGCATTTGCGCATGATACCCTAATCCCATTCCCCATAAGATATAAACAGTTCCTTTAGGTGCAGGATCATTTGAAGAAGTTATGAATCGAAAAGCTTCTTCAATAGGATCTCGACTACTATGAACAAAAACATTATTTTCTTTTATTGTAAAACCATTCTTACAAGAGATTAAATCATATTTGAGAGCATTATTTGAAAGTTTTTCCAGCAACAAAGTTAGGCTCATAGTTGAGTTCCAGTAGAAAGAATTGTTATAAAGATACCAATTCTAGCAGAAAAATACCCTATCCCGATTCCTGCAATAACATCTGAAGGGTAATGAACGGCCAAATAAATTCGCGATAGAGCAATAACAACTGCAATGACAAAAAAGAAAGGGGCCATCATAGGAATAACCTGCCACGATACAAAAAACATTGTAAATGCAGCAGCTGTATGCCCAGATGGAAAGGAATATGGGTCTGGCGGATCATATAAATGAACTAAATCTTTATAAACACGATATGGTCTGGCACGTTTAATAATGGTTTTAATAAATATTTGAGCGTATAACTGCAACATTGTTGCAACTAAAAAAGAGACTCCCGTAGGAACAAATGAAAAGAAAACAACTATAGAAAATAATAGCCAAATGTGTCCATTGCCAATTTTAGTAAAAAATATAGCCATTCTTGTAAGAAACAATCGTCTATTTTTAGTAACTAAAACCAATAATGCTCGATCAAGATTAAGTTTTTCACTGAGGGTATGTTGCTCTGATATAAGCTCTTTTTTTGGCACAAAAACCTACCTTCGATTTTTATCAAATTCTAAATTATAAAAAGTCATATATTTATTAAGAATATCATCTGTGATGCGTATAGAACGACGAGTTTCAACACCCATAAAAATATGTTTGGTATATCCTTCACAGCAAAGAATATTATCTGATCGATAAATTTTATAGGCAATTGTCAAACGACGATTATCAATATGAGTAACTGCACTATCAACAGTAATAATATCCTCAAAATAACATGGATTTTTAAAGCTGAAATGAATTTCAGTAACGGGTAGCATAATACCATCTTTTTCTACTTGAGAATATGGATATCCCATCTCTATCATCATTCCTGTTCTAGCCTGCTCTGCCCAAATAGCGTAGTTTGAATGGTGAACAATTCCCATCATGTCTGTTTCTGCATATCTTACAATAAATTGAGTCGTATGAATCATTATACTTAACCTCTACCTAAGCCCTTTTCTTCCTGATTTTTTTAATTGTTTATAAGCCTGCGCAAATCCTTGAGGTGGTTTCTTGCGATTTTCTTGTCTTTTTATCAGTAATTCTGATGTTTCCATGGTAATTTTACGCCAATTCTCAAGACGATCTGCTGTAATAACCCCATCTTTAACCCCATTTAAAACCGCGCACTCTGGCTCTGAAAGATGTTGACAATTCCTAAATCGACATTGCTTGGACATTTCTTCAATATCAGCAAATGTATCTTGAATTGCCTCATCTCCTTCTAACCAAACTCGAAGCTCTCGAATGCCAGGGTTGTCAATGATGATCCCCCCATCTTTAAGAAAAAGCATATCTCTAGAGCTTGTAGTATGCACACCCTTGTTATTTTTTCCAATTTCTCTAACCATCTGAGTACGATTACCTGTTAATTGGTTAACAATAGTAGATTTGCCTGCTCCTGAAGATCCTAAAAGGACAACTGTATGGCCTTTTTTTGTATATTCATGTAGAGGAATAAGAGTTTCCGGATTAAGAGCATTTGTAAAGTGAACAGGCACATCTGGCGCAATACTATGAATTTCTGTCATAAATTTATCTAAATCATCAACTAAATCAACTTTATTAAGAATAATTACAGGAGCAGCCCCGCTTTCTGAGCATAAAGCTAAGTAGCGTTCGATTTTTCTTGGGTTGTAATCTAGTTTAAGAGACACAACTATGCATAAAATATCGGCATTTGCTGCAATAATTTGTTCATCTGTAGTTTTACCAGATACTTTACGGGATATTTTGCTTAAACGAGGCGCTAAAACCTCTATCATTACATAATCATCTTGAAAGCTGACTCCAACCCAATCACCAACAGCTGGCCACTGACCTTTAGGAATTTCCTTACGAATTCTTCCTCTTAGTCTTGCGTAAAAGAATCCCTTATCTGTAACAACTTCGTATCCAGAATTATGCTTACGCGTAACCCTGGCAGGATAATATGTTACTTTTGAAAACCACTGATCATAGAAGTTATTCCAGCCAAAATCAAATTTATTCACTCTTTATCTACTCTTACTGGTTTAAATAGGCGACCAGAGCCTTTAAAAAATCTTACAAAAAACTCATAATATTCTAATCGTAAAGTTTGAATGCCAACTATAAATCCCTCAAAAAAGATTACAAAAAGATTGCCTCCAATGAGTATAAGGTTAGAGCTTATAGGATCATTGGCTAGTTTTTGTAGTGAAAAAATTGCCAACATAAGAGCCCCGTGGGTTAAGGCATATGCACCAACACGAACAAATGAGACTGTATTTGAGAGTAATGACAAAAAGAACTCAAAAAGGTCGAAAATGCCCATCCATGCATCCGAAAATTGACCATGATGATAAAATAGCGCATCCCATACTCGTTCTAATCCCAAAATAATAGTTGAAATCCCCAGAGATATGTAGAGTAAAGTTGGGATACTATACCCTTTAAATGTAAAGTATGCGATAGTTAATAACATAATGTAGATAGAAAAGGCAAAAATGCCTTTATGAGAGAAAATAAGGCTAGACCAATCTTGCATTCGAATTGCATTTATCAATCCTAAGATAAACCCTAGTAATATAACCCCTATCCCAAAAAAAATCGAGTATGCTAAAAGTAAATTTGTTTGTTTAAGAGGGCTAATCCACACATGGTGAATAATATCCTCATATCCAAAAATTGATCCATACATAAATCCAAAAAATATAGAAGACATTCCTACCCAAACCATAATTGAGAATATAAGGCGTAGGGGATGTTTTTTGAAGAGTAGTCCTGTAATTCCTGCTAAAAACAAGATGGCACCCTGACCAATGTCTCCAAACATTGCTCCATACATAAAGACATATAATGCGGAAACAATAGGTGTAGGATCTATTTCTTTGTAATGGGGAACACCAAAAAGAGTCACAAGGCTTTCAAAAGGTTTAATAATGGAAGGATTTGATAACTGTGTAGGAGGAACCTCATTGTCAATAGAAAATGTATCTGAATCTGAGACATGGAGTTCATATTTGTTTTCACAAATTTTTTCTACGGCTGCACGAAGTTTTTTTATTTCTGAACCAACAACCCATCCTGTAATAAGGACAAACTGTCCATTTTGGCGAGTACTTGAAGTTACATCTGAAATCTTATTGTATAAACTTACTGCCCTTTTCATTTGGGCTAAATTTTCGAGAATTTCTACGGCTTCATGTACGCATTGAGAATAAAGAATATCCTCTTCATCTGCAATAAGAGTGAATTCTAGGCCAAGACGAACCATGCTAGCTTCACCTTTGCCGAAAAGCTCTTCTGGAAGTCCATGATTAATGAAATAAACTCTATCAAGAAGCTTTCTAAGTTTTTGCTCTTGATCTTTAGATACAGTAATAAATAAAAGCTCAGATTCACCAACATGGCCCTCGTTAAGAAGAGTCCCTTTAAAGTTTTCAAATTCATATTGCAATAATGGTAGATTGCTATTATGAATAATTCCAAAAACTGAAAACGTATTTTCCGGATTTCGGAAATTTTTCCGGGTTTCATCATCTGCAGTAGTAAACATTCTTAAGCCGGCAATTTTAACAGCAATATCCTCTTTGTGTGTTTTTAATGTATTGAATCGATCACTATAAAAGCTAGCCCTATTTCGATACTGGCGTATAAAATCTCCTATTGCAGGAATAGATAATGTTGCTTTTAGGCTATTATTGCTCTGAGTTGATTTAGCAGGGGTTTTTAGATCTTTATATCGGGAGAAGTAATTATCTAACTCCGTTATATCTTTTTCAAATTCAGAAATCACCTTGCGACTATTGGAATTTCCGCCATTGCTCCAGTCTCCCTTATTTTTAGCAAAGTAAGAGTGAATAGATGGTTCGATCAATCCTGCTTTTACCAAAATCTCAGAAACAGCATCTTTATGCTTTTGTAAAATAAGAAGATCTAATAAAAACATTTTTTTAGTTGTAAACATTCCTCTTCCCTCCTATAAGTAAGCAAGAACATCATCTTTTTGGATAAATAAAGTCTTTGCCTCTAAGATCGTGGACAATTGGTCTATCTGTATTTTTTTTAATTGATAAAAAGCCAAAAAAGCGGTAATACTTGCCAGACTTCCATATAGCTCTCTGCGGCAGAGTGTGTAAATCTTACGAGAAATGCTTCGATAAATCTCAGCAGCATCTTCTACCGTATTTTCATGAATATAATTCTTTTCCTTTAAAAGAGAAAAAAAAGCGGAACCTGTTGGCGCGGATACAAAGCTTTTCCATATCTCCATCGAGCAAATATGAGTTGCATTAGGAATTTGAGAAAATACATTGCTAGGATCCACTCCGTAGTTAAAACGGTAACGATATACTAAGAGAAGGCGCTTTAAATGTATAGGATATAAGATTATTTTCCGAGCTCCTAAACGCCCTTTAGGGTCTAGGCGTTTTGAAACAACAAAGATACGATTTGCATACAAAGTATCCAGAGCAGATTCCCAATAGACAGAGTTTTTTTCTTGTTCAACTTTATCTAGGGATGATAAAATCCCTTTATAAAAAGATGTTGATAAGAACTTTCTGAGCTCTGAAAAACTACGTATCTCACGATATTTTTGGAGAGGAAGTTCTGATGAAAAAGCAAAGGAGTAGAAAGTATCTTCGAAACGCCCTGAGATAATCATTCTTACTAAATTCTTAAGATTTTCCACCTCGAATTCACGCATAAGTTCTCTAACAAAGGATCTCCCCTCACCTGATAACGTAGATGATGCTATTATACCATAATGAACGAGCCGATCTTTTAAATTTTTAATAAGCCCCATAGAGGCTGTTCCCGACGTTAATGAAAGGCCTTCTTTGCTAATGATACGAGCTGTTGCCGTATTGGCATCATCTGATATTAATGAAGCCATATCCTCTTTAGAAAAAAGCGACAAACTCCAGTTTTTAACACGAACAGATAAGGGAATATACTGTGCTGAAATCATATTAACTCTTCCAAAAATTATCTATTAGAATATTCTCAATTTCTTTTTTTTTATTTTGAAAACTAGTTTCTAGCTTAAGCGCTGGGTCTTGATTTTTATTTTTCAAATAAGCTTCATATTCAGAGATGCGTTCAAGCATTTCAGCTTCCATTTCTTGAGATTCCTTTACATAGGTAACCTCAAAATATTCTTGAAGCTCTTTTTCTTTTTTAGTAGCCGCGTTATAAATTTCTTGTATTTCCTTGCGTCCTGATGATTTAATGTTCTCAACAAGGCTTTCAACGCTATAAATATCATCAATAATAGACATTGATCTAACCTCCTACCGTAATAACAGGCAATTTAGAGCGTAGTAGCTTTTTTTCAAGGCTGCCAAAAGAATCTATGAAAGTTTCTGCCTCAACTGTTCTAGCTATAACGACAATCTTATTTTGAGTTGGATCTTTCTGAACATAGTGTTGAATCTCAAGAAAAGGATCCCCTTCTAGAAGAACCGTTTCGGTATCTACATGAAGTTGCGCAGCTGTTTGCTGAACATAGTAAAGGTATTTTTCCGCGTCTTTTTGAAGACTACTTCCAAAACCAGATGCTTCTTCTTCTATAAAAATTTTATAGCGCTGAAGCTTTGCAAGAGATTCTTTATCTAGCACGTGAATAGCAACTAACTTTGCATTAAGAGCAGCCGCTAATTCAACAGCTTTTTCAGTTGCTATTTTACTCTCATCACTCCCCATTACAGGAACAAAAATTTTAGTATTCATAGACCTTCTCCGCTTCTTTTTTGGGAATTAGCTTTTACCCGTTTAATTTGAAATAAGGTTTCCCTATCTTTTTCTTCAAGAATATCTCTAATAAACTTTATAGTATCTTTGGTGTCGGGGATAACAAAGTTTTCCAGTGCATTAATACGGCGTTGTGTTTTTTTTACTTCTGATGCAAGGCGCCAAGCAGTACTTTCAAGACTTGCAACTTCTGCCATTAATTTGCGAACTGACTTTGCCATAACTAGTAGTGAATCAAAAGTAACACTTGTACCTGAAAGCCCCATTGGGATTTTAGAATCTTGAGAGCTGGCCCGATCATAAAATATTAATTTAGGAACAGGGGCTCCCATTATTGAGTGTTCTATAATTTCAGCATCAAAGTCCTGACGAGCACTTCTTACTATTAAGTCAAGTGAGAATCTATCAGTTTCCAGTCTTACTAAAGCTAATTTACGATGTAAATCGGCCATAGCAACATCTAATTGATTCCGTTTATTACGAATTTCACTAGAAATACTATTCAGATGAACAATAAAAACTTCTCTTTTCTGTTCTAGAAGCCCATGCCCCTCAATAGCTAATTTCATTTCATCACTAAGAGCACTGAGGTTACTTTTAGTAGGAGTGACAGTTTTAACAGCCATATGCTACTCCTCATCGCCACCCTTGTAATGGCGAACCAAATCTTTACTGCTAATATTTGTTAGCTCACTTTTAGGTAATAGAGATAAAATCTCCCATGCAAGATCAAGGCTTTCTTCTATCGTACGGTTTTCTCGGTAATCTTGGTTAATAAAGCGATGCTCAAATTCCTTTCCAAATTTGAGATATCTTTTATCCGAGGGTGTCATTTCCTCTTCAGAAACAATAGCTGCAATTGCTCGAACTTCTATTGCCCTTGCATAAGATGCATAAAGTTGAACGAAAAGCTTTGGATGATCATCTCTTGTTAGTCCTTCACCAATAGCATCTTTCATAAGGCGAGAAAGAGATGGCATTAAATCAATAGATGGATAAATCCCCTGGCCGAATAAGCTTCTGCCAATAACAATTTGTCCTTCTGTAATATATCCTGTAAGATCTGGAATTGGATGAGTAATATCATCTCCAGGCATTGTTAAAATAGGAACCTGTGTAACAGAACCCTCTCTCCCCTTAACTCTTCCAGCACGCTCATAGATCGTTGAAAGGTCTGAATACATATATCCAGGAAACCCTTTTCGAGAAGGAACTTCTCCTCTAGCAGCAGCAATTTCTCGAAGGGATTCGGCATAGGCTGTCATATCTGTAAGAATAACAAGCACATCCATTCCCTTATCATAAGCAAGATATTCTGCTAAGGTTAGTGCTACTCTAGGTGTAACAAGGCGTTCAATAGCTGGGTCATCTGCTAGATTAAGAAATAGTGCCGTATTGCGTAAGGCTCCTGTTTCCTTAAAAGAACTTCTAAAAAATTCAGCATCATCGTGTCTGATCCCCATTGCAGCAAAAACAACAGCAAAGGGGTTTCCACTTTTAGATTTTGCTTGAGCAGCTATTTGAGCAGCTAATTTATTATGAGGCAACCCTGCTCCTGAAAAAATTGGTAGCTTTTGGCCTCGAACTAGTGTATTCATTACATCTATAGCAGAGATACCTGTCTGAATAAAATCATGAGGATAAGCTCTTTCTACAGGATTGAGAACTAATCCATTAACATCTCTTGTAAATTCTGCTGATGGAGCCCTGAGCCCATCAATTGGGCGTCCAAGACCATCAAAAACACGCCCTAGCATATCAATGGATACTCCCATGTGATACGTACTTCCAGTAAATGTAATGGTAACATTTTTAGGATTAATGCCGGCAGAACTTCCATACAATTGAAGAACGGTGAATTCTCTATTAATTTCAACTATACGTGCTAATTTTTCCTCACCAGAAGGAAGTTTTATACGGGCAATTTCTCCAAAAATAGCTCCCTTAACTGATTTTATAAAAATAAGAGGGCCATTTATCGAATCAACACCTTGGTAGCTTTTATTAATTTTAAACTCCACGTCGATCCTCCTGCATTTGCTGTTTTGCACGATCATATTTCATGTGGAGAGCTTGAATTTCATCTTCCATAAAGAGGCGCAATTTTTCCAAGGCTACTGTATCTCCATTGGTAATTTCAAGCCGTGCACGAATAAGCATAGGTAGGCTTTCAAGAGCTCTTATTTCAAAAATAGGTGCTCCTTTATTAATAACTTCTTCCGATTTTCGGTAAAAAAGGATAATTAGCCTTAAAAGAGAAATTTGTTTTTGAGGGGAGCAGTACATATCGATATCATCATATGCATTTTGTTTAAGAAATCCTTCTTTAAGGATGCGAGCTACTTCAATAATTAGACGTTCAGAATCAGGAAGAGCATCTGGCCCTATTAAGCGGATAATTTTTTGCAGTCGATTCTCACGTAAAAGAACATCATAAGCTTGTTGACGCAAGGTTCCAGCATCAGGATCAATATTTTTTTCCCACCATGGATTTACAAGCTCAGCATATTCACTATAGCTTTGAATCCAATTTATAGAAGGATAATGTCTTGCTGATGCAAGAGATTTATCGAGCTCCCAAAAACCTCTAACAAAACGTTTTGTATTTTGAGTTACAGGTTCTGAAAAATCTCCCCCTGGAGGAGATACTGCAGCAATCATCGTGACAGAACCATCAGTACCATTTAATGTTTGAACATATCCAGCTCTTTCATAAAAAGAGGCGAGGCGAGAACCTAGGTACGCAGGAAAACCTTCTTCTGCGGGAATTTCCTCTAGACGCCCTGAAAATTCTCGGAGAGCTTCTGCCCAACGAGAAGATGAATCAGCCATCACGGCTACATCATATCCCATATCTCGATAATATTCAGCAATGGTAATACCCGTATAAATAGACGCTTCACGGGCTGTAACAGGCATATTAGAAGTGTTTGCTATCATTACCGTTCTATCATAAAGAGGTTTTTGGGTTGTTGGATCAATAAGTTGTGGAAATTCCTCTAAAACCTCTGTGATTTCGTTGCCTCGTTCTCCACAACCAACATATACAACGATTTTCGCATCACTCCATTTGGCAAGTTGATGTTGAGTAATTGTTTTACCTGTGCCAAATCCTCCAGGAATAGCAAAAGCCCCCCCCTTTGCTGCAGGGAAGAAGATATCAATAACACGCTGTCCTGTAAGTAGTGGTTTAGTTGGAAGATGTCGTTGGGTGTAAGGGCGAGCAACTTTTACAGGCCATCGCTGTATCATCGTAATGATGTGCTCTTTCCCACTATCATCCTTTATCTTTGCGATTTCTTGAGAAACAGTATATAAACCAGCTGGTTTAATCGAAACAATAGTCCCAGAAAGATTAGGTGGAATCATAATTTTATGCAAGACAAGATCTGTTTCAGGGACAGATCCTATAATAGCTCCAGATTTAACAATATCTCCAATTTTAACCATTGGAGTGAAATCCCAAGTGCGCGTACGATCAAGGGGATCCACGCTAATACCTCTTTGAAGATAAATGCTTTTTGTTATTTTAGCAATTTCTTCAAGAGGACGTTGGATTCCATCGAACACACGAGCAAGCAATCCTGGCCCAAGTTCAACGGATAAAGGTAGCCCTGTTCCGTAGATAGGCTCACCAGCAGATAAACCATCTGTTTCTTCATAAACTTGAATAACGGCGATATCTTTATCAATGCTTAAAATTTCACCAACAAGCATTAAATTAGACACTTTTACCGTTTCCATTAACTGAGCATCACCATTTATAAGAGCTGTGACGAGTGGCCCATTAATTCGAATAATACTTCCAATTTCGTTCATTGGATATTCTCCTTAAGCTCTTTCATAACTAAATTCTGAAGATGCTGTTTTTTATCAGTATATAATTTCTCAAATGATAAATCGATATGCATTCCTAGATTGCTAGAGATAATAATGCCTGCAGCAAGAGAATTATCCTCAACTACCGAGGAGATTTTCCCTTGATAGGAGTCTAAAGCCGTAATATCACGCGGATTAATCTTGATGATCAAATCACCATCTAGCATCTCAATAGATTTCTCTATCCATTGATCTAAAATAGATATATAACTTTTAAAATCTTTTTCAATAAAACTAAGAACAGCATATCGAATAAATGGGAGTAAGTTTTCAGCAAATTTATCTTCTGAAACAATATTATTCATTCGAATATTAAAATCTTTTTCTGCTTTAAGAGAAATTTCATTTCGTTCTAATTGAATACGCAATTTATCTTTTTTATTCTGATAAAAAGCTTCCCATTGATCTGCTTTTGCCAGCAATGACTTTGTAGATTCTGCTTTTGCATGATCCTTAGCTGTTGCAATATCATCCCAAGCATCTTTTTCTATATCTTTTATCATATCTTGAATAGACATACTATCCTACCCTTGCCCGATTGCCTCTCGAACGAATTTTTGTAACTTAGCCCCTGGTTTAAAATCACCTTTAGATGATGCAATTTCCAAAATCATAATAGAACTTCCAGACATTCTATGTTCTTCGATTTCATGTTCCAAAGCAACTGCAAAACGAGCTGAGATCACAACAAGAGCAACATTATGACGACTTATTATTTTTGTAAATGCATCCTTAAGCTGAGAACTATCTAGAGGCGAAATTACCTCCATTCCAGAAAGTATATAAGCTGGCGCTAATTCTTCTCCAACTAGAGCTACTACATTCATAAAACTAGCCCAGACGCCCTAACACCATTATAGCAATAACTAGCCCAAAAATAGAAATACCTTCACAAAGACTAACAAATAATAGGCTTTGCCCTATCATTTTAGGATTGTCACTAACAGCTCCGATACCCGCAGATGCAGCCATCCCTGTTGCGATACCGGCACCTATACATGCCAATCCTACAGCCATACCTGCAGCTAAAAAACCCAATCCATAGGCGCTTTCAGGAGCTGTTGCAACGGCAGTAGCCTCTTGAGCAAAAGCCACACTAGGAACACCAAAAATATGAGCAATAACAACAGCAAGTGCGATAAAAAAGAAGCCCGCTGTGCCACCAATCAAACTTTTTGCGGCATAGACGGGTATAACTCCAAAATCTCGTTTAACATGCATGACAAGCCCTATCAAAGCGGTGAGGCACAAAATAGCTCCAAGAATAAATACTGCGATCATAAATTCCTCCAACAATATCTATATAAATATTACTACATTTTAAGCATTCTTGCAATAATTTTAAAAGGTATATTTTTGCATAAATGTAAAACATATTATACAATAAAAGACAAGAGGAAAGCAATGTCATATAATGTTGTATTGGTCAGGCCAGAAGGTGCCATAAATATTGGTTTAGTCGCTAGGGCCACAAAAAATTTTGGAGCCAATCTTGTTTTGGTTGATCCTAAAGTTAATCATTTACAAAAAGAAGCTCTTACATTTGCAGCAAATGCCTTTGACATCCTAGAAAATGCAAAAATCTATAATGATTTACCTACGGCACTCATAGACACACCTCTATCCTTAGGCTTTTCTAGACGTACAGGCCAGTTCAGAAGAAAAGACCTTTCTTTGGATCAGCTAGACAATTTTATTGAATACCAAGGTGAAAAAAATATAGCTCTTGTTTTTGGAAACGAGCAAACTGGGCTGAATGATTTTGAGCTTCGATGTACAACTCTTTGTGTTAGCATCAATACTCACCCTTCTCAACCATCACTCAATCTTTCCCATGCGGTTGCAATTGTGCTTCAAAGATTGTTTCAATCAGACAGAAGCGAAGACCCTACTTCTCTGATAGAGGAAATTAAAAATTGTTCTGATGAATTCATGAGCTTTCTAGATGATATTCACTACTTTAAAAATAATATTCGGAAAAAGAACTTTCATAGCTATTTAGAAAAAATATTAACACGAGGGATTAGTGAACACACTGATGCTTTGGTAATAAAGAAGATATTAACGATTATTAGAGGCTCTGTTAAAAGATTAAGAACTAAATAACTTCTGCAAAGCTGTCCAGTTAATCTTCGAAGCAATATCTTCAATCAAAACTGCTTCATTTTTAGCATCTTTTGGGAAATATATTTTAAGAAAAAAGCCATAACTTTTTTTATCTAGGCCTTCTAGAACAAGCACGGCTGTCTTATCATTATTATGCCATAAATATTTTTTAGGAAGAGATGATATATTCCCTACGCGATACGCAATCTTCCCTGTATCCTCAAAAAACTCAAGCCCTTTAATATATGTAAGATAATAATTTGCCTGATCCGGAGAATAAGAGAGTTCATTTGTAAAAGGGATCCCATTTATTCTATAACTATATGATATTGTAAATGACAACCCAGTGCGGCCATCTGTTCCATCAAAACTATAAGTGCTTGTGTGTTTAACACCTTGTCTATATGGAAGTAAAGCATAGGTTTTATCCGAAATATTGGAAAAAAGACTATGTACACTTTGAATATTGGATCGAATAGATTTCATTTGTTGAGCATATACAGTATTTAGAGGAATCAACAATAAAAGAAAAAATAGCATATACAACCTCTCATTTTGATATAATTCTTTCTTATAATATCAGATGTATTCCTCTGCTAGTAATTTTGTAAAAATATCATCTACTCTTGGGAATTCTTGCCTAAGATTTGATATCATATATGAGGCTTCTTCTTTAAAAGAATTATGAGAGATTAAAAAGAGCCAATCTGAAGCTTGAGAAAGCATTTTAGCCCTCATTTCATAAACAGATGATTTTTTAGGTAGTCTCATATTTTCAAGAAATGGAGCTGTCTGACTATTGATCCATGATGAAGAATCCGACATAGTTCCCCATGTGGATGGCTGAATATCAATATCTTGACAAAAATCACTATCTTCTTCGGGGAATTGAAAAAAATTAGGAGGGGCTATATCAAATATTTGTTTTAAAAAATGAATTCCTTCTCGCCACCAATGCCCAAAAAGCTCTGCATCAAATGCTAAGATCTCGTTACCAGATAAATTTTCAATAAAATTATAAGCATCTATAACTAGTTGATCTTGAGCTTTTAATGGTTGATAAAGAGGTTTTATAACAGAGTCTTTATTACCGATACTTCTTAAAGAAAACCCTGCTCTAAAAATATTTTTATTATAAAGATATTGTGCTGCTTCAGGAGATTCAATACTAAAATCTGAATGAAAATCTTGATAGCTTGAATGCCCTGGGTAACCAGTATCATTATCCCAAATAAGACTAGTTGCCTCTACATCTCTAATAAACAACTTAAGGTTTCTACACATTACTTTATTTGTTTTATTTATAGAAGGAGGGATACAGGAAGGATCCGCATAAGTATATAAAAAATTAGAATCTGAAAGAATAGCAGATATCTCTGTTGTAAGCCCACACTCTGGAGTCCAAAGACCAGCAATATCTCCAAAGAAATAAGAGCTTGTCTGCATCCCAAGTTTGGCATGTAAACTAATTTCTTCTTGATTTAACAACGGTAGAAAGGGGTGCGTAGCCATTCCTGAGAGAATCCTAATTTTTCCTAAGCATTGAAGCCTTGAAAATCGATTAAGCATTGTTGATACATTACTATAATTAGAAACTCTGGTTATCTCATCATTTCGTAAGTTACTATAGGGAATTAGCTCAGCAATTGCAAGCCTTGCATCACAATAAGACTTATATTTGTTTACAAAGTCTTTTCTACTACATTGAGCTATAATTGTTGGAGAAAGATGAACAACAACTTTTGCGGATTTGCTATGTTCCAAAATTTCTAGAAGAGGCAAATAACAATCCATAACAACTTCATGAAGCCAATACTCCATGGATGTGTCCAAAACATAGGGCATATGGGCGTGGAGGACAAATTGTGCTATATCCAACCTCCTTTATAGCTCTATAATAGAGGTGAAATATTAGTTCTTAATTAGGGAAATATTTCGCATATATTTCTTGGTATTTACCATTTTCCTTTAATTGAATAAGAGCTTTGTTAATAGAATTCAATAATACTGTATCCTCTTTGCGAAGTGCCATAGAATATTCTTCTGCAGTTCCTAAAACGGGAAAATCTTTTAAATCAGGATTCTGTGCAAGATATCCTTTGGTAGGATCAGCATCTAGCATTAGTGCATCAATTTTGCCAGATTTAAGAGCTAAAATTGCCTCTCCAGCGCCATTAAAGCGACTAACCGTTACATCGCCCATTTGAGTTAGATAAGTATCTGCTGTAAAGCCAAGTATTGCTCCAATATTCTTATTGCGAATAGTCTCCACATTTGAAATTGTCATATTGTCTTGTTTTACAATTAAGCGCATATCTAAAGTTTGAAAATATATATCAGAAAATGCAACATTCCGCTTTCTATCCTCAGTTACTGCCATTCCAGCAATAATGAGATCAATTTTTTTAGATTGAAGAGCTGGTATTAGTCCATCAAAATTCATATTTTCAATCTTAATTTGTTTGCCTAAAATTAAAGCAACTTCATTAATAAGATCTATATCAAATCCAACAATAACTCCATTTTCAAGATATTCAAAAGGTTGAAATTCCGCATTCGTTCCAACAATAAGAGTGTTAGATGCTGACTTGGCACATGATAATACAAAAAATAAACTCACAGCTAGTAATAATACCTTCTTCATATGGGTCTCCTAATTAAATCTATCTTAATATGTAACAATTTTATCTAAAAATTCTTTTGTGCGCCGATGTTTAGGGTTATAAAAAAGATCCTTTGGAGAAGCGTCTTCTAAGATAAGACCTTCATCCATAAATAAAACCCTCGAAGATACATTACTAGCGAATCCCATCTCATGAGTGACAACCAACATTGTCATCCCATCTTGGGCTAAGTCTTTCATAACATCTAAAACTTCTTTCACCATTTCCGGATCTAAAGCTGATGTGGGTTCATCAAATAGCATTACATGAGGCTCCATCGCTAATGCTCTGGCAATGGCAATTCGTTGTTTTTGCCCACCAGATAATTTTAGAGGATATGTATCTCTCTTTGAAGAAAGCCCAACTCTCTCTAATAATTGCAAGGCTTTTTCTTCCGCTTTTTCTTGAGTTATTTTCTTTACGAGCATTGGTGCCAATGTTAGATTTTCAAGTACTGTTTTATGAGGAAAAAGATTGAAGTGCTGAAATACCATACCTAGATTTTTACGCATATCATCAAGATTTGATGAAGGGGCATTTATATCATTTCCTTCAATAAAAATATGTCCTTCTTGAAAATCTTCTAAGCGATTTATACACCGTAGAAAAGTTGATTTTCCACTTCCTGAAGGCCCAATTATAGAAACAACTTCTTTTTTCGAAATATCAACACTTATACCTTTTAGAACTTCTAGAGAGCCAAATCTTTTGTGCAAATTTTTAACGCTAATCACTACTCTTCATCCTTTTTTCCACTTTTCTCATAATTTTCGTAAATATACCAGTAAGAATAAGATAGATGAGCCCAACAAGAATTAATGGTTCTACGCCTCTATAAGTTTGGCTTGTAATAATACTTGCAGATCGAAGAAGATCTATCCCTCCGATAAAACCAACAATAGAGGTTTCTTTAAGTAATGTTATAAATTCTGAAACAAGTGCTGGTAGAATAATTTTAATTGCTTGAGGAATAATAATAACCTTCATTGCCATTTTAGATGGCATTCCGAGTGCTAGCGCTGCATCCATTTGCCCTTTATCAACAGCCTGAATACCTGATCTAATAACCTCTGAAACATACGCTGCAGAGTTAAAACTAAATGCAAGAGAGGCTACAATGAGAATTGGAACATCTCTCAATACTCCGACGAACACAAGGTTTGCTAGAATCATCAGCTGTACTACAGCAGGTGTTCCTCGAATAACATCTGTATAGACATTTGCAAAAATATTTAGAATCTTATGTTGTGATGTTTTAAAAAGTGCGAGAATAATTCCAAGTATTAATCCTAAAAAAGTCGCTAACAATGTTGCAGATAAAGAAAACGCTAAGCCATTTAGAATATAGACATAACGATTGCCTGAAATAAAAACATGATGTAATAGGGAAAAATATTCTTGCATGTCTTGAATTATTCCTATTTAAATAATTGTAATAGAGTGCCTGCAACAACAGCTGAGCCAATAGAGCCTGCCACATTTGGTGCCATCGCATGCATCAAAAGGAAATTAGTAGGATCTTCTTCTGCTCCTACCTTTTGAACAATTCGAGCTGACATTGGTATTGCACTCACCCCTGCAGCTCCAATAAGAGGATTAACTTTCCCTTTAGATAAGATATAAAAAACTTTACCTAGAAGAACCCCGCCAGCTGTTCCAAAAGCAAAAGCAACTAATCCTAAGCTAAGAATTTTCAATGTGGTGATATTTAAGAAAGAATCTGCACTTGCAGAAGCTCCTACTGTCACTCCTAAAAATATAGTAATAACATAGAGCATCGCATTCTTTGCATGTTCTGCCAAGTTTGGAACAACCCCACTCTCTTTAATGAGATTTCCAAACATTAGCATTCCTACTAATGGAGCAGACTGAGGAACGAGAACCAAAACTAAGATTGTAGTTACAATAGGAAAAAGAATTTTTTCACGCTTAGAAACTTTTCTTAATTGTTCCATTTTTACTAGACGTTCTTTTTTTGTTGTTAACAATCTCATAACAGGGGGTTGAATAATAGGAACTAAGGCCATATAAGAATAAGCAGCAACAGCCACTGCCCCTAGTAAATGTGGTGCAAGTTTTGTTGTTAGATAAATTGCCGTAGGTCCATCAGCGCCACCAATAATACCTATAGATGCAGCCTCATTTGGGCTTAGTCCTAATGCTAGTGCCCCCCAAAATGCAACAAAAATACCAAACTGAGCAGCCGCTCCTAAAAGCATACAAGATGGATTTGCAATAAGAGGTCCAAAATCAATCATTGTCCCTATCGCTAAGAAAATTAGCGGAGGATACAGCCCCAGTTTAATTCCCTGGTAAAGATTGTAGAGTAACCCCCCTGGGTCCATGAGAGATTCCCCAGGGTTAAATGGCATATTAGAAAGAAGCATCCCAAAAGATATTGGAAGTAAAAGGTATGGCTCGTATCCCTTTTTAATAGCTAAAAACATTAAAATTAATGCAATAGTTATCATCAGAATAGACCGTGCCGTAAGTAAGTTAACTCCCGTCACAGCAATAAAAGTATTTATTATATCCACAGAATTCTCCTTAAATTAGGAAATCTTGGCAAGCAAAGCTCCGCTATCCACACTATCTCCTTCTTTAACAACAATAGAAGATATAACGCCATCTTTAGGCGCAACAATATTATGTTCCATTTTCATGGCTTCAAGAATAACTACTGTTTCACCAAACTGTACATGATCCCCTTCTTTCTTTAACACCTTCCAAATATTACCTTGGATAGGAGTGTTAAGAGGGGTGCCAACAACAACATCTGATTTAGAGGGTGAAGTAACCTCAGCAGGAGCAGCTTTCTTTACAGCAGGTGCTTCAGATTGAGAAAGAAGCTCCACCTCTACTTCATATGTTTTACCTTCAACCTTAACTTTATAAGTTTTAATCACTGTTATTCCTCCGATGTATCCGCTTGAAGAAGTTTAATTCTATTAATTTTTACAAGATTTTTAGAGCTAGAAACATTAACGTCCTCTAGAATGGTTGCAATAACAACAGCCTGATGTAAGGATGATAGTTTTATTTCTGACGTTAAAGCTGCTGGTATTGCAGACGTAATAGTTGGTTTTTCAGTAGAAAGCATTGCATTTTCATCTGGAATAAATCTAAATAGATAGACAACACCCATGAGTATTGTCAGCACTAAAAATACAACAAACAGGCCTACGCCTGTTACAGCGAGTGCCTCTTGTATCACATTAGCTGAATGATGCATAAAACCCACCTAGGAAATAATTTCGACTTCGATAACTTGTGAGGGAGCTTTAACTCGTTGTAAATAAGGAATAGCTACTTGAGGAAATAATATACAGGATACTAATTCTTCATCATTGCTGGCAATGGTGTACTCTTCTCTGGCCTTTTCAATTTCAGGTAGTACCAAAGCTGCTGGGGAACCAGTATAAACTTCTCCATCCCCTGCAATTTTAACTCTAATTTCATTAGAGACTGGAGAAGGTGATTTTCCATATTTTCCTAAAACGTAGTCTTTAGACTCTTTTGGACACATCTTGTATCGTTCACCCATTAATACATTCATTACTGATTGTGTCCCAACTATTTGGCTCATTGGAGTTACTAGAGGGGGAAAACCAAAGTCTTCACGTACTCTTGGGATTTCTTTTAAAACTTCTTCATACCTATGTAAGGCCTTTTGAGATTTTAATTGGGAAACCAAATTACTTAACATTCCCCCAGGAAGTTGGTATCTTAAAATTTCTGGTTCTGTAAAATAGGCTTGAATATCTAACAATCCTTCATCAAGATACTTTTTACGGAGAGGCTTAAAGTACTCCGCAGCTTCTTTTAGAATTTCTTCATTTAAACGAGTTGAACGTTTTGTTTGAGCAAGAACATTTACCATACTTTCTGTAACAGGTTGGGCAGATCCTCCACCAAGGGTTGAAAGCGATGTATCAATTGAGTCTGCTCCAGCGTCTGCTACACGTAAATATAGCATAGCCCCAATTCCGCCTGTATCATGAGTATGAACAATAACTGGCATTTTAGGCATAACATCCTTTATACCTTTAACAAGACGATAACCATCTTCAGGTAATAAAATCCCAGCCATATCTTTAATACAAATCTCATCTGCACCCATTTGTTCAAAGCTTTTAGCAAGATTAATGTAATAATCTATAGTATGCACAGGGCTTGACGTATAGGATATTGCAACCTGAGCCTTTGCTCCATACTTTTTAGTAAATTTGACTGCTGTTTCAAGATTTCTAAGATCATTTAGGGCGTCAAAGATACGAACAATATCAATTCCATTCTCAATAGCATGTCTTAAAAAAAGGTCAACGGTATCATCTGCATAATGCCTGTAGCCAACAAGAGTTTGTCCTCTTAGAAGCATTTGAAGTGGAGTTTTTTTTGCGCGTTTTTTAATTTCACGGAGCCGTTCCCAAGGGGACTGATTTAAAAAACGCATGCATACATCAAATGTTGCTCCACCCCACACTTCAAGAGATCGATATCCTACTTGATCTAATAGATCAATTACAGGTATCATATCTTCTGTTGGCATACGGGTAGCAAGAAGGCTTTGATTTCCATCTCGTAATATTGTTTCTGTTATATCAATAAAACTCATAAGACCCCTGCCATATTATTTTATTTTACAGGAATACGTCCTGATTCATCGTTCATAAGAAGTTCAAATAAATACTTAGCAGCTTCTTTAGGCCCTTCTTGTTCTTTACCACTAACACCTAAACGAGTGTAAATTTGTCCAACCTTAACGCCCTTTTTAAACATGTCATCAAAGAATTGATCAATAAGCACACGTGTCTCTTTTTCTTTTTGAACGGGCCCAAAAGGATTTGCGAAGAAAGATGTTGTAATTCCTTTTTCCGTAGTTGTACCTTTAGCCATACGTTTTCCATCAACAAATGTGGGTTTAGCCTCTTCAGCATTTTCAAAGAAACTTAGACTTTCCCCTGTTGGATCATCATAATTATTTGCATAAAGGAAATAGTCTACAGGTTCTCCACGCATAATTTCAGTATATGTAGCTACGGGGATAATCACCCTTGCATTTATCTTGTCAGGGTTCATAAAGATAGATCGATCTAATTCTTTAAAAGCGTATCCTTGATCTAAATCATCTAAACGAACAAAGGCTCCGATTTCTGTTCCGTAAGCAATAGGTTTACTATCTGCATTGATACGGAAGATCCCCATATCATCGAAAACGATTACCATTTTCTGCAAATAATCTCCAGCAAGAGCTCTAAATGCTTCTAAGCTTTCAGATTTTCCAGCACCACTATCTCCCATGATAACAACGTTTTTATGAATACCATTTTTCATTGTGATTGAAACCATTGCACCATGAATAGGTAATTCTTTCCGATGAATTGCTTTTAGATTATGCAGGGTAAGGAGCATTTTTTTCATATAACCAAAATAGTCGATAGCATTATTGCGATTGACTAAGCCAACCATAATATCATTTTTTTCATCATGATAGCAAAGTGTTTTGACTTTATCATCTCCATCATCACAAGCATAGACATAAATCATATCAGGTTTACGATTTACATAGTCTTCAACGGATGCCGTTTCAAATAAATTACAAAGAGTAACACCTTGAGACATAAAATCACGTGGGAAATAAACAAAAGTTAAGAGATCCCCTACTTTAATTGGGTAACAAAACCAGTTTTCATTGTCTAAGCGGATATTTGCTAAAGGATTTTTGTCTACAACATTAAAGAATCCATCTCTTGTATTCTTTTTAGGGTATACAATAAAGGGAGGCATTAATACAAGCTTCTCAATAAAGGGAACTTCCTTAAGGAAACTATATTCTGTAGGACACTCCCACGAAACATTTCCTAAAGAAAGACCAGCATTAATACTAGAACGAGATTGTCTAAGAACCAGACTAGAGCGGTGAGAAATTCTTTCTTTAATTTGGCGGCGAGTTTCAATAATAAGATTGGTTAATGAGTCTATAGCCGGAATAAGATCATTGCGTTGAAGCCCACTACGAGCAGGACGATCATTATATAAAACAGCATAACGCTCTATTTTTAACCAGTAATTATAGAGTTCTTCAATAAAACTGATAAATTTTTCTGTGTCTTTAAGAAAGGGTAATAGATGTTTATTCTCATCATCTATCATTTGATAAGATAATAATTTAAAAAGGCTGATCAGATTCTCTTTAAGATCTCTTTCATCACAGCAAGAGACAACATAGCGATATGCAATAGTGTCATTTTCCTTACTTTGGGCAATAAATCTAGAAAATACTGAGTCAAATCCTTCACTTTCTAAAAGTTCCACTGAGGAGTGACAGTAGCGTTGATTTAAATTTAGAACAATTCCAGAACGAACAACATCAAATTCTTTTGCAGGCATAGGTTAACCTCTTGTAAAATTTATTACACACATGATAGTTTCACATGTTAAATATACTAACACATTTTCAAATTTTAATCAACTATTGATTTGTTTTATTATTAAATAACATGTAAATATTTATAATTTATTTTGATATTCGTTTAATATCTGCTGAGTTAGTTGCATTTTGAACTCTTTCAATCCAATTTGAGTTTGCATAATTTGTTAAGAGATCACCATTTCTTTCAATAAAATACAAGCTAATTTTATCAGTAAGATTTAATTTATCTATCATTTTAAGAGCTTCTTCTCTTCCTAGAGCGAGTAATGTTGTTGAAAAAATATCTGCTTGCTCTGCACTATCCTTAATAATCACACTAATCGATGCAAGATTATGCTTAACTGGGCGACCTGTTTTGGGATTGAAAATATGATGATAGATCTCTCCATTTTCATCTACAAAAAACTGTTCGTAGTCTCCAGAGGTAGCGATAGCTTCTCCATCATACATAGGTACCACTTCTTGAGGATTTCCCCCGTTAGGGTCTCTAACGCCAACACTCCAAGGTGTTCCATCAGGCTTTGAACCAAATACTTTTAAATTTCCACCAGCATTAACAATACCAGCACTAATAATAGGAGAAGCTTTAAGTATTTCAACCCCTCTATCTACAGCAAATCCTTTTGCAATAGCGCCATAATCAAGGCGGGCGCCATCTTTAAGCCTAATTTTCCCATCCTCAAAGATAACTTTGTCCATTCCAATTACTTTTAATACGTCTTGAATTTCAGCATCTGAAGGAACTCTATGTTCTTCATCCTGTTTATAGAAACCCCATAGGCGAATCAAAGGATATACTGTTAAATCAAATACGCCATTACTTTGTCTGTTTATTTCTTTAGATAGAACTATAAAATTGGAGATGGTATTAAAGGCTTTAGGATCGGTTTCTTCTGATAGAAAGCCGTCTCTATTGAGTTGTGCAGCAACGCTATCTCCGGCAGGGGAAAGCACTTTAAACCAATATTCTATTTCATCCCATACTTTTTTTACTTCCACTTCTACTTTTTTTCGAGAGGAAGAAGAGTAAACCACAACATCAAACTGAGTGAACATTAAGGGAGCTGTAAAAACATATCTTTCTTCACTAGAAATCGCACACCCGGACATTAGGAGACATAAAAAAACTACCAATATTTTCATGAGTTCACCTTTTCTTTTTTATAAACTTTTTTAATAGCCAATGCGTGAATAAGAACCGCCACTAAAAGACTATAGCCAATAGTTGCTATTACAATATTTACTTGGGTAAGTGAATTATGCCAAATACTTAAACCAGCATATAAGAATGTCACTCCTATTCCCAGTAGAATTGGATAGAATCTACTTTCTTTAACCAGATAATAATTTAGAAAATAGTAAACAATAGGATATGGGAAAAATACCATATTGTAAACAGGCATTAATTGTTGAAATCCTTTTTGAATTACAGCATCTTTTGCAAAGAGGATTGCTCCTAAAAATGGTGCTGTAAAATAGAAGAATCCCATATAACCTAGCATTAAAACAATTAAAAAAGCTAGACCCACCCATAGGGCTTTAGTAGAATCGTGTAGCTTATTTGCCATAAGTGGTAGCACAGCAAAAGATACCCCCTGGCAAAGGAACAGCATTCCTTTACCAAGTAAGTTTGAGCTAGCAAATAGCCCTGATTGATCAGGTAGAAATGAGCGAACTAATATAGTATCTGAATAGGTTAAAAAAGAAAATAATCCTACAGACCCTAAAGAAATAAACAGAGATCTCAATGAAAATGGATGAGGCTTATAGGTTTTATCTCTTCTTTCAAACCAGTGCTTTATGTAAGGAATAGTATTTCCCAAAGTATAGGCAACATTACTTATCAAAACTCCTAGAAGAGCTCCCGTAACATTTGGAATAAATTTAACAATAACTAATCCAAGTGTTATTCTAGTAACCCCCTGTATGGCTTGGGTAAGCCCAGCAGTAACAAACCTATGTTCTGCCTGTAAGCGACTAATATAAGGAGTCTGGGGGATATTTAAAAGGAGAGAAAAACCAGCCAATATAAAGATCACCGTATCAGAAACATGAAAAATCGATTTAAAAAGAGGGATACTCCCCATCCAAAATATAGCAACAATAATTTCAACTATCAAGATTATTCGGATAATATAGGGCATCTCCTTCTCAATATGCTCAGGTGAAAGTGCAGATAAATGCTTAGTTAATGCATATTGATAGGCCATAACTGGCAACTGAAATAATCCTACAAATTGTAAAAGAGGCTGGACAATACCATAATCACTTGTTGATAAAAATACAATTATCACAAACTGATATAACATGTTCAGTCCTGCCCCCCCCATATTTCCTATAGAGTAAAAAGCAGAGCCTACCATTAATTTACGTTTGATTTGCACCGTGCTCATGGAGCCTCCTAATCAACAATCTTTTTAATACTGGAAAGAACATTCCCCATTAATACTTGTGAGCCGTATTGTTTAAAGCGGACTCTCACCATAGCTGAGGAGTTATATTCAACCTCACCTTCTCCAAAAATCTGATGAGTAACTCTGGTTCCTTCTGTGAGATCTGCAATATTTTTGACGGGGATGGTGTTAAAAGATTTTTTCTCGGCTGGAGCCAAGTCTTCAACTGTCATCCTTTTTACAACTGGAGGACGAGAACTCGATTTTGATGGAGATCGATAGCCACTCGCTCCCCCTCTACTTTTTTGAAATGAAAAGCGTTCCTGCGCATTAAAAGTTGAAGGCTCTGATTTTCGTTCGTCTACAATACTTGGGGGTATCATCGCTAGAAAATGAGATGCTTCACAAGGGCGCCATTCTCCATAGCGTTGAGCTCTTTTTTCATAACTAAGATAGAGTTTATTCATCGCACGGGTTACAGCAACATAGAATAGCCTTTTTTCTTCGTTGAGTTCTTCTGGGGTTGATGCTCCCCCAAGTGGGAATAACCCTTCTGCTAAGCCAATCACAAATACTGTTGGAAATTCTAAGCCTTTAGCACTATGAATACTCATGAGAGAAACGTAGTTATCTGATGACTCCGAGTCTTCCTCTCCTCCAGAAAGAAGGCTTGCCTCATGGAGGAAGTCGGCAATACCTGCATCGGGATTCAACTCTTCAAATGTTCTAATAGAGTTCATGAGTTCTGATATATTTTCTAAGCGAGATTCACTCTCTTCTTTTCCATACTCATCAATAAGATACGCTTGGTAAGAAACCCCTGATAACACCTCTTTTACAACATCAATAGGAGCAATATTTGCCCCTTTATTATGAAGTTCATCTAATAATGATCCTAATTTCTTAAGGCTTTGTGCGGCAAATGCAGATAACCCTGGTATTTGATCCGCCAACATTGAAACTTGGATATAGTTCATAGAGTTAGTCGTTGCATATGTTATGACACTTTCTTTACTTTTATCTCCGACCTTCCGTTTGGGAACATTGGCAATTCTATCAAAAGCTGCACTATCAAAAGGATTTACAATAAGACGTAAATAGCACAAAATATCTTTAATTTCAGCTCTATCATAGAATTTTTGACCACCAAAAATCCGAAAAGGGATGTTATGTCGAATGAGTATTTCTTCAAGAAGTCTACTTTGAGCATTTGTGCGATAAAGTACAGCAAAATCTTTATAGTTATTATTAGCAAAAAGTTTTTTCATTTCTTCAAAAACAAATGCAGCTTGAAGTCTGTCATCTCCCAATGCTGCTGTAATAATTTTATCCCCTTGCTCTCTTTCAGCTCGTAGTGTTTTAGGCATTCGCCCTTGAATACTTTGTACAATACCATTTGCTGCAGACAGAATATTTCCACAGGATCGATAATTTCGCTCTAGACGTACGATATGGGCATTAAAGAGATCTTTAAATCGGTGAATATTTTCAACCTTTGCTCCTCTCCAGCCATAAATAGATTGATCATCATCGCCTACAACACAAACATTTGTACGTTCTCTGCTGAGGAGGTCTAATAGACGAAATTGAGGTGTATTCGTATCTTGAAACTCATCCGCCATGATGTAAGCCCACATGTTTTGGTATCTTGCTCGCACATCAGGGGCTTCTTCTAAGAGACGTATTGTATTATTAATGAGGTCACTAAAATCCATAGCTTGGTTAGCATGAAGAATTTTTTGATACTCTGTAAAAATCTCTGAAACAGTATCTTCAAAATGGTCTCGAGCTTTATTTTTATAATCTTGTGGAGTGAGAAAATCTTCCTTAGCCGATCCAATAGCTCGAAGCACTGCTTTTTCATTGAATTCTTTGGGATTTATACCCATTCTTTCCATGATTTTTTTGACAGTATTTTTAGTATCTTGGGTATCATATATAGTAAAATCTTTATTATACCCAATGTGTTCGGCATCCCGTCGAAGTATTCTTACACACATTGAGTGAAAAGTACGTACCCATGCTGTTCTCGTATCCATACCCAGTAATTCAGAGATACGTTCTTTCATTTCTCCAGCAGCTTTGTTAGTAAAGGTTACACACAAAATATTGTGTAAAGATAAATTATGTTTATGCACTAGGTGAGAAAATCTACGCGTAATTACTCTTGTTTTACCCGATCCAGCACCAGCAAGAACAAGCAAAGACCCTTCATCATAAAGAACGGCCTCTTGTTGTTCTGGATTTAAGCCTTCTAAAAGGTTCATTCTGTCTCCATTCGTTGGTGCATTGACCGTAATAAATACAAGAAGGGAATATCAAGAACATTAACTATCATTTTGATAAGATATGTTGAAAGCCCAATCTGCATAATAATAGGTAATTGATCAAGCAATGTTCCTTCGAAAACCCCTAAAAAGGCAATAAAAACAAATAAAAATGAGTCAATAAGTTGGCTTATAGATGTACTGAGTAGATTTTTAAACCACAAAGGGCGGTTTTGTTGAGTATATTTATGAAAATAATGAATATCTGCTGTCTGTGATAGCCAAAAACAAACAAAAGATGCTAAAATAACTCTAGGGGCAAATGAAAACAAGCCTACTAGAGCTTCATGCCCTGTCATATCTACTGGAGATGGAGGGAAAAATGCTGCAAATTTACCAAAAACTAGAAAAAGAACTGCTGCTAATAACGAAAGATGCATAGCCTTACGGGCTTCTTTTTTACCGTAGAATTCGCTGAGAGCATCTGTAGCGAAAAAGGAAGAAACATATAGCGTGTTTCCTAATGTTGCATCCATCCCAAAAAGAGAAATTAATTTAACGACTTGTATATTTGCTAAAATCACAGCCACGACCGACCAAAATAGCAACCCTTCTCGACGCCAAAACTTATAACATAATAAAATAGACACATAAATAGTACAAAGCTGTACAAGCCATAAAATATGAGTAGACATAAATCCTCCCGATTCAAACTCGTCGTACATTCTAAAGGATATTATTAAAAAAATCAATGGAAAAGCTTGTTTCTCTTGACAAAATTTGATGTAATTTCTATAATGAGACCTATGATGTTTAATAACAGTGTTCTATTTTCCGTTTTATTTGCAGGTGTTTTGTCTCTAAACAATCTATATGGTCGAGTTCTATCACAAGATGTCAGCGTGAGAGGCTTTGTTATGGGAGAACGATATGCTGCTATTCTCAATGCTGAGAACAAATTAGGAGAATTCACCCGTAAAAACAATAACTCGCCAAATCGACTTAGCTATAGTGGCTCCATCTTAGGGGAAGCTGCAGATATCATATACTCTTTTAGAGCGGGTAGGCTTGTATCTCTTCGTTATATATGGAATTTCCCGTTGCAAAAAGAGTTATTCGTCCTTGGCTTAAGAAAGCTTTTAGAACAAAAATATCAAAGTTCTGGTAATAAAAAAATTGATATCCCAGAGGGGGAAGCGGAGTATTTCCTTTACGCCGATAAACAAGATCCCCCTACCTTACTTGTAGAGCTAGAAATTCTACAAAATACTCGTAAAGAGCAAACCTTGATTCTCGAATTCCGAGCTCCAGATGCGGACTCGGTTCTCATAAAAAAAATTTTAGCAGAAGATCTATAAATACAGGAGCTGTTCATGACAAGCCACTTGAAAACTTACCCCGATGCTTTACGCCAACTCTTTGTGCGTGCAAGCGTTGATGAAGTAAATGCCGTCTTCCATCGTGCTGCGGAAGAAATTCAGAAAAACTACCAAATGCCTGGATTCCGAAAGGGAAAAGTGCCAATCGATATGATCGAAAAGCAAAATCTCCCAGAATTATCTCAAATTGCAGAGAGAATTTTCACTAATGATGCAATGAAAGTTATCGAAGAAAAAGGAATAAAACTCTTTGGCACACCTAGATTTAATCCAATGAGTGGGCTTTCTCGCGATCGAGAATTTACATTTGCTATAGTCTTTGAAGAAGCTCCTACTCTCAAAAATGCTCCCGATTTTTCAAAAACAACATTCAATTATGAAGAATGTGTTCTTGAGGATTCTTTTGTGCAAACAATTGCCTGTAAGCAAGCAGGCTTAATCGAAACTGTTTCTTCAAGTGTTGAAGATGGTGATATAGTTCAAATTACTATCCTTAATAAAGATTATACTGGAGAAAAACCAGAAGCAGCTTTTGATTCTTCTAAATTATCTCAACTTATCGGCAAGAAAGCTGGAGATAAAGTTTCTTTAGAGTTCGATGATCTAGGTGGATATTTACCAGAATTTTTAGGACGCGCCACATCTCCCTTGCAAATTGAAATTAAAGAAGTTTCGCGTGCTAAAAAATGGGATAAAATTAGTGATTCTGATATTGAAGGAAAAACTCCTTTTAAAACAAAAGAAGAATATTTTAATGCCACAAAATCACAGTTAGAAAATATGGCAGACCAGATTAATAATAGCCGTAAAACTGATGCCCTAGCAAAAGAAATTGGCTCAAAGGTATCTCTAGAAGTCCCTAAAGGTTTATGGTTAAATAATTTACGCGATTTAGCTGTCAAGACAGCTGAAAATGATATTATCCGTGCTGAAGTAAATCTTTCTGATCTAGATCAAAATAAAGACGTTATTAGCAAGTTTTCTAACTTACCTATAGAATCTCGAAATGGGATTGCTTTTGTATTTTGGTTGGATGATGTTGCTCAACAAGAAAATATTTCTCTAGAAGGGCCTGAACTCGATTACTACCTTTACCGATATGCTCAGCAAGAAAATATGAGCATGGCTGATTTTCAAAAACGCCTTAGTGCCCAGGATAAACACTCTATCCAACTAGAAGCTATCCGTGAAAAAGCAGTAGCCCATGTTATTAAAAAATTTACATTTAAAGCTACTTCCACAGTTTCTTTTGCTGAAGTCTGGAAAAAAGGTAGATAAACTTTTACATCTCTAAAATACTCCTCTGAAATTTCAGAGGAGTATTTTTTTTGATTATTTTCTTTTTCAGTTTTATAATGCTATAAATACTATCTTTAAGAGAGGGATCCAATGAAGAAGGTTCTTGGTCTGATATATGTTGTTTTGCCAATAATTATTCATTCTCAAACATATGAAGAACTTATTGCTACACCAGATTTAAGTATTCCTCCATCTCAGTCTCGTAGACAAACTCCTACAGGTCTCCTACCAGATGATATTCCTCCAATAATAGACAGTTCTCCAAGTCCTCAAAATTCTTTATCTGTCCCAAGAGCATTTCCAAACCAAAGTTTTCCAATCGATCAATCATCTCCTATTAATGTTGTAACTATCGAGCAACCCGTATATGTTGATCAAGTTATTGAGATTACAAATTATATTACTAATGATGCTATAGGAGATATTTCTGAACCCCCTATCCTTGAACTAAGTAATCAGACAACATTAAATATTCAAAATACAACTATTCATAATGTTTATACAACGTTTCCTCTATCTAGAGATATCTTTGCAGCTGTTTATCATGGGCGTTTAGATGATGTTCGAATGTTTATTGAGCGTCGAATAGCTGATGTTAACTCTTCTTACGGGGATGGCAGTAGTCTCCTCCATTTAGCGGCCTATCTGCCTCAAAACGCTAGCATTCTCGAATACTTAATTAATCAAGGCGCTGATATCAACAAACAAAATCGACTTCAGCAAACCCCTCTTCATATTGCTGTTCTACGAACAAATCTCGTTGCAACAGAGCTTTTATTAAGGGCCAATGCTATAGTAGGGATTCAAGATAGTGCCGGTCAAACTCCCTTATGGCTATCTAGTATGCTGGGGCAATCTGATATGCTAAAAATATTAGCTGCAGCCTATCAAGGACAAAATATTGGAGTTCTATCTTCGGCTGTCTCAAGTAAGGTGAAGGGGCTTCCTAATGTTCCCTCTTTATTTGAGCTGTATAATGGACAACATAAAGCATCTTCTGGGCGCCCTCTTACAAATACACCGTGGCACGAAGCTCTTTTTCGCCCTGGATCACAAGGAACGATAGATCTGATTCAAAGAGGGCTAAACCCCAAAACGCCAGATTCAAAAGGTCAAAACGCACTTCATATAGCCGCATTTTATGATAATATTCCTGCAGCTCAGTATCTATTAAGTCAAGGTGTCTCTGTTAATTCTAAAGATAATTTTGGAGGAACGGCTCTTCATATTGCAGCAGGCCGAGCCTCTGTTAATATGTTAAGGCTTTTAATACAATATGGAGCCGGTGTATTAGAGAAAAATAAAAATGGCTGGACACCTTTATTTGAGGCAACTATGCTAGGCAATACTCCTGCTGTAGCCTTTTTTCTTCAACAAGGAATTAGCCCAAATACAAGAGCTGCATCTGGTAGAACTCCTCTACATGAAGCTGCTCGACAATTGAATAATCCTGATATTTTTATTGCTCTTTTAGATTCGGGAGCGGTCCCAAATGCTGCAGATAAAGATGGCATAACCCCTCTTCATATTGCAGCACAGGCTGGAAACCTACAAGCTGCAGCACAATTACTAAATCTAGGAGCTCCTACTGATATTGAAAATAGAGAAGGATTAACTCCTCTTCATATTGCTGTGCTGAATGGTAATGTCGGATTTGTTAAGTATCTTGTAGAACGAGGCGAGGCCAATATCGCTACCACAGATATTAAAGGGCGGTCCCCCTTAGAATCCGCCTATGCAAGGGGAGATGATCAAATGACAGCATACTTAGCATCTCAATATGCCACCATTCAAGCAAAATTTTCAACACGACAGCGATCATCTTCTATACCTAGACCAAATGTTCCTCGTCCAGCTCCCATTACTGTTACAAATATCACAAATACTCCAACCCCAGCACCAGCTCCTACATCTGAGTATGATGCTTATGAATCTGATGGGTATAATGAGTATGGTGGTTATTAAAAAAATAAAAATAAAATAAAAAATCTATTGACAAAACGATATTTTATATGATATAATAATATCAAGTTGATGCCCCCTTCGTCTAGTGGTTAGGACACAAGGTTTTCATCCTTGGAACAGGAGTTCGATTCTCCTAGGGGGTAAATCGAAAGTCCTTAAATCGTTAACATACAATGATTTAAGGACTTTTTCTTTTCATATCTCCCGATAAAATAATCACTTACAGCCTATTCTCAATATTCTCTATTGACCTAAATTTACTCTCTATTTCACTCTCTACAGCTTTTTCAACAAATGTTCTCCTTTTCTAATACCCCATGTCCATATCATAATTTATCAAGAGTAGGTTTTTATTTATGCGGAAGAAGCTATTTTCACTACGATAATAGTTAGTTATACGTTAGGACATCATCTATAATTCCTTGCAAGAGGATAATTGATCTGTCGAATTTAGCTTTAAAATCATAAACGCCTCCTTTTTAGGGGGAGACGTTTATAATAGATTAACTTAAAGACTTATATATTATAAGTGATCTAGTCCTCATTAATAAGTGTTATAAGTTTTTCAACATTCATAGTACCATAGACATCCATAGGAATAAGTTTGATTTTTTTATCAGGATAATTTTCTTTAAACTCATCAAGCATATAGCGAGCCTGTGGGGCAATCAAGATAACGTTAGCCGAGGCAAAGGATGAGGGCTCTGAAGAGGCTGGGAGTGCCTCTACTGTCCAATCCATTCCTTTTTCTTTCACGGTTTCCTCTATTCTTGTTACAAATAGGCTCGTACTCATTCCAGCAAAACAAGCTAATGTAATATGCATATCTACTACTCCTTATTTGACATTGAATTTTCTTCTTCAACTTTCCGTTTATCAAGTACATTTATAAACGGCATCCATATAAGCCCTACAACTATCATATCTAAAAGTTGCATAAGAGCACCGCTAAAATGTCCAGTCACCAGAAAGCCTTGAAGGATAGGCGGCGTAGGCCAAGGAACAATGACCCCTGTAGGTTTAGCAACCAATCCAGAAGCCATAAGGAAATAGTTAAGAATACAGATGGCAACAGGCCCAAGAATAAGAGGGATAAATGTGAAAGGGTTGAGCACAATAGGAATCCCAAACATGATGGGTTCGTTGATGTTAAAAAGGCCAGGCAATACACTAAGGCGACCAATATCCTTGTATTGGCTAGAACGTGCTCTTAGAGCCAGAATAACTGCAACGGCAAATGTAGCACCAGCCCCTCCAATCCAAATCATATCAAAAAATTGTTCAGTAATAATATTGGTAGGAAGTTGACCATTTTGGATAGATTGGAGATTTGCATCTTGAAGAGGAATCCAAAGCGGACGCATAATTCCATTAACAATCGTTCCCCCATTGAGCCCAAAAAGCCAAAGAACATCAATAGCAATAACCGTCCCAATAGCACCCAAAAGGTTGTTAGCAACCATCAATGAAAGAGGAGCCGAAACAAAGCGGAAGATCATTTCGTGGATATTGCCAAAAGGTGTCATTAAGAAAAGCCCTCTTACAGCAAGCATAAGGGAGAGGATAAGAAATCCAGGGATTAGTGCAGAGAAAGCTCTAGCTACCGCCGGAGGAACTCCTGCAGGCATGGTAATAACAATTTTTTTGTTGATAAAAAATGCATAGAGTTCGGTAATAGCAAGGGCTGTCAGAATGGCAACAAAGAGGCCATTACTTCCGTACCATCCACCGATAGTAATAACTCGACCAACTTCGATAACATTACCAGCCACGTCACTAACAGAAGTAGTCATGGGGGTAATCATCATAAATGACATGAGACTGATGATGGAAGAATAAAATCCATCCACTTTCAAAGACTGTGCTAAGCGGTTTGCAATAAACATGACTACAAAAAGTGACATGATATCGTAGGTAAAGCGCTTAGGAAGAATAATAAATTGATAAAAGCCATCTCCAAAAACAGCTTTTGTCCATTCATAGTAACCCGGAAGGGGAAAATCCTGAATGATTATAAAAAGTGATCCAATGATAAGGAATGGCATAAAGGCGATAAATCCATCCCTGATAGCCATAACGTGGCGTTGCCCTGCGATTTTTGCAGCGGCCTCCATAGCCTTATCCATAAAAGATTTTTGACCCATTGATATACTCCTTTAAGGTATTGGTTTACGAATTCTTGTAGCATAGGCATCCATCCACTCTTGGGAAGCAGGAGCATACACTGTCTGTTGGTTTTCTTTGTTAGCAATAAATACTGTTGGGCTGAGAGAAGAGCTTGCCACCGCAAAAGAAAACTCACAGTTTGTAGTAATATTCCAACCACCCTTGCTGTCAATACCCACTAAGGACATTGCACCAGCTTTACCATATTTTTGTCTTAGGTAATCTTCAAAAGAAAATAAAGCTTCATCCATACAATTAGAGATATTTCTACCCCGTTGCAAGGCTGCTACAATCTCATAGCTAAGGGGACGTTTCATAAGATCCTCTCCCAAGCCTGTTGCTGCTGCAGCCCCAAAAGAACTATCAGCGTAGAATCCACACCCAGGAAGGGCTGAATCCCCCACTCGGCCATGACGCTTCATAAAGAGGCCACTAGTAGATACTCCCACCGCAATAGAGCCGTGTATGTCTAGAGCGGCAATCCCTACTGTATCATGCCCATCATACGGAGATATTTCATTTTCCATAACTTCTTTCAGGCGGTTTTGCCAAGTTTTGAGAGCTCGTTCGGTAAGCATATTTTTTTTCTCAAGACCTTCTCTGCTTGCAAAGGCTTCTGCCCCATCTCCTGTAAGAAAGCAATTAAAGCGTTCTTTAGAAAGGCGTCGCGCCAAACTGATAGGGTTAGCAATATCTTGAACAGCTGTAGCACAGCCCACAGCAAGAGTGTCTCCACACATCCAAGCTGCATCCAGTTGGAGAAGGCCATCATAGTTGGGTAAACCACCAAAACCTACAGATTTATATAGGGGTTCGTTTTCAGTAATTTTTATAGCAAGCTCAACTGCATCTGAAGCTGTTCCGCCCGCAGTAAGAAGCTTACTTCCTTCTACAATACCCTCATAAGACATTCGCCAAGTGCCAATTATCGTATAAGTACTCATAATAAAATACCTCTGACTAGATTATAGAATAAAATTACAGATTGTCAACTCATTTTTATGTTATACAATTTCTCTTCTCTATATTCTGAGGAAAGAAAGGAGAGAGTACTTCTAAATAGGCATGTAAGATATTTTTATAACTCAAATTATAAAGGAATTCTCTGTTGTTCTCCTTTCCTAATACACCATGTCCATACTATTAACCTTTATTACAACTATCTACCCAAATTAACTTGACTTAATTTCATATTAGAGCCATACTTATAGCGTAAGCTATACTGGAAAGACTTCTGGAACAATTGTTCGATTCCTTTTGAATATAATAGCAAAGTGCTTTGAAATTCTCTTTCAAGGCACTTTTATTTTGCGCACCCGATATTACGGGGTTCAAACTACTATCTCTGGTCTTTAGAGAAGTAATTTTCCTGCTTTTAGCTCTCATTTTCATTTCCTACCAAAATGTTCTCCTTTTCACTTTTAGCGTGTCCATATAATATCCTTCTCTGGTCTTCCCACTCCGGCTCTCGTGCTGCCTCCCATAATTTTCGGATTGTCCATGTAGCTAGCACTTGATCTTTTAAAATAGTATCTAGTATATCCCCCGCCAGAAACCTTAGGGTCATTATTTTATTCAAATAACTTGGATCCATCTTCTCATCCCTTGCAAACGCAGACATACTTCTATAATTGCCTGCTTCCAGTTTTTTGAATAATTCAAAGCTTTGTACTACCGCTTTCTTCAAAACTTCATTGTTTGCCACAGACAGCCTACCCTTAAGCACTATGGTCTTCGCAGAACTTCTATTCTGAAATATATAGGGGTATTCAAATACATCTACTCTACCTTCATTAATGCCTAATCTTTCCCGTTTAATATGGATAGAAATATTCTTATTCGTAATTCTAACTCTATCAATGATAGTTAATAGAATCTCTCGAGGATTTTGAAGCTCTTTAACAATCCTTTTTTGCACTATAAATTGACTATTTAGCAGATACTCATCATACCTCTCATCTTCTATTATTTCTGATAACTTGTTTAACACAAAGTCTTCTATCTCTTTTGCCGGTAATTGTCTAGGTGATTTGCCCTCATACCCTGTATTCTTCATCACCCCCTTAATAAGATAATACCGATATCTTATTAGTCGCTCCGCACCTCCTTGTGCTCTCGCGACACTTCTCCCATCCATGGGAGTCGCCTTTCTTTTTGTAGAATGAG